>NZ_JALJQZ010000034.1 GCF_022968395.1 Affinirhizobium lemnae
ATGCGCTGAAAGGTGCAAGTCCGGTTCGGAGGGGGGCTGAGCCGCGTCCTCATTGAGGCGCCGCCAGCCTACCCTACTCGAGCAGATCGATGGTCTTCCCGACACCTATTATGCCCCGCCGGCCAAGGTGCAAGATCCTGTCGAGCGCATCGAGAGCGCCGATCGCTTCTTCAAAGCGACCGGCGCGGTCATCCGCCACGGCGGCAATCAGGCCTACTATTCACCCGTCATGGACTACATCCAGATGCCGCCATTCGAGGCGTTTCGCGATGCGGCAGGATACGCGGCCGTCCTCAGCCATGAGGCAACGCACTGGACTGCGGCAGAAAATCGAGTTGGGCGTGACCTGTCACGCTATGCAAAGGACCGGACGGAACGAGCCCGTGAAGAGCTCGTCGCCTTATCTTGACAGTCTGCACCGACTCTTTGTTTCATGCTTTGGTTGATGCACACGCTGACGGAGGCGCTTTCCAGGCCGGACGCAGCGCTCCCAAATAGCTGGCGGAGGCCGGCCTGGAGAGTGCCGGGCAAGTTGAACTCCTTCGTTGATGCTGGGCTCCCCGGATGGGGGTCCGGGGGAAGGTTGAACAACTTGTGGACAGTGTAGCAGCTTCAAGCATTACCGTTCAGGAGCGAAGATCGGCGGACGGTCTGGACGCGCATGTCCCGATGATTCTCCGCGACGGGGCGCTATACGATCCTGATCTGGATCGCTTTTTCCGCGACCTCCCTCTCAACGGTGTTCGCTCCCGCCATTCCCTTCGTGCCTATGGCTACGACGTTCTCGTCTGGGCTCGTTTTCTTTCGGAAGCCTGCGCGAAGACGATATGGCAGGCCGACCGGCATGATGTCCTTGCCTATTATCGCGTCCGGCGCCGCGCCGACGCCGGACAACGCATCTCCGCTGCCTCGTGGAACCGCGCCGTCGCCTGCCTTGACCGGCTATATCGCTGGGGTGTGCAGGAAGAACTGATCGCGGAAGCACCCTTCACACATCGCTCGGTCTGGAGGCGGAGGCACGCTGGGCGGCGGTCACAGGTGGCAGCGCGGAACGATGCCTATGAGCCCGCCGCGCGCAGGGCAGCGGTCAGTTTCGTCACGCTCGATGACTATCGGCGGTTTCGGGATGTCGGCCTCAAAACGCTTTTGCCTGACGGCCACACACGCCCTGGCGCCCGAGATCGCAACGGTATCCGCAATGCGCTGTTCTCCGATCTCCTAGTGACTACAGGGCTTCGGCTGGAAGAAGCGTCGTCTCTCTTCACCTCCGATCTCGTCTTCGCCGATCACCGTGCCGGCCGTCAGGTCTGGCTGGATTTGCCGGACGCCCAGACGAAGGGCGATCGCGGCCGCCAGATTCTTGTTCCCGCTCGACTGCTAGAACAGGTACGTGCCTATGTCGATGTCGAACGTGCCCATGCCGTCACGAAGTTCCAGCAACGCTCTGCGTGGCAATCGATCGACCGGCCGATCTTCGTTCATCGGGATCGGCATGCTGCCCGGCTGCGGTTGCTTGATGGCGGCGATATCGCACTCGACCTGCTAGACCCCGAGGAGCGCGGTAGGATCATTGTCTGCGACAGCGACGGCACACCGGGCGAACCGGCGATATTATGGCTTTCGGAGATCGGCTTGCCGGTGCAGCCGAACTCCTGGGAAGTCGCTTTCGCCCGTGCCTCCAGCCGGTGCAGATCCTTCGGTTTCGATATCAGCATCAGCCCGCACCAACTCCGTCACACCTTCGCCGTTCACATGCTGGCGATGCTCATCCAGCACCGCCTCCGCGATGCTGCCTTGCCTGCCGGGCCGATGGAGGGATATCGGCAAGTTCTTGGTGATCCTCTCCAGCAGGTGCAACGGCTTCTGGGCCATGCCAGCCTGGCGACAACATATATTTACCTGGACCACATCGCGACGCGCGCTGATACCGTCGATGCGGCTGTCGAAGAGCTCCTGGGACTGCTCCCCTCGGAGGCCACGCTGTGAGGGGGCGCCCACGCAAGGGAACTGCGGTTCGTTTTGCGCCAGCTGATGGCGTTGTTCCTCCACACGCCAGCGATCCGGTGCTCGGCCTGCGCTTCAACATCGAGGCGCGCTATGGCGGAACCGTCGAGGTTGATCTTGTCGGCGAGCGTCCGCGAGCCGTCGCCGTCGCTTTCGCAGGGGCTCTACGCCGGCAGTCCGAGCTTGGGGGTCCGCTCGGCGCGCGGAGTACCATCAAGCAGCATGTCGCTGCGTACTTTCGGTTTTTCGCATATCTGCGCGAGCACTCGACGGTAACGACGCCCGCCGATCTGCGTGCGGGCCATCTCGATGGATATGAGCATTTCCTAGAAGCTGGAGGGATGACCCCGATCCACCGACACACTGTTCTCGCCAAAGCCATCCTCGCTCTACGCTCGATCGACGCCGGCCAACCTGGCCTTCTGGATGAAGGGGTTCGTCATCGGTTGAGCTACACCAGCGCACAATCGGCCGGACGATCCCGACCGCGTGATGCCTATAGCCCGTTCGTTGCACGGCAGCTTCGCGACGCTGCCCGTGGCGATCTCGCCAGGATATTCCGGCGGATCGGGAGGCCGCTCGATGAAGACGACAACTATCCCAAACTTCGCAGAGTGACCGATGAGGCTAATGCCCGGATCGTCGCCTCCGGCAGGCTCAGCAGTGGGGACCGTGCATTCAAGAGCCTCTATTTCATGAGGCTGCGTCGCGGTCTTCCGGTATCGACCCTTTCCGAGGATCTGCACGCCCGTTTCCATCTGCGCGCAATGGATATTCCGCCTCTACTGACCTTCCTGTCATTGGAGACTGGCCTCGAGATCGAGTGCTGCAAGGCATTGACGGTCGATTGTCTCCAGAACCCTGGACCTGGCACCGTCGAGATTGCCTATGTCAAGCGCCGTGCCCGCGGCGCCGAGCACAAGCACATTCGCGTCCGCGACGGCGGGATTGGAACACCGGGCGGTTTGATCCGCAAGCTGATCGAGGCAACGGCCTTAACCAGGCAGTTTGTCCCGAGCAATTGCCTTTGGCTTTACTACTACACCGGGCCCACGCAGCTCCGGGCGGGTATCGAGCATCCACATGAGCTTGTCGACCGATGGACCGCAGGCCATGGGATCGTCGATGACAATGGTGAACCTCTTCGTCTCGTTCTTTCCAGGCTGCGCAAGACCCACAAGGCGCTCTGGTATCTCAAGACCGAGGGGCACATGACCCGCTTCGCCATCGGGCATACGCCGGAGATCGCTGCTCGCCACTACGCGGATATCCCCTCGCTGCGACCGCTACACGAAGCTACCATTGCCGAGGCATTCTCAGAAGTCGCGGCCGCTGCAGCTCCGATCGTTCTGGCGCCTGCCGAGGAAGATTCCTGGCGGCAATGCGATGCGATGCCCGAAGGGCGCGAGAACCGAGACGGTATCCTGAGTGGCGAGCAGGACGTTTGGCTGGCGGCATGCTCCGGGTTTGACCGCAGCCCGTTCGGAGACCCAGGCGAGTCTTGCCCGCAACCCTTCTGGGGCTGTCTCGAATGCCGTAACGCTGTCATCACCGCGCGCAAGCTGCCGGCGATCATTGCGTTCCTACGGTTTATCGAAGAGCAGCGCGCGGGTCTCTCAGCGGCGGACTGGGCCATGAAGTTTGGGCGTGCCCATGCTCGCATTGCTGGGCAGGTTCTGCCGGCATTCCCCGATAGTGTGGTTGCCGCAGCCCGTCGCGAGGCGGAAGTGCATCCCCTCTATCTCCCGCCGGAGGCCGGCCAATGACGGGACTATCGCCAGCAGCTTCATCCCGGCAATACGATCTGCGCCCGGTTCTAGCGACCGCTCCGCTGAAGCCTGGTTTCGATCGGGGCGCTCTGTCGCGCTACAGTGATCCGAGCTGGGATCTCGGCCCGGCCGTGTTTCGCGAGAGCGCCCGTCGCTGTCATGTCACCGTGCATCTCGGGTCTGTCGAGGATACGAGCGTCCGCGAGGCGTTGCGCGAACTCCTCTATGCCCGGCTGAACGTCGATCTGCCGGGTCACCGCAAGATACTTCCTCCTGGCAGTGTTCGGCAGGCGTTCAACCGAGCTCGGCGCTTCTTCGATTTCGTGCGTGATGAACTCGGTGTTGTCGATCTTCACCGGGTCGATCAGCCGCTTCTGGACCGCTATGCCCGCCATCTCAGTGCCGATCGTGCCCGCCGGCCCGTCATTGTCGCGCAATTACTGGAAGTACCTGCCGATCTCTTCCTCTATCGCGACCATCTGCCCTCCGGAGGACTGCGGTTTCAACCTTGGACCGGAAGATCACCAGCGCGTGTCGCGGGCTATCGTCACGTCCGCGAGAACCGGACGCCGCGCATTCCCGAGGCAATCATCTCACCGTTGCTGGCCTGGTCGATCCGGTATGTCACCGAGTTCGCCGCCGATTTCTTCGCAGCCCGCGAGGAAATGGACAACCTCGAAGCCCATTGCGCCTCACTCAGCGAGCAGGACAGCGTTCTCGAACGTAAAGACCGGCGGCGCCAGCAGCGTAAGCGGCTTGAGGACTATTTCGGGCGGCTGCGCAGTGAAGGTCGCGGGGTGCCTGTCTGGGGCACTGCCCATAACGGCATATTTCTCCGGCATCCCGAGACAGGAGAGCTGTCACCACCCGTCAACGCCCACCTGCTTCACCTGCACATCGGTATCGACACGCTGGCCGAGCCGAAGATGCACATTCAACTCACGAACGGCGCTCCACGCCAGATCAGAGCTGCGGTGCTCGAGCTCGGTGTCGAGACTGGCGGCATGGATACACCCATCTCCATTCTCCCAGAGACCGGCAAGCCCTGGCGGTCTCGCTTCGACGCCAAGACCCTGTCGGCGGAAGAGCGCATGCTGCAATCAGCGGCCTATATTCTCTGTGCTTATCTGACCGGCATGCGAGATTGCGAAGTCCAAGCGATGCAGCGTGGATGCGTTTCTCTGACGCGCAGCGACGACGGCGTGATCATGCGCCATCGCGTCCAATCCGTCGCCTATAAGGGCAAGTCTGCCCAGGGTGAACCTGCCGAATGGGTCACCATCGAGCCCGTTGCCAGAGCTGTCGAGGTTCTGGAACGCTTGTCTTTTCGGGTCGCTTCCGCCCGCGGCCTCACGACGCTCTGGCCCGTTCTGATCGCAAGGCCTGTTTGCAAGGACCACCTCTCCGCCGAGATCGTCCGCCAACTCAATCATTTCCGTGACCACCTCAACGACCTGTTCGGCACGCCGGACGCGCCAGCGATCCCGGACGGGCCAGGTGGACAGCCATGGCGCATCACGACGCGGCAGTTCAGACGCACGATCGCATGGCATATTGCCAACCGTCCGTTCGGCACCATCGCCGGCATGATCCAGTACAAGCATGCGTCCGTCGCGGCGTTCGAGGGATATGCCGGCTCCAGCCGATCCGGCTTTCGGGCCGAAGTCGAGAACCAGCGTAGCCTCGGCCAGCTCGATGACCTGTTGATCTATTTCGACGAGCGGCAGGCCGGAGCCAGGCTGTCGGGGCCAGCGGCGGCGCGGATCGCGAAGACGCTCGACAGCGTATCGGATGATCTCGGGCCGCTTCCGGCCATGATCGCTGATCGCGCCCGACTGCGCACCATGCTCGCGAGCCTCGCGCGGACCCTTCATGTCGGCGTACTGGCCGATTGCTTCTTCGATCCCGGCACGGCCGTCTGCCTGAAGCAGGTCACCGGTGTCAAAGGGCCGCTAACCGCACTCTGTCAGCCGACCCACTGTCCAAATGCCTGCATCACCTCGAGGCACCGGTCAGCATGGGCCCGGTCCGCACAGGAAGCCGCAGACCTGCTGAAGGAGAAGCGGCTGTCCACGCTTCAACGAAGCATCCTTCAGCAGGATCTTGAGCGGGCGAACACGGTCCTCGCCGGCATAGGCGACGCCCGATCCGCACCCGGTTCCTGAGGGGAGTTGGGTGCTGCTTGCGCCGGTGGCCCGCCCGGCGTGCTCGGAGCCCGCGATGCCCGACGCATCCGCGCAACGGCTGACGCCGTCCTCCGCTTGCGCTTCGGCTCTGCGAGTGCACGGCCACGCCTGAAACATCGCAATCCGCTGCTCCGACGCCGGGACAGGCCCCGGCGGAGAAGGAGCAACAATCATGACAAGACAAAAAATGAGGAACAGCCGCACGAATGGGCGGCAGGAGAGGAAGAGGAAGGCCGGAGTCGGGCGGTCGGTTGAAGGGTCGAGAGAGGCTCGCGCCGCCGGCCGAGGAGATTCCCTAATGTCCAGCACATCTACCTCTGCCCAGCGCGCCGACGTCTATTCCCGCGTCACGGCCGAGATCATTTCCGCAATCGAGCAAGGTGCCGGCGAATGGCGTGCGCCCTGGTTCCACCACGGGACCAGCATTGCGCGTCCGACCAACGTCTCATCCGGCAAGCGCTATCGCGGCATAAACACGCTGGCGCTCTGGGCCGCCGGCTTTGCCGCAGGATATGGAGACGGCCTCTGGGGCACCTACAAGCAATGGCAGGATGCCGGCGCGCAGGTGCGTGAAGGAGAGCGCTCCACGACCGTCGTGCTGTGGCGGGAGATCCAGGTTTCTCGGCAGGACGACGATGACGGGCAACGCCGGATGTTCGCCCGTGCATTCTCCGTCTTTAACGTCACGCAGGTCGACGGCTACGAGCGTCCGGCAACACCCACGCTGCCCGAGGCCGAACGTCTCGCCCATGCGGAAGCCTTCATCGCCAACCTGGGCGTCAAGACTGAGTTCGGCGGGTCCGAAGCCTATTACCGCCCGTCGGCGGATACCGTGTTCATGCCGCCGTTCACTTCGTTCCACGACGCCGCGTCATTTTATGGGGTGTGGCTCCATGAATGCGGGCACGCCAGCGGCTCCAAGCACAGGCTCGACCGCGATCTTTCCGGGCGCTTTGGATCGGCTGCTTATGCCGCCGAAGAGTGCCTGGTGGAAATTCTCAGCGGTCTCGTCCTGGCCGATCTGGGCATCGCCCACCATCCGCGCCCCGATCATGCCGCCTATGCTGCCTCGTGGCTCAAGGTCCTGAAGGACGACCCCAAGGCCATCTTCACCGCCGCCAGCAAGGCGCAGCAGGCAGCCGACTGGATGCATGCGCGTCAGTCTCGGACCAAGGCCAAGGCGACATCCACCTCGGCCACATTGCGCCAACCCAGTCATTGCGACGGCAATTGTGCCTGATAAAGTGCGGATATGAGCAAAGACCATGGCATTCCTCAGCAATATCATATCGCCCAGACTTCTGGCTGGTCGGTGAACCATCGCATCAATTCGGCGCTCCCTGGCTACCTCATGATTGCTTCGTCCAAACCCACGAATGATCTAAGCGAGCTGTCTGCCGAAGCATTAGGCTTGATGGGGACAGTGTTCGCAAAGGTCCAGCGTGCGCTGAATGCGCTCGGCGCCCGACGGGTCTACATCGGCCGTTACGGGCACTCCCCAGGGTATCCGATCCATTTTCACGCGATCCCAATCTATGAGTGGGTTGAAGATCTCTTCTGGAAAGATGATCGCTACCGGGTTCTCCAACAGTTCGCGGACGGTCCGGGGGAGACGCCAACTGACGGCGCAGAGCTGACATTATTCGTCTGGCGAGAGTTCTGCGAACGAGTTGATCCGCCGCCAATTAAAGGGCCATCGGTGTCGGAAACCATCGCGCTCCTACGTCAGGCCATCCAATTTTCGTGACACCGGAAGTCGCTTCAGGCCGACCAGAGGTTTTGGCAGGGATGCGCCAGCAGCGGTCATGGCGCACGGAGACGACTAGCGAAGAACTGGAAGGCTTCGTGGAAGATCGGATGCCAATTTTCGTTAAGCGGTGACTTTATCGGATGCCAGAAGAACGCGAACGTGTGGCCGAAATCGTCCTCGGCAGCGTGATGCCACCTGTCGGGAAGTCCGGATGAATGCCATGCAAAGAAATGCCAGAGGGTCCTGTCCGGACCTATAGGTAGGCTGCCAAGTGGTTCCATGGCACACGGACAGACCAAGCCACTCTCTTCGAGAAGTTCACGTTCGGCCGCATTTCGAGGCTGCTCCCCCTTCTCAATCGTCCCCTTCACAAACTGGTTCCCCGCCGAAGGGTGCATGAAGGCAAGGACCTCCAGCCCCCGTTCAGTGGTTCTGCTGACGATAGGGCAAGCTTTTTCGATGTTGATCATCCGGTAAAAAGGCTTGGAGACGTAGCTGTTGTCAATGACCGCTTGGATCCTCACAGGTGCCTTTGGTGATTGACTGTCAGGATATATTGCCGAGCTCGGCAGTTGCTTCCTTTGCGCCGATCTCGGCATCGCGCCTGAGCTCGAGCCACGTCCCGATCATGCGTCCTACCTGCAGTCGTGGCTGAATGTGCTGGCAAACGACAAGCGAGCGATTTTTCAGGCTGCGGCTCACGCGCAGCGCGCGGTCGCATTCCTACATTCGCTGCAGAGTGAAGGGGAGAAGAAAGCTGCAGCATGACATCCGTCCGTCAGGAGCCGGTCGTCACCGCGGTGGCGGCGGGCTCCGCAGCGTCATCAGAAGGCGCAACAGGATCGTCGATCCGCATATCCAAGTTTCCCCAGATCGACGGCTTCTGATTACTAGGCTTCGGTTTCCGGGATTGCTTGATTTCGACGATAAACGACTTTGTCTGCTGACGCATTTTTCCTCCAAGCGAAGAATCGCAGCGCAACTCTATAACGGCGCGTTATGCTCGCAAGCGTGGTTTGCCCGAGGGCTCCACGAGGCTGTGTACAATGCGACCTCCATGGCCGGGAGATGCAGTCTGCGGCTTTTCCACTTCCGTTGAAACCAGCGCTGATCGCCAATGTCGTATCCCCTTTTCCGACCGATGTGGCGCAACATGTGCGGGCTCGATGGGGCAGGTCTGACCGGAGATCGGCTTCGCCTCGCTCATTATCCCGCAACGCGGCTACGAGACTTTCATCCCCTGACGGCGGAGCCGCCATTCCTCGCGAAACAAGAAAGTCTCTTCGCTCCGCCCTTCACGCTGTTACGGCCCTTTGGGTGCGGTCAGATCGTCACCGGCCTTTGCGACTGCCATCGAGGCCGCAATGGAGCGGCCCGAAACAACAAAAAGGGATTACGACAATGGCTACCATCGGCACCTTCACCTCAACCGAAAATGGCTTCACCGGCTCGATCCGCACTCTCACACTCAACGTCAAAGCCCGCATCGCACGGGTGGAGAACCCATCGGACAAGGGCCCCCAGTTTCGCATCTTTGCCGGTAGCGTAGAGCTCGGCGCGGCCTGGCAGAAGCGCTCCAGCGAGAGCGACCGCGACTACCTCTCGGTCAAGATCGACGATCCGAGCCTCCCTGCTCCGATCTACGCGACGCTCACGGCGGTTGAAGGTGAGGATGGCTACCAGCTGATCTGGTCCCGCCCGAACCGTGACTGAGATCGCCAGGCCCCGCCCGCAAGGCGGGGCTTTCGGTGCCTCATATGGCACCTGAATGAGCCGCATTCCATAAGACGGTTTCAATTGGCAAACACAGGAACGTGTTGCCGCAGGCATGGAATGAGGCGAGACCTTCCTAAGTCAGCGATGCTTTTTCCGCTCTTTCATCTTCAGTCTCGCGGCAATAAGCGCGTCCGGTGGGTGTCCGTCGTCGCGCTCGTGATTTGCCGGTTGTGCAGCAAGAGAAAATAAACCGGGAATGTATCAAGAGGGAAAGGACTTATGTTGATCGGAGTGCACTTTGAATTTTTTATATTCTCTTGACTTGAAGAACATTTTCGAGGGCTCAGTCGGTAGCATCGCCTTCGCGGTTTATGTGGGCGCTTTTGGCTGGATATGTAGCGTGGTCAAACGCTTCAAGCTCTGGCCATTACGATGGAAACTGCCCAGACGCGCGTCCCTTTCAGAACGTGTCGTCCGAGCCCGAGAGCTCCTAGGCGGACGGAGTATCGCAACCTTCAAACTGGACACCGTCCTGGCGTCGCTTGGGCTATCCGCCATCGTGATGGCGGTCTACCTCTATGTCCGCCTATCAGCAATGATGATAGCTCTGACGAGCCCGTCACTCGCAAAGCTGATGGAAGCTGCCGCGCTCAGTATCGCGCTGTTCGGTTCGATCTTGGTCAGCTTGCTGATCGTAAACGTTGCAAGGGTCCATGCCACGCTGGTCGATTTTCGCGCCCATGAGGCCAGCAAAAAGATAGTCTCACAGAAGGCCGTCGAAACCGTGCCATCGAAAGTCGGGAGTGATCCCGCGCAACAGCACCGCCCTCCGCCGGCCGAGGCGACCAGACCGAAAGATCCCGCTAACGGGACAACGACAAATCGAGGCGCGAAATCCTGATGCCAAAATTCCCATGGATTACCCGGTTTTACGACCGAAGTGTAAGTCTGGAGGTCAAGCTTCCGATCGATGCCCAGTCGCGCGCATTCGTGGATGGAGAGATCGAGGCGCTCAGAGGAGCTGTGATTCCGATCTGCGGTGAGGATAGCCATCTGCGTCCATGCTTGCTGGGCAGTGGCATTCTAGTCTCGTATAGAGGCGAGACCATCCTGTTGACCGCAGCTCACGTGCTTACCGACAATGCCAATGTCCCTCTCTTTGTGTTTGGAAAAGGCGGAGAAGCACACTGGCTTGATAGCGGTTTCTGGCTCGAAGCGGCTTCCGATCTTGCTGCGATGCGCCTCTCCATCAAAGATTTGGCTATGCTTTCCCATATCAAGCCTCTGTCAGAATCAACTGTTGCGACGGGGGGCTTTAGTGGAGGAAAGTTTTATGGGTCTGTTGTCGGCTATCCAGCGTCTTCTACCAAACGCCCGGAGAAAAATGCGCTTCATACGCCGATAGAAGTGTATTCGAATTTTGGCAGCGAGATGATGGGCGACAAGGTTTCGATATTGTTCGATTGGAAAGAAGGGGCATTTAATGATGTTAAAGGCCATAACAAAGCAAGAAAGCCGACCGGCAAAAGCGGTGGCGCAATTTTGGGGTTCCCGGTAAGCGGCCGCTCGGTGTTGTTGGGGATGAAGCCACAACTTGTAGGCGTCTCCAGTCGGTGGAAGCGCGAAGAGAACAGGATCGAGGGCTCTGGCCACTCGTCAATTCGCCGCATCCTCGAGAAGGCGACAACGAGCGATCCCTGATACCTATTAGTGTCAGGAGCTGAACACCGGCGAGCGTGGCTCATCTTCGCATTGTGCAAACCAATATGCCAAATGGCTGGCCGTCGTCGGCGCCAGAAACCGATGTCGACAATTGTAATATGCAGAGCCGCGATTCCCGTTTCCCTTTGCCCAATCAACCTGGCCCATGTGCGGGCTCGATGGGGCAGGTCTGACCGGAGATCGGCTTCGCCTCGCTCATTATCCCGCAACGCGGCTACGAGACTTTCATCCCCTGACGGCGGAGCCGCCATTCCTCGCGAAACAAGAAAGTCTCTTCGCTCCGCCCTTCACGCTGTTACGGCCCTTTGGGTGCGGTCAGATCGTCACCGGCCTTTGCGACTGCCATCGAGGCCGCAATGGAGCGGCCCGAAACAACAAAAAGGGATTACGACAATGGCTACCATCGGCACCTTCACCTCAACCGAAAATGGCTTCACCGGCTCGATCCGCACTCTCACACTCAACGTCAAAGCCCGCATCGCACGGGTGGAGAACCCATCGGACAAGGGCCCCCAGTTTCGCATCTTTGCCGGTAGCGTAGAGCTCGGCGCGGCCTGGCAGAAGCGCTCCAGCGAGAGCGACCGCGACTACCTCTCGGTCAAGATCGACGATCCGAGCCTCCCTGCTCCGATCTACGCGACGCTCACGGCGGTTGAAGGTGAGGATGGCTACCAGCTGATCTGGTCCCGCCCGAACCGCGACTGAGATCGCCAGGCCCCGCCCGCAAGGCGGGGCCAAACCTTCTGCCAGATGAAGCCAGCGACAGGCATCGAGCCCGTCTCTGGCTTTTATTGTGCCACACGAGAGGGGTATAGGTCTCCTCAGTAGTTAGCAGGGTGCCGCATCGACCGCGCAGCCTCAAGGACCCGGCGGTTCCCCCAAAATGCTGACGCATTTCGGCTCCCCCACCGGCCGCCGCGCGGTCGCTGGCGCGATCCTTGACCCTGTCCGATCGACGCGCCCGCGATCGTCATCTTTCTCAAACATCAGGAGATGACGACGATGACGATCGAACAGCACATCGAGGAACTGCGCGCTGAATTGCGGAACGCCTTTGACATTAGCGAGCGCCGCGAGATCCAAGCGGAGCTCGAATGCGCTCAAGCCGAACTTGCCATCATCATTGCGGAGCAAGACGGACGCCTGGAGGCCGAGCCGCCGTTCTGAGCGGTACACCTGCAAAACAATCCCCAATTTGGGCACGAGGCTGTGTGGCAAACGGACTGGTCGAGGTCTATGCGTCGCAATTCTCCTTGTCGACAGGGGTCATTGACATCGGGGATGTTGCAGGCCGGTCGTCTGGCAGCAACCTGTCGCCGCCAGAATTTTCCCCGCCGCGGTGCGGCTCCTCGCGCATCAAAATTCAGTCGGCGACAGGTCCTCCGCTTTGCTGCGGCCTTACCGGTGCAGCCCTCCTTGTCCCGGCCTGCGGCCTATCCCCGCGATAACCGCAATCGACAAGGAGAAACCATCATGCAACGCCTCGCACAATTCCTCGCAGCTACCGGTCGCCGGCTTCAAAACCTCGCAAAGGTCATCTGTCACCTTTTTCGCAAGGGCAAGCTCGGTCTGAAGGTCGCGATCAAAATCCCGTTCTTCGTCGAGATCGAGATAAGCTACGAGGTTGACAACAAGCGGCCCGAGTAGCGCGCCGTCAGGGCCGCTTCGGCGGCCCATATTCTCTACCGTCGACGGTCAAATACACCCTAGTTTCGCGCTTTGAGACCGTGAGTGCAGGGACGATACCCTCTGGCTCGCTTTTGACGGGCAAGGGTGAGGAACAGATTGACCGCATCTTCTTCCCGCTCGAAATGATGGTTCATGCACTGCCCCCGCCGACCGATCCGCCCCCACGACCGGATCAGGCAGGCTTCCCCGAACAGCGTGCAGGTAATCTCCATCGCGTAGTAGCGCGCCATGTTTTTCGTGGCATCGGTGCGTTCGACATAAAGATGATAGGGCTGAGCGATCATGCCCGTAGAATCTGAAATTTCGCAACCGACGTCCAACGAGACTTATGAATCGGTGCAGATGTATCGATTCATTTCGGTGAAGTTTCTCCGGGCGAGACGCCTTCGTCGTACGGCTCTAGTCGCGGGGCGACCGGAGCCCGCAAGCGGTCTCCGCCCCTTCGGGTGACGATCCTCTCGCAAGGTGCAAGTCGCAGGGCATCATGTTTCCTTTGGCTTCAGACGATGCGTCATGCCCGATACAATCGACGACCAGCAATCAATCCCATCACAGTGCAGGCTCACCTGCGACATGGAAGCTCTGAGTTCGCGCGCCGCGGGACGTGATGAGAGAAATTCAGCCACGAATGCCTGCATCGATGCTGCCTTTGCTGTTGGCGGTAGGAATGCAAGCAGAAAACTGAAGCTCCTCAGATGGACTGCTCTGACGATTTTCATTCCAGCGGGCGTTTTGTATCCAACAAACCCGACACGATTAATGGCAGGCCTAACAGTCATGGGCACCCCGTCGTGCGCATCTTCCTCAGTTAGCTCGCTTGGATATGTCATCTCCAGGAAGAGCTTGACACTCCGCCCGATCGACTGGTTCTTTCCCATTATATAGGGCAGGAGTGGCTGAAAAAGCGCCGCATCGGAACTGCTCATACGCGCTGAGTTGTACGACATCTTCAGAAGCCATCGCTTCAACAAGTGGTAGTCGTATTCCAGCTTTACCTCCTCGCCGCGCTCGCGGATGATACTGAATTCGCGGTCGAACACCTGGCAGACGTAATTATCCAGGCTCGACAGCTCTCCGTTGTTGCAACTCGCGCAGACATCCCGAATGGTTGGCTCGTTGGACAATGCTTTTTCCAAACGCGCGATCCAAAACTTTTGCTCGCCCCCATCAAGTAGAGCGGCTACGCGTCGATGCAGGCTCGCCGGCCAAAGGTGTTCTTTGGTTCGCTTTGCATCCGTCGGTCCGCAGAATGCACATTCCCACTCGGTCACTGTTCCCACCTAAAAATTGTATTGCGCACAGCGTCGTCTGCCTGTCGGATGCGTTGCACGATCCGCCAGAAATATGCTCATCATATCCGCCTAGTTGTAAAGCGCCTGCTGCTCTCGCCAAGGCGCGAGCTGCATTGCATCGTTTCGCACAGGTTCAATAAATGAAGTCGACGACACTGACCGGCGAAGATGCCGTAAAACTGATTGAGAGCCAGATTGCTCAGCATGCCGGCGGCGTGTTGAAAGCGCTGGCGAGGTTCGAAGCTGACGCGACCGTCAGATCCTGGTTCGAAACAATCAGAGCTATGGAGGAGCTCATCAATCTGCCGGGAGAGATCGATGATGAAGTGCTTGCCTCTGCACTGTTCCATCTGAATCTCGAACCCAGGGAATTCAAACCGCGGCGGGTTAAATTCATCCTTCACTACCTCGGCTATTATTATGGTGCCGCATTCGCGGAGCGGCAGGCGTTGCTCCTACTGCAGCTTTCTCGGATGCAGAACAGCTTTGCGATGGCGGGACACATTCCCGCTGCAATAGGCCTGTCGACGGTCGCGCACGCAGTCGGTTACCTACAGTCCCGGCGCCGTCACTTGATGAGCTTGCTCTACATAATTCCACAGGCATGCAGGGGGACGGTCCGCATGCCCCATCCCGATGCGCTAGCCTGGATGCTGCCACAGGCCGAGATGAGCGGGACGACGATCACCGGGCTCTTGCAGCAACGGGCGATGAGCGAGCTCCATGATGACTTCAAGCTCTACGTCGAGCCACACGGATTCACCTCTTCCCACCACTATCATACACTCGACGAGATGTCTCTTGAGGCCGAACGAGTGCCTATCGTCGACGTAGCCTCCGACGCCGCGCCCGTAGAATATGAGCCTGTACCGTCGGATCGCGTTTTCAGTGCTGCCGAGTTGCGCAACGATATCGCACTAATGGAGGCAGCCTTCGCTGAGTTCAAACTAGAAGATACCGCTTTCGTCGGCCTGGCGAGCTTGGTTCGCGACCTCTCCTGGCAAATGGAAGACGATTTCTGGGTAACGATTTCAGCGCAAGATCTGGATGCACTCGCGGACAAGCATGGTGTCTCGCATCCACATAGACGTTTGCTGACAGCATCAAGCGCAACATTCGTTGATGCGCTCAACTGCCATGCTGCTTTCGTTCCCTTCGAGGGTGCATTGCGTGGCTCCGTCAGGTCGCTCAGCCGCTTCCTCTACAATTTCAAGAATGTCTGCCTCTACAGCAAGCGTCGATTTCAGATCCGCTCCGGCTTCATCTTCGAGCAGCGCATCAAGGATGAGCTTGTGAAGCAGGGGTTTGTGGTCCAACCGGTCAAACGGATCGAACGAAAAGAGTTCGACGTCGTCGCAACCCGCGGCGGCATCATTTTCAATATCCAATGCAAAAACAATCTGATTGATCCGTCATGGATCGATCTCGACCCGGCACGTTTCATCCGCGCAAACCGGACGCTGGAACGCTACTATGAACGGGCGATCGTCAAGGAGCGATCGCGAGAGGAACTGCTCAAAAATCACCTTGGCATGGACAGGGTGGAGCCGTTCGTGATCACCCGGTTCCCAATCGTCACAGGTAACTCGCGCATCTCCTCCCTGTCCCGCATTCGCGAGTTTGCCACCAAGGCGGATGCGATATTGAATGCCAATCCGGACGCCTAATCGCACCAACCGCGCCGCGACCCTGTCCACGGTCGTGCCAGCTTCGCAGCGATCAGCATCTCACCGATCGACTGCCCATTCCTGAGAACAATACAAAGCTTGCGGCCATATCGATCAGCGTCGCGATCGGCTGGTGCCAGCGTGAATGGTCCAGCATTCAAGAGGGCAAACAACATCTGTTTGGCGGCCATACCACTCCGTCGCTCAGCTTCACATCGCGGCGGGCTGAGTTCCGGCGCATCCACATCTGCTACTCGAACTTTCTGGCGCTGAAACCAGAACGTATCACCATCGACGACACAGTTTACCCGCCGCCCTTCGCCGCAAATCGTAAAGTCGGCTGACAGTTCGTCCGCACTCGCGCCCGCTACGCAAGTGCCGAAAGCCATCGCACCAACCGCCAGGGGGATCATGGTCTTTCCGATGAGGCCAAAGCGCCGAATGCGCGTTGCTTTTGAGTTCATTGCGGATCTGCCTCGGGCGGTTCAAGTGACGTATTTGACGATGTGGAAGAGCGATGGAACCGGTTTTGCCCGACGCAACTTTCCATATCCTTGCGTCGGAACCAGATTGCGCGGCCGCAGCGTAGCGGTGCGTTGCCGGCTGTGAACACAATTTGTTCGTCGGCGCGCATTCGCAGTACCTCATGCGGCTGTATCAGAGGCCGGGCAGCCAGCTGTTTCGAACGTGTTCGCGACGAACCGCGGGCCTGATAACTGCGGCTGACCTGGTCAATCTCAACTGTCGTCATACCGCAGCGGCGAGAGATGTAGTCGGCCGTCTCCGGGTCGTTGATCGCTGCAAAGGAAATCCAGCTTGCACTCTCGAACCACTTGCTGGATGCGTCCCGGCCACCATAGGTTTCGCGCAGCTGGCCGATGGACTGATAGATCATTGTCAGAGTGATGCCATACTTGCGTCCAGCGTCGCGGGCCGTCTCCAGGATACGCATGTAGCCAAGCCTCGCCACCTCGTCCAGGAGGAAGAGGGCACGACCCTCGATGGCGCCATCCCGGTTGTAGATGGCGTTCAAAAATGAGCCGATGATGACGCGCGCCAATCCTGCATGGGTCTCGAGCGTCTTCAGGTCGATATTGATGAACACATCGGTCTTGCCAGACGCGATGTCATCGGTTGAGAAGGCCGATCCGGACACGAGCGCGGCGTAGTTCTGGTACGACAACCAATGGGTCTCCTTGATCGCATTGGCATAAACGCCGCTGAAGGTCTCCGGCGTCATGTTCACAAAGGCGGCGACGTTCTCCTTCACAAAATTGGATTCCGAATTGTCGTAGATGTCCTGCAGTCGCTGACGCAATTTAGGTTCCGGCTCCGACAGATTTGCCCGCACCTGGCGGAGCGTTTGCTGCTCTGGCGGCGTGTGTCCGGAGAGGCAGACGTCGGCGATCATCGCCGTCAGCAGCTGGAGGCCAGATGCGCGGAAAAAATCGTCACGAACGCCGCTCGCCCTGCCGCTTTCGCTCATGATCCATGAGGCGACGGATGCTATATCCTCTTCCTTTGTGCCGCCGAACTTGCCGATCCAGTCGAGCGCGTTGAAGCCGGGGTTCGGTTGGCGAGGATCCAGGATGCGGATCCTTCGCCCTGCCCCCTCGCGATGCTGCGACACCATCGGAGCCACCTCATTCGACGGGTCAAGCACAATGAGTGTCCCGCCCCATTTGAGTGCTGTCGGGATCGTCACAGAAGTCGTCTTGAAGCCGCCGGAACCAGCAAAGACGATCCCATGGGACGAGCCGAAGGAACCATCGAAGCAAAGTAGTGGAGCCTTACCTCCATCACCCCAGCTTTCCTGATCATCTGCGCTAAACGCGCGCGTCGAAGCGCCATCGAGATCGACGCGATAGCGTTCTCCAATAACGATGCCGCCAGCTTCCGCGAACAGCCGCTCGGCCTCACTCAGCTTCATCCAGTCAGCCTCGCCATGAAGTGCGCGTTTGCCGGAAATTCGCTTGGGCTCAGGCCGCGCGAATGCTGCGTTTCCGATCACCACGACACGCAACGCGAAGCATCCGACAATCAGCGTAACTGTCGCTCCGATCATTGTCGCGGGGTCGAGATAGGCGAGGATTGATTTGTTGGCGGGAACCTTGTCGGCCAATGCAGTCAGTCGCGATCCCTCGCGCGCCGCTGCGATTATCATCGCTACAGCGCTTCCCGCGGCCGTGCTCCAGCCCACAAAGCGGATGTTCGCGGATCCCGCCGATGCGAAGAGCCAGATCAGTCCAATCGCCGCGGCGGCGATATAGGGTGTCGCGATACCGATCCTTCCCAGCATCAGGCGCGTGTCTTCGGTTTTGCCCATTTGGGATAGCCATTGCTCTACACCGGTCAACACCGTTGCGACAGCGATCATAAAGATGGCGGGTGCTATGGAGAGAAGAACTCTATTCGCTGTCATTACCGAACGCCTCCGCGCCTATCGTCGCCAGCCGTAATCTCTCACCGGTATCCGCCTTGAGACGGCTTGAAAGCTCGACTAGCGCACCAAGCAACACTGCTCGCTTCTCGAAGCGCAACCCTGCCTTCACGATCAGGCCACCAAGCTCGATTTTTTCCCGTGTGTCTTTCTTTCGGGCGTCTGCCGATGCGGTCCTTGCCATGCGTTCAAGCCTCGCCAGTGCCGCTCGAAGCATCGCTAGCCGGGTTCGCCGACGTCTGCCCGGCGATCGCAGCTCCCCTCTCCTTCCCGTTCGAGCCGCTTTTGCCTCCGCGAAAGCGTTTCGCCACCTCCTCAAACGCCGCCTGAAGCTCGGCGTCGTCGATCTCGATCTCAGCCAGGCCGGCCTTCAATGCGATGCGCCCGATCCGCTCGGCATCCCGGGTTTCGGCAGCCTTCAGCTGTTCCTGCATCTTGGCGATGTCATTCCTGATTTGCTGCGTTGATTTTCTCATTCCTTGTCTCCTTTGACTGAAAACCGATGCCGTCAGGCAGAGGTTTTCAGAGCGGAGTGCGGAACGCACTACTGTGAATCCTACAATCGCCAACGGCGATGCCTTCGTGAATGATCCCGTCCGTTCGCAAGGACGGATCCGAAGGGCGCAATTATACGTCGCTGATGCGACGCTCTGCTTTTGCCCCCTGGCGGGGCCTTCTGCTCCTCACGAACACGTTGATTTTGTTCGATCGAAGGAGCTTGCCTCGTCATGGCCGTCCCGCATTTCTCAGTCAGCATCGTCGCCCGCGGCTCCGGCCGCAGCGCGGTGCTGTCGGCGGCCTACCGGCACTGCGCCAAGATGGACTATGAGCGGGAAGCCCGGACGATCGACTACACCCGCAAGCAAGGCCTGCTGCACGAAGAGTTTGTCATCCCCGCCGATGCGCCTGAATGGTTGCAATCGATGATTGCCGATCGGTCTGTCTCGGGAGCGTCGGAAGCCTTCTGGAACAAGGTTGAGGAGTTTGAGAAACGGTCTGATGCTCAGCTTGCAAAGGATGTCACCATCGCCCTGCCGATAGAGCTGTCGGTCGAGCAGAACATCGAGCTCGTGCGGGATTTCGTGGAGAGACACATAACGGCCGAGGGCATGGTGGCTGACTGGGTCTTTCATGATGCACCAGGCAATCCGCACATCCATCTGATGACAACCTTGCGGCCGCTCACCGAAGACGGTTTCGGTTCGAAGAAGGTGGCCGTCGCGGGACCGGACGGCAAAGCGCTGCGCAATGACAGCGGCAAAATCGTCTATGAGCTTTGGGCCGGTGGGCTTGATGATTTCAACGCGTTTCGCGACGGATGGTTCGCCTGCCAGAACCGGCACCTGGCACTTGCCGGTCTCGATATCAGGATCGATGGTCGGTCCTTCGAGAAGCAGGGCATCGACCTAACGCCGACCATCCATCTCGGCGTCGGCACGAAGGCGATCGAGAGGAAAGCAGCCCGTGGGAATGGACCTGCGGGAGAGAAGGCTGCGCTCGAACGGCTGGAGCTGCAGGAAGAGCGGCGAGCCGAGAATGCCCGCCGGATTCAGCGTAGTCCAGAGATCGTACTCGACCTGATCACGCGGGAGAAGAGCGTATTCGACGAACGCGAAGTCGCCAAGATTCTGCATCGCTATGTCGATGATGCGGGCCTCTTCCAGATCCTGATGGTACGCATCCTTCAGAGCCCGGAGACGCTGCGGCTCGATCGGGAGCGGATGGACTTTGCCACCGGAGGCCGGGCGCCGACAAAGTACACGACACGTGAGCTGATCCGGCTCGAGGCTGAGATGGCGAACCGCGCGATGTGGCTCTCGCAGCGGTCTTCGCATGGCGTCCGGAAACCGGTGCTCGAGGCGACCTTCGCGCACCATGAACGACTTTCCGATGAGCAGAAGGTCGCCATCGAACATGTCGCTGGTGTTGAGCGGATTGCAGCCGTGATCGGCCGCGCCGGCGCCGGCAAGACCACGATGATGAAGGCGGCCCGTGAGGCCTGGGAAGCGGCCGGCTATCGGGTCGTCGGTGGTGCGCTTGCCGGCAAGGCGGCTGAAGGTCTGGAGAAGGAAGCGGGCATCGTCTCCCGTACCCTGTCGTCCTGGGAACTCCGCTGGGATCAGGGTCGCGGGCAGCTCGACGACAAGACGGTTTTCGTTCTGGACGAGGCTGGCATGGTGTCGTCGCGGCAAATGGCGACATTCGTCGAAGCTGTCACCAAAGCTGGCGCCAAGCTCGTGCTTGTCGGCGATCCTGAGCAGCTTCAGCCGATCGAGGCGGGTGCTGCCTTTCGCGCCATTGCCGATCGCATCGGCTATGCCGAACTCGAAACCATCTATCGCCAGCGTGAGCAATGGATGCGCGACGCTTCGCTCGATCTCGCGCGTGGCAATGTCGGCAAAGCCCTCGCAGCCTATCAGTCCAACGGCAAGATGAACGGCTCAGAGCTGAAGGCCAATGCGGTCACCAACCTCATCTCGGACTGGAACCGCGAATACGATCCTGCCAAGTCCACATTGATCCTTGCGCACCTGCGCCGTGACGTCCGCATGCTGAATGAGCTGGCGCGCACGAAACTGATCGAGCGCGGCATCATCGAGCAGGGCTTTACATTCAAAACCGCCGATGGCGTTAGAAGCTTTGCTGCCGGCGACCAGATTGTCTTCCTGAAGAACGAGAGTTCGCTCGGCGTCAAGAACGGCATGCTGGGCAAGGTCATGGAAGCCGCACCTGGTCGCATCGTCGCCGTGATCGGCGATGGCGAACATCGCGCCCAAGTAACGGTCGAACAGCGCTTCTACAACAATGTCGATCACGGCTACGCAACCACGGTGCACAAGAGTCAAGGGGCGACGGTGGACCGGGTCAAGGTGCTGGCGTCCCTCTCGCTGGATCGTCACCTCACCTATGTGGCGATGACCCGTCACCGTGAGGATCTCGGCGTTTATTATGGTCGCCGATCTTTCGCCAAGGCTGGCGGTCTGGTCGAGATCCTGTCGCGCCGGAATTCCAAAGAAACGACGCTCGATTACGCTGGCGGCATCATCTACCGGCAGGCACTGCGATTTGCCGAGGCGCGGGGCCTTCACATCGTCAACGTTGCCAGAACCGTCGCGCGTGACCGTCTCGAATGGACGGTCCGGCAGAAGCAGAAGCTCGTCGACCTTGCCGGCAAGCTTGCGGCCATCGGCGCCAAGCTCGGCTTTGCAACATCGACGGCCAGAACAGTTCCTGTTGCAGAAAAGGAGACCAAGCCCATGGTGGCCGGTATCACCACCTTCCCGAAATCGATCGATCAGACCGTTGAGGATAAACTCGCCGCAGACCCAGCGCTCAAGAAGCGATGGGAAGAAGTCTCGATGCGCTTCCATCACGTCTACGCGCAGCCGGAAGCAGCATTCAAGGCAGCGAACGTCGATGCGATGCTGCGCGACCAGTCGGCTGCGGAAAAGACGATCGCCAGAATTGCCAACGAGCCTGAAACCTTCGGTGCCCTCAAGGGCAAGACGGGCCTACTGGCCAGCCGCGGCGACAGGGCGGACCGAGACCGGGCGCTCAAGAATGTGACGCCACTCGCTGACAGCATCAGCGATTATCTCCGCCAGCGTGGCGATGCTGAGCGGCGAAATCACGCGGAGGAGCTTGCGGTCCGCAGGCAGGTCGCGCTGGAGATCCCTGCCCTTTCGTCCAATGCGAAAAGCGTGCTGGAACGCGTCCGCGATGCCATCGACAGAAACGATCTGCCCTCTGGCCTCGAATATGCACTCGCCGACAAAATGGTGAAGGCTGAACTCGAAGGTTTCGCGAAGGCGGTCACTGAACGTTTCGGAGAAAGGACCTTCCTGCCCCTGGCTGCGAAGGATGCCACCGGCGAGGCATTCCAGCACGTTACGGCAGGCATGAATGGCGCCCAGAAGAGCGAGGTGCAACAGGCCTGGAATACTATGCGGACGGTGCAGCAACTGTCTGCCTATGAGCGCAGCGCGACGGCACTCAAGCAGGCAGAGACGTTGCGCCAGACCAAGTCCCAGGGCCTGACCCTCAAATGAGGATGCGTCATCGGCATAGAGTGCTACGGCGCATGAAACGGCTCGTCTGGTTCTATCGGATCTCCAGCGTGAGCCTGTTCGCACTTGGCTTCATCGTGCTGCTCGGAGGTCAGGGCTTCAGGGTCAATCTCACACCAAGCGAGCCGCTGGGTCTCTGGCGGATCGTTAAGCCCGATCGCCCAATTCTGGTCGGTGATCTTGTCTTCATCTGCCCGCCGGACACCGACGCGCTACGTGAGGCGCGCGCGCGTGGATATCTGCGTTTTGGCCTCTGCGCTGGTTGGGTCGCACCACTGATCAAGAGGGTTGTGGCGACATCTGGACAGGCGATCGAGATCCATGACGATGTCCGCATTGATGGTCGGCCACTCCCTCATTCACACGTTGCACGAACGGACGGCCAGGGGCGTGGGATGGTGCAGTACGAAGGGGGTGTCGTTCCGCCCGGAACGGTCTTCCTGCATTCCGCGTTCTCGGGGTCGTTTGATAGCCGGTACTTCGGCCCTCTGCCGATGGAGGGCATCCTTGGACTGGCGCAGGAGGTCTGGACCTATGCGCCATGACCTTTTCCGGGCGGCTGTCCTCGTCGCGCTATCGACGAGCACTGGATGGATCGGCTGGAGCGGTAATGTGCTCCTCCTCCCGCTCGCAGCTAGCTTCCCCATGCTTTGGTCGTTGGCGCGTACGCGCCTGCAGGCAACGGCGATCTCTGCGGCCTACTTCCTCGCCGCATCGCGAGGATTGCCGCAGGGTGTGGCGAACTTCTACTCATCGGATATCTGGCCGGGTCTCCTGCTCTGGCTTATCGCCTCTTCCGCGTTCGTCACGATCCATTCTGTGCTATGGACGGATCGAAAGGGGTGGCAGAAGTCGTTCCGATACATGGCCGCATGCGGCGCAATGACGGTCCCACCATTCGGTATCCTGGGATGGGCACATCCGATCACAGCTGCTGGCGTTCTTTTTCCTGGCTGGGGATGGTGGGGTCTTTCGGCGCTGGCAGCCGGCCTTGCTATCATGGCGACGCCTTATCGGCCGGCTGCAGCCACGGCCATGATTGGCTTCTGGCTCTGGTCAGCCGCTGAGTGGACGAGGCCGATTTTACCGACGTCATGGACCGGTGTCGATCTGGAAATGGCTGCATCTCTCGGCCGTGATGCGAGCCTTGAGCAGCAAAGCGCACTCATCGAACTTGTTCGCCGTCAGGGGCCTGCTGCTATAGTTGTCCTTCCGGAGAGCGCCCTCGGCTTTTGGACGCCTACTCTTGCGCGGCTTTGGCAAAGGTCGCTCACAGAGACAGGGACTACAGTGATCGCTGGCGCCGTGCTCATCGACGCGAAGGGGTACGACAATGTGCTCGTTTCGATCAGTGCGGACAGCAGCGCGATCCTCTATCGCGAACGCATGCCCGTTCCCGGTTCGATGTGGCAACCCTGGAGGAGCCTCGTGGGAGAAGGCACCGGTGCGAAGGCGCACTTCTTCGCAAATCCGGTCGTAGAGCTCGACGGCTTCAGGATTGCGCCGCTGATTTGTTACGAACAGCTGATCGTCTGGCCGGTTCTCCAATCTATGCTGAACGATCCCGATGTGATCGTTGCCGTGGGCAACGGCTGGTGGACATCAGGCACTTCGATCGTCGACATCCAGCGCACGAGCGCCAGGGCCTGGGGTCGCCTTTTTGATAAACCCGTCATTTTCTCATTCAACACCTGACCGGAAAAACGTCATGCTTGATGTAGCCCTTGTCGAAAAATGTGCCGACCCATCGCTGACGCCGGCGATCGTAGAGCAGTTCGTGGCGGCGGCAGGTTCCGACGATCCTTTGGCGATCACCGTCAAGTCCGGTGGACGCCTGGTTCTTGTTCCGACACCAGCTTCCCCCGAAGCGGCGCTCAAGATCATCAGAGAGTATGTGGGAAAGGCAAACGTGCGGGTGGGTCTTACCCAATACCCCGCAGGCGCTGGCATAACAGACATTGCTCAGCTGGATGCTGCTCTCGTTGACCCCTGCGAGAACCTCAAGCGGGGGACGGCTCTTTTTGCGAAAGTAGCCCGTATCGTCACGAAATGGTACGGCAGTCCAACGAGTAAGGAGGTCATGCCGCAGCTGATCGATGATGCGATCCACGCCTGGAGAACAGGAATATTCGAAGGCACGCAAGTCTTTCAAGCTGATGATCCTGGTGGCGCGACGTTCCTTCGCGGCAAGCCTTTGCCAAAAATGCGACTGGAAGGAAACGTGGGGCTGGAAGAGGATACTGGTGAGATCGCCGCTACGCCGCCTGGCGCAGCGACAGACGCTGCATCGGCTGAAATGCGCATCGATCTTTCAAGGATCGGCGGGAAAAACTAAAACGAGAGGTATGCATATTGGGCAATGATGTGCTGCAATATTTCCTGCCTTCGTCAATCAGCGGCCTCCGAAGACTGTTTCCTCATTGAGATGCGCACCTTCCCCCGCCTATATCGATTTTGACGGCAGTCTATCCTCCTCCCAGTCGCTGCTTGCCAATGAAAGCCTGCCGCAACCTCCCGCGGCAGGCTTTTTTAGCGAGCTTTCTATAGCTGATGTTTTCCGGTTGCCTCGGCAATCCGCTCAGGATGAAAGCCGCTAGCCGCAATAGCCAATATTGCGAACTCCGTTGTTTACGGACCTCCTCTCGCATCACCGGACAGCTCGGGTTACGAGTTCTGCGGGTTCTACACCCAAAGCGTGCGAAATTTGCCCAAGCACGGTTACACTGGCGGAGACATGCCCTTGTTCGATCTTTCCGATGTAACGCACGCTTAAGCCTGCCCGATGGGCCAACTCTTCTTGCGTCATTTGCTTGTCATGACGGACCCGACGCAGGTTAATTGCCATGACTTCCTTGAGATCCATGGCAAGAGGGGAGCCGCAATAAGAATGATCGTTCCAGGAACGATAGTTCCGATTCCGCCGCTGAGATGTTAAAGGTGAAAGGATATAAGGGTTTCGGTTGTTACGAGACGGTTCGCGCTGGCCGATTTCGTGCGTCGGCGCCAATCCCTCGATTTGGTGTGAGCAGGTTTTGATCTGGAATAGATTGGTCTAATAAAACGAATGAAAAAAGACGCGTCATCCGCCAAATCGCAGAAGCTGGCTTTCGGCTGTCCCTACAGTGCCATGCCCAAAGCTGAACTTGAAGCTTTGGCCGTCGAGCAGATTCGAGAGCAACGACGGTTGATGGCCGCTGACGAAGCTGTCTACGAGGAATGGCTGCGCGCCAGCAATAATCCGGATACGCCAGCCGATGTTATGAAAAACCTCCAGGATGAGTATCTTACCCGGCAGGGAAAAGCCGAAGCCCAACAAGAGCAATTGTCGAGCATTCTCGATCTGCTTGGATATGTGCCAGAGGTCAGCGACGATAGCCGTAACGACTAGAGAAGCCCCCGATCCTTCACCATTGCGATCAGTTGGGGCAGAGTCTGCGCATCGAATTTGCGTCTGGCGTTGTCAAGGTAGTGCTGAACCGTCCGGGGGTTAATGCCAGTTAGCATCGCGGTATCAGGGGTATTCCTGCCTTTTGCTGCCCACATCACACATCGAAGTTCTCGTGGCGAGAGTGCCTGCTTTGGATTGAGAACCGTCGATGCGCCGATCATTCTCAGACGGTAGTGAATGGCCATGACGATCTGAACGGCGGTCCGGTCATCCAAAAGGCCCGATACATTGACGGATCTTTCGCTCGACGCGAAGGTCAACATGTGCGTTGTCCCGAAGCTGCCGTTCACAGGAATGGTAACACCCGAGCGGATTCCATTATCTATGGCTTCGTCCCGAAATCGTCTTAGATCGGATGCGCCGCGGGCCGGCCAGTCGTCACATTTCCAATTAAAAACATCGCCACGCCGTTTTGCTTCCGTGATCACGGGGTCGATTCGAGAATAGTTTTTGACAAGATAGTCCTTATTCCACGGCTCTGGATATGTGTTGAAGGTCCTTATGTCCAAACCTTCGGTATGGAGGTAGGCGAACTGTTTATAACCGTGCGCGTTTGCGAAGCTTTTTACTGCTCCCGTCACCATCTGCTCATCCTGGGCCACTTCAAGCATGTCGATCAGCGTTTGAGCAGCGGCGTCCATGGACGTTTCTCCTGATTTCAGGGCTGGTAGTCGGCTGCGGTTCTCCCTGTTACGGAGGGGATCTGCAGGCCATTTTGCAGCTTCGCGAACTGCCAGCCGGGACTTCGGATCTTGAACGAGACATGGGCACGTTCATGTTTTTTTAGTGCGACATCCTGATTGTAAATTGCTATCGACCATCAAGGTTCGCGATTTAGGTGTAACGGATATTTCGTCTCCTCGAAAAATGACGAAAATATGAAAGTATTTGCAATTGAGTTGATTGTCTGAAGCCTCTTTGTCCTGACAGCTTCCTGCAACGCTCTTTCCACTTGATGTCGATCGTCATTGATCACGGTAGGCAGACGGGAAGATGATATCCTGATCGACCAACACGTTGAATTTGTAGCCTGGCCGGATCCTGATCGTCGGCTGCACGTTGAGATTTTTCGAGATTGTCTGCTCGGCTACTCTGCCGAAGCTCTCGGCAAAGTTTCGTCGTGCTGCATCGGAAGCCGTATCCTGTGTTGCCAGCGTCGAACTCTCCGGCATCGACATATCGATCCCCGTGCCGATGATGGCAACGAGCGCGGCAGAGCCGAACGTTCGCCAGAGATGCCGATCGACCTTGTCCTTGAAACCGCCATACCCCTCGGCATCCGTGCCGGACATGCCGCCGATCTGAAGTGTCGAGCCATTTGGGAAGATCAGGTCGGTCCAGACGACTAGCACGCGCTCCTGCCCGAACGACACCTTGGAATCGTAGCGACCGAACAGCTTCGCCCCCTGCGGGATGAGCAGTCGGTAGCCGGTGGCGCTGTCATAGACGTTCTGGCTGACCTGCGCTGAAATCCTGCCGGGAAGATCCGAATTCAAGCCGGTGATCATCGTGGCAGGGATAACGGATCCTCGCTTCAACTCGTAGGGCGAGAATTGCGGGACGACCTGGTTCGGCAGGTAACCAAGATCCTTGATGTCCTGATTGAAAAAATCCTCCTTCGAGGTCTGCCCGTTTTGATCGACGTTCTGTCCGAGTAAACCGGACTTCATCGCAGCGCTGTAAAGGTCGGATGCACTGTTCGTCGTGGCATTGAGCGGTTGGCGGGCGTCGGTCCTGGTTCCGGAAGCGCTCTTCTGGACCTCGGAAACGTCAACCTTGAGCGGAGAATCGAGCGCTGTTGCCCGTGCCTGGAGGCTTGCCATCCTCTGACGCTGCGCTTCGCGGAGAATCTGCTCGTCCTGTTCCCGCTTCAGCCGGGCCTTCCACTCGGCTTCTGGCTCGAGTTGCGACCGCCGCTCCGTCCGAACTTCATTCTGCCGCTCTACGACGGCCTCTCTCACCGGCTCGCGTTCGACAACGACGGGCGTCGGCTGAAACACTTCGCGTTGCTCCGGTTCGCCTATGATCCCGTCCGTCACGCCTCGTTTCAGCTGATCGCCAAACGTTGTTGCCGGAGACGCGGAGGTGCTGTCGAGCTCATTTCCGCGGTTAAAGGAGAGACCGCGCCACGACAGGCCGACGATCACGACGCCGAAGAACAAAACGATGATGACGATCGCGACGATGATCGGCAGGCGATTGAGGCGTCGCATACTCTGTTGATCGTCAGCATTGCCCGCCGTGCCGAGCTGGAGCGATTGAACCATGGTCTCCCCTCCTCCTCAGTTGCGCTGCATGATCGAAAGCGGACTGGCCGGCGTCGCGCCGGCTGAGGTGGCCGTGTAGGCGCGTCCGAGCGCGACGGCCGGTGTGCTGACACGCGCAAGAACCTGTCCGTCGAAACTGTCGATCGACCACGCAACCTCGACAGGCTTCTGATCTTTTCCGACCTTGCCGTCGGCGATGACAGTGTATCCCCATCCCTTCAGCGCGGCCTCGAGCGCTGCGGCATATTCTGAGGTGTCCTTGGCCATTTTGAGCGTCGTGGTGCCGGCCGGGCCCACCTGTTCGGCAAGGCGGCTTGCCATGTCGCCGGCGATTGCGCTTGCAGTGGCGCCCGTGACAGAAATCGGCGTGGAACTTGTGGTCAGAGTTTCATCCGCAGTCTGGCAACCGGAAAGAACGGCGGTGATGATGATGGCGGCGATGGTCTTGTTCATCCGTCAACCTCCTCGCCGGATTGTGATCTTCTGCTGGCGCCAGCCGACCCCGGAGACGAGCACGGCCTTTTCCACGGCGTAGTCGACGATCATCATGTCGTTTTTCATGCGGTAATTCACGATCCGGTTCTGGCCACCGCTGACAACGAACAGGACAGGCGCGTCCTGCCCTGAGATCGACCGCGGAAACTGGATGTAGGTCCTGGAGCCATCGGAATAGACGCGCTTCGGCCGCCATGAGGCGCTACCACTGACCGAATAGGAGAAGTTTAGCTTGTCCGGAGCGGCTCCCGGAATGCCGCCGGTCTCAAGCCGGGCATTGATGTCGGCCAGCTTGGTCGACACGTCTTCTGGGTACTCAAATCCGATGCGGGCCATGTACTGGCTGGGATGGGATTTGAGCTGTATATGGTAAGTCCGCCGGGACGTGGTGACGACCATGGACGTGACGAGGCCGGCCTCCGACGGCTTGACAATCAGGTGGATCGCCTGTCCGCCGGTCGCCCCTGATGTCGCCGGCTCGACCTTCCAGCGTACGGTGTCACCGACAAGCACATCACGGACGATTTCGCCACCCTGCAGCTCGATATCGCAGACCTGAAGCGGTGAGCACACAACGGAGGGCTGGGTCTCACCGAAGAGGAAAATAACCTTTCCATCGGGACCGGTCGTTACCAGACCCGGCGTGCCCCGCCATTTCCGCGAGATGTTGGTCCCCTTCACTTCGTTCGACGTCATGCTCTGTGCCATCGCGCAGCCCGCAAGGACGAGCCCGGCCATGCAGCCGGCGGCCGCGATCAATCCTGTTTTGTGCATGTGAATTCCCCTGCCCTTAAAGCTGTGCGGTCCAGTCGAAGTCCTGGACATAAAGACCGATCGGGTTGAGGCGGATGATCGCCTCGTCCTGTGGCGCGGTGAGCGCGACAGTCGCGATGCCGCGAAACCGGCGCGTGCCGATTTCCTTGCCCTTGCGGTCGCGCTCGTATTCGGTCCAGTCGATCTGGTAGGTCTGGTTAGACAGCGCCACGATGTTGTTGACCTCAATGGCGACTGTCGATGTCTTGGCCTTTTCGAACGGCGAATTGCCGCGAAACCAGGCATTGATCTTCTGGGTCGAAGGATCGGACGTCCTGAGAAGCGCGTAGGTCCGGTCGATGTATTGCTTTTGCACCACGGCATCCGGCGTGATCGATTTCAGGCTGGTGATGAAGTTGCCGAGCGTTGCGCGAACGACCCGGGCATCGGCGTACTCGATCTGCTGGGGGAAGCCTGCTGTCACCGAGGTGCCGAGCTTGTCGACCTCAACGATGTAGGGCACCAGCTTGACCTGCGTGCTGAGATACATGGCATAGGTGAAGCCAATCACGGCCATCGATAGCCCAAGAATGCCGACGATCCTCCATGCGCGTGCGGCCTGGACATAGGATCCATATCGTTCCGTCCATTCCTGCCGCGCGGCAAGGTAAGGGCTGTCGGGCGGCCGGTTTGCTGCCATCGCTTGTCGCCTTTCTGATGATTACTTGTCGTTTCGTTCGGGTGGCGTCTTGGGGCCGGATTGACCGGTGCGGCTCTGATCGAGCTTGGCGTTGGCGAGTCCCATGATCGAGCCGGCATAGGCTCCGGGCGAACCGATCGCCTTTTCCTTGGCGGCCGAGCCGGCCGCCTTCCCAGCCGACCCGATACCGGCTCCCATCCCGCGAAGTGCTGCGCCTGCAATAGAGGATCCTGCGGCGCGTGCGGATTGAGCCGCCGCGGCGCCAGCTCCGACCGCCCCCGCTGCGAGCGACGCTGCTCCAAGTGCAAATGATGCAGCCTGTCCACCGTGACGGATGGTTTCCATTCCACCTGTGACCGATGCTCCTTGAACAACGCCTTGGATAATGTTCGGGACATACATGGCGATAATGAAGACCACGACCGCGATCCCGGCGATCGCTAATGCGGTCTGAAACTGGTCCCCGACGTCGGGCCGGTTCGCTAGGCCTATCAAGACTTCGGAGCCGATCCGGGAAATCATGACCAGAGCCATGAGCTTCATGCCGACTGAGAATGCATAGATGAGATAGCGGATGGCGAAGTCCTTGGTGAAGGACGAGCCTCCCAATCCGAGCATGATCATTCCCGCGAGCAGACCGAGATACATCTCGACCATCACGGATACGAAGATCGCGGCAACGAGCGAGAATGCGATCACCGTTACGACCATCGCAAAGGCCGCCGAAATGGCGAGCGCGTTGTCCTCGAACAGCCCGAATTGCACTTTCTCTGACATCTTGGTCGCGACGGTCAGACCTGCGTTGAACACATCGGCTGGCGAAGCCGTGCCTCCACCAGCGCCGATCTGAAATAGACTATCGACGACCGCCTTCGCGAAGGTCGGACCCTGCGCGAGAACGAATGCGAAGAAGCCCACGAACATGATGCGCCGGACCAGTTCAGCAAACCAGCTGTCGAGCGACGCGGCCTGAAGCGCCAGCCAGACCGCGGCAATACCGATTTCGATCCCTGCGAGAATCCAGAACAGCGATCTCGCCGCATCCATGACGGTGGTCTCCCAACCTTTTGCGGCAGTAGTGATCTCGTTCTGGAGGGCCGTTAGGACCGACCCCTCCTGCGCAATTGCGGGTTGGAACGACACGACGATGAATGCGACGAGCACCGTAATGCCCCTGATCGTTTTGAGCTCAGAGGTCATGCGCCTACCACTCGATCTTCATCTTCTCGCCGCCCGACGTCGGATACTCCCTCGTCGACCCAAAGAACTTTTCGTGCCGCTCTCGCGCTCCCTGTCTCTCTGAGATCAGGAACCACAGGCCTGTTCCTCCAACAGAGATGATTGCGGCGAGGATGGCCAAGATCAGTTTCGTTCTCACCATTCCACCTTCATCTTTTCGCCGCCGGATGTTGAGGGAGCCGTTGATTTGAAGAATTTCTCACGCCGGGCCTGCGCGAGGTCCTTGTCCGTCTGCTCGGTTTGGAGCCATGTCCCCATCATCGTCATTTGCTGCGAGACAAGACCACGCAGCTTCTGCATCTGTGAAACCTGCTGGGCGGCAATCTGGTGTCCGACCTGGAGGGCCTTCATTTGGCCGTCGGCCGACTCCGACATGGATCGCAGCGAACTCATCGTACCTTCTTCCGTATCGAACTGATCCGCTGTCAGGCTCGCCGCCTTCAGCGTGCTGCCGATCGTGTCCCGGTTTGTGTCTGACCAGGATTGGTAGGTGCTCGAGAAGGATACAGCATTCGGCAGATTGGTTTTCAGATCCGCATAGCTCTTGAACCGCTGCTGGAGAACGTCGTCGGCATTGCCCATCGAGAACGAGATGCTCTGCCCCTGATCGACAATGCTGCGCAGTCGGTTGAGATCGCTCTCAACCTGGCCCCAGATATGATCAGGGAGCTGCGCCGTGTTCTGCAGCATGTTCTCGTAGATCTTCAGCTGATTTTGAATCTGTTCCGCGAGTTGGGTGATCTGCGTCAGCTGGTTATCAACCTGCAGGCCAGAGCTTTTCAGAAGGTCGATGAGCTGCGCATTGTTGGCGAGCTGCGTCCATTCGGTGGCCGCGCCCGTTGCAGATCCCGCATGGGCGGAAGCAATCGGCGACAGCGCGATTGCCGCAGTCATCGTTGCGACGATCCAGCTACCGGACGTTGAGGTGCGACGTGGCATCGTGAACTCCTCTCGATTCAAGCCAATGGGCTGGCCATTCCTGGCCGTGTTCCGCCTTCAGCGCGCGGATCCGCTTCAGTTCTTCCTTTCCAGATGCTCCGACAAAGCTCAGTGCCACCGGCCCGAGCGACATATCGAAGAGCCGCCGTCCGTCTGGCGTGGCGACGTAATACTCGCGCTTGGCGATGGCGCTTGAGACGATCTCGATCTGGCGCTCATTGAACCCGATCCGCTCGTAGAATTCCCGCGTGCCCGGCTCGCGCGCAGCGCCATTCGGCAAGCAGATCTTGGTCGGGCAGGACTCCTTCAGCACGTCGATGATGCCGGAGCGCTCAGCGTCGGAGATGGATTGCGTCGCCAGAACGACGGCGCAATTGGCTTTGCGGAGAACCTTCAGCCATTCCCGGATCTTGTCGCGGAACACAGGATGCCCGAGCATCAGCCATGCCTCGTCGAGGAGGATTAGACTAGGCGAGCCGTCCAGCCGCTTCTCGATGCGGTGGAAGAGGTAGGTTAGGACAGGCACCAGATTACGCTCGCCCATATTCATGAGCTGCTCGATCTCGAAGCACTGAAACGCTCGAAGCGTCAGGCCATCTTCTTCGGCGTCGAGAAGCTGACCCATCGGGCCATCGACTGTGTAGTGATGGAGCGCATCCTTGATTTCGCGCATCTGCACGCCGCTGACAAAGTCCGACAGCGACTTTCCGGGTGCTGTGGCCATCAGTCCGATCTGGCGCGAGATCGCATTACGATGGTCCGGCGTGATGGTAACGCCCTGCAGGGCGACAAGCGTCTCGATCCACTCGGTCGCCCATGCCCGATCGCCATCTGTCGAGAGATCGAATAGGGGGCAGAATGCCAAGGCCCTTCCCTCCCCGCTCTGGTCGTTGCCGATATCATAGTGATCGCCGCCGGCAGCGAGTGTCAGGGGAAGGAGCGAATTGCCCTTGTCGAAGGCAAAGATCTGGGCGAACGCATAGCGGCGGAATTGCGCGGCGATAAGGGCCAGGAGCGTCGATTTTCCCGATCCAGTTGGCCCGAATATCAGCGTATGGCCGACATCGTCGACATGCAGGTTCAGACGAAACGGGGTCGATCCTGAGGCAACCTGCATCAGCGGCGGCGAGTTCGGCGGATAGAAGGGGCATGGCGCCACCGGATTGCCCGACCATACCGAGTTCAACGGGACGAGATCCGCCAGATTGCTCGTATTGATAAGCGGCTCACGGACATTGGCGTACCAGTTCCCGGGCAGGCTGCCGAGAAACGCATCTGTCGCGTTCAGGGTTTCGACACGCGCTCCAAACCCCTCGGCTTGCACCAATCGACGGATAGCTTCCGCCTTTTCCTGCAACGCTTCGCGATCCTCATCGAACAGGATGACGACCGGAGTGTAATAACCGTATGCGACAAGCTGGGACGAGGCCTGAGCGATCGCGTCCTCGGTCTCGGCGACCATCGTTATCGCATCCTGATCGATCGATCTGCTTTGCGTCTGAAACAGCTGATCGAAGAACGGGCGGACCTTTTGCTGCCACTTCTTTCGTGTGCGTTCGAGCTTCTGGCGCGCCTCTTCCGCATCGAGGAAGATGAAGCGCGACGACCAGCGGTAGGTCAGCGGCATCAGGTCGAGATTGTTGAGGATGCCGGGCCAGCTCTCCGCCGGTAGGCCATCAATGGCGACCACCGCGAGGAATCGGTTTTCGGCCTTTGGCGTTAAACCATGCTCCAGCTCTGCCGTTGCCAGCCAGTCGAGATACATCGGGACTTCGGGCAAGCGAACCGGATGGCTCTCCCCCGCGATGCAAAATCGAACGAACTGCAGGAGGTCGTCATAGCGTGCGACCCGCTCGCCTCCCCTCTCGCGGACCTCCCGGGTTTGCATGCGGGCGATCGACAGGGTGTTGGCCAGATACTGTTCTATCTCCCGAATGGCGTTGTGGAACACTGATAGCACCGTGTCGGCATAGGATTTCTTCCGGCTCTCCTCGTCCGAGTAGATGTATTTGGCTAACGCCGTCTTCTTCGACTCGAGAGGCCGATAGGTGAGTATGATCGCGTGCTTGCTCTCGAAATGCCCATGCTCCCGCTCAAAATGGATTCTGCGTTCGGCATCGATCGCACGGGTGACAGGGTCTGGAAAATGGCACTGGTCCGGCGTGGGATAGTCGACTGTCGGCACCCGGATGGCTTCGACCTGGATCATCCAGCCCGTTCCCAGACGCGACAGGATCGCGTTGATCTGCCGGGAGAGCTCGTTGCGTTCGAGGTCGGTGGCACTTTCGGAGTCCGGGCCCGCGAAATACCAGCCAGCCATCAGGCTGCCGTCCTTCAGCAGCAGGACGCCGTTGTCTACAAGGCCGGCGTATGGAACCAGATCAGCGAACGAGGGACCGGTCGCGCGGAATCGTTTGAGGGCAACCATCAGGACACCTCAGTATCTTCGCCACGGCGCGGCCGTTGGCCGGTAGTGGGGCTTGTAGGAAATGTGACGGGCATAGACCTGCCGCATCAGCGGATCGGATTTGGCCATCATGCGAAGCAGACCGACGATGACGATCCAGACGGCCACACCGAAGAGCGCCGAGTAGACCGTCAGGACAACGAAGATCAGGATCACGGCGGCGAGCCCGGTGATCAGCACCAGCTCGCGGTCGGCGCCCATCAAAAGGTTCGGACGCGACAGCGCGCGATGAATGCGATTTCGTTGCAGTCTTGAGGCAGCTTCAGCCATCTGTGCCCTCCCCTGATTTTATAGCTGGGAAGGTAGAGGTGACTTTCTCCGAAATGCCGATCGATGCACCGGTGGCGCCAAAGAGGCCGACGATCGTCGTCGCACCGAGCAGAATGCCGGCGACCAGGACGACGTACATCAGCCTGCGCGCGAAATCGTTGAGTTCGCCGCCGAAGATTAACATACCGCCAGCGATGGCAACGGCTGCGAGCGCGATGTATCCAGCGACTGGACCTGTGATCGATTGCTGGATCTGCTCCAGAGGACCTTCCCAAGGAAGGCTGCCACCACCTGAGCTCGCCATCGCCGGCACCACGAAGGCAAAATGAGTTGCTATTACTGAAAAAGCGAAAACATTGGTCTTACGCAACATGACGGGCTTCCTGTTCTTCCGTAAGGTGCTCGGACTGGATTTCGTATTCGCCTTTGGCAAAACGCTCGACGGTTATGATGTCACGGACTCTCCTGCCGCGGGGCGTGCGCTCGATCGAAACGATGAGGTCAACGGCCTCACCAATGACTTCATGCATTGGCTGTTGGCTTGCCTCTGCCGTGAGTTGTTCAAGCCGGCGGAGTGCGGACATGGCGGTGTTGGAGTGGATGGTTGCGACGCCGCCCGGATGCCCTGTGTTCCAGGCTTTAAGAAGCGTGAGGGCTGCGCCATCGCGCACCTCGCCGACGACGATGCGATCAGGTCGAAGGCGCATCGTACTTTTGAGCAAGCGGGCCATATCAACGCTGTCACTTGTGTGGAGAAGAACGGCGTTCTCGGCGGCGCACCGGATCTCCGCCGTATCTTCGAGGATCACCAGTCGATCCTCTGGCGCACTTCTTACGATTTCGTCGATCACTGCGTTGGCTAGCGTGGTTTTCCCGGAGCCGGTCCCGCCTGAAATGATGATGTTCAATCGCGAGGCGATCGCGCTTCTGATCGTTCCTGCTTGCAGGTCTGTCATGACGCCGGTGCGAACATAGTCATCGAGCGGAATGAGACGTGAGGCACGCCGGCGTATAGTGAACGCCGGTTTTGCAACGATGGGAGGCAGCAGGCCTTCGAACCGGTGCCCCCCGATTGGCAGCTCACCGGAGATGATAGGTTGATTGGTATCGACCTCGGACTGAAGAGCGTGCGCAACAGTCCCGATGACCATCTCCGCCGCAGCGGATGACATTTCCCCGGCAGGCGCTACGCCGTGACCAAGCCGTTCGATGAACAGCTTGCCGTCTGGATTGAGCATGATTTCAACGACATTACTGTCGTCGAGCGCGACGCATAGCTGATCGCCTAGCGCCTCCTGGAGCTTGCGTACAAGTCTTGGATGGGAAAGAAGCTGGGTCACGTGGCTGTCCTCAAGCGGCCTTGTGGAAGGAAGTAGCGATGAGCGACCGATAGTGCGGTGGCTGCAACCGCTGGAACGAAGCGCGGTCTGCGGGGAGAACGCCTGCAATTGCCGTGGTGACGCCAATCTTTTGAGGTGTTCCCAGTCGTTGCAATGGCCATCCGACACGGGAGAGGATCCGCTCAAACCGCAGATCCGTCACGGTGACGATGTCGCTAAAGCCGTTGACGATTGACCACTCGATGATGCCAGCAAACATTGCTTGCGTGACGTTGTTGATGGAGCTCTGCGCACTCGATCCTTGCGATTGCGTATCGACGCAAAAACGTGAGCTTTCGATCATTGCGGCGTGAGCAAAGAGCCTCCCATCTGGAAGAAGTGACGGGAAAATCTCCTGGATCATTGTCGGCCCGGTGGCGGGTAGAAGCCGTGCGCAGCCATGGACACGATCGTCACCCCCGACAGCTAGAATGTATGTTGGACGTAGATCATCGAATCGATCCATCTCCATCCCGTCATCAACGTCGACTTCCCATCCCAACCGGTCGGCGAAGACTTTTGCCCGGAGGGCGTGCTGGGCAGCGAGCAGTCTCTCTTCTTTTGCGGTTCGAGGTGTCGAAATCGCCAGTAGCTGCATGGATATCTCCGTCGATGTTGAGTCGATTGAGATATGTGCACGGATCGGAACCGAGCGGCAGTTGTAGGATTCGACAAATGAGAATCGCGCTGAGTCGCGGTAGACATGGCGACCGCATGCGTTTGGCAGAGAAATCGACTGCTTTACGGGTTCGGCAAGTTGCAGGATTCACAATAAAACAAATGAGGAACAGGAAGCTACAAGGGAGATGCTAAGTTACTGTATAAAATACGTAATCTGTTTGGGTTACCGTAGTTGGCAATGCGTCGATTAAGGTTTCGTTAACCATTAAGTCCTTGCCAAGAAACTGGTTGCAGGTATCGTCACGGTAAACAGGCCGTTTCGGCTTAAAATCCGTGATAAGAGAGATCATCGTGAGCGTGGCTAAAAACGTGAATAGGCACAGCCTCCCAAGTGCTGATGAAACGATCGGGGCGCAGGCTGAACTCCTGAGCTCTCAGCTTCAGTCTATGAGCGAGGCGCTGTTCCCGCCGACTTCACAAAAGGTCCTCCGTAAGTTTACGTCGGGTGAAGCTGCTCGTTTGATCGGAATATCTGATTCCACGTTGCGCAAGATGACGCTGGCTGGTGAAGGACCGCAGCCGGAAACTACGAGTAACGGGAGGCGCCTATATAATCTCAGTGAGATCAACCAGATTCGTCGACTGCTCGCCCAATCGACACGCGGTAGAGAGACGATAGAATTTGTCCCTCACCGTCGCCCAGGTGAGCATCTGCAAGTCCTTGCCGTCACCAACTTCAAAGGCGGGTCCGGCAAAACGACAACGACAGCTCATTTGGCACAATTTCTGGCTCTCCAGGGCTATCGCGTTCTAGCCGTCGATCTCGATCCACAAGCCAGTCTTTCGGCACTGCTAGGCGTTCTTCCGGAATTGGATGTCGCGTCAAACCAGACTCTATATGCTGCAATTCGTTACGACGAAGAGCGTCGCGCACTTTCGGAGGTGATCCGGCCAACTTACTTCGACGGCCTGGATCTCGTCCCAGGTAATCTAGAACTGATGGAGTTTGAGCATACGACGCCCAGAGCGCTCAGCGCGGGGGCTTCAGGCGAAACGCTGTTCTTTGCACGAGTGGCGGCGGCGCTTGACGAGGTTGCCGACAACTACGACGTCGTCGTGATTGACTGCCCTCCTCAGCTCGGCTTCCTAACGCTCAGTGGATTGTGCGCAGCGACTGCGATGATCATCACGATTCATCCGCAGATGCTCGACATATCGTCGATGAGTCAGTTCCTTTTGATGACGCGTGATCTGCTCGGTGTAGTGCGGGATGCTGGCGGCGAACTCAAATATGATTTCATCCGCTACCTATTGACCAGATATGAGCCTCAAGACGCTCCTCAAACGAAGGTCGCGGCTCTGCTCCGTAATCTTTTTGATGACTACGTGTTGACGAATCCCATGCTGAAGTCTGCAGCGGTATCGGACGCCGGCCTGACCAAGCAGACCCTCTATGAGATTGGTCGTGAGAACATGACTCGCTCCACCTATGATCGGGCGATGGAGTCGTTGGAGGCGGTCAACTCGGAGGTTGAGACATTGATTAAGCAGGCTTGGGGTCGGGCATGAGTACCCAATTCGGTTCTCCACATAATGATATCGCGGATTGTTGGGAGCTCCCAACCATTCCGATCAGCCCATCTTCCCAGAGTGTTGAACCGCGTTTGTTGGGAGCTCCCAACAGCGAGCCAATTGATCGGGACTCTCATCCTGGAGTAAGTTCATGAGCCGCAAGGATTCCATCGACAACCTCTTCATGAAAAAGCCGGTCGTCACCGCATCGTCACCGGCCAGGTCTCCTGATCGGGTGCGCACTGGTGCAATATCGGCGATGGGGTCCTCACTCCATGAAATGGCGGAAAATGCCAAGCAAGTAACCAAGCTGCAGCAACAATTGGCCGAAGGTGAACCGGTCGTTTCCCTCGACCCGTCTGCGATCGATAACTCAAAGATAACTGATCGCATACAGCTCGAGGTCGACCCCGATTTTGAGGCGCTGGTAGCAAGTATTGCTGAACATGGGCAGCAGGTGCCGATCCTTGTTCGTCCAAATCCTGAAACTGCGGGGAGGTTTCAGATTGCATATGGACGACGCCGTTTGAGAGCTGCCGAACAGCTCGGGCGACCTGTCCGAGCAATTGTTAAAAGTCTTTCTGACAGCCAACTCTACATTGCCCAAGGCCGGGAAAATCTGGATCGGAAAGATCTATCCTTTATCGAAAAGGCCTTTTTTGCACGAAATCTGGAGGACGGTGGGTGCGACCGCGCCACTATTATTTCTGCTCTCGTTACGGATAAAGCGGATGTGAGCAGATACATTGCGGTGGCCCGACGATTGCCGGACAGTGTCGTAAACTTGATTGGCCCCGCGCCCAAGGCGGGACGCGCCAGATGGATGGCTCTGGCCGAACATCTTGCAAATCCATCAATGGTCGAAGCGGCCCAGCAGATTCTAAGAGGATATGTTGAACAGCGGCTAGACAGCGATGCGCGTCTTAGTGGCTTGCTGCGTGAGTTGTCCGGGCACCCCAAGGTAAGCAAAAAGAGATCTGAGTCGACGGACGTTTGGAGAACTCCGACGGGTAAGCGCGCAGTGAGCATCGAAGCGAACGATGGCAAGACGTCCATCGTTTTCGAAGAAAAGGCTGTTCCAGCGTTCGCCAAGTTTGTGTCAGCGAGACTGGATGAGCTTTACGAACAATTTCAAAAACAGAATCGCGATGGGGATTGATGATGAATTGAGCCGCTGGACTGTTTCACGGTGAAGCAAAATCGGCAAAGAAAAAGCCCTCCGAAATGAATTCCGAAGAGCCTTCTCCACTTTGGTCGGTTGAGAGAATCGCACTTCTCAGAATCCCCGTCAAGAGTCTTTGACGTCGTTCCGGCGAGCGTTTTTCTGTTGCCTTTCGAAAGGTAGGAAAATGCATCCCGAAAATGTAACGACGCCCTTTGGGCGGCGGCCGGCTGTGCTTGCTCTTGTAAAGAGGCAGCTCCAGACGTCCGAGACGAAACCAAG
>NZ_JALJQZ010000035.1 GCF_022968395.1 Affinirhizobium lemnae
CGATGAGATGAAACGCGGCTAGTAGCTTCCACCCCGAGACACCCAAAAATGCGTTCACCGGACGCTCACGATGTAGCAGCACACTGGCCGCCTCGAAGAGATAAGTTCGCAGTAGGCGATCGCCCCATCGTGAGACTTGACCGACGATGTCCATTTCGCCCGATTGCTTGCGTCGCGGCGTTAGACCCAGATAGGCACTGACCTTGCCCCGTTGAAATAATCCATTTTGAATTAAGCTCTGGCCCATTGAGAGGACCAGGGAATGAAGCGCAATCGTTTTACATGTCCGTCGTCGAATGATTTGAGACTTTTGGGGCTCTGGAAGAATGGAGTTTCCGGCTCGGCTTGCGGGTTGATTTAAGCCGCTTTGGCTTGGTGGTTCAAGCGACGCTGTTTGATGGTGTCGCGTTTGATCCTTTCGCGTTCGAGCAGGATGGTCTGGCCGCGCCCGAAGTAGACGTCGGCCGGGGTGAGATTGTCGAGGCTCTCGTGGTATCGGCGATGGTTGTAGTGCTCGATGAAGGCTACGATCTGGGCTTCGAGGTCTTCTTTGAAGAAGTAGTTTTCGAGCAGGATGCGGTTCTTCAAAGTCTGATGCCAGCGTTCGATTTTCCCTTGTGTCTGCGGATGGCCGGGAGCGCCGTGAACCTGGTCGATCTTGTATGTCTCCAGCCATTCACCGAGATCGGAAGCGACGTAACACGGGCCGTTGTCGGACAGCAGGCGCGGCCGGTGTTCGACCTTGACCTTGTCGCAGCCTGGCGCTGGTGCACAGCTTCCAGGCGATGATGTAACGCGAGAAGTCGTCGAGGATGGTCGACAGATAGAACCATCCCCAGCCGATGACCTTCAAGTAGGTGAAGTCGGTTTGCCACATCTCGTTCGGCCTGACGGTCTTGTCCTTGAACTCGTCATTGGCCTTGATGACGATATAGGCTGGCGACGTGATCGGATCATGCGCCTTGAGCAGGCGTGAGAGCGAAGCCTCTGATACGAAATAGCTTTCCGTGTCCGTGAACTTTACCGCCAGCTCGCGTGGCGACAGATCGGCATGGTCGAGAGCCATGGTAATGATCCGGTCCCGGATGTCATCGGGAATGCGGTTCCAGACCCGTGACGGCGCGGACGTCCGGTCTTCCAGTCCCTCGACACCGTGGGTCTGGAACCGGTCATACCATCTGTAAAATGTTGGCCTGGGAATGCCGAGCTTGTCGAGGGTCTGCCGGACCGACAGATGTGACTGCTCGACCAGCCGGATGATTTCAAGCTTTTCGGTGGCGGGATATCTCATTCTTCGTCGCCCCCATGCCCGATCATGCTTTTTTTGAGCAGGCGGTTCTCCAGGGTGAGGTCGGCCAACGCCTCCTTCAGGTCGCGGCTCTCCTTACGCAGCGCCTTCACCTCGTCACTCGTTGCCGAACGGGAGGTATCGCCTGCAAGGCGCTTCTTGCCAGCTTCGAGGAATTCCTTCGACCAGCTGTAATACAGGCTCTCGGCGATCCCCTCGCGGCGGCAAATCGCGGCGATGCTGTCTTCGCCACGCAGGCCTTCCAGGACGATCCGGATTTTGTCCTCGGCTGAATGGTGCTTGCGCGTGGCGCGGCGGATGTCCTTGATCGTCTTCTCGGCCGCAGATGTCTGCGGCCCGGATTTCTGTCTCATCTTCGCTTCCCTTGAGTGAGCTACGATGAGCCGAAAATCCTCTCTTCTCAATTAAGCCAGTTCTGTCTCATGGGCGCTGATGTCGGACATTGATGCAGATCTTCCGCTGTGGCTCATCCTGGATGAGTTTAACAGCGATATCATAGGCCGGCCATTCTATCTGGAGCCTGAGCCTCCGCTTGGTCACTTTAGCAAGGCATTCTTTTTGCCGCTTCTGCGCGAATTTATTGCCCGCCGAAAGTCCTTTGCGGAAGTTAGCCGATCGAGATAGCGGAGTGTGGACCGCAGGGTCTCCGTTCGAGAAGACGAAGGTCCGCCCTCACACTCTCTTTTGTCAGCGGCAGCATCGTCGGGTGTTTACTGCGAAGCGACAGACCCGACTGCCCGATATCCCCGGCGGCGTTTTTGCCTCAGAAGATCAAGGAAGAGATCGACCGCGTCCTGTTCCTTTTCGAACTGATGAGTTTTCACCTGACCGTTCGTCCCAATCCGTCCCCATCGCCGGGTCAGGCATGCCTCTCCGAACAGGTTCGGGTCGATCGACATCGCGTAGAAGCGCGCCAGGTTCTTACTGGCATCCTTGCGTTCGACATAGAGGTGATAGGGTTGGGTGATCATACGACAAGAATTGCGTGACCCGCGCCCTGCGTCCAACGAGACTTATGAATCGATCGCGCGGGATCGATTCAGTTCTGTGAAGAATGGATCGCGATCAGGCTGGGCGGTCCGCCTCCGGCGCACGGCTCTATTCGCTAGCGCGAACGAAGCCCATAAGTGGTCTTCGCCGATTCCGGTGACGATCCTCCCCCAAGTGTCAGATCGGGTTGCACATTGGCTACTCCGATTGTTCCTTCCTCAAGAGATGGCCCGATCGAGCAGCCGGTTGGTGAAACCGGTTTTGCCCGACGCAGTTTTTCATGTCGTTGCGTCGGAACCAGATGGCGCGACCGCATCTAAGCGGCGGATTGCCTGCGGTAAAGACGATCTGCTCATCGGCTCGCATTCGCAGCACCTCATGCGGCTGGATCAGCGGTCTAGCAGCCAGTTGCTTGGATCGTGTTCGCGACGAGCCGCGTGCCTGATAGTTGCAGCTAACCTGGTCGATCTCGACTGTCGTCATGCCGCAGCGGCGCGATATGTATTCCGCCGTCTCCGGATCATTGATGGCAGCAAACGAAATCCAGCTCGCGCTCTCGAACCATTTGCTCGATGCGTCCCGACCACCGTATGTCTCGCGAAGTTGGCCGATGGACTGATAGATCATCGTGAGCGTGATGCCGTATTTGCGGCCGGCATCGCGCGCTGTCTCCAGGATGCGCATGTAGCCTAGCCGCGCCACCTCATCGAGAAGAAAAAGGGCACGGCCTTCGATCTGTCCATCCCGATTGTAAATCGCGTTGAGGAACGAACCGATGATGACGCGCGCCAGCCCCGCATGTGTCTCAAGCGTCTTCAAGTCGATATTGATGAACACGTCGGTCTTTCCCGACGCGATATCGTCGGTGGAAAATGCAGAGCCGGACACCAGAGCTGCGTAGTTCGGGTAGGACAGCCAATGCGTCTCCTTGATCGCATTGGCATAGACACCGCTGAATGTTTCCGGTGTCATGTTCACGAACGCGGCAACGTTCTCCTTTACGAACTCGGATTCCGAATTGTCGTAGATGTCCTGCAGCCGCTTGCGTAACTGCGGTTCCGGCTCCGACAGGTTGGCCCGCACCTGACGAAGCGTCTGTTGCTCAATTGCTGTGTGACCGGAAAGGCAGACGTCGGCGATCATCGCCGTCAGGAGCTGAAGACCGGACGCTCGAAAGAAGTCGTCGCGAACGCCGCTCGCGCGTCCACTCTCGCTCATGATCCAGGACGCAACAGCGGCTATGTCCTCTTCTTTCGTGCCACCGAACTTTCCGATCCAGGCCAGTGCGTTGAAGCCGATCCCTGGATTGCGGGGATCAAGGATCCGGATCCTTCTGCCCGCACGCTCACGATGCTGCGACACCATCGGCGCAACCTCGTTCGAAGGATCGAGCACGATCAACGAACCACCCCATTTGAGCGCGGTCGGGATTGTCACCGAGGTCGTTTTGTAACCGCCCGATCCGGCGAAGACGATGCCATGCGAGGAACCGAACGATCCGTCGAAGCAGAGCAGCGGTGACTTGCCGCCGGCGCCCCAGGTCTCGCTGTTATCGGCACGGAACGACACGGCGGCGACACCGTCGCGGTCGACGCGATACCGCTCGCCGACCACGATGCCGCCCGCGTCCGAGAAGAGCTTATCCGCTTCGGCAAGTTTCATCCAGTCGGCCTCGCCGTGCAGGGCACGCTTGCCGATGATCCGTTTTGGCGCTGTCCGGGCGAAGGCGGCGTTACCCACCACCGCCACGCGCAATGCGAAGCAGCCGGACATCAACGCAGCGGCCGCGCCAATCATGGTCGAAGGATCGAGATAGGAAAGCGCGGATTTTCCCGCACTCACTTGGGACGATAGCGCTGCAAGCCGGATGCCCTCTCGCAAGCAAGCCGTCAGAATGACGGCCGCGTTTCCGATTGCAGCACCAGCGCCTGCAGAGCGAATGTTTGCCGACCCGGCCGTTGCAAACAGGAACGTTAAGCCCAGAGCTGCGGCCGTCACGAATGGCGCCGCTACCCCTGCACGCCCCAATGCGAGCGTTGCCGCCTCGGTCTTTCCGAATCCGGAAAGCCATGTCTCCATCCCTGTCATCGCGAACACGGTCGCTACCATCATGACTGCGGGCAGAATGACGAGAACGATCCTACTCGCCTTCATTGCCGAACGCCTCCGCCCCGATCGCTGTCAGTCGAGATCGCTCACGGTCGTCGGACTGCAGCCGCTTTTGTAGGTCGATCAGGGCACCGAGCAGAAGCGCTCGCTTCTCGTAGCGAAGGCCGGCTTTGACGATCAGGCCGCCAAGCTCGATCTTGTCACGCGTGTCCTTCTTCCGGGCATCCGACGTCACGTTTCTGCTCATCCTCTCAAGCCTCAGTAGAGCTGCCCGCCGCCGCGCCAGACGCGAGCGCCTCGGACTGCCCGCCGCTCGTGCTGCTTTCCCCTGCCCCTTTCCGTCCGCTTGTGCCGGGCTTGCCTCCGCGAAAGCGTTTGCCCAGTTCCTCGAACGCCACCTGGAGCTCGGTCTCCTCGATCTCGATCTCGCCAAGGCCCGCCCGGAGCGCAATGCGACCGATACGCTCGGCCTCTCTCGTCTCCGCGTGCTTGAGCTGCTCTTGGAGTTTGGCGATTTCTTCGCGGATTTTGGAGGAAGGCTTCTTCATCTCTGGATTGTCCCCTGTTGCTGCATGACGTGGTTCACGCAGCCAGAGTCGTTCAGATCGGCGTGCCGATCTACTAACAGAAATGCGAGTAGGCGGAGCCTACGCTTTTGAGCATCATCCCGTCCGTTCGCAAGGACGGATCCGAAGGGCGCAATTATACGTCGCTGATGCGACGCTCTGCTTTTGCCCCCAGGCGGGGCCACCCGCTTCTGACGAACACATTGATTTTGTTCGATCCAAGGAACTTGCCTGGTTATGGCCGTGCCGCATTTCTCAGTCAGTATCGTTGCCCGTGGCTCGGGTCGCAGCGCCGTGCTGTCGGCGGCGTATCGGCATTGCGCGAAGATGGACTACGAGCGGGAAGCCCGCACCATCGACTACACCCGCAAGCAGGGTCTGCTGCACGAAGAGTTTGTCATCCCGGCCGATGCCCCGGAGTGGCTACAATTAATGATTGCCGATCGGTCTGTCTCCGGTGCGTCGGAAGCCTTCTGGAACAAGGTCGAAGAGTTCGAGAAGCGATCGGATGCGCAGCTCGCCAAGGACGTGACCATCGCCTTGCCGATTGAGCTCTCGGCTGAGCAGAACATCGAGCTCGTCAGGGACTTTGTGGCGCAGCACATATTGGCCCACGGGATAGTAGCCGACTGGGTGTTCCATGACGCGCCGGGCAATCCGCACATCCATCTGATGACGACGCTGCGGCCGCTGACCGAGGACGGATTCGGGTCGAAGAAGGTGGTCGTCACAGGACCAGACGGCAAGGTGCTTCGCAACGAGAGCGGCAAGATAATCTACGAACTTTGGGCTGGCGGCCTCGAAAACTTCAATGCGCTTCGCGATGGCTGGTTTGCCTGCCAGAACCGACACCTGGCGCTTGCGGGCCTCGATATCAGGATCGATGGCCGCTCCTTCGAGAAGCAGGGCATCGAGCTCACCCCAACCATTCATCTCGGCGTCGGCACGAAAGCGATCGAGAGGAAGACGGCCATTGGAGGTGGGGCGGCAGACGAGCAGGCTGCGCTCGAACGTCTGGCATTGCAGGAAGAGCGGCGGGCGGAGAATGCCCGCCGGATCCAGCGTAATCCGGAGATCGTGCTGGACCTGATCACGCGGGAAAAAAGCATGTTCGACGAACGCGATGTCGCCAAGATTCTGCATCGCTATGTCGATGATGCGGGCCTCTTCCAGAGCCTGATGGCGCGCATCCTGCAGAGCCCGCAAACTCTCCGTCTCGATCGCGAGCGGCTGAACTTTGTGACCGGGGTCCGAGCTCCGGCAAAATATACGACACGCGAGCTGATCAGGCTCGAAGCCGAGATGGCCAATCGAACAATCTGGCTGTCGCAGCGGTCGTCGCATGGCTTACGGCAGCCCGTGCTCGAGGCGACGTTCGCGCGCCACGAACGGCTGTCTGACGAACAGAAAGCCGCTATCGAACATGTCACCGGTGGTGAGCGGATTGCCGCCGTGATCGGCCGCGCTGGCGCCGGCAAGACAACGATGATGAAGGCGGCGCGTGAGGCCTGGGAAGCGGCCGGGTACCGTGTCGTCGGTGGCGCTCTTGCCGGGAAGGCTGCGGAAGGCCTTTCGAGCGAAGCGGGCATCGTCTCACGCACGCTGTCGTCCTGGGAGCTCGGCTGGAGCCAAGGGCGCGGGAAGCTCGACGACAAGACCGTCTTTGTTCTGGACGAGGCTGGCATGGTGTCGTCACGGCAGATGGCGACATTCGTCGAAGCTGTCACCAAAGCGGGCGCCAAGCTCGTCCTTGTCGGCGATCCAGAGCAGCTTCAACCGATCGAAGCGGGTGCTGCCTTCCGCGCTATTGCCGATCGTATCGGTTATGCCGAACTCGAAACAATCTATCGCCAGCGAGAGCAATGGATGCGCGACGCATCGCTCGATCTCGCACGGGGTAATGTCGGTCAAGCCATTGCGGCCTATCAGTCCAAAGATAAGATGATCGGCGCCGAGCTGAAGGCTGATGCCGTCACAAACCTCATCGCTGACTGGAACCGCGACTACGATCCCGCGAAGTCTACACTGATCCTCGCGCACCTACGCCGCGATGTGCGGATGCTGAACGAGCTTGCCCGCGCCAAGCTGATCGAGCGCGGCGTCATCGAACAGGGTTCACAGTTCAAGACTGCCGATGGAAACCGCAACTTCGCCGTCGGTGATCAGATCGTCTTTCTCAAGAACGAGGGATCGATCGGCGTCAAGAACGGCATGCTGGGCAAGGTGGTGGAAGCAGCGCCCGGTCGCATCATCGCCGAGATTGGCGAGGGTGAGCGCCTGCGCCAGGTTATCGTCGAACAACGCTTCTACAACAATGTCGATCACGGCTATGCCACCACGGTGCACAAAGCCCAAGGCGCCACTGTTGATCGGGTCAAGGTGCTGGCTTCACTCTCCCTCGATCGTCACCTGACCTATGTCGCAATGACACGCCACCGTGAGGATCTCGGTGTCTATTACGGCAGCCGATCCTTTGCCAAGGCAGGCGGTCTGGTCGAGATCCTGTCGCGCAGGAATTCCAAGGAAACGACGCTCGATTATGGCGGCGGTAGCATCTACCGCCAGGCACTCCGCTTTGCCGAGGCGCGGGGCCTTCACATCGTCAACGTTGCCAGAACCGTGGCGCGTGACCGTCTCGAATGGACGGTGCGCCAGAAACAGAAGCTCGTCGATCTCGCCGACCGGCTCGCGGCCATCGGCAATAAACTTGGCACCGGGCTCGGCTTCACGACATCGACGACCAGAACAGTTTCCAACCAGCCCAAGGAGACCAGGCCCATGGTGGCAGGGATCACGACTTTCCCCAAATCGATCGATCAGACAGTCGAAGACAAGCTCGCCGCCGACCCCGCACTCAGGACGCAGTGGGAGGAAGTCTCGATGCGATTTACCCTAGTCTACGCGCAGCCCGAAGCAGCGTTCAAGGCGGCGAATATCGATGCGATGCTGAGTGATCAGACGACCGCGGCAAAGACGCTTTCAAGGATTGCTGCGGAGCCGGAGGCCTTCGGCGCGCTCAAGGGCAAGACCGGGGTCTTCGCCAGCCGCGCTGACAAATCGGACCGCGACCGTGCGCTGAAGAATGTAGCGCCGCTCGCAGACAGTATCCGTGACTATCTTCGCCAGCGCGGCGAGGCGGAACGGCGTATCCAAGCTGAGGAACTGGCGGCTCGCAGACAGGTCGCACTGGAGATCCCCGCTCTCTCAGCCAGTGCGAAAAGCGTTCTGGAGCGGGTGCGTGACGCCATCGACCGCAACGATTTGCCCGCCGGTCTTGAATATGCGCTCGCAGACAAGCAAGTGAAGGCTGAACTCGAGGGTTTCTCCAAAGCGGTCACGGAACGCTTTGGAGAGAGGACCTTCCTGCCCCTCGCTGCCAAGGATGCCAACGGCGAGGCTTTCCAGCGCATCACATCCGGAATGAACGCCACGCAGAAGAGCGAGATCCAGCAGGCCTGGAACACAATGCGGACTGTGCAGCAACTGACGGCCCACGAACGCAGTGTGACGGCACTCAAGCAGGCCGAAGCACTGCGTCGGACGAAATCTCAGGGGCTCACCCTCAAATGAAGATGCGTCATCGACATAGAGTGCTACGGCGCATGAAACGGCTCGTCTGGTTCTATCGGATCAGCAGCGTCAGCCTTTTTACGCTTGGCCTCATTGTGCTGCTCGGAGGCCAGGGCTTCAGAATCAATCTGACGCCGAGTGAGCCGCTGGGTCTGTGGCGGATCGTCAAAGCCGATCGTCCGATCCTGGTCGGTGATCTTGTCTTCATCTGCCCGCCGGACACCGACGCGCTACGTGAGGCGCGCGCGCGTGGATATCTGCGTTTTGGCCTCTGCGCTGGTTGGGTCGCACCACTGATCAAGAGGGTTGTGGCGACATCTGGACAGGCGATCGAGATCCATGACGATGTCCGCATTGATGGTCGGCCACTTCCTCACTCGCGCGTTGCACGGACGGACGGCCAGGGGCGTGAGTTGGTGTGCTACGACGGTGGTGTCGTTCCGCCCGGAACGGTCTTCCTGCATTCCGCGTTTCCGGGATCGTTCGATAGCCGGTACTTCGGTCCACTGCCGATGGACGGGATTCTCGGATTGGCGCAGGAGGTCTGGACCTATGCGGCGTGAGCTCTTCCGAACGTGTATCCTTGTCGCGCTATCGACGAGCACTGGATGGATCGGCTGGAGCGGTAATGTGCTCCTCCTCCCGCTCGCAGCTAGCTTCCCCATGCTTTGGTCGTTGGCGCGTACGCGCCTGCAGGCAACGGCGATCTCTGCGGCCTACTTCCTCGCCGCATCGCGAGGATTGCCGCAGGGTGTGGCGAACTTCTACTCATCGGACATCTGGCCTGGCCTACTCCTTTGGCTGGTCGCCTCCTTCGCTTTCGTGGCCGTTCATGCCGCGTTCTGGAACGGTCGCAACGGATGGCAGAAGCCGCTTCGCTATCTGGCTGCTTGCGTCGTAATGGCGATCCCACCTTTCGGTATTCTGGGATGGGCGCATCCGATCACCGCCGCGGGCGCTCTATTTCCGGGCTTGGGATGGTGGGGTCTGGCAGTGATGGCAGCCGGCCTGTCCATCATGGCGACGCCTTGTCGGCCGGCTGCAGTGATAGTCATGACAGGCCTCTGGCTCTGGTCCGCCGCTGGGTGGACGCCGCTGACCCTACCTGCGTCGTGGAAAGGTGTCGACCTTGAAATGGGCGCATCGCTCGGGCGTGAGGCTGGCCTCAAGCGGCAACAGGAGCTGATTGACATTGCCCGACGTCACCCGCCGGGCACGACTGTGGTATTGCCTGAGAGCGCCCTCGGCTTCTGGACGCCCACGGTCGGCCGCGTTTGGCAGCGATCTCTCACGGATAAGGGCATTACTGTCATCGCGGGAGCGGCCGTCATCGACAGCCAAGGCTATGACAATGTGCTCGTCAAACTGTCGGCTGATGGAACCGATATTCTCTATCGGGAGCGGATGCCGGTGCCCGGATCGATGTGGCGGCCGTGGCGGGGTTGGGCTGGCGATCAAGGTGGCGCCCGGGCTCATTTCTTTGCCAATCCCGCTGTCGATGTCGGCAATCAGAGTGTGGCGCCGCTGATCTGCTACGAACAACTTCTCGTCTGGCCGGTTTTGCAATCGGCATTCCACCGCCCCGACGTTATCATGGCCGTCGGAAACGGTTGGTGGACTGCGGGGACGTCGATCATCGACATTCAGCGGGCGAGCAGCGACGCATGGGCCCGCTTGTTCGGCCTACCGCTCGTCATCTCGTTCAACATTTAAGGTTTGGAGCTCGCATGCTGGAAGCTGCGCTAATCAAGGAATGTGCCGACCCATCGTTGAAGCCGGCAATCGTCGAACAGTTCGTCCAGGCGGTCGGCTCGGAGGATCCGCTCGCCATTACCGTCAAATCTGGCGGCCGACTGATCCTCGTTCCCAAACCGAAAACGCCCGAGGAAGCCATCGCGATTGTTCGCGAGAACATCGGTGGTTCCATCGTGCGCGTGGGCTTGACCCAGATTCCTGCGGGTATCGGTCTGAAGGACGCATCGGAACTGAAGGTTGATATGGTCGACCCCTGCACAAATCTGCGAATTGGCACTGCGATGTTTGCCAAGATCCTTCGCATCGTCGCGAAATGGTATGGAAACCCGACGAGCGAAGAAGTGTTTCCGCAGCTCTTCGACGACGCGGTCCATGCGTGGCAGACCGGAAAGTTCGAGGGCGAGAGCGTGTTCCAGGCGGACGACCCAGGTGGCGCGGTCGTGCAGCGGTCAGCGATTGAGAGTGACGACGCTGCCGAGGTTGCAGACGACGGAACTGCTGAGATGCCGGACGCAGCTCCAATCAAACCCGATGACGCCGGTATGAGGATCGATCTGACAAGGATCGGGGGGCAGAAATAGCGGGCGGCACGGTGCGCGTCCCGCGGCATAAGCGCATTCTCGCCGTTCTCAGTTCGGCGGGAGAGAATAGCGGGTGAGAACAGCCTCATCGCCCTCGAGGCTAACCTCAATCACCTCGTTCAGCAGTTCCTCGCCGTCGGCAATTTCCTCGAGGATGAGTGCGAATAGGTCTCGCTGAAGTGCCGGAACGACTTGTGGCACGATGATAATCAAGCCGGCGTGGATTTCCTCGCTACTATAAAGCTTCCTGAAATCGCGGGCGTTGTTGGTGACGAAGGTGTAATCCCCCTCAACGATGCGCGGCATCAGGTCCCAGTCTTTCTCGCCACTCAAGCCGAGCCAATTTATGTGGAAGCCATCGTGGCCGTTTTCCTGAGCAACGGCCACGAGTGATGTGTGCAGGCATTCATCGATCAGGAGCTTCACGATATCAGCTGCCGGACGATGTGTTGGCGGCCTTCCGCAGCGATAGCCGCTTTGACGATTTCACGGTCGCGCCAAGATCGGAAAGCTTGCGAGGCCGACCCCGTGCCGGGTGCGCGGCCGTCCAGATCTCCGCAAGCTCGACCATACGCGAAGTGAGCGAAGGATACCCCTCGACAATCTCCTCGGTGGTCGCTCCCTGTGCCTTCATTGCGGCGACCGTCCTCACTGGAACGCGGGTCTTGTTAAAGACTGGCTCGCCGCCAAGGACACCCTTCACAGATCCGATTACGCGTTCCGCTTCACGAAGCGCCTCCGCTCGCGCAGCAAGCTGCTCCCGGGCGCGGGCAACATCGACAATCAGGTAATCGTCCGCTCGGACTGTATCGGCGTCCGGATTCTGGTCAATCGTGTCGAACAGCCGTTGGCGGCGCTCGGCCGACAGGATCGAGCCGACCCCATACCAGAGCTTGAGGCGCAGCAGGTCGTCGTCGGACAGTGCCCGTCCCTCGTCTTCCGCAAGGCGGCGGGCGATGATCCGTTTGTCGATTGCGTTGTGCACCGATTTCACGGCGATCTCGCTGACGGCAGCTGCTTCTGCAGGCGTATAGGCACGCGACATCTGAGCCATAATTATTCTCCTTGTGGAGAATATATAGCGATTTCGCTGCGCGTTGTGAAGTGGGACCTCGGTTCTCGGTAGGTTCAGAGAGAATTCCAGTCATACTGACCGGTGGAGAGCCTCGCGTACTCAGTCTGACTGGTCTGGCGTGACCAGCTCTACATGGCTGACGCCAAGGGCCTGGGCGATTTCATAGAGTGTGACGATGGAGGGGTTTCGCTTCCCTCTTTCGAGTCCGCTTAGATACTGCTGGCTGAAGCCGGAGCGCGCTTCCACATCCTCCTGTGTCAGGCCTTTTTCCCGACGGAGGCGGGCAAAATTCCGGCCGACCAGCTTGCGCATATCCATGCGCGGAAGATCAACGTTTACATACTTTAAGTTTATCAACTATAGTATGTAATTGAGATTTAAACCGATTTGCCTCCGCGGGTACCTCGGTTCGAAGAAGGTTTACATCAGTGGTCTATGGACGGTAATTGGACCGATAATGTTCAAAGCAAGTGCAGACGGGCCTGTGTCTGATACCAAACTCATATTGCGCCCACTTATCGGATTGATGAGTGATCAGCCGCCCGAAGAGATCGAGCGCCACGTCGTGCGCGAGATCGAGAAACATCGTCGTTTGCGCGATGCCGCCGTGATGCTCGAAGCAAAGGTCGATGCCGCAGCTGACCCGGAATCAGCTCGGGAGGCTAGCCAGGACTACATCGCTGCCATGATCGCCGTCCACGCGCAGCAGACGGTCGTGTCAACGCTTCTCGACATTCTGGGCTATATTCCCGACATGCCGAAATATAAGGGGCACTGACCTAGATCAGGCCGAACTCCTTGGCCATTGCGGTCGCCTGCGGCAAAGTCGTCGCGCCCAGGGCAGCCTTTGCATTGCGAATGAAGAACGCGACATTGGCATAAGTGGTGTTCTCGATGATCGCGATCGCGCGCATCGATTTGCCTTCAGCCGACCATCGCAGGCAAGTCAACTCATCCGCCTTCAATCGAATTGGAGTTCGAAAGGTTGGCTTCGCTCCCAAGCCTTCCAGCCTCGCATGCAGTTGCGCGACTGCCGAAGCCGCAAGGACCGGGTTCAACTGTTGTCCTAGGGCAAAGTCTGTATCTTCCGAAGCAAGTGTAAGCATCGCCATACGCCCGAAGCCCGCCTTGATCGGAATACTAATCCCTGAGCGGATTCCGAATTCACCGGCCTCTCCGTAAAAATTCCGGCGCTCCTTGCTCATCCTGAGCGATCCTTCGTTGGACCAGGCGAACGCTTCCAGCTGATCGCGCGCGTTTCGCACGACGGGATCGATCAACGCGTAGGACTTCTCGAAGTACCGCTGCTGCCATTCGACGTCATAGTTTGAGATCGCCGTTTGCGTTTCCGCTTGCAGATTGAGATAGGCGTATGCCCGAAAACCTGCTTCCCGACTTAGCTTCTCCAGTGTCGCCTTCACCGTGGCTTCGTCATGCGCCAAGGCGACTTGCTCGGTCAAACGCTCGAACCATTGATTCAAATCACAGCCTCCTTCGACTGAGGGTATGACTGCAGGAAGGTTGCAGTCGTGTAGGAATGCCCTTGGCAGAGGGCGCGATGGCTCCCGAACGAAGGCGAAGCACACCCATTGCGCCCGCCTAAAATTGAGTGTTAGGGGAAAGAATTTACCCACGCAAGATTGTAGTATGACATCGCAATTCAATTACATAGGCGGCGACCAAAGTGCGCCCAACTCTATTCTATTGCTGATATGAACTCGGAAAAATTATGTCTTGATCGACCAGTACGTTGAATTTGTAGCCTGGCCGAATCCTGATCGTCGGCTGCACGTTGAGATTTTTTGAGATGGTCTGCTCTGCAACACGAGCGAAGGATTCGGCGAAATTTCGCCGCGCTGCATCTGAAGCCGTATCCTGCGTGGCCAACGTCGAACTCTCCGGCATGGACATATCGATCCCCGTGCCGATGATGGCAACGAGCGCGGCAGAACCAAACGTGCGCCAGAGATGCCGATCGACCTTGTCCTTGAAACCGCCATACCCCTCGGCATCCGTGCCGGACATACCGCCGATCTGAAGTGTCGAGCCATTCGGGAAGATCAGGTCGGTCCAGACGACTAGCACGCGCTCCTGTCCGAAAGACACCTTGGAATCGTACCGGCCAAAGAGTTTCGCCCCCTGCGGGATGAGCAGCCGGTAGCCCGTGGCACTGTCATAGACATTCTGGCTGACCTGTGCCGAAATCCTGCCCGGAAGGTCTGAGTTCAGGCCGGTGATCATCGTGGCCGGGATGACAGATCCACGCTTCAATTCGTAGGGCGAGAGCTGTGGGACCACCTGGTTCGGCAGATAACCAAGATCCTTGATGTCCTGGTTGAAAAAGTCCTCCTTCGAGCTCTGACCATTCTGATCAACGTTCTGACCGAGCAGTCCTGACTTCATCGCAGCGCTGTAGAGATCGGATGCGCTGTTCGTCGTGGCATTGAGCGGTTGGCGGGTGTCGGTCCTGGTTTCGGAAGCATTCTTCTGCACCTCGGAAACATCGACCTTGAGCGGGGAATCGAGGGCCGTTGCCCGCGCCTGGAGGCTCGCCATTCTCTGACGTTGCGCCTCGCGAAGGATCTGCTCGTCCTGTTCCCGCTTGAGCCGCGCCTTCCACTCGGCTTCGGGTTCGAGCTGCGATCGCCGTTCCGTCCGGACTTCATTCTGCCGCTCTACGACGGCCTCTCTCACCGGCTCGCGTTCGACAACGACCGGCGTCGGCTGAAACACTTCGCGTTGCTCCGGCTCGCCTATGATCCCGTCCGTCACGCCTCGTTTCAGTTGATCGCCAAACGTTGTCGCCGGCGACGCGGAGGTGGTGTCGAGTTCGTTTCCACGGTTGAAGGAGAGACCGCGCCATGACAGGCCGACGATCACGACGCCGAAGAACAGAACGATGATGACGATTGCAACGATGATCGGCAGGCGATTGAGGCGCCGCATACTTTGTTGATCGTCACCATTGCCCGCCGTGCCGAGCTGGAGCGATTGAACCATGGTCTTCCCTCCCCTCAGTTTCGCTGCATGATTGAAAGCGGACTGGCCGGCGTGGCGCCGGCTGATGTCGCGGTATAGGCGCGCCCGAGCGCGATGGTCGGGGTGCTGATCCGCGCCAGGACCTGTCCGTCGAAGCTGTCGACCGACCACGCGATCTCGACGGGTTTCTGAACCTTGCCGACCTTGCCGTCGGCGATAACGGTGTATCCCCATCCCTTCAGCGCTGCCTCGAGCGCGGCGGCATACTCGGAGGTGTCCTTTTCCATCTTGAGGATCGTGGTGCCGGCCGGGCCGACCTGTTCGGCAAGACGGCTCGCCATATCGCCGGCGATCGCACTCGCGGTGGCGCCAGTGACGGCAATCGGTGTGGAGCTTGTGGTCAGCGTTTCATCCGCAGTCTGGCAACCGGCGAGGACAGAGGTGACAATTAGGGCGGCGATGGTTTTCTTCATCGGTCAGCCTCCCCGCCGGATCGTGATCTTCTGCTGACGCCAGCCAACCCCGGAGACGAGCACGGCCTTGTCGACGGCGTAGTCGACGATCATCAGGTCGTTCTTCATGCGATAGTTGACGATGCGGTTTTGCCCGCCGCTGACCACGAACAGCACTGGCGCATCCTGCCCGGAAATCGACCGGGGAAACTGGATATAGGTCTTGGCGCCATCGGAATAGACGCGCTTCGGCCGCCATGGGGCGCTACCGCTGACCGAATAAGAGAAGTTCAGCTTGTCCGGAGCGGTTCCCGGAATGCCGCCCGTCTCAAGCCGCGCATTGATATCGGCGAGTTTGGTCGACACATCCTCCGGGTACTCGAAGCCGATCCGGGCCATATACTGGCTGGGATGAGATTTGAGCTGGATATGATAGGTCCGGCGCGAGGTCGTAACGACCATCGACGTGACGAGGCCGGCCTCGGAAGGTTTGACGATCAGGTGGATCGCTTGACCGCCGGTTGCTCCCGATGTCGCGGGCTCGACTTTCCAGCGGACCGTGTCCCCGACAAGCACGTCTCGGACGATTTCGCCGCCCTGCAGCTCGATGTCGCAGACCTGAAGCGGCGAGCACACCACAGAGGGCTGGGTCTCGCCGAACAGGAATATGACTTTTCCATCGGGCCCGGTCGTGACGAGTCCTGGCGTCCCCCGCCACTTCCGCGAGATGTTGGTTCCCTTCACCTCGTTCGACGTCATGCTCTGCGCCATCGCGCAGTCCGCAAGGACGAGTCCGGCCATGCAGCCGACGGCCGCGATCAATCCTGTACTGTGCATGTGATTTCCCCTGCCCTTAAAGCTGTGCGGTCCAGTCGAAGTCCTGGACATAAAGACCGATCGGGTTGAGGCGGATGATCGCCTCGTCCTGTGGCGCGGTCAGCGCGACGGTCGCGATGCCGCGAAACCGGCGCGTGCCAGTTTCCTTGCCCTTGCGGTCGCGTTCGTATTCGGTCCAGTCGATCTGGTAGGTCTGGTTGGAGAGTGCGACGATGTTGTTGACCTCGATGGCGACGGTCGATGTTTTGGCCTTTTCGAACGGCGAGTTGCCGCGAAACCAAGCATTGATCTTCTGGGTCGAGGGGTCGGACGTCCTGAGCAGCGCGTAGGTCCGATCGATATATTGTTTCTGCACCACTGCGTCCGGCGTGATCGACTTCAGGCTGGTGATGAAGTTCCCGAGTGTCGCGCGGACAACGCGGGCATCGGCATATTCGATCTGCTGGGGGAACCCCGCTGTCACCGACGTGCCGAGCTTATCGACCTCGACGATGTAGGGCACCAACTTGACTTGTGTGCTGAGATACATGGCATAGGTGAAGCCGATCACGGCCATTGATAGTCCGAGAATGCCGACGATCCGCCATGCACGCGCTGCCTGGACATAGGATCCATATCGTTCCGTCCATTCCTGCCGCGCGGCAAGGTAAGGACTGTCGGGTGGCCGGTTTGCTGCCATCGCTTGTCGCCTTTCTGGTGATTACTTGTCGTTGCGTTCGGGCGGCGTTCTGGGTCCGCTTTGTCCCGTGCGGCTCTGGTCGAGCTTGGCGTTGGCGAGCCCCATGATCGAGCCGGCATAGGCTCCGGGCGAACCGATTGCTTTTTCCTTTGCAGCCGAGCCGGCTGCTTTCCCGGCCGACCCGATCCCGGCGCCCATGCCGCGAAGTGCTGCGCCCGCGACCGAGGATCCGGCCGCTCGTGCGGATTGTGCTGCCGCGGCTCCGGCTCCGACGGCGCCGGCGGCCAGAGACGCTGCTCCGAGCGCGAAAGATGCCGTCTGCCCACCGTGGCGGATGGCTTCCATGCCGCCAGAGACCGACGCACCTTGAACGACCCCTTGGATAATCGTTGGCACGTACATCGAGATGATAAACACCACGACTGAAATGCCGGCGATCGCCAATGTCGTGATGAACTGATCGCTATCCGCTGTCGGCGCTTGCGCCAGACCGAGAAGCACCTCGGAGCCGATTTTCGCGATCATGACCAGTGCCATGAGCTTCATGCCGACGCCGAAGGCATAGACCAGATAGCGGATGGCAAAATCCTTGGTGAAGGACGAACCGCCAAGCCCAAGCATAATCATGCCGGCAAGCAATCCGACATACATCTCCACCATCACCGCGACGAAGATTGCCGCCACCAAAGAGAAGCAAATGACGACCACGCCCATCGCAAGGACGGCGGCGATCGCCAGGGCGTTGTCCTCGAACACCCCGAACTTGGCCTGCTCTGACATTTGCGATGCCACCCGAATACCGGCATCGAACACCTCGGCAGGAGAGGCGGAGCCCCCGCCCGCGCCTATCTGGTAGAGGCTGTTGACGACGTCCCTCGCAAGCGTTGGTCCCTGGGTGAGAACGAACGCAAAGAAGCCGATAAACATGATCCGTCGGACGAGTTCAGCGAACCAGCTTTCAAGTGATGCGGCCTGTATGGCGAGCCAGACGGCTGCGATGCCGACCTCGATCCCGGCAAGGATCCAGAACAGCGACCTTGCCGCGTCCATGATCGTGGTTTCCCATCCCTTGGCGGCAGCAGAGACCTGGTTCTCAAGTTCTGTCAGGACCTGTCCCTGCTGCGCGAAGGCGGGAGTGGCAAGGATTATGCAGGCTATGCCGCCGAGTACGAAAGCCCGCTCAAGATTTCGCTTCACCATCGTGGACGCATCTCCTGACCTTTCTCGATCGGGGGCCGTTCCTTGGATGTGCCGAAGAATTTTTCACGGGTGATGCGTTGTTCCTCGCTCATCTCGCGTGATGGCGGTGCGTTCACCTTGACGAGATAGAAGGTGGCACCGGAAGCCGCCGCAGCTACGGTGGCCAGAGCCAAGACGATCAGGATGGGGCGGCTCACCAGCGTGGCTCCATCTTCTGGCCACTCGGGATCGTGGTGACGTCGGCATTGAAGAATTTCTCACGCCTGGCCTGCGCGAAATCCTTGTCTGTCTGCTCGGTCTGGAGCCACGTGCCCATCATCGTCATCTGCTGTGAAACGAGGCCACGCAGCTTCTGCATCTGGGAAACCTGCTGGGCCGCGATCTGGTGTCCGACCTGGAGGGCCTTCATCTGGCCATCGGCCGACTCAGACATCGATCGCAGAGAACTCATCGTGTCCTCCTCCGTGTCAAACTGATCCGCTGTCAGGTTTGCCGCCTTCAGCGTGCTGCCGATTGTGTCCCTGTTCGTGTCCGACCATTTTTGATACGTGCTCGAGAACGACTCGGCGTTCGGCATGTTGGCTTTGAGGTCCGCATAGCTTTTGAACCGCTGCTGGAGGAGCTCGTCTGCGTTGCCCATCGAGAAGGAGATGCTGTCCCCGTCCTTGATGATGTCGCGGAGCCGACTGAGATCGCCTTCGACCTGGCCCCAGATGTGATCAGGGAGCCGCGCCGTGTTCTGCAACATGTTCTCGTAAATCTTCATCTGGTTTTGAATCTGCTCGGCCAGTTGCGTGATCTGGGTCAGCTGGTTATCGACCTGCAGGCCGGAGCTTTTCAGAAGGTCGATGAGCTGAGCATTGTTGGCAAGCTGCGTCCATTCGGTGGCAGCGCCCGTTGCAGATCCCGCATGGGCGGAAGCAACCGGCGACAGCGCGGTTGCCGCCGCCATCGTGGCGACGATCCAGTTACTGGACGTTGAGGTGCGACGTGGCATCGTGAACTCCTCTCGATTCAAGCCAATGGGTAGGCCATTCCTGGCCGTGTTCCGCCTTCAGCGCCCGGATCCGCTTCAGGTCTTCCTTTCCGGATGCGCCGACGAAGCTCAGCGCTACCGGCCCGAGCGACATGTCGAAAAGCCGCCGTCCGTCTGGCGTGGCGACGTAGTATTCGCGCTTGGGGATGGCGCCCGAGACGATTTCGATCTGGCGCTCGTTGAACCCGATCCGCTCATAGAACTCGCGCGTTCCCGGTTCGCGCGCGGCGCCATTCGGCAAGCACATCTTGGTCGGGCAGGATTCTTTGAGCACGTCGATGATACCCGAACGCTCGGCGTCGGAGATCGATTGGGTCGCGAGCACCACAGCGCAATTGGCCTTGCGAAGCACCTTCAGCCACTCCCGGATCTTGTCGCGGAAAACGGGATGCCCGAGCATAAGCCAGGCCTCATCGAGGAGGATCAGGCTAGGCGAGCCGTCGAGCCGCTTCTCGATCCGGTGGAAGAGATAGGTGAGGACGGGCACCAGATTACGCTCGCCCATATTCATGAGCTGCTCGATCTCGAAGCACTGAAACGCTCGAAGCGTCAGGCCGTCCTCTTCCGCGTCGAGAAGCTGACCCATAGGGCCGTCGACTGTATAGTGATGGAGCGCATCCTTGATTTCGCGCATCTGCACGCCGCTCACAAAGTCCGATAGCGACTTTCCGGGCGCTGTCGCCATCAGCCCGATCTGGCGCGAGATCGCATTACGATGATCGGGCGTGATGGTGACGCCCTGCAGGGCGACGAGCATTTCGATCCACTCGGTCGCCCAGGCGCGATCGCCATCTGTTGAAAGGTCGAATAGCGGGCAGAATGCCAGCGCTCGTCCCTCCCCGTTCTGATCGCCGCCGATCTCGTAATGATCGCCGCCTGCAGCAAGCGTCAGGGGGAGGAGTGAGTTGCCCTTGTCGAAGGCAAAAATCTGGGCGAACTCATATCGGCGGAACTGCGCGGCGATAAGGGCTAGGAGCGTCGATTTGCCCGAGCCAGTTGGCCCGAATATCAGCGTATGGCCGACATCGTCGACATGTAGGTTGAGACGGAATGGCGTTGAGCCCGAAGCAACCTGCATCAGCGGCGGGGAGTTCGGCGGATAAAACGGGCACGGCGCCACCGGATTTCCCGACCATACCGAGTTGAGCGGGACGAGATCCGCCAGGTTGCTCGTATTGATCAGCGGCTCACGGACATTGGCGTACCAATTCCCCGGCAGACTTCCGAGAAAGGCATCGGTCGCGTTCAGGGTCTCGACGCGCGCACCAAACCCCTCGGCCTGGACCAGCCGACGTATGGCTTCCGCCTTTTCCTGCAGAGACTCTCGGTCCTCATCAAACAGGATGACGACAGGCGTGTAGTAGCCATAGGCGACAAGCTGGGATGATGCCTGAGCGATGGCGTCCTCGGTCTCGGCAACCATGGTCATGGCGTCTTGATCGACCGACCGGCTCTGGGTCTGGAAGAGCTGGTCGAAGAAAGGCCGCACTTTCTGCTGCCATTTCTTCCGGGTCCGTTCGAGCTTCTGGCGTGCCTCTTCTGCGTCCAGGAAGATAAAACGCGACGACCAGCGGTAGGTCAGTGGCATCAGGTCGAGATTGTTGAGGATGCCGGGCCAGCTCTCCGCCGGCAGTCCATCGATCGCGACCACGGCGAGGAACCGGTTCTCGACCTTCGGCGTCAGGCCATGTTCGAGCTGCGCCGTTGCCAGCCAGTCGAGATACATCGGGACCTCCGGCAAGCGAACCGGATGGCTTTCGCCGGTAATACAAAAGCGGACGAACTGCATGAGGTCGTCATAGCGTGCGACGCGCTCCCCTCCCCTCTCGCGGACCTCGCGGGTCAGCATGCGGGCGATCGACAGTGTGTTGGCGAGGTACTGTTCGATTTCCCGGATAGCGTTGCGGAACACGAACAGGACCGTGTCGGCATAAGACTTCGTCCTGCTCTCCTCGTCCGAATAGATGTATTTGGCTAACGCCGTCTTCTTCGACTCGAGCGGCCGGTAGGTCAGGATGATCGCGTGCTTGCTCTCGAAATGCCCCTGCTCCCGCCCGAAATGAGCACGGCGCTCGGCATCGATCGCACGGGTGACAGCGTCAGGAAAATGGCACTGGTCCGGCCCAGGATAATCGACCGTCGGTACCCGGATGGCTTCGACCTGTATCATCCAGCCCGTCCCCAGACGCGACAGGATCGCGTTGATCTGCCGCGACAGTTCATTGCGCTCAAGATCGGTGGCGCTTTCGGCGTCCGGACCCGCGAAATACCAGCCAGCCATCAGGCTGCCGTCCTTCAGGAGCAGGACGCCGTTGTCGACTAGGCCGGCGTATGGAACCAGATCAGCGAACGAGGGACCGGTCGCGCGGAATCGTTTGAGGGCAACCATCAGGACACCTCAGTATCTTCGCCACGGCGCGGCCGTTGGCCGGTAGTGGGGCTTGTAGGAAATGTGACGGGCATAGACCTGCCGCATCAGCGGATCGGATTTGGCCATCATGCGAAGCAGACCGACGATGACGATCCAGACGGCCACACCGAAGAGCGCCGAGTAGACCGTCAGGACAACGAAGATCAGGATCACGGCGGCGAGCCCGGTGATCAGCACCAGCTCGCGGTCGGCGCCCATCAGGAGGTTCGGACGCGACAGTGCGCGATGAATGCGGTTGCAGTGGAGGCTCACGATGCCCCCTCCCCCGCTTCATCATCTGAAACAACTTGCGTGACTTGATCCGTTGGCAGGCCGATCGATGCACCGGTGGCGCCAAAGAGGCCGACGATTGTCGTCGCACCGAGCAAAATTCCGGCGACCAGCACGACATAGACCAGTCTGCGAGCGAAGTCGTTGAGCTCGCCACCAAAAATCAGCATGCCTCCAGCAATGGCGACCGCGGCAAGTGCGATATAGCCCGCAACCGGACCAGTGATGGACTCCTGGATCTGCTCAAGCGGTCCTTCCCACGGAAGACTTCCTCCGGAACTCGCGAACGCGGGGGACGCAGCGGCGGCGATAGAAAGGGCCATCGCGGCAAGGGGCAGGAGTGATCTCTTATGCTGCATCGCGGTTTTCCTCTGCGTAGGGTTCTGTCTGGTACTGGCCGCCGGCAAAGCGGGTGACGTGAAGGATTTCGCTGATGCGCCGGCCCTTGGCCGTTCGTTCGATCGAGATGATCAGATCGACCGCATCTCCGATCACCGCCTGCATCGGCTGGTGACTGGCCTCGGCGGTCAGCTGCTCGAGGCGTTGAAGTGCGGAGCGAGCGCTGTTTGAGTGGATCGTTGCGACGCCTCCGGGGTGTCCGGTGTTCCAGGCCTTGAGCATGGTGAGCGCTGCGCCATCGCGGACCTCGCCGACGATGATGCGATCCGGCCGAAGGCGCATCGTGCTCTTCAGGAGACGCGACATGTCGACGGCATCGCTTGTGTGCAAGCTGACTGCATTGTCCGCGGCGCATTGGATTTCGGCTGTGTCTTCTAGGATGACGAGGCGATCGTCGGGCGAACTCGATACGATCTCCGCCAGGATTGCGTTGGTGAGGGTGGTTTTGCCCGAGCCCGTGCCACCGGCAACGAGAATGTTGAGCTTCGAGGCAATGGCGCTACGAATGACCTCAACATGCTTTGCCGTCATCACCTTGCTCGACACATAATCATCGAGAGGGATCAAGCGAGACGCGCGACGACGGATCGTAAACGATGGTCCGGAAACCACGGGTGGCAGCAATCCCTCGAAACGATGCCCACCGATTGGAAGTTCACCCGACACGATCGGGCGATCGTCGTCGACCTCGGAGTTCAGAACATGCGCGACGCTGCCGATGACGGTTTCAGCGGCCGAGCGAGTCATCTCGCCAGCTGCGGCCATTCCGTGACCGAGCCGTTCGATGAACAGACGCCCATCAGGATTGAGCATGATCTCGACCACACTCGGGTCTTCGAGCGCGACGCACAGATGATCTCCCAGAGCGTTTTGCAGCTTGCTGACGAGGCGAGGGAGTGAGCGGTTTTGGGTGCTAAGCATGATCAGGCCGCTTCCTTTTGATGGAGTGAGAAACTCGACGAATAGATGCTGGGGCGAAGTCGATCGAAGCTCACCCAGTCTGCGGGGAGTAGTCCGGCGACGCTTCTGGTCTCGTTGATCTGGGCAGGTGAGCCGAGCCGGCTCAGGGGCCAGCCTGCCCGCCGGAGGATGCGCTCAAGTCTGACATCTGTGGCCGTGACGATTTCCCGATACCCATTGAGGACGCTCCACTCGACGATACCGGCGAACATCGCGAGGGTCGCCGAGTGAAGGCCTGCCTGCTCCCGCTCGGCAGCCGCGTTAGTATCGACGCAAAACCGGGAGCTCTCGATCATGCGGTGGTGCGTAGAGAGCTGTCCTGTCTCCAGGAGTTGAGGAAATACCTGTTCGAGCATTGTGCCGCCGGTCGCCGGCAAGAGTCGGGCGCACCCAATGACTGTGTCGGAACGGTCAATGCACAGGACGTATGTCGGCTTTAGCTTGTCGAAACCGTCGATCTCGAGACCGGAGGTGCAACGAACAGTCCATGCCAGGCGACCGCGGAAAACACGGGCGCGGAGCCGGTGCATTTCGTGAATGAGACGGCTCTCAGCTTCGCTCTTCGGGTTCTTGATGGCGACGACGCGCATCGAGCAAATCTCCCTTGCGTTGGTGACGCAAGGAGGTTTGCCGGGGCTGAGAAGTTCGATCTACTGCCAAAAGTGTTAGCGAGTGATTCTGCATGCCAGCGCCTCCGACCACCTTTTTGCAAACAAAGAAGTCATCGAAGCACTAACAAAAGTGTTAGTAGCGCTGTGTTTCCAACCCAGCATTGTTCATCGCTAACCTGCCGATTCATAAACGAAATCTGCCGATTTTTTCTCCTCCGACAGCGGCAGGAGATGGCCGCGTTAACTATTGATTAACTTTAAATATCTTGCAAAACCCAATGGAATCGGTTGACCTAGCCACGGCAAATCGCTGTGTTTACGAAAATTACCGTGTGTACGAGAGGACGTCGTGGAGAATCCCGCTCAGCTTCAGAAAGCTATCCATAAACTGATAGCCGCCCATGCGCGAGATCTGTCGGGGGCGCTTCACGAACATCGTGTGAAGTTGTACCCGCCTGAGGCTCGAAAGACGCTTCGTTCGTTCTCGTCAACCGAGGCCGCAAAGCTGATTGGAATCAACGACGGCTATCTCCGCCACTTGTCCATTGAAGGAAAAGGACCCCAGCCTGAAATCGGGAACAACAATCGCCGATCCTATTCGGTCGAGACGATCCAGGCTCTCCGCGAGTATCTCGATGAGAACGGAAAGGGCGATCGACGATATTCACCTCGCCGGAGCGGACGCGAACACCTTCAGGTTATAACTGCCGTCAATTTCAAGGGTGGCTCCGGCAAGACGACAACCGCCGCCCATCTCGCTCAATTCCTGGCTTTGAACGGATATCGAGTGCTTGCGATTGATCTTGATCCGCAGGCGAGTATGTCCGCGCTCCACGGTTTCCAACCTGAGTTTGATGTCAAGGACAACGAGACGCTCTATGGCGCGGTGCGCTACGACAGTGAACGACGCCCGTTGAAGGGGGTCATCAAGAAAACCTACTTCACCAATCTAGATCTCGTGCCGGGTAATTTGGAGCTCATGGAGTTTGAGCACGATACCGCGAAGGTTTTGGGCTCGAATGATCGCAAGAACATCTTCTTCACGCGCATGGACGAAGCAATCTCGTCAGTGGCCGATGACTACGACGTCGTTGTGGTGGATTGCCCCCCCCAGCTGGGCTTCCTGACGATATCGGCACTTTGTGCCGCGACAGCTGTTCTCGTGACTGTGCACCCGCAGATGTTGGATGTCATGTCGATGTGTCAGTTCCTGCTGATGACTTCGGAGCTCTTGAGCGTCGTCGCGGACGCAGGTGGCAGCATGAATTACGACTGGATGCGCTATCTTGTGACCCGCTACGAGCCTGGCGATGGCCCGCAAAACCAAATGGTCTCGTTCATGCGAACGATGTTCGGCGACCACGTTCTCAATCACCCGATGCTCAAGAGCACCGCGATTTCCGACGCTGGGATCACCAAACAGACCCTGTACGAGGTTAGCCGCGATCAGTTTACGAGAGCAACATATGACCGAGCGATGGAATCGCTCGACAACGTAAACAATGAAATCGAGCAGTTGATCCAGTCGTCATGGGGGCGAAAATAATGTCAACCTTGACCAATGTGACCTGCGCATCTGCAGAAAGTTGCCAGCCGGAAACTTCGCGCTCAATCGCCTGGAAACCATAGGTGACTTGGCAATTGAAGCTGAGAAGAGAGGGACAAAAAATGGCTAGGAAACACCTTCTTTCCGATCTTGCGGGACCCAAGGCACAGAGTGCTGGCGAGGGTGAAGCTACGGTTCAGGATCCAGTCACGCCTCAATATGCACCTCGTGGAGCAATCGGTGCTGTTTCTCGTTCGATTGAGCTTTTGAAGTCTCAGTCGCTTACCGATCTTGACCCGGATCTCATTGATTCTCCGTCTGTGATTGATCGGCTTGACGAAGATGGCGAGCAGTTCAAGGAATTTGCGCGCAACATCCGGGAGAACGGGCAGCAAGTTCCAATTCTCGTCCGCCCTCACCCGTCCATCGCTGGACGCTATCAAATCGCCTACGGACGTCGGCGCCTTCGTGCAGTCAAGGCTGCTGGGCTTAAAGTGAAAGCGGCTGTCAGGACGATGACGGACGATGAGCTTGTTTTGGCTCAAGGCCAAGAGAACAGCGCTCGCCAGGATCTCTCTTTCATCGAACGCGCGCTTTACGCGGCCGAACTCGAAGCAAAGGGGTTTCAACGGCCGGTGATTATGGCTGCCCTTGCGGTCGACAAAAGCAATCTGTCTCGCTTGATCCAAGCGGCTACCCAGTTGCCGGCCGATATTATCCGTGGCATTGGCGCGGCCCCGAAGACGGGCCGCGACAGGTGGGGTGAACTGGGTACCCGGCTGAGCAAGGATGACGCCGCGGATAGGGCTCGAGCGCTGCTGTCCGATGAGGAAGTGAAAGCCCTCCCCTCTGACGAACGTTTCGCGCGGATTTTTGAGCTTGCCGCGCCCAAAAAGGTCAAGAAAGAGAAATCCGCTGCGACGACTTGGCAGGCTGATGACGGCGTAAAGGCCGCAAGCTTCCGCCAGGACAAGCGCACACTGACATTGATAATCGACAAAAAGGCTGCCCCAGAATTCGGGGACTACCTGATGTCGATGCTCCCGGAAATCTACGCCTCGTTCAAGAAAACGAAGCAGTAGTTCGGACCCAACGAGGAAAGGATCGTTAGAGCAAAGAAAAAGCCCTCCGAAACGGTGTTCCAGAAGGCCTCTCTCAGTTTGGTCGCTTAGAGAATCGCACTTCCCGGAATCACAGTCAAGAGTCAGCGCCACACTGGCGTAGCCTTTTCTTTGCCTTGTGAAAGGTGAGAACATGGAAACGGGATACATAACGACGCCCTTTGGGCGGCGGCCGATGACGCTTGCCTTGGTTAAGAGGCAGGTAGAGACGGAACAGGCCGAGTTGACGAGGTCAATCGACAAATGGCGAGTGTTTCGCGACGTCGGTGACGCCCGCTCGCGCCTTGGCCTTCAGGACCGTGCGCTTGCGGTATTGAACGCCCTCCTTTCCTTCCATCCGGGAGCCGAGCTTTGCCACGATAAGAATCTTATCGTGTTTCCGTCGAATGCCCAGTTGTCTGCCCGTTCCAACGGTATCGCGGGAACGACGCTTCGTAAGTGCCTGCGAATGCTCGTAGACGCTGGGATCATCATCAGAAAGGATAGCCCAAACGGCAAACGCTATGCCCGCAAGGGAAATGAAGGCAGTATTGAGGACGCATACGGTTTCAGCTTGGCGCCTCTGATCGCGCGCGCGAGCGAGTTTGCATCCCTCGCCCAGGAAGTTGCCGCAGAGCGGCGCCGTTTCCGCATTACGAAGGACCGTCTCACAATCGTTCGCCGGGACGTTCGCAAGCTCATCACTGTAGGGATGGAAGAAAATCTCCCTGGTGATTGGGCGGCTGCGGAGGCCCGTTTTGTCGAGATCGTTGGACGTTTCGTTCGGCATCCGACGTTGAAGGATTTGACTGCAAGCCTCGACGAAATGTCTCTGTTGCATGAAGAAGTCTCCAGGACGCTGGAAACTCAGGAAAAAACCAGAAAAAGCGATGGCAATGACATCGCATCTGGATGCCACATACAGAATTCAAATACCGAATGTTTCAATGAACTTGAACCACGCTTCGAAAAGAAGCAGGCCGAAAAGTCAGAGCCAACGAAACGGCCGAAACGGAATGGCGAACCGGAGGTGTTCCCGTTATCGATGGTGCTACGCGCCTGCCCCGAAATCTCAAACTTTGGGCCTGGCGGGTCCATCGGGAGTTGGCGCGAGCTGATGTCGGCCGCGGTTACCGTTAAATCCATGCTTGGTGTCAGCCCGTCCGCCTACGAAGAATGCTGTGAGGTGATGGGGCAAGCTGGCGCGGCAATAGCGATCGGCTGCATCTACGAACGGGTAGGCCATATCAATTCGGCTGGGGGCTATCTGCGGGATCTAACCGCGAAGGCGCGGCGCGGGGAATTTTCGCTTGGGCCAATGCTGTTCGCGCAGCTGAGGGCAAATTCCGAACTTACCCGGTCATCGGCATAACCATGGGGAGTACGTAACAAGGATCGTAACATATTGAAAAAATGGATAATATCCAAAAGTTTCCGGCTGGCAACTCATTCGTAACACTCGGTGCAGGTGAAATGATACAGGGAGCAACGGGAGCCGATCTCGTCCTCGGCCTGATAGAAATGAAAGTACCATTTAGGTGGCAGCAATTCTCGGATGCGGCGCTTAGCTACCAATGTTAAGGAGGATAAATGCAATTTTGAACGCTGGACTCTCTGATGCCGAAGATACGTAGCTTGAGATATTTGACCCGTCAGGGCGATCAGCGGCTATTCGAGTTTCACGACGGCAATCTTGACCCCGGTTTCCAGATGACACTGCTCACTGGACAGAACGGGTCACAGAAAAGCTCCGTCCTTCGCGACCTCGTATCTGCGATTGTTCTGCCAACCGATAAAGCGAACGTGCGTTCCACGGTGTTCCCGGCATCTCAGTTGCGGCGCCGGTTATTTGCTTCTCCGGCTCTGTGGCGGATCGATTTCCTCAGAAAATGCTCAGTGGGCGAAATACAGAATATGACGTCCCAAACTATCACTACACTGGGCAGCGGGCAGGTACGAACCTGCTAAGTAAGAAACTGCCACTAGAGACAGCAGTCACTTTTGCCTTGGATCCGGCAGTGAGCGATCGATTTCTGGATCCATTTTTCGAAAATGGCATTCTCGCTTTCAGGCCTCAATCCTTCTCTCTCGCTCGATATCCGCTACGAGCAGAGATTCAAAAAGCGGTTCCCTTCAATCACTCCCCGGGAAATTCTTGAGCGTGCTCTGAGCGGATACAGGGAACCGAATTCTCGCGGTGAGATATCGCTGGCAGCCGCGCAAAGTGTTAGGGAAGAATTCTCAGACCTCGACTTCAATGTGTTGACCGCACTTATCGATGAACGGAGGGGAAAGTTCTCCAAAATTACGCTGAGCAAAAATAGCGCGGTCACCACGCAGGAGAACCTCGCGGTCAGACTCGGCCTAATGCTGGATATCTTGGTGATCGATCGTGCGACCGTTCGGCGCGATGGTGAGGAGGAGTTCTCGGTTTATGAGCTGAGCTCTGGCGAATATCACATGCTGACGAGCCTGCTTGCTCTGGGCTTTTCCGTGACCGCTGGCTCCATCGTTCTTGTTGACGAGCCCGAGAACAGTCTTCATCCCCATTGGCAACAAGAGTTCATGGCCACGCTGCTTGAAATATGCCGTGTTATGGAAGACGGCCATCTTGTTGTATCTACGCACTCTCCACTCATTGTGGCGAGCGCGAAGCCTGGGAGCATGATCGTCGACCTAACTGTTCCCAGAGATGTCACGCCAGCTCAACCTGCACCTTTCGGAGCTTCCAGCGACAGCATTCTGCTCGACCAGTTCGGGATTGCCTCGAATAGAAATCTGTACGTGGTCGAACTCGTCCAACAAGCTGTCGACTTAGTTGAGCGAGATCTCGCCGGGACACCTGAATACGCGGCATTGCGTCCGAAGCTAAGGGATCTTTTCGCGGCTCTGCAGAAGGATGATCCCTTGCGCACAGTCATAGGCGCCCTGCTGGAAGGTGAGGGCGGTGAATGAATATCGGTTTTGAAAGAATCGACCCTACTCCATCCTATGTATTGGGAATTACCGCGGCTTCGTTCGCAGGACTCCCATGGACTAGTAAGGCGGCGATCGTCACCGCATTCAAAACTTCTTTGAAACTTGAACTCAGATCCACCCAACGGGGTCTCTGCTGCTATTGCCGACGGCCGCTCCCCTCGGATCCACCCGCTACACATCTGGAGCACTTTATAGAGAAGGAAGCTTGGTCGCATTTTGCGTTCGAAATCCGCAATCTTGCCCTGTCTTGCTCAACGTGTAACGGCAAAAAGAATAAGGCTTACGCGCTGCTTTGTGGTCGTTTGACAAGACGCGCTTCAAAGAATGTTCCTAATCCGGCTAAAGTGGTGAGGTGCCCTGTATTGGTCAGCAATGTGGCACCGGTCGCTATCACGTCTTCGGCGGACTTTCGATGGGTCCATCCCCACCTTGATACCTTCAGCGAACACATCACCGTTCGCAAGGGATACGTTTTCCAGAAGCGCACAATGAAGGGTCACAGAACCATCAAAGGCTTAGAGCTCAATTCGGTCGGAAGACTTGAGCACCGAGCCGCGATTGAAAAGCTTTCTTTGACAACGGGTCCCATATCCCTAACCATCGGTTTGGCAGCCCAATTGCAATTCAACTCGCCTTCACAAGTTTATATGATGGCCGCAGAAGTTATCCGCGGGAAGCTCAAGGGTGCCCAGGGACGATGAGTGGATGTTCTGCCTTGCCATGGCGACGTTGTAAGGGAACGACATCGTCAATATCGAGTAGGCCGCTTGCAAAACAGTCGATTGCGGCGCTCGCAAAGACGGTTGGCTAGGTTTTGCCTTCAGACTTGAGCTAGCCGGTCTGGTACCGGCCATCACCTTACCGGATGATGCGCTCCTCCAGGAGCTTCGATTCCACACGGCGATCTCTATAACCCATTCGCGGACAGCCATCTGATTTCAGGAGAGCAGGCAGCTAAGAGGTTGCCAGCTTTTGTTCAGGAGCCTTCCTGGTCCCACTCACGCTTGAGATATCTTCGACCGATCTCGTAGAACTCGAGCCGTGTGGCTCCGAGCAGCCCCATTTGCCGAGCGACGGCGATTTTTCCGTCGAGGTTCGGATCGTGCTGCCACCATTGCGGTCGCCATGCCTGGACGATTGCATTGAACACCCGCATCTCTGCTGTCGTGGTTTCAAAAAGCAGCTGGTAGCTATGGGCAGCGCCGTAGATCGTCATCACGATGTAGTCGACCGAAAAGTCGTTCTCGACCGTGAGATCGGATGATGAGTGCTTAAGAAAATTGTAGGAATGCCGCAGCCCGGCGAACACCTCGTGTTCAAGATCAGGTGGGACCTCTGCGTCCTTCAGCATTGCTCGTACTCTGTTCAATCCCACGTCGTCGCGACCTTTGTCGATGGCTTCCATGATGTGCGTAGCGGCGCGCTGGTCCATCGACACCGGCATTTTTCGGCGTGCCATATCTCGATTTCCTTTTTGCGGTGTGGTCTTGTGGTCATTCGCACCATCTGATCTTTCTGGCAATTTCGGCGTATCAATGACGATCGAACCGGGCACATGCTCTGAAATCGAACAGGAGGCAATTGTCCTCAGTGCTGTCGTCAGCATGGTCGACGATATGGTCAATCACGCCATCTTCTGTCCTCTTGACGAGAAGCGTACTGATACCAACCTCCTTCCACAGACCGCCGGAAGCTTACGGCAGTTCGGAACCTTTCTCCGGGATTTTCTGTCACCGGTGACTGGTAAGGGTGGCTCGCCCCTGCCATTTGACCTGCCCAAGCCGCCCAAGGATGCAGCAAAGTCGATCACACAACACTCTACTATCTAAAGCGCGTCTGCGAGAAGCCGTTGATCGGAACGAAAATCGACCACCTCAGTCGGATCGTGCAGGAGTTCAGCGACTGGCTTGAGGCCTATGCTTTCGTCGAGGAAGTCTGGTTCGGCAATATCAGTCAGAAGGTGGATCTGCGAATCAAACGGATCGACTTTATCCGGATGAGTGGTGATATAGGAAAGCACAACTTCCTGTGGTTGTGCCGCACAAGCCAATACCCTCCGTAGGATCTTGGGAGATAACAACGTCGAGATCGATGAGAGCGATGCATACTTGGCGCTGCCAGATTGCTGGGATTGGTTCCACACCCACCTGCTCGCTTACCACGCCAGCACAATTGCGGAGTTCTTGAACAACATCCGTTATACGATCCGGCTCTACATCACCCCGGTGGCTCTTGAACGATACACAGTGACAGGGAATGTCGATGGCTTGGAGTTATTCACGTTCGAACGGCCAACCGAGATCGCCAATAGGTTTGCTTGGGCCCAGTTCTTCGAGCTAATGCAGGGATCGCTCCGACAGCCGAATTTTCCGCCGTTTAGCGTGGCTCGAACAATGAAGATGCGGTTCTGACCGGAAATAATATTAGAATACCGGACGTCTGATTTCCTCTGGCCGCGACGCAGCAAGTTAGGCATTGGCTACGATTATCGCGCGGGCTCGGTTAGAGTATACGAGCTGCACGTCCATTTCGCCGTGTCGCACTGTTATAGTAACTAGACGCCTGCTGCACAGGTCGATGGCGTGATTGATCCATGGCTTCTTGCAGTGGAGGTGAACTGATGGGGTGGATGCCCCCTCCGGCCGGCATCATACTCCGATGCCGGCCGGAGGGGGCATCCACCCCATCAGTTCAAGTTCCGAGATTGGCGGCTTCCGTTAGGTATCCGGATCGCAGCCCGTGCGCCGAAAACTCCTCACTGTCCAACCCGGCCATCTCCGCCCGCTGCTTCAGGATCGCGTTGACCGACTGCGGATCCAGCGCCCGCTTCGAGACCGTCCCCCAGCGCCCGATCCCCCGGAAGACGCTGCCCTTGTCGATCTTGCCAGCCGCCATCCAGGTGTTAAGCGCTTCCACCGGCCGGCCGGTGAGATAGACGACGTCATCCTGCTCGCCCGTGGTCGTCTTGGTGCGGCCGAGATGGATGGCCAAAGAGGGGAGGGGAGGGGAGGGCCGTCGGGCACCTTGATCGGTGGCTCGACGATCAGCTGTTCGCATCGCAGTCCGGCGATCTCGCTGCGCCGGCGACCACCGGAGCCGAATGCCACCATCAGAATGGCGCGATCCCTGATGTCGCGCAGGTGGCGATGAGCTTCGCCAAGATATCGGCGGTCACCGCCTTAGCGCTCTTCCGCCTCCGGGTCCGCGGGACCGCGCGCACGGCCAGCCGAATGGCGGATTTGAGGGCAGGGGAGGCGAAGGCACCATCGAGGCCGCGCCACCTCGTCAATGTCGACCAGTTCGCCAGCCGTCGCCGCACCGTTGCCGTCGCATGCGGGCCGGTAGATTTCAGGAAGCCCTGGCGTCGGAGGTTGTCCTCTACGTCATCAGGCATGCCGTGGCCTGCATCTCTCGCACGTCTTTCCAGATCCCACAGATGATGCGCGACGAATTTGAGCAGCAGCGCCTCGGGTGCGGGCCAAGGCAGGGACCGTCCGGTGGCCGCAAGCCCCCAGGCCTCGAGATAAGCTAGATCCGAGGTCAGGGCGCGAAGGGTATTGTCGCCCATGCCCTGGTTGACGAGATGGCGCAGCGTCTCGACATCACTGTCCGTCAAAAGCTCGGCGAGCTCGTCGCGCCGCTCCATCGGCGCACGGCGGCAATGGTGTCGAGTTCCTCGGCGCGTCGCTCCACCGCGGTTGCTGATTTTTTCGCTTTGGTCACGGGCGCTCCAAAATCGCGGGTTTCGCCGGCCGCTAAGGCCGTGATTTGCCCCGATTCTTCCTGATTTGCGACTCCAGATCAACTACCATCGATAAGGGTTACGAAACCTCAGTCAAGGCTTTATGTTTATACGGGTTCTCACTGATCAGAACCCATTTGCCCATTCTCTTCGTCCGATGGACATGATGCGCCAAGGCTGGCTTTGGAGCTTTCGCCAGGCGTCACAGCAGTGAGCGACGATATCGTCATAGGACTTGAAGACGCGGTTTGACAGCCAGTTCTCACGCATGAAGTGCCAGAGGTTTTCGACCGGGTTCAGTTCCCGCGACTTCGGCGGCAGTGGCAGGATCGAGATGTTGCCTGGGATGACGAGATTATTGGACATGTGCCAGCCCGCCTGATCCATGATGAGGATGGCATGCGCATCATCGGCCACGTGCCGAGAGATTTCAGCCAGGTGCTGCGTCATCGCGTAGGTGTCGCACCAAGGCATGACCAAGGCGGCCGCTTTGCCCTGCTTGGGGCAGATGGCACCGAAGATGTAGGGAGAGCGGGTTCGCTGGTCGTGTGGTGCGGATGTCCTTGATCCCCGCCTTGCCCAGCGGCGGGTGATCTTGTTCTTTTGACCAATCCGGGCCTCATTTTGGTACCAGATTTCTATGCGTTTCCCTTGAGCCGCCCCGCTTGCGATCTCTGCCACTGCGGCGGGGAAGTTTTTTTAAAATCCTCAATGGCTTGAGGGTCCTGCGCATGATGTCTCGGGCGGGCAGCGAGCTTGCGGTAACCCATGGCACGCACCTCCCGGCTGAGCGTCTGCTCGCTCACCGAGACGCGAAACTCCTCCCAAATCCATTGGGCCAGCTCGCACAGACGCCATCGGACGACACCGTCGAGATAGGGTGTCGGTCCCCGTTCGATGGCCTTTGCCAGGGCCGCCCGTTGAACATCGTTCAACAGTGACTTGGGTCCAGGAGCCTTGCCATCGATCAGCCCATCAGGCCCATTCGTATTGAACCGCATGACCCAGTCCCGCACGATCTGACGAGTGACTTTGCCCAGCCGCGCCGCATCCAGGCGCGAACCGCCGTCATAGATCAGCGCAAGCGCCAGCAATCGACGCGCCTGGGCCGCATGCTTGCCTTGCCGAGCCAAACGCCGAAGACCTTCAGCGTCAAAATCTGCCCTTAGTGAAATTCCTGTTCGCATCCCAAACCTCCGGTTTGCACCAGAGATTCAGATTCACCGCCGTTTGAAAAGCAAAAGGAGTCACGGTCAGTGGGGAGGCGTACTATTGGCTCGATCGTAGGGTATCGGCGGAATACCGCGCGACTGCCATTCAATCGCCGTGCGGTCATCTCCCGCTGCGCAACCGACGAACGCGTAACGAGGCTTGAGGTCATTGAAGTGCCTCTCGTCGGCGGCAATAGCGTTCAGTAGGTAGCGCACCGGGGAGTCATTGGCGCTGTAGCCGACTAGAACTAGGTGAAAGATGCGGGCTGCGTCGTAGAGAAAGGATGTGACGATATGGCGCCTGAGATATGCGTCGCCAAAGTCCTGGTCCGTGAGGATGAGCGCCGAGCCCCTCTGCGATTTGAGCGGCAGCATTCCGTGGATGGGCAGAATTCCAGCAAACTCAGTGTTTCGGCTGGGGTTTGGAATCTCACCGAGGGCAAAGGCGGAATCTGAATATCTTTCGCGTCTAGCGGCTATGCTAAGAAGACGATCGAAGTTGGTCGTCACTAGCAGCGTCTGCCCGAAGCGTTGACCAAGACGCACGAGGACCGAGTGCAGGTGGTTAGGCTCGACGGTCCGGTCTAGCACCGTCTGCGCTGCCCGCCGAAGCGTACTGGCTTTTCTCGGGTCGCCATCAATGCGACGCTCCAGCATGCCAAGAACAACATCATGTTCGTGTTGCGCAAAAAACTTTAGCTCCGTGCGCTTTTGGTGGGTTAGAAGATCCGGTACGGTGTCCCAGCTAGGGCCGCCCTTCTTCTGCACGGCCGCGAGTGGTCCGCTCATCGCGGGATCTACTTCCGCTTAGATGTCTGCGACCAAACCGCCGAAATCCGGAAGTGAGGAAGGGGCCGGGTAAGAGGCTCCGGCGCCGACAATGAACAACACTTCGCCATGATCTCTCGCCGTGAGCAATTCCATGGGCAGTGGCGGAAGGTCTTTGCCGAGAACAATGGAGGTGGTCACTTGCGGTTTTCGTGTGAGAGGGGGTGTGGTTGCACCTTAGACGCGAGCAGCGCTGTCCGCAACGCAGTGGATGGTGCTCCTCTCGTTGAACCCAAATCCCTTTGATTCGCTCGGTGACAGGCGGGAGCAAGATTTTTCAACAGCTTAGGAGTGCTGAACAGCGGGTCGCTGGTTCTGATCCCTTCACTGTAGAAGTTGTCAGCGGCTTCATTGTATTGGCATTTTAGAATAAATACACCCGTTGCTCGTACCTGTGCCTCCGCAACAGTTCATAGGGAACTACAGAATTGATCGACACTAACTCCCAAATTTATAGGGACTATCATCGCCTTCGAAACGCTCCATCGGACGCAGACGCCATTTGGAAGCGAAAACGTGGTTTCGATTTCGAGCGCCTGCTGAATGCAATGTTGCAGAACGAGAAACTGGAGCCGCGAACGAGCTACAAATCGCTCGGCGAACAGATTGATGGATCGTTCTTCCTTGATGGATCGGTGTTTCTGCTGGAAGCCAAATGGCATGCGGATCCGCTCCCAGCGTCGACGCTCTATCAGTTTAAGGGAAAAGTCGACGGAAAGCTGATAGGAACCATTGGCATCTTTATTTCGATGTCGGGCTACTCTGAAGACGCGGTTGACGCTTTGAGCTTGGGAAAAACGCTTAATCTGATTCTCTTCGATGGACGAGATATGGATGCCGTGTTTGAGCTTGGACTGGGTTTCCAAGCTGTCCTAAAAAGAAAGCTTCGTGAGGCAGCGGAAGCCGGGATCGTCTACTCTCCGGCCGAAGTGGAAATCGTGAAGCGCAGCGGGACCAATTCCGCCGCATTTGAGTTCCTCCGCTACGATCCCATTTCAGGCGGATTAATGACCTCGAAGCCGGTGACCCATGCTAGCCCCGATCTGGTAATCGTATGCGAAGGCGATACCGACAGAGAGGTTCTGGCGGCCCTGTCTCAGCGGATCCTTGACAATCACAATTCACAGCGTTCGATCCAAATCATCACGGCAATGGGCAAGCATGCGGTGACCAAAGTCACGAAAACATTCAAGCACGTCTACCCGCCTGAGACGAAGGTTCTGCTTGTCGTCGATGGGGACGGAGACCCCGACAGCTCCCGAGAGATGCTGGAACAAGAGGTGTCGCTTTCGAATTGGACGGCATCGATCCCTAACCCTGGCCTCGAAGTGTGGTTCGGGCTTGAGCCGCTCAGAATGCGGCGGCAATCGATGGTGGGCAGGATGGAGCAGTATCTAAGCGCCGTTGGCGATGCGGATATCAACCAGTTGAGAAACAGCCATACCTCCTTCGAAGACTTCTATAACGCGGTCATTGGTCAATAATCGCTGAGCGTCCTTGGATTGTCAGTTGGCTCTAAATCAGCCATTCTCGCCAAGCCAACTTCTTGGCTTGGCTAATAAATTTGCGAGGACAGTCTTTAATAATGGGACAGTTAGTTCGTAAGCCATCAAGATCTTTTACGCGCTATGCGCTTTGCAATCGATTCAGGTATAGCTCTTCCAGCGTATGCATGAAGAGCGGCGACATAACGAGCCATGTCGTGATCCGGCTTCATGGAGAAAGGTGCGCTAATCGCAAGCGGAAACCTGTGTGTCCAACCAGCGTCGATGACTAGTCCTCTTTCACTCAGCCAATACTCCTCTCCCACATGCTGATAAAAGAGTGGAGGCGTAAACGGAACACCATCGTTGGCATGAATAATTCTCGTGATCGGAAAATGCAGGCCATCAACAAGTTGCTTAAAGCCCATAAGGCCCACAGCGGGTGCGCCAAAGGTCACGACCTTAAGTCTTGATCGCAGATTTGGCCATTTAAGAGCCAATTTGACGGCAAATAGGGTTGCGATTGCTCCACCTAGGGAATGTCCGGTTACAACAATATTGTCCACTTCGGGAACCAGGTTCTCTAATCGGGTGAAGAGAGAGGAGATGGCTGGACTGCCGGTAGTTTTGTCCTGATAGTATAGGGCGGCTTGGAAACCGCTGTGAACGAGTGGGCGATCGCTTGTCGTCGAACGTAGAGGAACAGGAAAGCACCGAAAATTAGAGAGAGTCCAGTCGATGCGCTCGCGCGTTCCCCGGAAGAGGACAATCACGGTCTTGTCATTCGACATCACCCTGCAAAAGCCCCGACCCAATGAGCCGTGGACGATATTCTGAGTTGTAAAAGCAGCATTTAGGAAAGATAATTTCGTCTGATTAATCGGGCTTCCATAGCTCGCGAGAGAGAGCTTTGCGAGTTCAATCCAATTATCCACATCAGACATTGCGTATATCGCTCCAGTAAAGAACTAAAGGAAATTGGCAGTACGCCTCTCTAAATTCACCGATTAAGGGCTTACAGTTTACTCCGTAGTGCCTCCAAGCGGATCTATTCCGATATGTGCTCCGCCGACACGGAGCGCTGGTTTCTCTTCATAGGAAGGCATCTCGCTGCCGCCCGCGACTTGTCATCAGATTCGTCAGTTCACAACAATCCAGCGGCGCCTTTCGCCCTGCATGGCTTGATCCAGTGATCGCCAAGACCGCGCCGGACGCGGCCACCATAGCGGTTTGAACCGGTCCGCAGCCCCGATTTTCGAAGGGCTCAACCGCCGGCAACAACATGTGCCCGCTGTTGGTCTCGATGATCCGCATACGATGGTCATCGTAGACCAAGAGGCGTTCACCGTCCTGTTCAGGGTTAAACTTCATTCAGCCTGGCGGAAAAGCCCAGTGGATTGGAAGTCTGTCAAGGACAGTGCCTTGGATTGCATCGCCCAAAATCGCGAGCTATGAAATATCTCCCAAAGAGACTACCAAATCGGTCCGCTTGCCAGCATCTCGGAAACTGTCACATCGCCGCAGGGATTGCAAGGACGCAGGTCTCCGCGCAGCCGAATAACTTGACCACGGCGAGCGGATCGGCGTTGTTCGGGTGGGGCGGAAGAGGCTACGGCGAAGACTCAATCACCTACTTGCCCACATCTTGACGGTGCGGCCAGGCCCATAAACTTCGAATTTGACAATGCCCCGCGTCACGGGCGCTGGTCCCGCGACGAAGACGCAGCGTGATTTCCGAGAAAAAGCGATCGGAAATGCAGCCGGATTCACTGGGATCCGGCGAGCTCTTGGATAGCGCTTGATTAGGCTCCGGAGCTTGCTGCAAAAAACAGCATCTCCAGCCAGCGGAAGACCGGAAGCATGAATGTGAGGGCACTGAATTAGTCGTACCTAAACGGCTCGACGACGACGCCATCGCAGTCATTGGTGATGAGCGCGCGCAAGCGGTCCTGTCATTGGCCGAACGTGCGGACCCCGTACACCCTCACAACGATGCGCTTAGGAGAAAGGCGCACAGGCGGCTCCTGATAAATTTGGGCGACTTGGGAGCTAGGCCATGTGGACGGATTTTATCAAGATGAACGCCGCTGCAATGGAAACGAGCGAGGAGAAGTTGCGTTTCGTTT
>NZ_JALJQZ010000036.1 GCF_022968395.1 Affinirhizobium lemnae
CCAAGCCGGAGGTCTCTCCACTACGATGTAGAACTCGTCCAGTCCTCCACCGTAGGTGGAGGTTTACTTTGATTACAGTCAATCTCCCCCCTTGAGGGGGAGATGGTCGGCAGACCAGAGAGGGGTATCGTCTTCAGCGACCGACAATCTATCCGACGGCATAAACGGTGCTTCACCCACCAGCCTGCCCTCTCGATCGAAAACCAGCACTTCAAGAGCTATTTTGGGTGACTGCAAGGCTTTCGCCGCCGTTTTCCAGGCAAGTTCCGCCACGTGATCACCCAAGGCAAGACCCTGCTCCTCGGCCAGTTGAAAGGCGTGCAACACCGAATTTGCTTGAGCGATCTCATGGCCTAACGTGGCATCCGCTCCTGCCTCGACTGCAACCTTCGCCAGCGCCTCAAGATCCGCCAGACCGCGCTTGGAATGCACATCCAGCATGCCCTGCGCGAGCTTGGTCATCTTGGCGACGCCACCGGCGACGGTGACCTTCGGCACCGGGTGCTTGCGCAGGTATTTCAGCATGCCGCCGACAAAATCACCCATATCGAGAAGCGCGGTTTCCGGCAGATCATGATGCGCCCGCACTGCCTTTTCCGTCGTCATGCCGGTGGAACCGGCAACGTGGGCTAGCCCCTCAGCGCGCGCCACATCAATGCCGCGCCAGATGGAATGAATCCACGCCGAACAGGAAAACGGGATAACGATGCCGGTGGTGCCGAGCACGGAGAGCCCGCCGACGATACCGAGCCGAGGATTCAGTGTTTTCTGCGCCAGTTCTTCTCCATCAGGAATGGAGATTTCGACCTCGAAATCCGTATCGGCCCCGGCCACCTCCGCAATGGCAGCGGCGATCATCTGACGTGGGACAGGGTTGATAGCTGGTTCGCCTGGCGGAATGGGAAGGCCGGGACGTGTTACCATGCCCACACCTTTGCCAGCGAAAAAGCGAAGCCCCTTGCCGGCCTGCCCGCGACGCAGTGTCGCGATGACAAGCGCGCCATGGGTAACATCAGGATCATCGCCCGCATCCTTGATTATCCCGGCGCGGGCAAAGTCTTCGCCTTGCTCTTCAAAGGCGAGAGAGAATGCCGGTTTCTGGCCGCCCGGCAGGGTTATCTCCACCATTTCGGGAAAGCCATGTCCCAGGAACGCAAGGCAGGCCGCCTTTGCCGCCGCAGCGGAACAGGTTCCCGTGGTCCAGCCACGACGCAACTCTTTGCCTTCAACGTCCATGGCTGCATCTATATCGTTGCGGTTGCGCATCGTCACTGGCAAAAGCATGAGCATGACAGATAGCCGACTCACTCCCAAAGCCCTTATCATTGGCGCGCCCCGTTCCGGTGCCGGAAAAACCAGCGTTACCATTGGCTTGCTTCGCGCCTTTGCGCGACGTGGCATCCGGGTACGCGGGGTGAAATCTGGGCCTGATTACATCGATCCCGGCTTTCATCAGGCAGCGACCGGTCTGGAAGGCCTCAATCTTGATAGCTGGGCCATGGAGCCGGATCTGGTGGCCCATCTTCTGGATCACGCGGCGCAAGATACCGATCTGTTGTTGATTGAAAGCGCCATGGGCCTGTTCGATGGCATTGATGGCGGCGAGGGTTGTACCGGCTCTGCTGCGGATCTGGCGCGGCTTCTGGATATTCCGGTTCTGCTGGTACTGGATGTATCGGGCCAGAGCCAGACGGCGGCAGCGGTCGCGGTCGGCTTCAAGTACTACGATGCAAAGGTCCGAACGAAGGGTATCGTCATCAACAGGGCGGGTAGCGAGCGCCATATACGCCTGTCGCGCACGGCCATAGAGGCGGCGGGCATGCCCGTTGTGGGTGCCGTCTTGCGCAGCGACGCACTGGCTCTGCCCGAACGCCATCTGGGCCTTGTGCAGGCCAGTGAACATGGCGGCATTCAGGACTATATCGACCGGTTGGCGGATGTGATGGAAACATCGGTCGATCTCGACGCCCTGCTTTCGCTGGCGCAGCCGATTGCCTTGCGGCGTGGAAACCCTGCTGCGGCCATTCCGCCGCCCGGACAGCGTATCGCCATAGCGTCCGATGCCGCCTTCACCTTCCTCTATCCGCATCTGGGTGCCCATTGGCGAGCACAAGGGGCAGAACTCGTGCTCTTCTCGCCGCTGAACGACGAGGGACCGGCGCTCGATTGCGATATATGCTGGCTACCGGGAGGCTATCCGGAACTCCACGCAGGGCAGCTCTCGGCTGCCAACCGCTTTCGCAACCGTATTCGGCACTTCGCCCAGATGAAGCCGGTTCATGGCGAGTGCGGCGGCTTCATGGTGCTGGGAACAGGTCTTGTGGATGCCGATGGTGTTCGCCATGTCATGACGGCACTGCTCAGCCATTCCACAAGCTTTGCCAAGCGCAAGATGAACCTCGGTTATCGGCAGGTGCGTCTGTTGGGGGATGGTCCGCTGGGCTCTGCCGGAGACATTCTGCGCGGCCACGAGTTCCATTATGCCAGCGTCATCGATCCGGGTCGTGACGAGCCATTTGCCGAAATCGCCGATGGAACCGGCCAGCCGCTTGGGCTGTCGGGCGGAAGGCGCGGCCATGTGAGCGGCACCTTCTTTCACGCGATAGCGCGAACAACATTGTAGACGCATTGCCGGACGGAAAACCAGTGCCCACTTTTCCTGGGAATGCTCACAACTCTATACGCATTCCCGGACGGAAAACCGGTGCCCACTTTTCCTGGGAATGCTCACAACTCTATACGCATTCCCGGACGGAAAACCGGTGTCCACTTTTCCTGGGAATGCTCTGGATCACTCAATGAACACCCGCACTGTGGCTGCGCGCCCGCGTGAATCAATGACGGTGAGAGTCGAATAGCCCGCGCCATCCGGCTTCCATTCGGAATTGCGTGTGCGGGCTGTATCCTCCAATGGCTTGCCATTCGCCAGCCACCGGAAAGGTGCCCGCCCGCCCTGCAATTTCAGCATGAGCGGCGCGATTTCTTCGCCACTACGCGCTCCGAGGTCCACTCTCGCACCTTCGGGAGGATAGACGATCTGCGGGGCCGGTTCCCGCGAGGTAGAGCTCAGCAATCCATTTGCCATGACAGAATAGCGCCTGAGACCAATCGGCAGATCCGTCAGCGCCAACCGCTGGGCACCGGGGGGCGCGGAGGGATGGCCGGAGATGGCAAGACCTGACCGGGCAAAGGCCTCGAACAGAATGGGGGCTGCAGTGCCATAGCCGGTAATGCCGGGAACCGCACCATTGTCTGGCCTTCCAACCCAGACTCCCAACACATAGCGCCCGTCATAACCGACGGACCAGGCATCACGGTAACCGTAGCTGGTGCCGGTCTTATAGGCGAGGCCGAGCTTCGGGCTCCCCTGGGGGGGAAGAACGTCAGAGAGGATATCCGTGACCTGCCAGACGGCGGACGGCTCCAGCAGTGGCTGCATGCCATCTCGCTTCGGCTGATCCCGCACACCATCGCCGAGCTTCACCGGCCAGCCCTGATTGGCAAGCCCGGCGTAGAGCTGCACGAGATCCTTCAGCGTCATGCCAACACCGCCGAGACCGATGGCAAGACCCGGCGCTTCGCCCGCCGGCAGAACGGGCCGAACCTCTGCCCGCCTGAACCGCACCATCAGACGGCTGGGGCCGACGCCCTCCAGAACCCGCACCGCCGGTACGTTCAGCGATAATTGCAGGGCTTGGCGAATGCTGACATCACCCTGATAGCTCATATCGAAATTCTTCGGTCGATAGCCGGAGAAATCGGAAGGGCGATCCTCGATGATCGTTTCCTGCGCGACCAACCCCTCTTCGAAGGCGAGGCCATAGATGAACGGTTTCAGCGTCGATCCCGGCGAACGATTGATGCGCGTCATGTCGATCCAGCCGGAGCGGGAGGCATCGAAGTAATCTGCGGAACCGACATCCGCGACAATCTCGCCTGTGGCCGAATCCGCCATCATCATGGCCAGAGAAACCTTGGGCGGCAGCCGTGCACCCGCCTCTCGTGCCACGCGTTCCAGCGCGTCCTGCACCGGTTTGCGCAAGGTCGTTTCGTAAATTGCCTCACCCGGTGCCTTGCGCAAGGCAGCCTCTGCCAGATGGGCGGCAAGGGCTGGCAATTGCCGCCTCTCCCGCGGCACAGCCACAAGCGAGGCGCGATCTGCCTCGCCGTCTCCCACTGCGGTCTCCACATGGGCGCGGGCCAGAACGCGCTCACGCGCTGCCTTGGCTGCGTCTGGAAAGCGATCCGGCCTTCTACCTTCCGGCGATTGCGGCAGGGCCACCAGCAGCGCGGCCTCCGCCACGGAAAGCCGCTTCGGCTCCTTGCCGAAATAGGCAAAGCTTGCGGCCCTTACCCCTTCCAGATTGCCGCCATAGGGTGCCAGCGAAAGATAGAGGTCCACAATTTCCGCCTTCGACAGACGGCGCTCGATCTGCACCGCCCGCACCATCTGTTTCAGCTTGGCAAAGACGGATCGGCTCTCTCTGGGCTCGATGAGGCGCGCGACCTGCATGGAGAGAGTGGAGCCACCGGACACGATGCGCCCATGCGTGACAAGCTGAAACGCCGCACGCCCCAGCGCCCGGATATCCACCCCGGAGTGCTGGTAGAAGCGATGATCCTCATAGGCGATCAGCATGCGGATGAACTGCGGATCGACATCGCCCGCCGTTGTCTTCAACCGCCACAGACCATCCTTCGTGGCAAAGGCGCGCAGCAATTGCCCGTCTGCATCGCGCACCTCTGCAGACCGGGCACGCGCTGCCTCCAGCGGTGGCGGATAGGCGCGGTCGGCGGCTTCGAGTGCCATGCAAAGGGACACGGCGACAACAAGCATTGTCGCCGCCCCACCTGCCAGCCACTTGATGAGCCGCCTGCCCATGGCCGTTACTGCGCTTCCTGAACCTGCATGCGGCCCGCCGCAGAGCGCGCCGACAATTCTGGCCGGTACATATCTTCCACGCTGGCCGCGGGATGATCATAGGCTCCGGGTGTCACCGCCCGCACGACATAGGCCAGCGAGAACTCGCGGTTATCGCCCTTGTTACGGTCGAACGCCGCGACAAAACGGTCGTTGCGGAACTCCGTATGGGCCACCTGCACCTGGCCGACCCATTCGAAATTGGCCAGCTGCGCGCTATCCACGAGATTGGGATTGTCGATCTCGAAGCCTGCTGGCAGCAAATCCTGCACGAGGATGCGGGATGGCCAGTCATTCGTTTCGTTGACAGTCAGAACCACAACATAACGCTCGTTCTGCTTGGCCTCAGTGACATTCGCTTCCTGCCCATCCAGCGTGTAATAGGCTCGGGTGATGGCAAAGCCATTGCCTCCCGCTGCCGGTGGCTGCTTGGGCGAAGCATAGGTGGTGATGACTGCCGAAACCGGCTCGCTGGCGCGGTTAGTCAGCGTCACCGGCTTTGCCAAAAGCTCATCACCCGTCATCTGCTGGCGGTAGGCACCTGTAGCCACCTGTCCGTTCACATCCACCTTCAACCCGCTATCGCCGTTTTGAAGGGCACGCGCCGCCAGAAGCATCCAGGCCTGCTCCTGCGTGCTCATGTACTTCCTCTTGCGCGCTTCCTTGGCAACGGCTGCCGCCAGTTGTGGAACGATTGCCGGAACCGGGCGGCTTTCCGCGGCCAATGCCAGAACCGCCGCACCATCTCGCAGAGTGGAACCATAATCCGACCACGACCAGCTGACTTGCGTTGCAACAGCCTGTTCCGTCATCTGAAGGGCGGAGGCGAACACTGTCTTCGACCGTTGCGTATCGCCGTAAAGCGAAAGGGCAGCGGCCAGATGCGCCTTGGCAAGCGGTGTGGGGAAATCGTTCAGCATTGTATCCGCATAGTAGCGCAGATCGCTGATCGAGGCCTTGCGGTTACGTGCGAGAACATAGAGCGCGTAGGAAACCTGCTCGCCCTGATCCTTAATATTGACCTCATAGGCCAAAGAGTTCTGCAAGTTTTCCAGCGCCTGCACCAGCGCCCGATCCGGCACATCGAGACCCTGTTCACGCGCCCGGGTCAGGAATTCCGTCACATAGGCATCCAGCCAGCGATCGCCCGAACCCGGCCCCCAAAGACCGAAGCTGCCGGACGAAGACTGATAGGCCAGCACGCGGTAGATGGCATCCTGAACCCTCTTCTTCACATCGGGATCATCCGCCATGCCGCTTTGCCTGGACAGTTCGGAGAGATAGAGCAGCGGCACCGCACGGCTGGTCGTCTGCTCGGCGCAGCCATAAGGATAGCGATCGAGCGACATCAGCAGCGCCGGGATGTCGAAATCTGCCGAGCGGGTCACGCCGAGCGTCAGGCTTGCGCCCTGCAATTGCGCATCTGCCAGCAGGTTGCCATCCACCGTTAGGCTCTGGTTCGGTGCAAGCGAAATGATGCGCTTTTCAGTGACCGGCAGCACTGCCGGGCGAACCGGCAACTCGAGACGCTGCTGCATGGGCGCAAGACCGTTTCCAGCCAAAGTCACCGTCAGCGATCCATCACCAACACGCGCGCCCTTGATGGCAAGGTTGACCGTGCTTTTGGCACCGGCATTCAGCTTTACGGTGCGGGATGCATTTGCCCCTGTGACACTGATCTGCGGGCTGGCGGCGATGGAGACCTGATAATCACCCGCCGGTGCATCCGTATTGGCAATGTCGAGCCGCAACATGGCCTCATCGCCAGGGGCGAGGAAACGCGGCAGGCTGGCGGTAACAACCACGGGATCGCGGATCACCACATCCTTCGTGCCATGGCCGACTGCGGTTTTCGTCCAGGCGACGGCCATCACTCGCGCCGTGCCGTTGAACTGTGGAACATCGAAGCTGACATTGGCCTTTCCATCCGGCCCGACGCGAACGATGCCGGAGAAGAAGGCAATCAGCTTTTCCTTCGGCGGGCTGCCTTGCAAAGCCACGCTTCCGCCATCGCCGCCGGTGCGCAGCTTGCCCGTCGCACCCAGCGAACCATCGATCAGACGTCCATAGATATCGCGGATTTCAAGGCCGAGACGACGCTGTCCGAAATACCAGTTGTCTGGCGCAGGCGGCTCATAGCGCGTGAGGTTCAGGATACCGACATCGACAGCGGCAACTGTGACATAGGCTTCTTCGCCAACGCCCGCGCCCTTCACATCCACGCCGATCTGCAGCGGTTGGCGCGGCAGCGTCTTGTCCGGTGCCGTCAGCGAAACGGTCAGATCGCGATCCTGCGGGTCCACCTTCAGCCAGGTCACGCCAATGGCGCGCATGGGCATGCGGCTTTCGCGTGCATTGCCGGGACGATAAATCAAGGCAGTAACATAAGCTCCCGCGCCCCATTCCTTCGTCACCGGAATGGAAACCTCACCGCCCTTTTCACCGATCGAGACATTTTGTACGGAGATCAGATTTTCCGCGCCGTTAGCGATCATCAATTGACCGGCATAGCGGGAGGAAACTTTCAGCTTCGCCGTGTCGCCCACCTTGTAGGAGGCCTTGTCGAGCGCGATTTCCAGCGCATCCGGTGTTTCGGTCGAAGTCGCGGTCACGAACCAGCCCGCATCGAACTCGACGCTGGATGCGGGCGCATCCGGCTCGGGGCCGGTGACTTCCAGACGATAGCGGCCCCACTGGACGGGAACGGAAATCTTGCCGCCATCTACCGCTGCGACATCCACCTTGCCATTGACGATCTGTTTGGTGCGATTGACCGGCTCGTAACGCCAGGAATTGCCTTCGCGATACCATTGATAGTCGCGCTCGATCTTGACGAGCTTCCACAACAGGCCGGGGGCAGCCCGCTTCTGGGCATCGGCACCGATCATGATGACGTTGAAATTCGCCACCGCGTTCTCGGCGAGATCGCCCGAGAATTCCGGCTTGATGCCGATGCGGTCGCCATCGGCGCGAACGGGCAGCGTCAGCGTGCGTTCGACAGCGCGACCGCCGCCTTCTTTCAGGCGCACGACGATGTTCGCATCCGTCAATTGCGTGGTATAGGCAAGCTCGGTCAATCCACCATCGAAGCTGGCTTTCCCCTGCTCGTCGAGCGGATCAAGCGCTTCCAGCGGCAACCTTTCCGCTTCACTTGCCTCTTCGTCAGCCAGACCAAAGAAATAGCCTTTGAACGCTTCGCGCTCTCGCGTGTGCTTCAGCACGATTTCGCCTTCGAGCCCAAGTCCGGCAGCAGGCGCGCCATAGAGATAGCGGCCATCGACGGTGATTGGCGTCTGTTCACCGACGACGATTTCTTTTGCCTCGCTCTTCAGATCAAACTCGATCCGGTCCGGCACGAAATCATCGACGAGGAAGCGCTTTTCAGCAATGGCGGTCGCTTTTGGGTCCGTGAATACCTGCATGGTCCAGGTGCCGCGCATGGCGCTGGCCAGCACCGGCAAATCCACCGCATAGCCGCCCAGCGTTCCCGTTCCCGTCATACGGCGGTCTTCAACACCGTCAGGCCGCAGAAACACAAAGGTCAGCGGCAATTGATCGATGGCGTTGGACGTGACATCACGCGCCAGAAGCGCTGCATGAACCGTTTCGCCCGGGCGATAGATGCCACGCTCCGTCCAGGCGTAGACATCGATAGCACCCGGAGCGGGACGACCCGTCACGCCGCGATCGGACAGGTCGAAGCCTGCGCGCGTCATGTCGAGGAAAACGAAATCCTCACCGCCCTTCGAGGCCATCAGCACGGCCGGAACCATGCTCGCCGTGCCACGAATGAGACCCGCACTGAACACGGCCTTGCCATCGGCATCCGTCTTGGCGGTGCCGAGGATCTCGTTGTTCTTGGCCAGCAATTGCAGGTCCACGCCGACCGCCGGTTCGGCAGAGCCAAGCGAGCGCGCGAAAACATTCAGGCCGTCGGTTCCGGCAAAGGTGCTGAGGCCCAGATCGGACACCACGAACCACTGCGTGGCCTTGTTTTCCCATTCATTGACATTGCCCGTGCCGGTCGCCGCCGTCAGCACATAGACGCCAGGCTTGCGCTTCGGCAAAACCTCATCGACGGGGAAGCTCGTCACAACATCCTTGTTGATGTCCTGCGCGATATCGATAGAACCCTGCCAGACCAGTTCACCATTGCTCTGCTCCACCTGACCGGCGGTGTAGCCGTCCATCTGGGTGAGAAACTGCGAATTGGCGAGCAGCGGCGCAATGCTTCTGTCACCAATGCGGTAAAGCTTCAGATTGGCGCTGCTGGTATTGACGGACACGATGGGAATGCCGCGCCGCGCCGTCGATGGCAGAACGAAGCTGTCGCCGGTGAAGCGCACCGCTGGCGAGCGATCCTTGACGTAAATGTTGAGATCGACGGCTGCCTGCAGACTTTCATCCACGCTGGAGGGAAGGCCACGGCGTAGGGTTAGCTTGTAACGCTCGCCGTGCTTCAGACCCTCGACGCAGATCTGCTTGTCCTTGGCTTCGACCGCCTGCGGGGCCTGGCCGTTGAGCACCACGAACTGGCCGTAATCCGTACCCGTTTTTAAAAGCGCTTCGGAAAACTGTACGCAGGCACGCGGGCTTGCCGCATCGGCATCCACGCTGTTTCCAACGACGCGGAAACCAAAGCGCTCCTTCAGGTCGTTGTAACGCGCCTGCACGGTTTTCGAGGGAACGAGCGCCAGGCTTTCCTTCAGCGCATCGATGGCGCCCCGGTGGTTTTCCTGCGCGTGGAGCGCATCACCCAATAGGGCAAGCGCCTCGGCGCGGCTCTGCGCCGTGCGAGAGGCATCATAGGCGTTGATTGCCGCCGAAACCGCCTTCGTCTTGGCGTCGGCATCATCCTTGATCTGCGCGGATGCCCTGGAAAACTCGCTCCACAGGCCTGAATCATCCGGCTCGATGCTGAGTGCCGCCGTCAATGCATTGATGGCCGCTGCCGGATTTCCATTGACGAATTCAAGCTGCGCGAGCGCTTTCAGACTTTCCAGCCCCTGCCCTTCCAGTTCTGGTGGAACGGCCAATTCATCGCGAAGGGCGGCAGCCTGATTGGTCGCCTCATCGCCAACCATGGAAAGCGCTGGCGGCGCACCGATATCCGGCTGGCTGTTGGCGACAACGATCTTGCCGGCAACCGCACCGGCAAAGCTGTTCAGCTGGTTGTAATCCGATTTGAGGAAGCACCACTTCGCCTTCACATTGAAGGTAAAAGCGCGGCAGGATTTATCGTCGATACAGGCCGTCTGGCACTGCTGGAGCGTGACGTTTTTGACCGTTCTCAGGTCGAAGCCGATGTAATCGCTTTCCTCAGTCGTCTCGATTGTCCGGTTCGACTGCGGCGCCTTGGTCGCCTGCTGCGCCTGGACGGGACCGAGAAGGCCAAGGGCCAGAAAAGAGGCGACCGCAAACGAGATTCGCTTCGACATGATGTCCTCCCACCGCAGCATGAACGGCAATGTCGGCAGTGATCGCCGATCAACAAAGTCTTCTGTCGTTAACGTATGGTTGTCAATTGAAAGCATGATGACGCTCGGCCACAATGGACGCTCGTTGAACTGCTGACGGCTCCACACAGGCTCATCCACACCATGTCAAATCCGCCCGATCAGACCCTGCAGCCACTGCTGAAAGTTGCGTTTCCGCCTGGAGAGCGGCTTGGCCGCGGCAAGATCGAGCTGCTGGAGCATATTCGTGAAACCGGGTCCATTTCGGCAGCCGGTCGCCGCATGGATATGTCGTATCGACGGGCATGGCTGCTGGTGGATGCGATCAACACGATGTTTGCAAAACCGTCAGTTGAATCCCAGCGCGGTGGCAAGCAAGGCGGCGGGGCTCAGCTGACCGAATTTGGTGAAGAACTGATCCGCCGCTTTCGGCATATGGAAGTCATTCTCCAAAGCGCGCTTGCAGACGACCTCGATTGGCTGAATGAACATCAAAGCAAGATCAGCGCGCTCGACCCGACGGATCCAGTGCAACCGTCTTGATGATGGCGTGAATGGATTGCCCTACCATCAGGTCCATTCGCTTGGCAGACAGACCGGTAATGCGGGCGCGCAGCACTTCCTCCCCGCACCGAAGCGCTATATCCACCGCACCACCATCCGAACCCGTCATGGAGCGGATTTCACCCTTCAGTACATTGAGGGCGGAGATCCCGTGCGGCTCTGAGGTCGCCAGCAGAACCTCTCGGGCAGGAATATGGACGCGAAGCTTTTGCCCTTCATGGAGATCGCCGCGCGGAACGAAGAGACGACAGCCGCGAAGCGCGATGGCCGCAAGATCGGGATCCTCACCCTGAAGCCGCACCAGTCCTTCCAGAACGCTGCCGCTTTCCCGCCCCGTCGCGACGGTTTGGATGCCCAGAATTTCGGAGGCATTGCCAATGCCGGTCACACGCCCGTCCGCCATGGCGACGACACGGTCCGCCAGCCGTGCCACTTCGCTCACCGAATGGCTGACATAGAGAATGGGCAGGTTCAGCTCATCGCGCAGCCGCTCGATATAGGGCAGGATTTCCGCCTTGCGCGCCTCATCCAGTGCCGAAAGCGGCTCATCCATCAGCAAAATGCGAGGGCTCGCCAGAAGAGCGCGGCCAATGGCCACTCGCTGCTTTTCTCCACCTGACAATGAACCGGGACGACGCGGCAGCAGTGCCTCCAGCCCGAGTATGGCAATAATCTTCTCCGGATCGGCGAAGGAGGACCGGCTGCCCGCGAACCACTGCCCGTAGTTGAGATTCTGACGCACGGTCAGATGCGGAAAAAGGCGCGGCTCCTGGAAGACATAGCCGAGGCCCCGCCGATGCGGCGGGAGGCAGATACCCTTGCTCGTATCCAGCAGCACCTGATCGCCGACGATTATGCGCCCGTGATCAGGCCTCACCAGCCCGCCGACAATGCGAAGCACGGATGTTTTTCCAGAGCCGGAACGCCCGAAGAGCGCCGTTACGCCCCCTTCCGATGTGAAGTCCGCCTCGATGCGGAAATCTCCTTGGCTATGACGGATCTCGACAGCGAAAGTCATTCGGCTTCGATCCTCTTGCCCACCCGGCGCGCCAGCGCTTCGGAAAGCAGCAATGCTGCCATGGAGATGACAATCGAAATGACAGTCAAGCGAAGAGCGCCCGCATCGCCCCCCGGCACCTGGGTGAAGGTGTAGATCGCGGCGGAAAGCGTTTGCGTTTCACCGGGAATGTTCGAAACAAAGGTGATCGTCGCGCCGAATTCCCCCATGGCCTTGGCAAAGGCCAGAACGAGGCCGGCGATGATTCCCGGCAGCATCAGGGGCAGCGTGACCGTGAGAAACACCATCACCGGCGATGCGCCCAATGTTCTGGCCGCCTCTTCCAGCTTCAGGTCCACCGCCTCGATGGACAGCCTGATCGAACGCACCATCAGCGGAAAACCCATGACCGCGCAGGCGAGTGCCGCCCCGGTCCAGCGAAAGGATAGGATCAACCCGAAAGTGCTTTCCAGAAATGAACCGATGAACCCGCGTCGCCCGAACGCAATCAGCAGCAGGTAACCGGTCACAACGGGTGGCAGAATGAGCGGCAGGTGGACGATGCCATTCAGCAGCGCATGTCCCCAAAAGCGCTTGCGCGCCAGAAGATAGGCAACCAGCACACCCAGCGGCAGGCTGGCGATGACGGCAACGCTGGCAACCTTCAGGCTGAGCCTGATCGCCGTCCATTCCTCTTCACTCAAACTTGGAAGTTCCACGCATGCGTCCCGTTTGTGAAGACTGTAACTGCGTGAACGCCGTTATGCGAGGGCATCATTTGAGGATTGTGAAGCCTTGTGCCGTGAAGAAACCCGAAGCTTCATCGGAAGACAGGAACTTCAGGTAATCGCTGGCCGCCGTGCTCTTGGCGCCGGCGACCTGCGCTACCGGATAGATGATCGCAGGATGGCTGTCTGGCGGGAAGGTGCCGACGACTGAAACGCCGGGATCGGCGGCTGCATCCGTCTGATAAACGATGCCATAAGGAGCCTCCCCGCGCGATACGAGCAAGAGTGCTGCGCGAACATTTTCCGCACCCGCCACCTTCGGCGCGACGGCAGTCCAGGCACCAAGCTTTTCCAGCGCAGCCTTGCCATATTTGCCGGCGGGAACGCTATTCACCGCACCCATGGCGAGCTTGCCGTCTCCCACCAGAGCGGAAAGATCGAACCCAGCCTTGATGTTGACAGGCTTTGCCTTGTCCTTCGGCGCGACCAGAACGATGCGGTTGCCCAGCAGGTTCTTTCGACTGTCCGGCTTGATGAGGTTCTTCTTCGCCAGATAATCCATCCAGTCCAGATCGGCGGAAATGAAAACGTCCGCGGGCGCACCAGCCTCTATCTGCTTCGCCAGCGCCGAGCTGGCTGCGTAAGAGACCGTTACCTCATGACCACTTTTCTTAGCGTAGACGGCATTGGCTGCATCCAACGCCGTCCTCATGCTGGCAGCGGCGAAAACGGTTATCTTTTCAGCGGCTAGACCTTGTGCGGGCAGAACAGGAAGCACTGCCAAAGCCATGGCAGCGATGAGTTTGAGGATCAGACGGCGGGTTTTCATAAGCTCTCCCAATCGAAATATCTGCGCGAATATAGCGAACTTACGCCCGTATTCCAGCATTATATCCGTGCGGATATAATGAAAGAAATTCAGCGCCTTCTGGACAGCGGTCCTATGTCGCTACACATTCCCCTCATGATCGAAATGCAGGACGGAACCATGGTAGACGAAACCAGCGAGCCTGAGGCGACGAAGTTGACCACGACCAAACGAAAGTGGGCGGCAGAAGGCAAATTTCTAACCGGCAAGATCACAAGACCGGAAACCGACCGACTGCCGCCGGGCCAGCACCTCGTGCAGAACTGGCCGGTCCTGGACCTTGGCCAGCAGCCGGTGATCTCCGCACTGCAATGGCGGCTCGACATCAGGGGCGAAGTGGAAAATCCTCTGACGTTCAACTGGGAGAAATTTCAGGCGCTACCGCAATCGAAGCTCACGACAGATATTCACTGCGTGACCACTTGGTCGCGTTATGACAATGAATGGACCGGCGTCACCACACGTGAACTGCTTGATCAGGTTCACCCGAAAGCAGATGCGGATGCCGTGATGCTGACGAGCTATGACGGATACACGACCAATCTGCTGCTTTCCGACTTTGCCGCGGAAGACGCCATGCTGGTCACGCATTGGCAGGGCGAGCCGCTGACCGCCGAGCACGGCGGGCCAATGCGCCTCGTTGTTCCGCATCTTTATTTCTGGAAGAGCGCCAAGTGGCTGACCCGCATCGAGTTCACCCGTCAGGACAGACCCGGCTTCTGGGAAAAGAATGGCTACCACATGCGTGGTGATCCATGGGCTGAAGAGCGCTATTCCGAGGACTGAAAATGGTGCAGGAGCCGCCCCCGCCAAACGGCTCCTGCGGTAACGCTCTCAACTTTCCTTGAAAATAGGATCGTTGACGAAATTGCCGCCCTGATAGACGTGAAGGGCCGCTTTCGGGTCTGGTTTGCCAAGTGCCGCGTCGATTTCCGCGCGATAATGCTCGGCATTGTCCTGCGGCTTCCAGCCCAGATAGCTGGCATGCGAGTTGTCCCACCAGGCTGCATCATTGTTGGAGATGCCCCAGATCACCGGGCACCCCAGCATCGGCGCCCGGAACGTGCACTCGATAAGACGCTTGAAATCCGCATGGGACATCCAGCTGGACAGCATGCGATGATTGCTTGGCTTTTCCATGCAGCTGCCAATGCGAACAAGCGCCGTTTCCTGACCGAATTTCTCGAAATACATCCGCGCCAGCTGTTCGCCGAAACATTTGGAGACACCGTAAAGACCATCCGGCCGCGTTGGCGATGTCGCGTCGATCTTCTCATCCTGACGGTAGAAGCCGACTGTGTGGTTGGAACTTGCAAACAGGATGCGCGGATGGCCGTTGGCGCGCGCTGCTTCGTAAAGATTGTAGAGGCCGAGCAGGTTGGCGTTCAGAATCTTCGAGAACTTGTCTTCGACGGACACGCCACCGAGATGCACGATCCCGTCACAACCTTCTACCAGCTTATGCACGGCATCCGCATCACCCAGATCGCATTGAACGAGTTCCTCGTTCGGTCCGGCCTCACCCAGATTGCTGATATCTGACAGGCGCAGGATATCGGCCACATCGGCAAGACGCGTGCGCATGGCACGCCCCAGCGCGCCGGCGGCACCGGTGATCAACAGTCGTTTCAAGATTTCCTCCATCGGCAGGCAGCGCGCCACAACTCGTAGGCTCGCCGGGTCAACTCATCATACATGTTGGCAGAAGCGCGTCAACACGCTACAGCTATTGCATTGATGTACAGGCTGGCGAGCAGACCATCCGGAGATGCAGGCTTTGAAGGAGATGTCCATGGCAATTGCAGGCAAAAGCGGGACACCGGGCGGTGCAGGCACGCTGGCCTCGCGACTGGGCGACGTTCTGCGGCAATCAATTATGGCAGGGCATTATCCACCAGGCACGAAGCTGCCGAGCGAAGCACAACTGGGCGAACAACACGGCGTGAGCCGAACTGTGGTGCGCGAGGCAATCGCAGCACTTCGGGCGGACCGCCTCGTGGAGGCACGTCAGGGTGCCGGCGTGTTTGTGCTGGAGCCGCCGGTTGCCAGCAGTCCGGCCCCCATGTCGATCGAGAACATTGACTACGCTCGCGTTTCCTCTGTCATTGAATTTCTGGAACTGCGCACGGCGGTAGAAGTGGAAGCGGCAGGCCTTGCTGCTCTTCGCCGCTCTCCGGCACAGGAAGAGGTTATTTTCGAGCGTCACTATGCGGTGCAGGCCTGTTTCGAAGCGAACAAGCCGACCAGCGAGGCGGACTTCGCGTTGCACTTAGCGATTGCCGAGGCGACCAACAACTCGCGCTTCAGGGATTTCCTGTCCCTGATCGGCAAAAACATCATCCCCCGCGCAGCGCTTCGCAATGAAGAGTCGGAAGCCGATCAGGCAGCCTATATCAAGCTGCTGAACGAAGAGCACAACGCCATCATTTCTGCCATTTCAGCTGGGGATGAGGACGCCGCCCGCGATGCAATGCGCAGGCATCTGCGCGGCAGCCAGTCTCGCTACCGAACGCTCCTCAGAGAGCAAAGACAATTTGTAAGATAAGTTATTGACACTTGTATGTTGAATCTATACGAAATTGAGCGGAGGAGACTTCTACAAAGGATACACTGATTATGACGCCTCAAGAGATCAAGGCGGCGCTTGGCGCGGGCCTTTTGTCTTTCCCAGTGACGCATTTCGACGGCGAAGGCCAGTTTCAGGCTGAAAGCTATCGCCGCCATATCGAGTGGCTGTCAGGCTTCGAGGCGCCCGTTCTGTTCGCCGCAGGCGGCACCGGCGAGTTTTTCTCGCTTTCACCGGATGAAATTCCCGGCATCGTCAAGGCGGCAAAGGAAGCATCCGGCAAGACCGCAATCGTCTCCGGCTGCGGCTTTGGCAGCCATGTCGGCACCGAGCTGGCAAAGTCTGTCGAAAAGGCTGGTGCAGACGGCATTCTGCTTCTGCCGCATTACCTCATCGACGCGCCGCAGGAAGGTCTCTATCAGCACGTCAAGAAAATCTGCCAATCCGTTGGCATCGGCGTTATGGTCTACAACCGCGACAACTCGGTGCTTTCCGTCGACACGTTGAAGCGCCTGTGTGACGAGTGCCCGAACCTTGTCGGCTTCAAGGATGGTACGGGCGATATCGGCCTCGTGCGCCAGATCACGGCGACCATGGGCGATCGCCTCACTTATCTCGGCGGCATGCCGACTGCCGAACTGTTTGCCGAAGCCTATCTCGGCGCTGGTTTCACGACCTATTCCTCTGCCGTCTTCAACTTCGTTCCCGGCCTCGCCGTCGAGTTCTACAAGGCGCTGCGGGCTGGCGAGCGCGAGCACTGCGAGAAGATCCTGCGGGACTTCTTCTACCCGTTCATGGCGATCCGCAATCGCCGCAAGGGCTATGCGGTTGCCGCTATCAAGGCGGGCGTGCGCCTGCAGGGCTTCGACGCTGGCAAGGTTCGTGCTCCGCTCGATGACCTGACCAAGGAAGAAGAAGGCATGTTGCTGGACCTCATCGGCCCCTGGAAGCGTGGCTGATCCAACTCACTCAAGACTGGGCGCTTCATCGGTTTCTCACCGTTGAAACGCCCGACTGGGAAAAGCCTATGAAGATTGCTGAAGTTCGCACACATTTGTTGGAGCACAAGCTTGACGTGGCATTCGAAAGCGCATCCATGCGCTTCGACCGCAGGGCACATATTCTGGTGGAGATCATGTGCGACGACGGCACCACGGGCTGGGGCGAATGCCTTGGGCCGGCCAGACCCAATGCGGCCGTGGTCCAGGCCTATGCCAACTGGCTGATCGGCGAAAATCCGCTCGAAACCGAAAAGATCTGGGCTCGCCTTTACAATGTACTTCGCGATCAGGGTCAGCGCGGCCTTGCTGTCACAGCGCTGTCCGGCATCGACATTGCGCTTTGGGATATCAAGGGCAAGCATTTCGGCGTGCCTGTATCGATCCTGCTCGGCGGGCGCTTCCGCGAAAGCATCAAGGCCTATGCGACCGGCAGCTTCAAGCGTGACGGTGTGGACCGCGTCGAGGACAATGCGACGGATGTTGCCCGCTACTGGAAGGAAGGTTTTCACGCCACCAAAATCAAGATCGGATTCGGCGTCGAGGAAGATCTGCGCGTCGTTCGTGCTGCCCGCGATGCCGTTGGGTCCGAGATGCGCATCATGGTAGACGCAAACCACGGTTACGACGTGGTGGAAGCCGTGCGCTTCGGCCAGGCAGCCGCAGAACTGCACCTCGACTGGTTCGAAGAGCCTGTAGTGCCGGAACAACTGGCCGCTTATCGCGAAGTTCGCCAGCGCCAGCCAATCCCGGTTGCCGGTGGTGAAACATGGCATTCCCGCTGGGGCATGCGTGAGCCGGTGGAAACGCGTTGCGTCGATATTCTCCAGCCTGATCTTGCAGGCGTTGGCGGCTTTACCGAAGCCAAGCGCGTTGCCGATCTGGCGGCACTCCATGGCATTCGCGTCGTGCCGCATGTGTGGGGAACGGCCGTTCACATCGCCGCTGCACTTCAGTTCATGGCGGCGATGATCCCGAGCCCTTGGCGCGTGAACCCGATCGAGCCGATTCTTGAATTCGACCGAACAGATAATCCGTTCCGTCAGGCCATCGTCAAGACCCCGATTGAGCACGTTGACGGCATTGTAGCCATCCCCGATGGTCCAGGTCTAGGCATTGAAATCAACCGCGATGCACTCGCAGAATTCAAGATGAAGGACGCCTGATGCTCGTTCGCCCAACCTCCGGCCGCAAACCCGCTATTCTCCTGCCGGAAGGCACCGTAGATACGCAGATGCATATGTACCTACCGGGTTTTCCGGCGCTGCCTGGTGGTCCAGGCTTGCCCGCAGGGGCTCTTCCGACGCCAGATCAATATAGCGCATTCATGGACTGGCTGGGCATAGACCGCGTTATCATCACGCAGGGAAATGCGCAGCAGCGCGACAATGGGAATACTGTCGCATGCCTGAAAGCCATGGGCGATCTGGCACGGGGCGTTGCGGCCGTAGGGCCTGAAGTTTCAGACGCGGAACTGGATGCGCTGGGTGAAGCGGGCGTGGTTGGCCTGCGGATCATGGATCTGCCCGGTGGCGCAACCGATCTTTCTGCATTGGAAGTACTGGATGCCAAGGCAGCCGCACGCGGCTGGATGCTAGCCATTCAGTTCGACGGTAGCAATGTTCTGGACCACGAAACGCGGCTCGTACGCCTGCGTTCGCGCTGGGTGCTGGATCATCATGGCAAATTCTTCTGCGGCATCACGCCTGACAGCCCGCATGTAGATGCCGTCAAAAGGCTGATCGATACCGGGCGCTGCTGGTTCAAATTTGCCGGAGTGTATGAAAGCTCGAAGACTGGCGGCCCGGGCTACGACGATGTCGCAGCCATTGCGCGCCTCATGGCGGCCTATGCGCCGCAACGCATCGTGTGGGGCACCAACTGGCCGCACAATCTGGCCAAGGAACAAAAAGACTATCCGGACGACGTGAGCCTGCTCGAAAAGGTGCTCGGCTGGCTGCCGAACGAAAAGAGCAGGCATCTGGCACTCGTGGAAAACCCGGAAGAACTTTTCAAACTGCCCAAGTGGCAGGGCTAAAGCATGGCGCGCAAAAGGGTGCAGCGGTTTTGCTATAACGACATGCGGTAAAACAAACACTTAAAGCGTCAGGAGCGAATTTGAAAAATCGCGACACGCTTTAGATACGCCCACATAAAAAGCGTGGTTGGAGGAGATGGCCACGCGACAACAGGAGGAAAGCATGAAACTGACCAAGATTCTTGGCCTCGCAATTGGCTTTGCCATGAGCACGGCACTGGCCGCACATGGGCAGCAGATCACACTGCGCTCGGCTGACATTCACCCAGATGGTTATCCGACCGTAGATGCGGTGAAATACATGGGCAAGCTCGTTTCCGAGCGCACCAATGGCCGCATCAACATTCAGGTCATGAACAATTCCGTTCTCGGTAGCGAGAAAGATACGATCGAGCAGACTCGCTTCGGCGTGATCGATATCAACCGTGTCAACGCGGCACCGTTCAACAACCTCGTCAAGGAAACGGTCGTGCTCGGCATGCCGTTCCTGTTCCGCTCGACGGAACACATGCACAAGACGGTAGACGGCCCGATCGGCGAGGAAATCCTAAAGGCCTTCGAACCGCATGGTCTCGTTGGTCTTGCCTATTACGATTCCGGTGCGCGCTCTTTCTACACGACGAAGAAGCCGATCCAGAAGCTTTCCGATCTCAAGGGCCTGAAGATCCGCGTTCAGCAGTCTGACCTCTGGATCGCCATGATGCAGGCCTTCGGCGCCAACCCGACGCCGATGCCGATGGGCGAAGTCTATTCCTCGCTGGAGACCGGCGTGGTCGATGGTGCGGAAAACAACTGGCCATCCTACGAATCAGCCCGTCACTACGAAGTCGCGAAGAACTATACGCTGACGGAACACTCGCTGAACCCGGAAATCCTAGTCATGTCCAAGATCTCCTGGGACAAGCTGAAGCCGGAAGACCAGAAGATCATCAAGGCGGCAGCCAAGGAATCGGTCGCCAAGATGCGTGAGCTCTGGAGCGCGCGCGAAAAGGTCTCCGAAGAGAAGGTTCGTGCCGGTGGCGTGAACGTGATCAAGGTAGACAAGAGCGAGTTCTCTGCTGCCATGAAGCCCGTCTACGACAAGTTCGTGACCGATGCGAAGCTGAAGGATCTCCTGACACGCATTCAGGACGTCAAATAAGTTGACGATTGCAAGCCGGCTCCAGAAGGGGCCGGCTTTTTCAATGCGCCTGATCTCACAGTAGCGCAGAAGGAATTCGGGGAAATGAGAAAATTCATGCTGGGCATCCGCCCGTTTTTGGCCGCCTTAAGCCGGCTTTCGCTCTACATCGCCGGGACCGGCATCGTGGTGATGACATTCATCGTCGGCTGGCAGGTCTTTGCGCGGTATGTTCTGAACGATTCTCCCAGTTGGTCGGAACCGCTTTCGCTGCATCTGATGCTCTGGTTCATCATGCTGGGCGCCGCGGTTGGCGTGCGCGAGAGCGTACATCTCGGCCTCGATATCGTTCGCTACGCCATGCCCCGCTCGATCCAGCGCCTGATGGATCTGGTAAGCCTCGGGCTCGTCGCCTTCTTTGGCGCCGCCATGGTTTACTATGGCGTCCAGCTTTCTGCAGGCACCTGGGGTGCAACCATTCCCGTTCTGGGCTGGCCCGGTGGCGTCGACTTTTTCCCCTTGATCGTGGGTGGCGCAATGATCGCTCTTTTCGGCCTTGAACGCTTTATCGACATCGCACTCGATCTGGAGCCCGCTGCCGACACTGAAGTTCTGGAGGCAGCATAATGGCCTATACGATCCTGTTCGGGTCCTTCACCCTGCTGATGCTGATCGGCATGCCCATCGCTTTCTGCTTGGGTATCGCCTCACTCGCCACCATCCTCTACATGGGCCTGCCGCCCATCGTCATCTTCCAGCAGATGAACTCTGGCATGAACGTCTTCGCAATGATGGCGATCCCGTTCTTCATTTTTGCAGGAGACCTGATGGTGCGCGGCGGGATCGCCACGCGTCTCATCCGCTTCGCTGCCGGCATTGTCGGCCACCTGCGCGGCGGTCTGGGACAGGTGAACGTGGTGGCATCCACCTTGTTCGGCGGCATCTCAGGCTCTGCCGTGGCGGATGCGTCGGCTGTCGGTGGTTTGATGATCCCGCAAATGGCCGCACGCGGCTATGACCGTGGCTATGCCGTGAACGTGACCGCAAATGCCGCGATCATTGCCCTGATGATCCCGCCATCGCACAACATGATCCTCTACTCGATCGCCGCTGGCGGCAATGTATCGGTGGCGGATCTTTTCACAGCAGGCATCATTCCTGGCCTTCTTTTGGCCGCCGCCTTGATGTTTACGGCATGGTTCGTGGCCAAGCAGCGCGGCTACCCCTCCGAACCCTTCCCCGGCTTTGCGAAGGTTCTTTATTTCTTCGTCTCCTCGGCACCGGGCATTCTGTTGATCGCCATCATCTTCGGTGGCGTTCGTTCCGGTGTTTTCACGGCAACTGAAAGCTCCTGCATCGCGGTGCTCTACGCACTGCTTGTGGCCATGTTCGTGTATCGTGAACTCGACTGGCACGGTTTTGTCGAGGCGGTCATGGGTGCGGTTCGCACTACGGCCATGGTGCTCCTCGTCATCGGAACCGCCGCCTCTTTCGCCTGGCTGATGGCTTTCCTTCAGGTGCAAGGGTTGATGATCAGCGCGATTTCGACGATCTCGGACAATCCGATCATCGTCCTCCTCGTTATCAACATAATCCTGCTGATCCTCGGCACATTCATGGACATGGCACCGATGGTCATTATCTCCACGCCGGTGCTTCTGCCGGTCGTGAAGGCCTTCGGGGTCGATCCGGTTCATTTCGGCGTCGTGATGATCCTCAATGCTGGTATCGGCCTCAACACACCTCCGGTTGGCACGGTCCTGTTCGTTGCCTGTGCCGTCGGAAAAATCACCATTCGCGAAGCCATGCGCACCATCTGGCCGTTCTTCGGCGCCAGCATCGCTGTGCTCATGCTCGTGACCTACGTGCCCGCGCTCTCACTGTGGCTGCCCAGCCTGTTCCGGTGAAGTGCCACCAATCTGCCACGAGAGCCTGACCGACGAAGCGATCCGCCGGTCTTTTTGCATGCAGAACAGGTACGGGTACTGCCGCAGGTCCGCCCCACGATGGTACGGCACCACCCGCCTCTCTCAAGGATAAATTACACCCTTCTTGAGAATGACGTTCGCATAAAGCCGAGGCTCGCTTGTCTGGATGACGGTGTGCGCCGCCTTCACGCGTGGATAGAAGTCCGAGCCGAGCAAGGGGACGACAGACTGCTTGGGTTCATGCCGCCCGCAGCAGGCGATGATGTCTTCGTGCACAGGATCGAGTGCATCTCGGTCCTTGCCGACGGTCGAGCGGAAGATTGCCTCGGGAACAAAGTCGTCGATCGGCAGGATCGACAGAACTGCATCCAGGACCGGAATCAGGTGATGGCCGTCCAGCCGCACCAGTCGCCGTGCGTGTTCAAGGCCCGGATAATTGCCGTCGACAATCGCGAGTTCATCCCCATGCCCCATGGCACGCAAAGTAAAGAGCAGTTCAGGGCTGAGCAGTGGATTGAGACCCTTGAGCATCAGGCAAGCTCCTTGAAAAGTACATTCTGGTCGATGAGGTAGCGGGCGAAAATCGGAAGACTTGCGCCACCAATAGCACGTGCCTGAGCGCCCACCGCACCTTCGAGAATATCGGGAATGATGACACCCTGGAGGTCGAGCCGGGTGACCGCCTCCCTCGTTGCTTGCACGACACGCTTGCGCACCCAATCTGGAAAACCGCCATCGATGACGGCAGCACCGAAATCGATGACGGAGGCGGATGCAACGATGGCCTGCGCAAGTGCCTCCGCCGTATCGCGGATCCACAGTTCCAGCGGTGCGCCAAAGTCCACCCAATCGTCAGCCGAATACCAGAGGGGCTGTGGATCTATGCTTTGGTCGAGGAGCAGTTTCTCGAGGACGAAGATTGACGCAATATCAAGAAGCTGCCGGTTCTCACCGTTCTTGCCACGCACTGGCAGCGGACCAAGCGCGCCTGCGGTGCCCGTTCGACCGGAATAGACCGCAGAATTCAGGACAATGCCGCCGCCGATGAAGGAGCCGATGAAGAAATAGACGAAATCGGGATAGGATGGCCCAACGCCGAAAACAAGTTCAGCACCACAAGCGCTTGTCGCATCGTTCTGAAGATGAACCGCATGGCGAACGCGGGCAGCAATTTCGGCCTGGAGATCGACACCGAGCCACTCATCCATGGCCCCTGGAGGTGCGCCAACCTCCTCAGCCCAGTTCCAGAGCTCAAAAGGTGCTGCAATCCCTATGCCGGCGATGCGTGCCAAGGTATCCCGATCCAGCCGGGCTTCAATCGACTCGATCCCCGACATGATGATCGCAATGATTTCATCAGGCTTCGGATAGGCATAAGTCTGGCGGAACTGGTGGCGGATGCGCCCGATGAAATCCATCAGCACGACATCCGCGCTGCGCCGCCCGATTTTCACCCCAAAGGAAAAGACCGCGTCGGGATTGAGGCGCATGGGAATGGAAGGCTGACCCACCTTCCCGCGAACCGGTTCGCCTCTCAGCAGGAGGCCATCGTTTTCGAGGGCGCGCATAATAACGGAAACGGTTTGAGCAGAGAGACCGCTCGCTCTGGTGATGTCTGCCTTGGACAGCGATCCATGCAGTCGAACGAGCGACAACACCAATCTTTCGTTGTGCGCACGCACGCGCACCTGATTGGAACCGCCCGCGAAACTTACGGCAGGCGGTAAAACAATACTGTCGCTGGAGTTGTCATGGACGGTCATGGCCACCCCTCCCTTAAGGCACCCAAGCTCCTCAAAGCACAACCTATCGATCAAGAATTAATAAATCAACTGGATTTATTTATTGACAGTATGAGAAGTTTCGACATTATGAGGGCCACGGGCAGGCGGCTTGGAGGAGGCGTCTGGTGCTTGAAACCGGTCGAGGCCCGCACAAAATCCGCCGCGCGGATACTGAGTTAACCTGGGAGGAAGATCCATGAAGAAAACCGTTCTGACCGCTGCATTTGCGACACTAGCTCTTGGCGTTGCCTTTGCTGCACCGGCCTCTGCAGCCGGCGTTTCCGCATGCCTCATCACCAAGACGGATACAAACCCCTTCTTCGTCAAGATGAAGGAAGGCGCGACTGCAAAGGCCAAGGAACTGGGCGTGACGCTGAAGTCCTATGCCGGTAAGATCGATGGCGACTCCGAAAGCCAGGTCGCTGCAATCGAAACCTGCATTGCTGACGGCGCAAAAGGTATCCTTCTGACAGCCTCCGACACCAAGGGTATCGTTCCCGCAGTCGAAAAGGCCCGCAAGGCAGGTGTTCTGGTCATCGCACTCGATACACCGCTGGACCCGATCTCCGCCGCTGACGCAACCTTCGCAACGGATAACCTGCTGGCTGGCGAACTCATCGGCAAGTGGGCTGCCGCAACACTGGGCGATAAGGCAAAGACCGCAAAGATCGCGTTCTTGAACTTGACACCGGCACAGCCCTCCGTTGACGTCATGCGCAACCAGGGCTTCATGAAGGGCTTCGGCATTGATGTCGGCGATATCAACCGCATCGGCGATGAAAAGGATCCACGGATCGTCGGTCACGACATCACCAATGGTAACGAAGAAGGCGGCCGTACAGCCATGGAAAATCTTCTCCAGAAGGATCCAAGCATCAACGTCGTTCACACCATCAACGAGCCCGCTGCCGCCGGTGCTTATGAAGCGCTGAAGGCTGTCGGCAAGCAGAAGGACGTTCTGATCGTATCCGTCGATGGCGGCTGCCCGGGCGTCAAGAACGTCAAGGAAGGCGTGATCGGCGCGACCTCCCAGCAATATCCTCTGCTGATGGCATCGAAGGGCATTGAAGCGATTGCCGCCTTTGCAAAGGACGGCACGAAGCCCAAGCCGACCGAAGGCAAGAACTTTTTCGACACCGGTGTTTCCCTGGTGACCGACAAGCCTGCCAAGGGCGTTCCTTCGATCGATACGAAGGAAGGCACTGCGAAGTGCTGGGGCTGATGCCCTTCCCTGCTTGATCAAAAAGATCAAGGGGCGGCTTCGGCCGCCCTTCACTTAAAGAGAACAGGCAACAAAACCTTGCTGAATACCTTCTCCGATTGAAGAATGAATTTTCCATCGCCGGCGATCTGAGGTTTGTCACCTGAATGCCGGCCCTCGCATCCGGTAAGATGCCCTAGGGAGGAAAACATGAGCGAGCCACAAGCCGCCACGAAGCCGCATCTCGAATATGAAAAAGTGCTTTCAGGCAGTTCGACGCAGGTTGCGCAGTTCGATACGCACGATAAGACCGCACTCCAGAAGTTTCAGCATTTCCTTCATGGAAACCCGGCAGCCGTTCCGCTGCTCGTCCTTCTGATGTCGGTCATCATCTTCGGCTCGATACTCGGCACCAAGTTCTTTTCAGCTTTTTCCATGACGCTGATCCTACAGCAGGTGGCCATTACCGGCATCATCGGCGCCGCACAGACGCTGGTGATCCTGACGGCCGGCATTGATCTGTCGGTCGGCGCAATCATGGTGCTGTCTTCCGTCGTGATGGGCCAGTTCGCCATTCATTATGGTGTACCCGTTCCCCTGGCCATTCTCGCAGGCTTCGCGGTCGGCGCGATCTGCGGCCTGATCAACGGGTTTTTGATCGCACGTATCAAACTACCGCCCTTTATTGTCACACTGGGCATGTGGCAGATCGTTCTCGCATCGAATTTTCTCTACTCGGCAAACGAAACCATCCGCTCGCAGGATCTGGCCGCAAACGCGCCTCTTCTCCAGCTGTTTGGACAGAGCATCCAGGTCGGCGGTGCAGTCTTCACCTACGGCGTCATTGCCATGGTGCTTCTCGTCGGCGCCCTCTGGTATGTTCTGAACTCCACCGCCTGGGGACGTCACCTCTATGCAGTCGGCGATGATCCGGATGCTGCGGAACTTGCAGGCGTCAACGTCAAGAAGATGCTGATCTCCGTCTACACGATCTCCGGCGTCATCTGCGCCTTGGGTGGCTGGGCTCTGATCGGCCGTATCGGTTCGGTTTCTCCGACAGCTGGCCAGTTTGCAAACATCGAATCCATCACGGCCGTGGTCATCGGCGGCCTGTCACTCTTTGGCGGACGAGGCTCGATCCTTGGAATGCTTTTTGGAGCTCTGATCGTCGGCGTTTTCCAGCTCGGACTTCGTCTCATCGGCACCGATCCACAATGGACCTACATGTTGATCGGCCTTCTCATCATAGCAGCCGTCGCAATCGACCAGTGGATCAGAAAGGTAGCAGGCTAATGGCACAGGAGCCCATTCTCTCGGCACGCGGACTGGTCAAGCGCTATGGCAAGGTGACCGCCCTCGACAATGCGGATTTCGACCTCTATCCGGGCGAAATCCTGGCGGTTATCGGCGATAACGGCGCAGGCAAGTCCTCTCTCATCAAAGCGATCTCCGGCGCCATCAACTCCGATGAAGGCGAGATCAAACTGGAGGGCAAGACTGTCAGCTTCCGCTCTCCGATAGAGGCGCGCAAGGCGGGTATCGAAACGGTTTACCAGAACCTTGCCCTGTCTCCGGCGCTGTCGATCGCTGACAACATGTTCCTCGGCCGCGAAATTCGAAAGTCCGGCGTCATGGGTAGCGTTTTCCGCAAGCTCGATCGTCCGGCTATGGAAAAGTTTGCCCGTGACAAGCTTTCGGAACTCGGCCTGATGACCATCCAGAACATAAACCAGGCGGTGGAAACACTATCCGGGGGCCAGCGTCAGGGCGTAGCCGTTGCCCGTGCTGCAGCCTTCGGGTCGAAGGTCATCATTCTGGATGAGCCAACGGCAGCACTTGGCGTCAAGGAAAGCCGCCGCGTGCTTGAACTCATTCTGGATGTCCGCTCGCGCGGTATTCCGATCGTACTGATCTCGCACAACATGCCGCACGTCTTCGAAGTTGCCGACCGCATCCATATCCACCGGCTCGGCAAGCGCCTTACGGTTATTAACCCGAAGGACTACTCCATGTCCGACGCAGTCGCATTCATGACCGGTGCAAAAGCTCCGGAACCGCTGGCAGCCTGACATCTCCTGACGCCAGTTATCTGGGCCGTGCCTTGACCCCAAGCACGGCCCTTCTTTTGCTTGAGATGATATTTCGGCAACACCTCTGACAAATTGTCTGAAAATTGAACTACCTGTCAGACGTGCCGTCCTTTTGCCAATTTTAGCATTTTTCAATCTGTGGCTTCCGGTATAGGAAGAATCGGACTCTAGTGGTGTGTCTCCATAAGAATACCTGGTTCTGACCTTCTCATCCTTTGAATGCTCCTCCGGTGACAACGCCGGCGGAACCATAATCGTTGGAATGCTACTGTGACGACTGTTTCTTCAGGCAGCGGCGTGAGCCCGGCTGCATCGCTTGCGCATGTCAAGGCCGCAGGATGGGGCAAGGGCCTCTCCATTATCACCCGCATCACGGTCATGGCGCTGAGGCATCCCTGGCAGACCACACTCGCCATCGGCGCCACCTTCGTGGCGTCTGGCTTCCAGCTGATGATCCCACAATTGCTGGGTCATGCCATCGATCAGGCACAGGGGATTGTAGCAGGCGATTCCAGCAATACGGATGCGCAGGACGCGCTCCTCGTGACGGCGCTGCTTCTCCTCGGCGCCAGCATTCTGCGCGGTCTGTTCACCATGGTGCAGAACTATTTCAGCGAAGCGGTCGGCCACCACATCGGCTACGAGCTACGTCTTGCCTGCTATGAGAAGATCCAGCGGCTCTCCTTCAGTTTCCATGACAGCGTTCATTCCGGTGATCTGATCACCATCGGCCTTCTCGATCTCGAAGGCGTGCGCATGTATTTCTCGACAGCATTGGTACGCATGATCCTGCTTTCCGTGCTGATTGGCATTGGAGCCTACCTTCTTCTCTCGACAGACTTCATTCTTGGACTGCTGGCACTCAGTTTCGTTCCTTTCGTCGGCTGGCGGTCATCCATTGCACAGCTTCGGCTTCGCGCCACCTGGCTGGATCTGCAGGAACGCCTGCAGGTGTTAACGCGGGTCATGGAGGAAAATCTCGGCGGCATCCGCGTTGTCCGCGCTTTCGCAGCACAGGATCATGAACTGGCCAAGTTCGATGCGGCTTCCAGAAATGCGCTCGAACTGGCACATCAGCGCGTTGGCATCCGAGTTGCCAACACCAGCGCCATGAACCTTTCCTTCTTCATTTCCATGGGATTGGTTCTCTGGGTTGGCGGCGGAAAAGTGCTTGCGGGCGAGATCACGGTTGGCACGCTCGCATCCTTTCTGACCTTCATGACGATCCTGCAGATGCCGGTGCGCCAGCTTGGCCTGATGGTGAACGCCTTTGCCCGCGCGTCGACCTGTGGCGCCCGTCTCTTCGGCCTGCTCGACATGGACGTTGCAGTCAAGGACGCGCCACAGGCGACTGACCTCATAGTTTCAGACGGAACCTTGCGGTTCGAAAACGTTCGCTTCGCCTATCCTTCCGCTCCCGAAAACCCGACCTTGAATGGCATCAGTTTCGAGGCGAAACGCGGCGAAACCATTGGTATCGTCGGCCCCCCGGGCAGCGGCAAATCCACCATCGCTCACCTGATCCCGCGTTTCTATGACGTTGATACCGGTCGCATCACGATCGATGGACAGGATATCAAGGACGTTTCGTTGAAGTCACTGCGTCGGTCGGTGGTTGTCGTGCAACAGGATAGCTTCCTGTTCACCACCACGATCGAGAACAACATTGCCTATGGCGACCCCTGGGCCAATGAAAACCGGATTGCCAAGGCAAGCGAAAGCGCACAGTTGCACAATTATGTGCTGGGCCTGCCCTCAAGCTATGGCACGGTCGTGGGCGAACGCGGTGTCTCCTTGTCCGGCGGCCAGCGGCAACGTCTCTCCATCGCTCGCGCCCTGATGCTGAAGCCTGCCGTGATGGTGTTCGACGATTCAACCGCAGCGATCGACGCAGCGACCGAGCAACGCATTCGAAGCGCCATGCGCCGCTATGCCAGCGATCGGGTCACCATTGTCGTGGCACATCGCCTGAGTTCCCTGATGGATGCGGACAAGATCCTGTTCGTGGAAGAGGGCCGCATCGTCGAGCAGGGAACCCATGAAGAACTGCTGGCGCAGAATGGACGCTACCGTGCGCTGTACGATTTGCAGATCCGTCCTGACGATGACGCACTGACTGGTTGAGGAGGACGAGATGGCAGAGGAACTGGAAACAGAGCGCCCAGACATCCGCGATGACGGACGCCGCCCGCCCCGCGCGGTCGTTGGTTCTCACCGGATCGAAGAGGAGATCTTCGGCAAGGTCTTCGACAAGAACATTATAAGCCGCATCTGGGCTTTCGTGGAGCCATACCAGCGAAAGGTCTGGCTCGCTGTTGCTGCCGTTCTGGCCTTCACCGCCATGCAGTTGATCATCCCGCTGATCATTCGCTACGCAATCGATCATGGCATGCAGCCCGGCACTGAGGGAAATGTGCTGCTTTATGCACTCGCCGCCTTTGTGGTCGCTATCCTTATCAATTACGCCGCCTCCTATGCGCAGGAAACGCTGGTCGGCAATGTGGCGGAAGACGTGCTTTTCTATATTCGCCGCGCCATGTTCACCCACCTTCAGCGGGTGTCTCTGTCCTTCATGGACAAGACGGAAGTTGGACGGCTGATGTCACGCCTGCAGGGAGATGTGAACTCCATGCAGGAGTTCCTGGAAACCTCCGTGCTCTCGGTCGGCGATATCACGCTCCTGATCGGCATCGTCGCGGTCATGCTCTACCTCGATTTCGGTCTCGGAATGTTGACCCTCTCCGCACTGCCGGTTCTGTTTGTCGTTCGCGTCTTCTGGCTGCCCAAGGCACGCCTCTCCTTCATGGCAGCGCATGAGACGAACTCTATTGCCAGCGGCGCTCTGGCGGAAGCCATTCACGGTGTTCGTGCCGTGCAGGGCATGGATCGCCAGAACGTTAACTTCACGCTGTTCGACGACAAGGCGAAGGCTAATCTGCGTACCCACCTGCATGCAGCACGGCTTGCGCAGGTCATGGTGCCGATTGTCGATACGCTAACCGGTATCGCCATGGCGCTGGTGATTGTCGTGGGGGGCGTACGCGTGCTCAACCAGGCGCTCGATGTAGGCGTCATGGTTGCCTTCCTCTTCTACATCCAGCGCTTCTTCGATCCGATCCGGTCCCTGACGCTGCAATACTCGGTGATGCAGCGCGCCATGGCGTCCGGTCAGCGCCTGACGGATGTTCTGGATGTATCAGTCGACATCCAGGACAAGCCGGATGCCAAGGTTCTTTCGCCGGATATGGACGGCTCGGTGGAATTCCGAGATGTGGTGTTCGGCTACAATCCCAAGCATCCGGTGCTGAAGAATGTCAGCTTCCGGGTTAATCCCGGTGAAACGGTTGCATTGGTTGGGCCGACCGGCTCCGGCAAATCCAGCTGCATGTCGCTGATCCATCGCTTCTACGATGTTCAGCAAGGTTGCGTGCTCGTGGGCGGTCACGACGTGAGAGATCTGACACAGGACTCGCTCGGCCGTCAGATTGCCATGGTGCTTCAGGAGCCATTCCTGTTTACCGGCTCCGTTCTGGAAAACATCCGCTACCACAGGATGGATGCCACCCGGGAGCAGGTCATTGAGGCGGCTACGGCTGTCGGAGCCCATGATTTCATCATGCGGATGCCGGATGGCTATGACAGCCTGCTTGGCCAACGCGGCGGAAATCTATCACTCGGTCAGCGGCAACTCATCAGCTTTGCCCGCGCGCTGGTCGCGGACGCAAAGATCCTCGTGCTCGATGAGGCCACCGCCAATATCGACAGTTACACCGAGATGCTGATCCAGAAGGCGCTGGTCAAGCTTCTGGAAGGCCGCACGGGACTGGTGATTGCTCACCGTCTGGCTACCATTCGCGAGGCAGACCGTATCATCGTTCTGCAAAACGGAGAGCTGATCGAAAGCGGCAACCACGCCGAACTGATGCGCAATGAGAAGCTCTATTCAAAGCTCTATAACCTCAATTACTCATCCTTCGATGATATTCCTGATGACATGATCGACAAAGGCGCATTGACCTGAACGGAACTTCGGCAAGACCTCTCCGTTTTCAGTGCAAACGGAGAGCCCTCAATGAGCGAAGACAAAAAGGCACAGACCGCCGTAGAACAGGCGAAACCCGAAACAAAATCCGGCAGCGCAAAGCCTGCCGCAGGACCCCATGCACAAAAGCATCTGACTGATCATGAAAAGACACCGGGAACCGGTTCTCTTCCAGACAAGAGGTCTGGCGATGTCGATGCGGGTTCCGAGTAGACATCCCGCGGCTTATTGACGGCTTGCAGTTGGCCCTACTTGCCGCTACCCCTCAGGGAGACTTTAGCAGGCAAGGCCAACGGATGAGCGGCGAAACCATCACCCTTTACGAAGCAATCGGCGGCGATGACACTGTTCGCAGGCTCACACGTCGATTCTATCAACTCATGGACGAGTTGCCGGAAGCTGCAAGATGTCGGGCAATTCACCCCGCGGACCTTTCAGGGAGCGAAGCCAAGCTCTACGATTATCTCACCGGCTATCTGGGTGGTCCGCCCGTCTATGTGGAAAAATACGGCCACCCCCGGTTAAGGGCCCGACACTTTGGAGCACCCATTGGCGCCGCAGAACGTGACGAGTGGCTGTTGTGTTTCTCCCGGGCCATGGAAGAGACAATCGAAAACCCCAAACTGCGCGAGATCATCTGGGCTCCGATCGAGCGTCTGGCGCACCACATGCAAAACCGTGAAGAGGATCAGGCGTAATGCTGGCGAGAACGCGTCCTCTCATTCTGATGCTTTGCGGCTTTCTGGGCGCTTCCGGTGTCATGCTTGCCGCTGCGGCAAGTCATGGTGAAGACGCACGCCTGCTCGGCTCTGCCTCCACCATGTGCCTTGCCCATGCGCCCGTTCTTCTTGGGCTTTGGATTGCCGGAGCACGGCTCAAGACCGCGCAGCTTTCGGCTCTTGTCCTGGCGATTGGAACCATCCTCTTTGCTGGCGATCTGCTATCTCGCCATTTCGGCCATGGCGCCTTGTTTCCTATGGCGGCGCCAACGGGTGGCCTCGGCATGATCGCTGGTTGGCTTCTCATTGCCATTGGCGCCTTTTACAAGGAAACGAGCTGAGAATTTCGCTGGATAGCAAATTGTCGTTTAAACATAAAAGTTTATCAGAAATCCCTGCACACCCAACTACGGCGAACGCTCCATCCAGGTAATCTGGTCTCGCATCTGCATTTTGATGCGCTTCAACTCCATGATGCGAAGTGGATCTGGCTGGGGCATCTTCGTTTCCAGCTCAATCTTGCGCTCTATAAGCGAATAGCGATTCTTCAGGGCTTTCAACAGCGGCGTCATCGTTACCTCCAATGACGCACAGCATCACAAAAATGCGACGATAGTTCCAATTCATTGACACAATGACTTTGATAGACGACATCTATCATATGCCATTCAGACCGACACACCGCCAGTTGGAGTATCTCGTAGCGCTAGACGCTACCCGTCACTTTGGTCGCGCCGCCGAGCGTTGCCATGTCTCCCAACCCACGCTGTCCGTACAGCTTGCGCTCCTGGAAAAGCAACTGGATGTGAGCCTTATCGAACGCACTCCCGGAGCAATTACCCTCTCCCCCGTTGGGCATCAGATTGCCGCCGCAGCGCGCACCATTCTATCCACGCTGGACGAGATCGTAGCCATCGCGACCTCGGGACGCGATAATCTGGGCGGTCTCATCCGCCTCGGCGTCGTGCCAACCTTCGGACCCTATCTTCTGCCTTCAGTATTGCCTCAGTTGCATGAAGCCTATCCGACACTTCGGCTGCATGTCCGGGAAGATCGTCCCGCATTTCTGGAAGATCAGGTTCTGAATGGAGCCATTGATTGCGCCCTTGGTCAGAAGCCGCAGAATGAAGACATCTTTGCTTTCGAACAGATTTGCGTGGAGCGAATTTTCCTGGGCGTGTCATCAAGGCACAGGCTGGCAGACAGAAAAACGGTCGCATTGAAGGATCTGAAGAGCGAAACACTCCTCACACTCGGCAAGGGCCACCGACTTCTGGAGAATGTGCGCGAACTGGCAACCGTATCCGGGGCCATCATGGCGGAAGATTACGAGGGAACCAGCCTCGATACACTGCGGCAGATGGTATCCATCGAGATGGGTCTGTCATTGTTTCCAGAATTATACGCCTTGTCTGAAATGATCAGGGAGCCAAGCGTTGTCCTGAAGGAGATTTCGGATTGGCCGGCCCATCGGGAAATCGGCTTCTTCTGGCGAAGAACAAGCGCGAGATCCGCACATTTCCAAACACTCGCCGGTCGTACGCGTGAGGTCGCCCAGCAAAAGCTCCGCCAATAGACGGGCGATCACGATACAGCAGGAGGCTACACTTTTGATGAATTGCGGCGGCTCGAACTTCTCTTCATGATCCCGAAGATGAGGAACATGAAGCATGCATGATTTGGTGGGACAGCCGGTCCGCTTTGAAGCCACTGACAGCTACTCGCTCGGCGGCTTCGTTTGGCATTCTGGAGACGCCGAAAACAGACCGTTTGTGCTCATAACCTGCGCCACGTCCGTGCGCTGCCGTTACTATGCGCGCTTTGCGCAATATTTGTTCGAGCATGGCTACAACGTTCTGACCTATGACTATCGAGGTATCGGCGAATCGCGGCCACCATCTTTGAAAGATTGCGATGCCGATTGGGCAGACTGGGGCGAGAAGGATCTCGAAGGCGCTCTTCGCTACATTCGCGAGCTTTCACCCAACGCCGGGATCCACGCGGTCGCTCATTCCATTGGTGGCTTCGCACTTGGGCTCGCGCCATCAAATCATCTGGTTGAGCGGGCACTTATGGTCGGAGCCCAGTTCGCCCATTACCGCGACTATGCGGACGAGCAAAAATGGGCAATGCTCTGGCGCTGGCATGTCGTAATGCCCTTGCTGACAAGGCTTTGCGGCTATTTTCCCGCGAAAAAACTGGGTTGGATGGAGGATACGCCAGCCGGTGTCGCTCTCGACTGGAGCAGGATGGGACCGGCTTTCGAGCGCTCGATAAGACGCAAACCACGCAACCGCACTGAAGCGGCTGCCATGGATCTGAAACGAAACATGCGCGGCCTTTCAGCGCCGATTCTCGCCATAGCCACTATTGATGATCCGTTCGCTACCGTTGCTGCCACCAAGCGCTTGTTGGACTACTATGAAAATTCGAAGCGGTACTATCTTCGGCTAAGGCCATCGACCGTTGGTGAAAATGCAATCGGACACTTCGCCTTCTTCCACGACCGCTATCGCGACAAGCTCTGGCCTCTAGCCCTACAGTGGTTACAGGATGGCGAACTCCACTCGTCGGTAAGAGATGATCTCTACAGCGTGCCTGAACCTGTGACTTCCTCACCATAGCGCCCAGTCAGCGAACCGAAACATGACCCACAAAGTCGCTTGAATGCCATCGTATGAAATTGTATGGAAGTGACGACATTAAAACAGTTGGCCCTATGACCGTCAAAGCACCATCCGAGAGCGTGACACAGCGCGTGGAGCGACAACTCCGAAGCGATATTCTCACACTCGCGCTGCCACCCGGCTCTCGCCTGTCCGAGCAAGACATCGGTTCGCGATACGGCTCCTCTCGACAGCCTGGCCGCGAAGCATTGATTGCACTTTCAAAAAGCCGGCTGGTTGAAATACTGCCCCAGCGAGGCGCGGTCATTGCAAAGATTTCCGTCGCAAAGCTGATGCAGGCAGCCTTCGTGCGCGAGGCGATCGAGACGGCTGTCATCAGATCGGCCTGCAGTTCATTCCATTTCCACGCGCGCACACGCCTGGAAGATTGCCTCAAGGCTCAGGAACGCGCAGTGGAGAGTGGCGATCGCGCCGAATTTCGCCGCTACGATGATCTCTTCCACCGCACGCTTGCAGATGGCGCGGGATTGATGATGGCCTGGACGGTTGTAGAAGACCTGAAGGCCCACATCGATCGTGCCTGCTGCCTTTCCTTGGGCAAGGGGGATGCGCTGCGGAAGCTTCTTGCAGAGCATAAGGCAATTGTCGCCGCCCTTGATGCACGCGACAGCCACGCAGCCGAAGCCGCAATGAAAAGTCATCTGTCCGAATTGCTACAAGACCTGCCGACTTTGGAAGCGGCTCATCCGGACATTTTTGAATAAAAGGGAGTGATACCTATGACAACCACGATCGAGACACGACATGCCGTCCATTATTCGCAGTCAGAGCGCATGACGAGCGCGGAACTACGTGAAAACTTCATGATCGAACGCCTTTTCGTCGCCGGTGAGATATACGCAGCCTACACGCACTACGATCGAATGTTGATTGCAGGCATCATGCCTGCATCAAGCCCCATCTGGATCGGCCCAGAACTGGCAAAAGTCGTCGGCACAGACTTCCTGCTTGAGCGTCGCGAGTTAGGCCTGATCAACATCGGTGGCAAAGGCAAGGTAACCGCAGATGGTACTGTCTACGATGTCGATTTTCAGGATGGTCTTTATCTTGGAATGGGCATCAAGGACATTTCATTCGAAAGCGCGGATCCTGCAGCACCCGCAAAGTTCTACATTAATAGCGCACCTGCTCACGCAAGCTTCCCATCCCGCGTCATTTCAAAGGCAGATGCGATTGAAAACAATCTCGGCGATCAGCTGACCTGCAACAAGCGCAAGCTGTATCAATACATTCACCCCAAGGTCCTGCCGACCTGCCAGTTGCTGATGGGCCTCACGCGTCTGGAGCCAGGCAGCGTCTGGAACACGATGCCAGCCCACCTGCATGATCGGCGTATGGAAGCCTATGTGTATTTCGAAATCCCGGTAGAAGCCTTCGTCGTGCATCTGATGGGTCGCCCTCAGGCGACCAACCATCTGATTATCCGCAACGAACAGGCCGTCGTTTCTCCTCCGTGGTCGATTCATTGTGGTTCGGGTACCGGCTCCTACGCATTCATCTGGAGCATGGCCGGTGACAACCAATCCTTCACCGATATGGACTTCGTGCCGATGAAGGAGCTCAAGTAAGATGAATCTCTTCGATCTGAGTGGAAAGCGCGCCTTGGTAACCGGAGCGCGGACAGGACTGGGCCAAGGCCTGGCATTGGCACTTGCCAATGCTGGTGCCGACATCATAGTGCTAGGCTCTCGTTCCATGAGTGAGACAGCCCGAAAGGTCGCGGACGCCGGACGCAATTTCGAGGAAGTCATTTATGATCTTACCGATCCAGGAGGCCTTGCCGATGTCGTTAGAGCACTGACTGAAACCGCCAACATCGATATCCTGGTGAACAATGCGGGACAGATTCGTCGCGCGGATTTTACCGATTTTTCGGAGCAGGACTGGGACGACATCATGAATATCAACCTGAAGAGCACCTTCAGGCTCTCACAGGCCGTCGTCAAGCATATGGTCAACAAGGGTATCGCAGGCAGGATCATCAACATTGCCTCGCTCCTGTCCTTCCAGGGCGGCATTCGCGTTGCGTCCTACACATCGAGCAAGCACGCGGTTGCCGGTCTGACGAAGCTTATGGCCAATGAGCTGGCGGCCAAGGGGATAACAGTTAACGCGATTGCACCGGGCTATATGGATACCGACAATACGGAAGCGTTGAGAAACGACCCGAACAGGAACCGATCGATCCTGGAGCGCATTCCGGCAGGCCGATGGGGCACGCCCTCCGACCTGGATACGGCAGCCTTGTTTTTCGCCTCTCCAGCGAGTGGCTATGTGACCGGTCAGGTATTGGCTGTCGATGGCGGCTGGCTTGCAAGGTAATGAATGCCTTGGTGTGAGCCCTTCAGGGGTTCACACCCTTTCCACTCTAGTCGACGATGTCAGTTGGTTTGCTTTGTTGGTGACGGCTACTGAGCTCGCGGGTCGGAGCAGTTGACGCTGTTTAGTGTCATCTCACTTGGATGAGACGTTGTCGTGCCGTGCGGCGTTTTGTAGCAGTTCGTGCGATCCCATTGCGCCGGGCTTGATTGCATTGAGATGGCGTTGTGACAACGGGAGGACAATGCTGCGAAGGCAGGCGTGGGCGCAGAGCTGGCTCGGTCTGAACAGTTTCGGGCGTTTTGCTAAGTGGATTTCCGCCTCGATTATGCCGCCACCATCATTGGTGCCAGCGCGTTGAAGTAGGCCTGATCCGGCGTCTGCCGGTCAAGGGATGAATGTGGGCGTTGGCTATTGTAAAAGGTCAGATAGCCGCCAATGCCGAAGCGGGCCTCAGATACGGTCTTGTAGGCGTGGAGGTAGACCTCCTCGTATTTGATCGAACGCCAGAGCCGCTCGACGAAGACGTTGTCGCGCCACGCACATTTGCCGTCCATCGAGACGGCAATCTCAGCTTTCTTCAGCACCGCTGCGAAGTTGATCGAGGTGAACTGCGGTCCCTGATCTGTGTTGAATATGTCCGGCTTTCCACAGCGAGCCAGCGCCTCCTCGACCGCTTCGATGCAGAAGGCTGCTTCCATGGTGATCGACAGCCGCCACGATAGAACCCTCCGGCTGAACCAGTCCACGACGGCGCAGAGATAGACGAAGCCGCGAGGCATCGGCAGTGGAGTGAGAAGCGCAGATGCGCTTCTCCTCCCCGAACCGTACGTGCACCTTTCAGCGCATACGACTCTCTGTTCAAGCTTGGCCCATGGCCATAGCAACGTCGTGGTAGCGCGACGTGACGGTACTGCGGTCTTTAAGCCGGAAGATGTATGGGTTTCCCTCCGGATTGCGCCACCGGAATTGCGCCTGGGGGCTTGAGACAAGCCGTTGCAGCGCTTTCCCGACAGGGTCACCGCGTTTACTGCGACCATACACGAACCAGGTTTTCGCTTTGCCCGGTTCCGGGACCCTGACCCATTTCCGCATCAAGGGTTTGATGCGAGATCGATACTTTTGTCCCAGCCAATGCGCCATTTTGCAGAACACTACATGATCGATGCGCCGGAAGACGTACGCTGTGAAGTCGGTGAACTTGTAGAACGCCGCCCATCCCACCAATTGGCGATTTAGGTCGTGGTGATGATTTAAGGATTGGGATTCCCAAAAGAGCGCAAATCGGATTCAAAGCTGATTTTGGAGA
>NZ_JALJQZ010000037.1 GCF_022968395.1 Affinirhizobium lemnae
AACTTCATGGGATTCGTCAAACTCGCAGCCATCGCCATCTGGCTCAAATAGCTAAATCGTCACTACCGCCTAGCTTTGCACACGGGCCAGCGCCAAGGAGACCTTTTGCAGTTGCGTTGGTCGAATTACGACGGAGAGTATATTTCGCTACGGCAGGCAAAAAGCAAACGCGCTGGCTTTCGAGGCAAGCTGGTCAACATTCCATGTACGGCAGCACTCAGAAGCATGCTCGACGGAATGGACCGTGCATCCGACTTCATTCTGACGACCAAGACCGGACACCCCTTCAAAAAGCGCTACTTCAGCAGATTGTGGAGCGAGTCGATGATTGCCGCAAACATCGAGAGCGTGAAGTTTCCACACATCGAAGAACCGCAGGAGCTTCATTTTCATGACTTGCGGGGAACGGCAGTAATAATGCTCAACGAAGCAGGCTGCGCTATCGGCGAAATCGTGGCCATAACCGGCCACAGTTTGAAAACTGCGGCCACCATTCTGGAGCAATATCTGGCCAGGACAAAGCATCTAGCAGATTCGGCAATTGCCAAGTTTGAGGCCGCTCCCAGCGCAGAATTTGCAAACCGTCTGCAAACCAAAGCACCAGAAAACTAAAACGGAGAATATAAGTGATTGGAAAGAATGGCGCGCCGCGCCGGGCGAAGACGAGAACTATGTCTACGCTATAGCCCTCCTTTAAGCTGGTCTAACTTCCTCGCGTCTCGCGGAGTGACCCCAACAAAACGGGCGGTCGGTGGCTAGCAGCGGCGACCGCCCATCTTGGGGTAGCCATGGAGAGGTTTCGGTCACCCTTTGATGTTGCGGGGATCGTTTCCATGGGAATCTGACTGACCGATCCGACCATCTCTGTTATGGATTTTCAGTTCCGTCTCGGCATTTCTGCTGATTTGACGCCCACGATCCACTGCATCCTGTTTGATGTCGAAGTGGCCGCTCGATCGGTCGCTACCTCCTCGGCGGACGTCCCATCCGCCGTTCGGGTTTGGGACCACGTGATGGGTGCCCCCGCTGCTCTTACCTTTGGACATTGGCGATTTCCTTTCGTTTTGCCGTGATCCACGTCCGGTTTTGCAACAAGCCTCACTTCAGGTGCAACGGATGCTCGGCGATGCGCATCGGACAAGAGCATTCATACAACGATTTCGATTGACGCGCAACAAATGCCGCGCTATGTGCATCACACGATATCAAGTATGCATCAAATCACGGATTAAGCGCACATGGAGCACTTCTCAATCATTCAGGCCCTTTGTCGGGCAGCCATGGCGGAGCCGTCCCCGGCATTGCGCAAGCAGGTCGAGCGCTTGCGCGATGCGTTGAGTAAGGATGGGGAAGAGAAGCAGGCGGCGTCACTTGGAGGTATTCTGGCTGCGGCAGAGCGCCTGAAGGAGATGGCCCCCAGCCGTATCGAGCGCTCTCGCGCAATACTTTCCGGTGAAGTGCTGGGCCGTAATACGCCTGTGCCCGTAGATCGGGAAACTTCGGCACCGCTTGCGGAAATTATCTTTCCAGCAGAGATCAATTCTGATTCGCCTTTGTTCAATCCGACTGTTACTCAAGCTGTGAGCACGATCATTGATGAGTGGACAAATTTTGAAGCCCTGTCAGTCGTCGATATTTCGCCGGCGAAAACCTGCTTGATTTACGGAGCGCCAGGCACCGGGAAGACGCGGCTGGCGCTCTGGATTGCGTGTAAGCTTGATTTGCCAGTTATACTTGTGAAATTGGATGGGCTGGTTTCCTCGTTCCTTGGGACGACGGCCAGGAACATCGGGAATCTGTTTACGTTTGCAAACCGCTATCGCTGTGTTCTTCTGCTTGATGAATTCGACGCTATTGCGAAGGTGCGGGATGATCCGCAAGAGGTCGGCGAGATAAAGCGTGTTGTAAATGCACTGCTTCAAAACTTGGACGTGCGTCAGAATATTGGCCTCACCATTGGTATCACCAATCATCCCAAGCTTCTTGATCCTGCGGTCTGGCGCCGCTTTGAGATTCAGCTAGAGATTCCAAAGCCCGATTTTGCTGTGAGAATGGCAATAGCGCAGCACTTCATGCCGCCGGTCCAGGCACCGGACGGTCATCTCCGATTAATTGCGTGGTTTACCGAAGGGTCAACTGGCGCAGAAATCGAAGCGCTTGTTCGTACTTACAAAAAAGCCACGACGGTTCGAGAGGAGGATCGTCGCGGCTTGCTAGATACGCTCCGGCAATTCGCAACGCTCAATGCCGCGCGCATTCAAAGCGAGCGGCGAGCACTTTTGTTTGACGATCCGGCCAACCTCTTTCGAGCCATGCATGAGGATCCCGCACTTGCGTTTTCCATGGGCGATATTGGGGATATCGCCGGGAAGGATAAATCCACAATCAGCAGATGGCTTGGTCGTCAGGGCGGAAAATCGGGTGATGGCGAGGTGACGCATGGCTAGTCCTATTCAAATCGTCCTCAACCCGGAGAATTTCGAGGAGGCGCGCGAGGCCGGCGGCGGCGGCGGGCGCAAGGATTTCTTCGCCAACCGGGATCGCGATTTTGGCGCACACAAGGCTGCGCTCATGAGTCAGCTCGACACGATATCCGATATCCTTTCTGCGCAATCGCAAGGTCCGATCGGTTATGTGAAGGTAATCCTGAAACGGGAGGCCTGGGCCAAAAGTCATCGTCCCGTTGGGGCGCTGTTCCGAAATGACCGCGCACCAGTCGTTGGCGGTGGCGACCTTGGTGTCATGATTGTCGAGGGGCATCCATCCGCGCTTGCGAAGGTCAAGGCTGAGATCGGGAAGGCCGAAACGCTGACGCGCATGAAGTTCGATGAAAGCAAAGGGAAGGAAGTTCCCAACCCTTCCGCTCAGAAGAGCGAGGCCGGGGCCATCGAGCGGATCGAACTCTATGGGGCATCCGACAAACGCAGGTTTTCCGCCGAGGAGGCCGTTGCCTGGCTTTCAAACCCCATGACCGGCAGTGGATATGAGGTGGAGTTGTTCGACGCGGTGCCCCCGCGATCTGAGTGGGATCGTCTTGATGACTCTCATCGCCGTCTCGTCGAATCCTTCGTAAGCGGATTTAACCGCCTCGGTTACAGCATGTCGGTCGAGCGTTTGCCCGTCGGGCGAAACAAGTTGCCGATGCTGGCGGTACGCCTTGATCAGGCCGGCGATGGTGCAATTCTGCGCCTTACTGGAACGCCGACCAAAGAGCGGCGCGATCTGGCTCCTTTCGATCCAGATATTCAGCGCCACGGTAGACTGCTGGATTTTCTGGACAAGCACCCGCTGGTAAAGCGCATTGAACTGCCTGGCATCGTTGTGCGTTCGGCCCGGCCTCCGGCACCTGCGCGTGGCCGCCCGTCCAATGCCACCATGCCCGTTCGCGACAGTCGGCGCTCCCATCCGAAGCTGGGAATCATTGACGGAGGTCTCAGCCCGGCATTGGCAGATTGGGTTATCGATCGATGGGATGTTCTTGCTGATGAAGATATGGATCTGTCTCACGGCACGTTTATAGGCGGCCTTGCGGTGGCGGGCTCCAGCCTCAACGGTGCAGCCACATGCCCGGAGGCCGATGGGACGGAGCTTGTCGATCTCGCGATCTTTCCCAACGAGAGAAAAGCAGGTGTTTTCGCATCCTATTATTCCGGCGGCCTCCCACATTTCTTCGATGAAATGGACGCTGCCGTGGCAGATGCCCGTGCGCGACACGGTGTACGCGTATTTAATATGAGCCTGAACATTCTTCAGCCTGCTGCGCCTGACAGATATAGTCCGCACGCCGTCCGTCTGGACCGCCTCGCGGAGGAAAACAACGCTGTGGTGTTCGTTTCGGCAGGCAATATCCAACCGCAGGATCTCCGAGCGGAGTGGCCGTCTGATACTGCGGCGGCTCTAGCTAACCTGGCGCTTGCTCGTAACGATGGCCTTCTCACTCCGGCAGAAAGCGCCCGGAACGTTGCTGTGGCGGCTGTTAACCCGCCTGATCATGCGGGTTGCCTGCCATTCGCCCCCACCCGATTCAGCCGCAGGGGGCCGGGACTTCGTTCTGGCGTTAAGCCGGATCTCGCTCATGTCGGTGGCTCTGGTACGGTGCATCCGACATTGGGGCATGGCCTATTCTCCATTTCGCCAGACGGCACGGTCACTGATGGTTGTGGGACCAGTTACGCCTCGCCATTGGTCGCCAAGACTGCGGCGGCCCTGGATCATGCAATCGAAGGTGAAGTTTCCCGAGAAACGTTAATTGGATTGCTGGTTCACCATGCAGAGATACCTGAACCGTTACGCGCCAAGGAGTTGGGGGCCGTAACTCGCCATTTGGTCGGCTTTGGAATGCCACCTTCTGCAGAGCGAATTTTGGAGACTGGAGATCACTCCATCACTCTGGTGTTCGCATCCCGTATTCAGCACGGCCAGCAGATTAATTTCCGGTTTCCGTGGCCGGCGTCACTTGTTGGTCCAGGAGGAAAGTGCCGGGGGCGTGCGAAGCTCACGCTTGTAACTACACCTCCGCTGGACGCGAGATTCGGCTCGGAGTTCGTTAGGATCAACATTGATGCCGCCCTCCAGCAGGAGCAAGCCAAAGGTTGGAAGGGGCGATTGGACCCATTGTACCTCCCTCCCTCTCGTGGTGCCCATGCGGTGGAGGCCGAGCGTATCGAGCATGACCTCAAGTGGAGCCCGGTCAAGGTATTTGGAAAGACGTTCCCGCAGGGCGTTGGACCATCGTCAAACTGGCGTCTCTTCATTGAATACCTGACGCGAGCCGGTGAAGTTATGCCTGATGAAGGCGTTCCTTTCACTGCGATCCTGACGATCAGCGACCCAGATGCGGAAAAGCCGGTCTTTAATGATATGCGCCAAAGCCTTCAGGCTATTGGTACTCAGATTGCGGACATTCGCACCGCGGCCCGTATCACTCCGCGTATCTAGCGGTCTCGTATAGGAGAAATCACTTGGCTCGTTCGAAAGAGAAGAGAGTTGGCTATCTCAGAGGAAAGGCAACCGATGGAACTGACGTCGTGGTTAGCGTTTCCAAAATTGGTCGCGACTACAGGATAGGATGTGGATTCAAAGATCATCTCTGCCATCCGTCTGTCAGAGATATTGAAGGCGTAAGGCGTGAGGCATTGCTCGTCTTCGACGTGCGCGATGCGATTTACCAGTCAATTTAGATGGGCCACAAAGCGCAAAAACATGATCAGCAAGTTGGCTGAATAATGAAGGAGAGGAAAAGACATGGCTAGATGCACTGCACCAGTCAAGGGGCATCGTTCAGCCGCCGCCGCAGCCGACTGTCCTGCATGCGGCAGCCGGTACGGCCGGTACAGCGGTTACGGTGGCTACGGCAGCGGATATGGCAGTTCCGGATCATACTCAGCACCTTCATATTCGCCCTCAAGGATCAGTGGCGGGTCGGGGCGGCGCGCCTCGAAGCCCCGTTGGTCAAGAGCTGGCTCGGCTGTGTGGTACACACCCGAACAAGTGCAGGCGCTTACGCCCGTTCGAGAGAACGTTGAGAATCTGGCAGTCTCGCAGCCTGATCTTCGAGACGTATTTCTTTGCCACGCATGGGATGACAGGCAGGGCTCCGCGAAGGAACTGCATGATTTGCTCGAAGCGCGCGGTGTCCGCGTGTGGTTCAGCGAGAAGGACCTTGGCCTCGGGGTGCCGATGATGCGGGCGATCGACAAAGGCTTGGTGAATTCGCGCGTCGGTATTGTTTTAGTGACTCCGGCTATGTTGCGCCGCCTTCCGGCAGAAGGCATCGCTGACAAGGAGCTTTCGGCGCTCCTTCGACGCGAACGGTTGGTCCCGGTTGTTCACGGAACTACCTATGAAGAGCTAGAACAGGTCAGTCTTCTACTAGCCTCTCGAGCCGGGTTGAGCACTGCCGAAGAGTCGATGGCAGATGTCGCGTCTAAGATAGCGGAATTGGTCGCCATTTAGTCGCGTCGGAGGTCGAATGGGGGCGCGGTGTCTTCGCCGAATACGGCAAGTCTGACGCTTCATCGTCCAAGCCCTCCGACTACGCGCGGACGCATGAAGTCCCGAGGATCTGCCCGCCAGGAATCGAATGAGCGGGAGTTTGGCGCCTCAAACATCATGACACCGCTTGGCCCTGCGACTACCGGCCTTACCACTTTAAGTCCTCCCTCCTCGTCAAGTTCGACATAAGGGTAGAGGCCCAAAAATTCTCGCCCACGATAGTAGCGCTCGTGTTCCTCCAGCACTGGAAGAACGCCAACCGTGCCCTTAGCTGCATCGAACCATCCTAGCTCCCAGCACATCCAGAGCGATTGAACCGCGCCTTCGGTATCGAGAAACAAGAGGGAATCGCTCACGCCCATCGTCGCTCGCACAAACGCGGCGTTCGCCGGTGTGACCTGGCTGCGATCGGCTGTCGGAGCTTCAATCCAGTCGCAAAAGACCTTGTAACCCGCAGAAGTGAGAAGGTCATAAACTCCAAGCACGATCTCGGCGTCGCGTATCGTTTGGGACAAGAAGATGTCGTAATGTGCAGACCGCTGCCGTGCCGCACGACTGAGTACCTCTTCAACCGTCGCCCCCTGCGCTGCGGCACGACGCCGGGCACGTGCGCGCATCTCGCTTTCCCTTAGAAAAGCCATTGCTCGCGTTTACTCCTTTGCACGAGGTTTCCAAAAACGTTCGTCCTCGGCGGCGGGCTGCTCGGCGGGACTTCTGAAGCGCTCCTCCCTGACCGATACGCCAAGATGGCGATGAAGGAGTGCCACATAGTCTAGTTCATTGGTGAGATCGGCGGGCAACGCGCCGATTCGTTGCGCCACCTCCAAGGTCGCCCCTCCCGTTGATATGATTGGGATCACGGAAGCTTGCGGCTGCAAGCGACGGAACAGTTCATACTCTTGAATGATCCCACCCATGCCGCCGATAAACACGGCAGCCTTGAACACATGTTCGGAGAACATGCGCTCTCTCATAGCCAACAGGCTTTTCTCACGGTCGCCCTCAATGTCGTCCGTGTAGGTGACGTTCTGGAAACGTTCGTTATCTTCAGGGAACTCGTCCTTGAAGTGCTTCGATTGGTAGAGCCGAACCCACCGCCCATAGTCGACGCCGATGTCATGGGCGACGACCCAAATCATTGGCGTGATGGCTGGCTGACCGCCCCAGACCAGAAGGCGACGTCCCAGCGTAATATGGACCAGCGCAGACACGGCAGCCCCGATCGCTACACTATCGGCTGTGGCAGCATATTCCGGCCCCCGCTTCGGGTCGGGAACGCCGGCAGAAAGAAAGATAGCATCAGCCATACTCAGCCCTCCCATGCCGCGAGCGCCCAGCCTGCTTCAGACACCTTTATCGCGCGGACGGATAGAATCTGTTCATCCAGCCATTGCAGGTGAGCGCTCCAAGCGTCGCGAATGCCGACATGATCGTACACAAGAACCGGCACTTCACCTTGGTCGGCGCGTCGCGCCTTTTCCGCAACATCGTTCAATATCTCGGCGGTCGGCACACCAACAATCGGATAGGCCCAAACCTTACGGTCCCCGATCAACCGCACAGCGATTGCGCGGTGTGCACCAACGCCTTCGACCGAAGCGCCAATCTTCTCGACATCAGCGCGAAGCTTGCCCGTGATCGACATATAGCGGGCCGCGATGCTCCGGCTCCGCAACCGTTCCACCCGAAGCACGATCGCTTCGGCCGTCTGGTCGACTATCGGACCATCCGATGCTGTCAGTTCAGCAGGGTCGAGATACACCGTCTCGGCCATATCGGTCAGCTTGCTCGGCACATGCTCAGGCCAGATCACGCGAAGAACTTGAATGTCCTTCGCCCGCGCCCGACCGATCTCTTGCCGGGTCCAGCGGCTATCAAAATAGCCAGGGGTATCGAGCATGACCATCACGTCTGAGTCGACTAGGCGGTGCCATAGCACGTCCTGAAAGGGATCGCCCGGACGTATGTCATGCGTATCGAGAAAGACGTCGAAGCCGCGAGCGTTGAGCAAGTCATGAAGCTGAAGCGCTGCGGCGCGTGATTCAACCCGCCGATAGCTGACGAACACGCGGCGCTGCCTGCGTAGCAAACCAACGCACTCAAGCATCGCCGCTGCGAGTTCGGTCATTGCTGGATCGTCGGCACGACGTTTCAGACCGTTAGCTGACTGTAGAAACTCTGGCACATGCAGGGCAAAGTCGCCGTTGGCGGCGATAGTTGGGATGATCGGCGCGCTAGCAAGTACCAATTCGCGCGCGGCCTCTATGTCGGTGGGTGCCGCCGCTCCGAAAAACGCGGCGGCAAAGGCGGCGCGCTTGTCGCGACCCGACACCGTCGCTCCGTCATAAACGACCACGTCGGTGTCTAACACGAGACCAAAATCCTCGACCATACCGCGCAAGGTCGCGGTTAGGGCATCACGCTCCTCGGCGGCTGGACTTCCTAGGATTGCAAGCTCGTAAAGGCTCATGCCTCGCCTCAGCGCCCCGCTGCCACGGCCGCAGCCTCAATCCAGGTCGATATATTGGTATAACCATCATCATTGACCCAGTCGTAGGTGCTGTAGAGGCTGCTGAACGGAACCTTCTTGCCATTCTTCTCGACATGCCAGTAATCGAGAGGATTTTTTCCTTGAACGTCAGCTCCGAGTTGCGGATCTTTGATCCGGTGGATGTCGATGGCTAGGATGCCTTTCTTGAGTTCGTAGCTCCGCTTGATTTCGTGTCGTACCCATTCGCGGTCATAGGTTTCGGCGCCGAACAGCACTACCGTGACCGACGTCCCCTTGAGCTGCTCCTCAATCCATTTCTCGATGCCACCGGCGCGCTTCTTAGCCTCCTCAAACTCGGCAGCATCGTAGAAGGGCTGTGCTTCACTATTTGCACGAACGACCCAGGAATTGCGCACCTGAACGATGCGGCGAACATCACGCGCATAGTGAAAACTGAAGAAAACTTTCCGGGCCATACGTTATTTCCTTATTACTTTTATACTATCTTGGTGTGTTTGTGCTGTTTCAGCACATCGAATGTGCGTTCTGCATCTGAAACGCACCCCTCCCGCCAGGATAGGCAGAATCGTTACAACGTATCCTAGCAGAGAAACAGTGATCAACATGCAGATCTTTCAACTTCATCGGCTTTGCCCATCCTGATCCGGTCCTGATGCCCGGCGCCCGCTTTCGCTAACGCCGGTCGGGCTGCTTGGGGGCGCTGCCCCCGGGCGCGGCGCAAGGGATGGCTGACGCTCGGCCGGGACGGTTTCCCCGGCCTTCCGCGCGGATGCGTGTTTCACACTCTCACCAATGGTTTCGATCCGCTTGTGCAGGCCGGGTGATCCCCCTCCATCCCGGCCGCCCTTGCACCTTGCACCCCCCGGTCTCGGCGACGGCCAGGGTTGCAGCGCAGCGCTGCGCTCCAACCCATGCCAAAAGGATCAAGACCATGACCAACACTGTTGATATGACCGCCACGGTTTCCGAAGCCCCCGCCAATGAGAACGGTGCGGTGCTGTTCATCCCGCTGAACAAGCTCAAGAAGTCGCCCCGCAACGCCCGCAAGACCCCGCACAGCCAAGCCCATATCGAGGCGCTGGCGGCCAGCATTGCCGCCAAAGGGATGCTGCAAAATCTGGTGGTGGAGCCGGAGACGAACGCGGAAGGCGAGCCGAGCGGCTGCTATTTCGTCACCATCGGTGAAGGCCGCAGGCTGGCGCAATTGCTGCGCGTGAAGCGCAAGCAGATCAAGAAGTCGGAAGCCATCCGCTGCGTTCTGGATACCGAGAACGACGCGGCGGAAATCTCCCTCGACGAGAACGTCACCCGCGAGGCCATGCACCCCGCCGATCAATATGAGCGCTTCCGGGAGTTGGCGGACAATCGCGGATGGGGCGCGGAAGAGATTGCCGCCCGGTTCGGCGTGACCCCGCATGTCGTCCGGCAGCGGATGCGTCTCGGCGCGGTCAGCCCGAAGCTGATGCAGGTCTATCGCGATGGCGGCTTGTCGCTGGATCAGTTGATGGCCTTCGCCATCACCGAGGATCACGACCGGCAGGAACAGGTGTTCGATAACCTGTCCTATAACCGCGAGCCGTGGATCATCCGGCGCGACCTGACCAAGATGAACGTGGAAGCCAGTGACCGGCGCGCACGTTTCGTCGGGACGGACGCCTATGCCGACGCGGGTGGCACGATCATCCGCGACCTCTTCGCCGAGGACCGGGGCGGCTATTTCGAGGATGCCGCGTTGCTGGACCGGCTTGTCATCAACAAGCTGGAAGGGATCGCCGCCGAGGTTCAGGCATCGGAGGGATGGAAGTGGACTTCGGTTCACATCGACTTTCCGCATGCGCACGGGATGCGCCGGACTTATCCGCATCCGGTGGACCTGTCTGAGGAAGACGCCGCTGCCTACGCCACCGCGCAGGAGGAATACGACCGCCTGTCGTCGGAATATGAAGGCTATGACGAACTCCCGGAGGAAGCGGACCAGCGGTTCGGGGAGTTGGAAGCAGAGATCGAGCGGATCGATGCCAAGCGTCATGCCTATGACGCCGACGAGATCGCACGCGGTGGCGTGTTCGTCATCCTGAACCATGACGGCACCGCCCGCATCGAACGGGGCTTCATCCGCGCCGAGGACGAAGCCCCGGAACCGGAGGGCGGCGATGATGGTGAAACCGTCAACGTCACCGAGGATGGGGAAATCGTCGGGGACGAGGATGATGGCGAGGACGCCGAACCGAACCCGGAAGATGAGGATGCCGGGGATGCGGGAAAGCCGCTGTCAGATGCCCTCATCCGCGATCTAACCGCGCATCGCACCCTTGGCCTGCGCCTCGCCCTTGGCGAGCAGCCGGACATGGCACTGGTCGCGGTGGTTCATGCGCTGGCGGCGCAGACCTTCTATCGCGGCGGAGAAGCCTCCTGCCTCGAAATCCGGCTGACCAGCGCGTATCTGGCGTCCCACGCAGACGGGATCAAGGACACGCCTGCCGCGCAGGCGCTGGCGGATCGTCATGCCAGATGGGCGTCGGACATGCCGCGCGATGTGATGGACCTCTGGGCGTTCGTCGCCGGTCTCAACCATGCGAGCCTGATGGCCTTGCTCGCCCATTGTGCATCGCTGACCGTCAATGCGGTGCGGATACAGTGGGAGCAGAAGCCGAACGCCCGCGCGACGGCGGGAAAGCTGGCGAGCGCGGTGGCGCTGGACATGACGGCGCACTGGACCCCGACGACCCAGACCTATCTCGGTCGCGTGACTAAGGCGCATATCCTCGCCGCCGTCCGGGAAGGTGTCAGCGACGAAGCCGCTGGACGGATCGAGGGCTTGAAGAAGCCGGAGATGGCGCAGGCAGCCGAACAGCTTCTGGCCGGAACGGGCTGGTTGCCGTCGCTGCTGCGCACCGCACGGCCCGCAGGGCTGGACGCCGAGCCGGAAGCCGACGCCTACCTGCAAGCCGCCGAGTGAGGCGGGGCCGGGATCGTATGAGCGGTCCCTGCCTTCCTTTCCGCCCACCCCAAAAATCGCGGTCGCGCGGGGATCGATCCCGCGCGACCGATCCGATGCCCTTCGCGGTCATCGGATTCAGGAGGATCGTTCGATGATCGTGCTTATGCTCATGGCCGTCGCGCTCGTCGCCGGTCTTTGTGTCCTGGCCTATACGCTCGCCGTCTATGCGCTGCCCTTCATGCTCGGCGTCGAGGTCGCCAAATGGGCCTACGCCTCCGGCTCCGGCCTGATCGGTGCAGGACTGGTCGGGCTGGTGGCGGGCGCTGCCGCCTATGGCCTGCTGATCGTCCTATTCATGGTGGTGCGCCCGCCGATCCTGCGCCTTGCCGTGGCGCTCGTCTTCGCCGTGCCCGCCGCCGTCGCGGGCTTCGCGCTGGTCCATGGCATCACCCGCGAGGCCGTACCGTCCGAAATCTGGCGCGTGCTCTTCTGCCTGATCGGGGGCGGTATCACCGGCATGTCGGCACTGATGCGACTGGCTGGTTCAACTGCCAGCACGTCAGTTTGATCCGTATTGTAAAGACCTGCAAACGGAGCGCATCTGCGACTTGCAAGAATTGGCAAGACGCAGCCTCATTCGAATGAGACCGCTTCCTCTTCATAATCATCATCGCGGGCGGCCTGACCGTCCGTGTCGATCTGTCGGCTGATAATCCGCTTGCTCAATTCCTCACTGACCAGCCTCGCGCGCTCGGCTAGGAACGTGTCGTAATCGTTTTCCCATACTCCGAACCCGTCCAGATCGCCGATCAGGTGCGACGCCATCGTCGTCGCTAGTACTTTGTTCGATTTTTTAAACGTCTTCATGTAGGTCGCTGGCGGCTTGGCGCGGATTTCCCGCTTGTTCAAATAGTCATCGACGATGGTGATGTTGAGGATATTGTTGATCCGCCATTCCTCGACATTCTTCTTGCCGAGGTAGGCGCGCGGGAAAAAGTGATGGTAATTCTTGCTGTTTGCCTGTTTCAGCCAGTAATTGCGGATACTGACGATGGAATTGTCGCTGAACGATTTTGGCTGATGGAAGGCGTAAAGGCATAGGATCGCCTTGATTGAGCTTCGTCCGGCGTTGAACCAGCCGTTGTCGAGCAAGAAATCCGGCGAGATGTCCACCGCCCAATCATAGTCAGGTGACTTGTTATCCAGGATGCGGTCGATGCGTCGAACGTCTTGCGCGAGCTTGCTTTCGACAGCCGATGAATAGCGGCCGCCCAGCGAACAGCGCCAGAAGAAATCTTCCAGCAACGGGCGCTGATCGGCGGACGGCTTATCCGGGTGGTGGTAAAAGAAATAGGCGAACGGCACCAACAGCGTGTTGTACGGCAGCAGTTGCGACACCGGGATGCGGTAGCTGTTGCGGAAGAATTCCACGGCACGTTCGAACGCATCCACGGCACGCGGCCAAGTATCGATGAAGGCGACTTTGCCCAGCTTTAGGATCGTCTGCTTCTTGCAGTCTTTGGTCAGGATCAACGAGACCAGTTGCAGCAGCGTTGCATCCGAAACAGTCTCGTAATCGAGCGGTTCGAGCCTAGCGACCAGCTCCTCGAACTTCTCGGCCAGATCGAACTCACGCGACTCGTCATAGGTCTTCGCGACCATGATCTCGAACACGCTAAGCGGCTTTCCGCCCACATTGATGCGCGTGAAGATTTCGGTGGCGACATCGATCGGCACGTCCTTCACGAGGATGATCGAGAAATCATAGGACTCGATCCGGCGGCGGTATTCCGACAGCCGCTCATGATAGCAAGCAGGATAAGCAGCGAGTTGCTGGAAACTCCCGTGGATGAGGTCTCGCAGCCTGATCCATGTCCCCTCCACCAGATCGCCGACTTCGGTCACGACGATCTGATCATCTTCTCCGGTGTCCAGTGTGATGAACATATCCGCAAAATCATCGGTCTTGCCCGAGTTGCGTTCGACTTTTATCCCACGTAGCGAAGCATACAGGCTGGTAAGGCGCTGTTGGCCATCGAGCACGAACGAAACGGTTTCCCCGTCCTTTGGCTCCGGCAGAGGCGTGTTGCCGAGATCGCGGACGCTGCGCAGCCGGTCCTTCGTCGACCAAAAGATGAACGTACCGACCGGATAACCCTTGAGAATACTGTCGAGCAGTGCGGCAGATTTCTGCATCGTCCATACGAAGTCGCGCTGGAACTGAGGAATCTTGACCTGACCACGCTCAATGTCCGTCAGAAGATTGGTGTAGTTCGAGTGTGTCGGACTTGGCAGTATCATCCGGTTATTCCCCCTTGCCCCTATGATGGCCTGAAGCAGTTTATGCGAACAATTTATGTTGCACAAAGCGAGTCGAGGCGAGGGGCAATCTGGCGTTGCCCTTCAGGCCGCGCTCTTGGCTGCGCCGGAACCACGCCCAGGCGCGTTTCCGCCATTCGGCTTCGATCGCTAACGTAAGGGTGCGGTAGCGACGCATGAAGCCCCGCATTGGCGGGGGCACGAAGGTCACTCGCCTCAATCACCGACGTTGCGAAATCCGATTGAGCAAACCGCGTCGCCCGTCCGTCATCCCGGTGGGGATTGTGGCGGGAGCGGCGATTCACCAGCATGACTAAAGCCGAGAATGCGGACGGAGCAGGCTGCTCCACGCAGGCGCTTCGATCTATGGCGCTGGCAACCATGAGCGGGAGCGCAGTTCTCTCCGTATGATCGGGTCCGGCCAATCGCTTCGGCCCAGGACAACCATGCCGGTGATGCCGTCCGTCAATCTCGTGATGTGATAGGTGCCCAATCGCGTTGTCACATCTCTACCGTTCTGCAGAGCGCGCTTACGGCGTCCTCGAAGGGCTTTGGACTGACCGGAGACCGGCTGCGCCTCGATCATCCTCCCGCAACGACCGCCGTCAGCTTTTTTCCGCCGCGCGCGAGCGCGCTTTGCATCTCGAAGCAAAAAAGGCCGTCGCCGGCCGCCCTCCATTGCATTCCGGCCCTTTGGGTGCGGGCTGATCGTCCCCGGTCGCACGACCGCCATCGAGGTCGCGATAGGCGCGGCCCGAGCAACGGAGTAACGACAATGGCGACCATCGGCACCTTTACCAAGACCGCGAACGGCGAGTTCACCGGCACGGTCAAAACCCTGACCCTTAACGTCAAGGCCAAGTTCGTCCCCACCGACGGCGACAGCGAGCGTGGCCCCGACTATCGGATCGTCACCAGCGCCACGGAGTTCGGCGCTGCCTGGAAGAAGACCGCCCGCGAAACCGGCCGCGAATATCTCTCGGTCAAGCTGGACGATCCGAGCTTCCCGGCCCCGATCTACGCCAGCCTGGTCGAGGACGAGGGTGGCGAGGTTCACAACCTCATCTGGTCCCGCCGCAACGGCGACTGAGGCCGGGCCACCTTCCGAAGCCCCGCTCGCGCAGCGGGGCTTCGTCATGCTTATCTTCCGCTTTTCAGGGAATACGGCAATCAGGATGGGCGATTTGCAGGAAAGCTGGCTTTGCACAACCTGATCCGGTCTTCGTGCCCGGCGCCCGCTGGCGCTCATGCCGGGCAGTTGCTTGGGGGCGCTGCCCCCTGGCGCGGCGCAAGGGATCGCTGACGCTCGGCCGGGACGGTTTCCCCGACCTTCCTCCACGTCGTTCCACCGTTCCGTGCAGGCCGGGTGATCCCCCTCCATCCCGGTCGCCCTTGCACCTTGCACCCCCCGGTCTCGCCGACGGGCAGGGTTTCAGCGCGGCGCTTCCCGCTGCGCGGAAACCCAAGCCCAAGAGGATCAAGACCATGACCTATCATCACCTCGCCACCCGGTTCGGCCGCAACGCGCACCAGATCAGCGGGCGCGAAGCCCTCGACAACGAAGCCCTGTTTCGCCACGTCCCGTCTGTGTTCGCCCGTGAAGCGCATGACAGCCGGTCGGAGCGTTACGTCTATGTCCCCACCATCGATATCGTGGAAGGCTTGCGTCGGGAAGGATGGTTTCCGTTCTTCGCCGTGCAGGCGGTGCCGCGCGATGGTGACCGCATCGGGCACGCCAAGCATATGCTGCGCCTGCGCCGGGATGACGGCATCGGCAAGCCCGAGGCAGCGGAAGTCATCATCGTCAATTCGCATGACGGAACGTCCAGCTACCAGATGTTTGCGGGCGTGCTTCGTTTCGTCTGCACCAATTCGATGATTGCTGGCGAGCGGTTCGAGGAAGTCCGCGTCCCTCACACGGGACGCATTCAGGATCAGATTATCGAAGGTGTCTACACGGTCGCGGAAGACTTCCCGCGCCTGATCGACGCCACCGAGACGATGAAGGAAACCCGGCTTTCGCAGGCCGAGCAGACAGTCTTGGCCGAAGCCAGTCTTGTCGCCCGTTATGGCGAGGAGGAAAGTCCCATCCGCCCGGACCAGATCATCCAGCCGCGCCGCCGCGAGGATGTCGGGCAAAGTCTGTGGCAGACCTTCAACGTCATTCAGGAAAACCTCATCCGGGGCGGTCTTACCGGACGCCGCCAGACCGCTGATGGCCGCGTCCGCCGCAGCCAGACCCGCACCATCAACGGCATCGACCAGAATGTCGGACTGAACCGCGCGCTATGGACACTGGCCGAGGGAATGCAGCGAATCAAAGCCGCCTGACTTTCCGCCAAGCCGTGGAGCCGGAAACCCGGTTTCACGGCTTTACGCTTGCCCACATCTGCGTGAACCAGAATTTGCGCCGATCCGCTTGTGCGGATCGGCTGGTTTCCGTCTGCGCGGACATAATGCGGCTCGCCGGGCACGGCCCGGCTCGCCAAAGACTGTCGAAAATGATAGGAAGTATTAACCAATATTGATCGTGCTACGCGATCAACATATCTGCAAACACCGTCTCCAAATATTACCCTGAGTTGAGCATCCTCGTTTCTCTATATCGCTTGATACGCGATGTGATCGAGGGTGACGCCATGCCGAGTTCTGATTGGCGCTCGCCGGCCGCCTATGCGGATACCAATGGTTTATCTGCCGCCGGCTTTGCCTGGGAATATCTCCGCCGCGACGAAGATTATCGCGGCGATTTTCATCGGGTGAGCGCTTGTCCACCAGATGAGCCGGAAACCCTCAGCGCGTTCTCCGAACGCTGGGGGTTGCGATTTCCCGGCCGACCCCAATCTCGCAGCCGGTTCTGCCGAGGTGTTCTGGCTACCTGCACTGCTGCCTGAAGCCTTCGAGTTAAGGCCGGTGATGGCTGCTTCCGAAGATACGGTTGCCATACCCATTGATCTCGCCCGCTTGCCCCATATCACCGTCCGCGCCACCGCCGATGATGAACGGCATAGCCGCTGGCAGGTCGGAGATGCCGTCCATCAGTTCTGGATCGCTGATTCCAACATCTCTGTTGCAACCTCCTATGTCGTACTGTTGCCGCTCGATGCCTTCACTGAGTTGCGTGCCTTGGCAATCCTACGCTTCTGGCGTGCCTTGGTCGGACGGCCGCCGGGCGAATATGCCCACGTCCTGCCGCCACAAACCCGTAACCGTCATGTCCTGATCCTGCGCGCACTCGATGGCCGGAGTGATGGGGCGAGCTATCGGCAAATTGCCGAAACGCTTTTCGGTTTCCACGGCAGCAAGGCGGATTGGGAGAGCGATCCGCGCAAGAACCTGACCCGGCGTCTGGTCGCCGATGGCAACCACTACATGCGTGGCGGCTATCGCGACCTTTTGCATCATCCCCTTCGCCTGCCGCGCCGCCGCTGATGGCAACAGCGCTTGATCGTTACTGTGCCATGCGGGGTGCCGGAATCGCACCCCCCTGATTCCGGCACGCTGCAAGCCGCCGTTTCTTCGCCAGGGTTCGCCATAGCCCGCTGCCATTGCCGGTAGCCCGCTCGAACCCGACCGGAGATCCGATCATGCTTGATCCCAAAACGGGGCTGCCGCCCCGATACCTGCGCACGCCCGATGCGGCGCGCTTCCTCGGCATTTCCATCCGCACGCTGGAAAAGCATCGCACCTATGGCACCGGCCCGTTCTACCGCAAGATCGGCGGCCGGATCGTCTATTCCATCGACGACCTCCAATCCTGGACCGATGCCGGTATCCGCAAGTCCGCGTCGGAGCAGACCGCCACCCGCGTTTTCCCGGCCCGTCCGCTGACGCCGGCCGAAAAGGCGTCCCGCTGAATGCCGGGCGCCGATCATCACGACAGCCAACGTCTCACACGGGGCAGCGAACGCCAGCGGCTCGATCCCTTCGTGATCGCCACCGGCGATGCCAGCCCGCGCGACCAGCGAGACCTCATGGAACGCCCGTTCTTCTCGCTCGCGAAAGCCAGGCGCATCGCGCCAATCCTCTACGAGGCCGGTGGCCAGCGCGTCGAAGTCCACGCATTGCCCGAACACGGCATGGCGACGATCTGGGATGCCGATGTGCTGATCTGGGCCGCCAGCCAGATCGTCGAGGCCGAGAACCACGGCCTGCGCACCTCGCGCTTCCTGCGCTTTACGCCCTATCAGCTCTTGCAGGCCGTCGGCCGCGCGACCGGCGCGCGCGAATACCGCCTTCTGAAGGGCGCGCTCGCCCGCCTGCAATCGACCGTGATCCGCACCACCATCCGTCATGGCGAGCATTGGCGGCGGCATCAATTCTCCTGGATCAACGAATGGGAGGAATTGACCACCCGCGACGGCCGCGTCGAGGGCATGGAGTTCGTCCTGCCCGACTGGTTCTATCGCGGCGTCATCGACCGCTCGTTGGTCCTGACCATCGACCCGCTCTATTTCCGGCTGACCGGCGGCATCGAACGCTGGCTCTACCGCGTCGCCCGCAAACACGCCGGCCATCAGCAACATGGCTGGCTGTTCGAGGTCGCCCATCTTCACGAAAAGTCGGGGAGCCTCGCGCGCGTCTCAGATTTCGCGCTGGACCTGCGCCGCATCGCCGCCCGCCAGCCATTGCCCGGCTACCGCCTCGACATCTGGCGCGAAGGCCGGCGCGAAATGCTGCAAATCCGCCCCTTCGGCTTGTCCACAGTGCCTGTGGACGACGCTGTGGAAACGCTCGTGACTTCGGGCGCAAACGGTATCGGGACTTCGGGCGCAGCACTATCGGGATTTCGGGCGCACGAACCGCAGTTAAGTCTCTGGTCCGAAAAGCGGAATCCGACTGCTAACTTAGAGTCTAACAAAGAATCTAACTCTTCTTCTTTGACGCGCACGCACGCGAGGCATGGTGCCGGTGCCACCGGCAGGCGGTCGTCATGATCGTCGCGCTCCTCAATCAGAAGGGCGGCGTCGGCAAGACGACCCTGGCGCTGAACCTTGCTGGCGAGTGGGCTAGCCGGGGGTTGCGCGTCATCCTGATCGACGCCGACCCGCAAGGCTCCGCGCTCGACTGGTCCCAGCAGCGGGCGAGTGAGGGCCTGGGCCGCCTGTTCGGCGTCGTCGGCCTGGCCCGCGACACGCTGCACCGGGAAGCGCCGGAGCTGGCGCGCGATGCCGACATGATCGTCATCGACGGCCCGCCGCGTGTCGCCGCGCTGATGCGCTCGGCGCTGCTCGCCGCCGACCTGGTGCTGATCCCCGTGCAGCCATCGCCGCTCGACGGCTGGGCCTCGGCGGAAATGCTGGCGCTCCTCACCGAGGCGCGCATCTATCGGCCGGACCTCGTCGCCCGCTTTGTGCTCAACCGATGTGGCACACGCACCGTGCTCGCCCGAGAGACGGCCGAGACACTGACCGACCATGATCCGCCGGTGCTGACCGCCACCATCGGCCAGCGGATCGCCTTCGCGGTTGCTGCCCAGTCGGGGCGGCTGGTCTCCGAATTGGACGACGACACCCCCGCAGCCCGCGAGATCGCGGCGCTGGCGGACGAGATCGACCGCCTGCATATCGGGAGGACGCGATGAGCGAGCGTCCGACCCGTCGCGGCTTCGCCGCCCGTCCGGCCGATCCCGAACACTGGATCAAAGCCGCAGATACCCCGCCGCGAGATAGCGATGCCGCCGGTTTCACCGCGCGGCTCACCATTGACGTGACGCCCGAGCTGCGCGGCCGGATCAAGATCGCCGCGTTCCGGCGCGGCATCACCGTCGCCGACATGCTGCGCGATCTGCTCGCGCGCGAATTTTCCACCACCAACGGAGACCCATGATGACCGGCAACGCGGCCCTCCGCTTGCGCGGCGGCCCTGTGCCGATCGTGCAGGCGTCCGATAATCTCACCCATGTCGAACTGACGCATATCGAAAAGCGCGTCGAGAACTGGATCAGGTTCGGGCGGCATGTGCGCGAAACGATCCTCGATCGCCGCCGCCGCGTGCTTTCGTATCGGCCCGGCAGCGTCTTCGCTTTCGTCCGATGGGCGGCGAACGACTTCGGCACCGTCAGTTCACGGATCGACATCGTGCGCGCGGTCGATCCCGGCGAGCCATATCAGACCTTGCGCTGCGTCCGTCCCGGCGGCGACATCCTGCTGACGGTCGATGGTTGGCCGAAGGTCGAACAGGCGCTCCGGCATATCGACGCGATAGAAGCCGCCAACATCGAACCGAACGAGGTTTCGCCCGACCATTGGCGGCATGTCAGCAACCGGATTGGCACTGGCCACGAACCGCGCGCCTACACGCCGGAACGCCATCAGGCGTGGCTCAAGCGCCGGGAGATCGAACAATGACCCGCTTCGGCTATGTCATGGTGACGTATTTCGCGACGATGGGCGTCGCCATCGCCTCCTTCGTTCCGACGCCGCTGCGCCTCGTCTGGAACGCTTCGGCCAGCGTGCCGATCGGCCTCTACGCCCTTGATCCACCGCGCCATCTCGCCGTCGGCGATCTGGTCGCCGTGATGCCGGACAAGCCGCTCGCCGACTGGATGGTCGAGCGCGGCTATATCGGTCGTGATGTGCCGCTGATGAAGCGTGTCGCAGCACTTCCCGGCCAGCAGGTTTGCCGCACCGGCAACGCCGTCACCGTCGATGCCGTGCCGTTCGGCGATGCGCTCGACCGCGACAAGCGCGGCCGTCCGCTGCCAGTCTGGCAGGGCTGCCGCCGCATTGCGGACGGCGACATCTTCCTGATGAACCCGGATGTGCCGGACAGCCTGGACGGCCGCTACTTCGGCCCGATCTCGGCGCGCACCATCATCGGCAAGGCGACGCCACTCTACACCGACGAGGTCGGCGACGGCCGTTTCGTCTGGCGCGCCGCCACGCGCTGACCGCTTCCCGTCGGCGGGAGCGGTGCTCGCCGAGGGGTTTCCCAAACTCGCCGCCAAGGAAACCATCATGCCACAGATCGGCCAGTTCACCCGCGACCCATCCGGCTTCGCCGGGCGCATCGAAACCTTCACGCTCTTCCGCGACATCGCACTCGTTCCGGCCGTGCCGTCCGACGCCGAGAATGCGCCCGACTATCGCATCCATGTGCGCGATGACGGCAGCGACGAGAACTGCCAGGAGGTCGGTGCGGGCTGGAAACGCACCGGCGAACGTGCAGGCGAATATGTCGCGCTGCTGATCGACGATCCCGCCTTGCCGCAGCCGATCCGCGCCAATCTGTTTCGCGACGACGAGGCCGGCAACGCCTGGTCGCTGCACTGGTCCCGGCCGGTCAAGCGCGACGGAAAGGACTGACATCATGCGATCCGTCAGACTGTCCGCCCGCGCGATCCCGTTCATCAAGGTCATTCCTTTGTTCGCGGAAAAGCCGTCTCATTCCTTCGTCCCGCTCGAACGCAGGTCGGCCGGCGCGCGCAGCGAAGGTCAAGGACGATCGAAGATCGGCGCTTCGCGCGTATCCTTGACCGCAGCGAGCACGCTGGCAGGCTGGCGTCGTAGCGGAGAAGGCCATCATGCCCGATGGGCGATCATTCTGATCGCGGGCCTGCTGTCGAGCGGGATGACACCGCCAATCGCACTGGCGCAGACCGTGCCCATAACGCAGCCGTCGCCACGCGATCATTATGCCGGCTTGATCGCCGAGGCGGCGCAGCGGTTCGAGAATCCGGCCGCATGGATCAGGGCGGTTCTGCGCGCCGAAAGTGCTGGCGATCCGCGTGCTGTCTCCCCCAAGGGCGCGATCGGACTGATGCAGGTGATGCCCGACACCTGGGCCGATCTGCGCATCCGTCATCGTCTCAGCTCCGATCCGTATGACCCACGGGACAACATCATCGCCGGGGCGGCCTATATCCGCGAACTGTTCGACCGCTATGGTTCGCCCGGCTGGATCGCGGCCTACAACGCCGGTCCCGGTCGCTATGAAGCATCGCTCAAGGGCCGTCCGCTTCCGGCCGAGACCCGCGCCTATGTCGCCACCGTCGTTCCCAATCTCGACGGCGGCGATGTGCCTCGCGCCGTCACGGTCGCTGCGGCCGATCCGTTCGCCTGGACCCACGCGCCGCTGTTCATCGCACAGCCGGATCGCCGTCCCGCCGCCGATCCCGTGCAGGCTGAGCGTCGCCCGAATGACGCTGCATCGACGCCCGCCATGCGCGATGTCTCCGCCATCGTGCCGCAATCGGGCGGCTTGTTCGTCGCACGGGCGGATACGGGACGACAACCATGAGCATCGCGATCCTTTCCCGACCGTGGGCTTTGGCAGTGTGCAGTGGATGGGGCTGGCAACAGTCTCATCCCTGGGCAGGAGGGGCAGAACAGACAGGAAGGCGGGAGGGCAAGATTAAACGAACCGGCACCCCATGGGTCCGGTTCGGGGGCCAAGCCCTTGTCTGCACACTGTTCGGGGCGGCACCAGCTCCGGGCCGCCATGGTGCCGCGAGGCGCGGCAAAGCCAGTATCTGCCGCGTTTCTCGCGGCACTGTGCGCCCACATCGGTGGTTTCGGGCGGATCGGCGATGAGCGGCGACGACGACAACCGCTTCCAGCCGAGGCCCGGCCGCGTGCGTTCCGACGCGCTGAAGGCGGGCCAGGCCAAGAGCTTCCTCAGCACCGTGCGCAAGATCACCCGCCAGCAGCAGGCCGCGTCCGGTCGAAGCCGGTCGGCGAAAGGCGGCGGCCCTGGGCGCGCGGCAAAGGGCAAAGGCACGATCGCCTCCGGCCGTGGCGTGCAGCGTGGGCGCGGCGCGGCCTTCGTGCGCGCCCGCAACCTGTCGAATGGCTGGAGCCATCGCCAGCCCGGCAGCCGCCGCGTCATCGTCAAATCCCGGTCTGTCCGGGGCGCGGGCAAGAGCGGCAAGGCCGCCGCCCATCTGCGCTACATCCAGCGCGACGGCACATCCCGCGAGGGCGAACGCGGCCAGCTCTATTCCGCCACCGAGGACCGCACTGACGGAGACGCCTTTCTCGATCGCGGCCAGGACGATCGCCACCAGTTCCGCTTCATCGTCTCGCCCGAGGACGCTGGCGACCTCGCTGACCTCACCGGCTATACCCGCGAGTTGATGGCGCAGGTCGAGGCCGACCTTGGGACCAAACTCGATTGGGTCGCGGTCAATCACCACAACACCGGCCATCCCCATGTCCATATCATCGTCAACGGTCGCGACGATCTCGGCCAGGATCTCGTCATCAACGGCGACTATCTCGCCAATGGCATCCGCGAGCGGGCAAGTGAACTGGCGACGCTGGAACTCGGCCCGGTCACGGAGATCGAACAGCGGCGCAAGTTGATGGCCGAGATCAATCAGGACCGGCTCACCCGGATCGACCGGGCGATGATCGAACAGGCCGACGGCCGCTTCCTCGACCTGCGTCCCGAACCTGGCGATCTCTCCGGCCAGTCCGACCGCACGATGCGGCTGCGCCGTCTCGGCAAGCTCGGCGATATGGGCCTCGCCACCGAACACGCCCCGAACGTCTGGGAGTTGAGCGCGCGGCTGGAGCCGACCCTGCGCGAGATGGGCGAGCGCGGCGACATCATCCGCACCATGCAGAAGGCGCTCCGGGCCGAGGGCGCAGAACGCGATCCGATGAGTTTCCAGATTCACGGCACCGCGCCCGCGACGCCGATCATCGGCCGCGTCATCGACAAGCATCTCACCGACGAACTGGGCGAGAACCTGACGCTGGTGGTCGATGGCATCGATGGTCGGACGCATCATGTCTCCGGCTTCGATGCGGTGCGCGTCGAGGATGCCCGCATCGGCAGCGTCGTCGAGATCGGGCCGGCGGATAGCACGGGCCGTCCCTCCGATCGCGCCATCGCCGGCATGGCCGAGGACGGCATTTATCGGCCGAGCCGTCATCTGGAGCAGGCCCGGTTCGAGGGGCGCGTGCCGAACGGCGACTATGAGGGCTTCGTCGATGCCCATGTCCGCCGGCTAGAGGCGTTGCGCCGCGCCGGGATCGCCGAGCGGATCGACGCAGATCAGTGGCGCATCCCCAGCGACTTCGAGGCGCGCGCTACCGCCTATGATGCGGCGCGTAACGCCCGCGCCAATATCCGCGTCCTCTCGACATTCGATCTCGAACGTCAGATCGGATCGGACGGCGCGACCTGGCTCGACCGGCGGCTGGTCGGCGCGGGTGCATCGGACCTGTCCGCGTCAGGGTTCGGCGAACAGGTGCGCGAGGCGATGGAGCGACGCCGCGAGGCTCTGATCGACCGGGGTGACGCCGTGCGTCAGGCCGATGGCCGCACCGCCTATCGGCGCAACCTGATCGCCACGCTTCAGGAGCGGGAGGTTGCCCGTATAGGCGAGGAGATGGCCGCCAGGAAATCACTGCCGTTCCGCGCCGCCGCCGATGGCGAGACCATCACGGGGAAGTTCACCGGGACCGTGCAGCTATCGAGCGGCAAGTTCGCCATCGTCGAGAAGTCCCACGAGTTCTCTCTTGTCCCGTGGCGGCCGGTCATCGACCGGCAGCTTGGCCGCGAGGTGTCCGGCATCGTGCAGGCTGGATCAGTGTCTTGGCAGTTGGGACGGCAACGCGGGCTAGCAGTTTGATGCCAGCCAAATGCGCTGGATGAAGAGCGTGACTAAGCGGCAATCTGCGAAGAAGCGCAAGATCGGTCGAGCGACTCTTGTCTGAGAGGCGCTATAGCTCAGCATGTATCGGAATAGACCCTATTCCTGATCCGGCAATAGCTGACTGTGGGTGATGATTTCGCATAAAGCGCATGGAGTTGAAGAAGATGGATACTCAGCTAGAGGATCAGGGAGGTGTTTTTTCGGTCACTATCTTAAGGGCTGATGATCCCAAACGCGTTGGCCTTTTTGCGGTCGGTCGTGGGGGAAATCCATTGCGACACCTTCCATTTTTGCAGTCGGTTGCAGATCACGGATGCACGATAATTGCGCCACACTTTGCGATGCTGCACTCATCCATCCCAACTAAGGAAGAGCTGGATACGCGCGTCCGTCGGCTAGAACTGGCGGCTGACAACTACGCGGAAGTGGATCGTTCTATGTTCGGTATAGGGCATTCTATCGGTGCTGTGACGTTGCTGGCATTGGCAGGAGCCGAGGCGCGGACCATCTCCGGAGATGCGGTAATATCTCAATCAAACTTGAAATTTGATTTCATTTTCCTTTTTGCACCACCAAGTGATTTTTTTCGACATCCAAATGCGCTTAATTCTATAGATTCGCAGATTTACATCAGGGCAGGTGAAAAAGATTCGATCACGCCTCCAGATCAGGCTCTGTTCTTTAAAGATACCCTTGCACAAAAAACAGATGTCTACCTTAGGATAGATGAAAATGCAGGGCATTTTACTTATATGAATGAATTGCCGCCCCACGTAGTTGATCCGCAAACGAACAGAGATATTTTTCTCTCCTCTATAGCAGATGATGTCGGAAAGATTGTCTCATTTCGACAATCTCATGACTAACACTACCTATTCTGCGATTGAGGAAATTGGGATGGATTCAGAACTTCAACGCTACCATGTTAGAATGCAGCGAGTCCTAGAGCACATTGACCGCAACCTTGACGGAAATCTTGACTTAGAAGCGTTGAGCCATGTGGCGGCATTCTCGAAATTCCATTTCCATCGGCAGTTTACCGGGATTTTTGGATTGTCTGTCCACCGCTATGTGCAACTCGCGCGTATGAAACGAGCTTCTTACCGTCTCGCCTTTAGGGAAAGTGCTTCCGTCACCGACGTTGCGATGGATGCTGGCTACGATTCACCAGACGCATTTGCTCGCGCTTTTCGGCAACGTTTTGATCAATCGCCTTCCGAATTTCGGAAATCTCCGAACTGGGAGCCATGGTGCGGGGCTCTCCACCCTCTCGACAAAGCTAGGAGCAAGCTCTTGCAGAAGTATTTCACGCCAGACGACATAACAATCCGCAACGTTTTACCGACTACGGTCGCGATCATGGAACATCGCGGCGATCCGGCGACGATCGGGGCCACGATCCAACACTTCATTGCATGGCGCAAAGCTGCTGGATTGCCCCCGCAGGTCAGTCCTACTTTCAATATCTTTTACTCCGATCCGCATGCGATCCCGCCAGCCGAATATCGGCTCGACTTGTGCGCCGGGACGGATCAACCGATTGTTGAAAATAGCGATGGCGTTAGGGGCGGCCTGATCCCAGGGGGGCGATGCGCAGTACTACGTGTCTTGGGGAATACTGAAAATCTGGAGCCTGCTGCTCTCTACCTCTACAAACATTGGTTGCCGGCCAGCGGAGAGGAACTCCGGGATTTCCCGATCTATTGCCAGCGCCTTAGTTTCTTTCCTGATGTGCCAGAACAGGAAGCGGTCGCCGAACTCTTCCTGCCATTGAAATAACCCGCTGTATGAGCGCGGTGGGGCGCATCAACTATGCGTAGGCGGCCCTTAATGAAGGCAGCTCCCCCTTCGACCCTACAACTTCTCGGCGGGCGCGTTCCGTTGACATCCTTGATCCAAACACTCGCTGTTGCTGAACATCTGAACTTCCGTCATGCTGCGCACGCACTCGGAGTGGGTCAATCCAGCATCAGCACACGGATCAAGATCCTTGAAAAGGATCTTGGCATCTTACTGTTTGAAAGGCGCCATCGAGGCGTTCGGCTGACCGAAGCTGGACGTCAGTTTGTCGCCGAGGTCTCTGCCGGGATCGCTCATCTCGACCAGGCTGTGCGCACAGTCGGCGCCATGATCGATGGGATGGAGGGGCAGCTCGCGATCGGATTGCATATTCCCATCGTTGCCGGGTTCCTTGCCGATCTGCGCCGGCGTTATCGCGCCAGCTATCCCGCGATCGAGCAGTCTGTGCTGGAGGGCCGATCTTCCGAGACGGTAGCGATGGTCCGAGACGGCAGGCTCGACGTGGCCTTCGTTGTCGGCCCCGTGAACGCACCCGATTGTCATTCCCGCCTGCTGTGGTGTGAGCAGATGGTGGTGGCTCTGCCTACGGATCATGCGTTAGCGGAACGGGAAGCCATCACCTGGGTTGACCTCGCGGATGAGATCTTCCTTGTCCGCCATGGTGGCACTGGCCCGCAAGTGTTCGAGCATGTCGTGCGACGGATCAGCGAACGCGAGCGCTCACCACGCATCCACCGTTGCGATGTTGCCCGCGACACGCTGATGGGAATGGTCGCAGCGGGCGACGGTATTACGCTGACCAGCGAGGCGACGTCGCATGTGCCGTTCCCCGGCGTCGTCTTCCGACCGATCGCCGATGAGACCGAATCGGCGCGGTTCAGCGCTGTGTGGTCGCCGCATAACCGCAATCCAGCGCTGCTTAATCTGCTCGATCTTGCCACACAGATGAGCCGGTCAGCGGGCGTGGTCTGACGCCTTCACCAATTCGCCCGGTTCGACTTTCAGCGCATCAGCAATCTGGCCCAGCACCGTGACGCTCGCCGACACGTCGGCGCGTTCGATCGCACCGATATAGCGAGCGCTCAAGCCGGCGTGATCCGCCAGCTCTTCTTGCGTCATGTTCCGATCATGACGAATTCGACGCAGGTTGACCGCCATGACCTCCTTGAGGTCCATGACATGAGAGGAACCAGCGTCGGAATGATCGTTCCAGGAACGATCATTCCGATTCGTTCCGACCTGTGGTATTCATTGCGCCCTTGATCGCGTTTTCGCGACGGCCGGTTCGATCTTCGCGAGCAGGCTGCTGGCAGCAACACCGAGGATCGCAGTAATGTCCACGAACTCGACGACATCGATGCGCCGCTCGCCGCCCTCATACTTGGCGACGAAAGACTGTGGCTTGCCCAGGGCGGCGGCCAGCTCGGCTTGCGTCAGTCCTTTGGCCTTGCGCGCTTCGACGAGGAGAGATTGCAGCAGGATTTGTCGGGGCGTGCGCAAGGATTTCTGCATTCGGGGCGGCTCTCCGTTGAAAAGGGGGAGCCAATCCGCTGATCCTGATTCAGGATTATCCCATTTCGGGATTGTTTTGGGCACAAGGTCCGAGGGAGGGCCGTCCGATGCGGGTGCGACCCGAGCTTGACCCCGATGTCGATGATCTGGCGCCGACCGTGCCGGAGATCACCATCTACGACGAGACGCATTTCGTGACCTATCTACGTCTGCTCGACGCCGACGATGATGGCGCCGACTGGACGGAGGTCGCCCGGATCGTGCTGCATCGTGATCCGATCGCGGAAGCTGAGCGCAGCCGCACATGCTGGCAAAGCCATCTCGATCGCGCCCGATGGATGACCAAGACCGGGTATCGCAAGATACTGGAACAGGCGGCGGCCGAGACGCATTCAACGCGGCACTGACCGTCCTATTTCTTCGCCATAGTATCCGAAACCTGCACGCTTCGGATTTCCTGTTGCTTATCGCCGGAACGGCTATTCTCTGATCGGCTCCGTCTCTTTTGCCGATTGGAGCCTGTATGTCGGGAAGCCGTGTCCTGTGGGGACAAGTCGCCCTCGTTCTGACGATCGTGTTCACCGCGATCTGGTGTGCGACGGAGTGGACGGCATGGCGGCTCGGCTTTCAGGCGCAACTCGGCGCGCCCTGGTTCGAGGTGGCGGGCTGGCCCTTCTACTATCCGCCGCTCTTCTTTTGGTGGTGGTATTGCTACGACGCCTATGCCCCTTCGATCTTCATTGAAGGCGCCAGCATCGCAGTGTCGGGTGCGATGGTCTCGATCGTCGTCGCCATCACCCTGTCGGTAATCCGGGCGCGGGAGGCGAAGAACGTCGCCACCTATGGCTCGGCGCGATGGGCCGAAACCGAGGAAATCCGTGCTGCCGGTCTGCTCGGCCCCGATGGCGTGCTGCTCGGCCGGCTCGACCGCGATTATCTCCGTCATGATGGACCCGAGCATGTGCTGTGTTTCGCCCCGACCCGATCCGGCAAGGGCGTCGGCCTCGTCGTGCCGACCCTGTTGACCTGGCCCGGTTCGGTCATCGTCCACGACATCAAGGGCGAGAATTGGGGCCTGACCGCCGGTTTCCGGTCAAAGCACGGTCGCGTGTTGCTGTTCGATCCGACCGATCCAGAATCGTCGGCCTATAATCCGCTGCTGGAGGTGCGGCGCGGCGACAAGGAAGTACGCGACGTGCAGAACATCGCCGACATCCTCGTCGATCCCGAAGGCGCACTCGACAAGCGCAACCATTGGGAAAAGACCAGCCACAGTTTGCTGGTCGGCGCGATCCTGCACGTCCTCTATGCGGAAGCCGACAAGACGCTTGCCGGCGTCGCCAATTTTCTGTCCGATCCGAAGCGCCCCGTTGAAGCGACTCTGCGCGCGATGATGAATACGCCGCACCTGGGCGAAGCCGGTGTTCATCCTGTCATCGCATCGTCAGCCCGCGAGTTGCTGAACAAGAGCGACAACGAACGCTCGGGCGTGCTGTCCACCGCCATGTCGTTCCTTGGCCTCTACCGCGATCCTGTCGTGGCGAAGGTGACGACGCGCTGCGACTGGCGCATCGCCGATTTGGTCGCGGCCGAAAAGCCCGTCAGCCTTTACCTCGTCGTCCCACCCTCCGACATCAACCGCACCAAACCCCTGATTCGGTTGCTCCTCAATCAGGTCGGGCGGCGTCTGACCGAAGACCTGAAGACCTCCGCCAACCGGCATCGTCTGTTGCTGATGCTGGACGAGTTTCCTGCGCTTGGGCGGCTGGACTTCTTCGAGAGCGCGCTGGCCTTCATGGCGGGCTACGGCATCAAGTCGTTCCTGATCGCGCAGAGCCTCAACCAGATCGAGAAGGCTTATGGCGCGAACAACAGCGTGCTCGACAACTGCCATGTGCGCGTCGCCTTCGCCACCAACGACGAGCGCACGGCCAAGCGTGTGTCGGATGCACTCGGCACCGCGACCGAGATGCGCGATTCCACCAACTATGCCGGCCATCGGCTGTCGCCCTGGCTCGGGCATCTCATGGTCTCGCGGCAGGAGACAGCCCGTCCGCTGCTGACCCCCGGCGAGGTGATGCAGCTTCCGCCCGCCGACGAATTGCTTCTGGTCGCGGGTGTGCCGCCGGTGCGGGCGAAGAAAGCGCGCTATTATGAGGACGCCCGATTCCGCGAGCGCATTCTGCCGCCGCCGAAGCCGGCTGCAAAAGCACCGACCGCGCCACCCGCTGACGACTGGTCGGCGCTGGCGATCCCGTCTGCATCAGCGGGAACCTCAACAGGTAGCGGAAGCAGCGACGTTGCCGATCCAGCCAATGCCGGCATTCGCCGCGAGCCGGAATTGCCCGAGCATGAGGAGATCGCGCCGCTGGAGCATCCGGCCTTCAACGAGTTCGACGTGCTCGACGACGATGCCGACATCGATGCCGCAAAAGCCCGTCGTCTCCGGCTTCAGGTCACATCGAACGCCCGGCAGGCGACGATGGACCCCGCTGACGGCATCGACTTGTGAGGATGGCGGCCATGCAGACCAAGACCCGCATGAACGTCTATTTCGATCCCGATCTGTTGAAGAAGGTTGAGGCGTTGGCGCTTCGGCGCAACATCTCCAAATCCGCCGTGATCGAAGCCGCCGTCGCCTCCTTCCTGTCGGCCGACGCCTCGGAACGGCTTGAAGCCGTCTTTGCGCGTCGCATGGACCGGATCGGCCGCCAGATTGACGGACTGGACGAAGACCTCGCCATCCTCGGCGAAACCCTGTCGCTGTTCGTCGAATATTGGATGACCATCACGCCTCCGCTCCCCGAGACGGCCCACGCATCCGCCAAAGCAAAAGGTGGGGAACGGTTCGCAAAATTCCTCAACACGCTTGGTCGGAAACTCGCGACCGGCGATCGGTTCCTGAAGGAGCTGTCGCGCGACATCGACGCCCGCCGGGAAGGCACCGACAGGCCGCCAACCGAAACCTGATCGCGGCGATATAGGCCACTAACACGAGGCTCAGCCCGCCGCGTCCGACCCGAACCAGAAATCCAGCTCGCGCAGGCGACGCTTGTCATAGGCTTTGGTCGCGTCGGCGATCTGCCATGTGTCATCGTCAGCCAAACCGGACCAACGCGGCTTACCATCCTGCTTCTGAACCGACTGCCGCCAGCGGTATTGCGCATAGATTTCCATGATCTTGCCGGCATATTGGCTGGCGAGCGCACCATTGCCTTCGATGATGAGCAGGTTCTCGTCGTTCACCCCGCTCGCCTTCGGCCCCATATTGTGCGAGCCGGTCATCACGACGGGCTTGTCGCCATAGGGGTCGATCACGACGACCTTGCTGTGGACCATGGCGAAGGTTCCAGGGAGCTTTACCAGTTCTTTGTGCCAATATTTGAGAGGACCAGGAATAGCGGCCGGTAGAAGCACGTCGGCATTCGCGTCGATGCGGTCGCCACGATTGAACAGCACGACCGGGTTCTTGTCGGTGCCGGGGTTCTGGTTGACGACACCCTGAATGTAGAGATCGGGCTTGAAGTTCGGGCTGCCCGGCGAGGCGAGTTCGATGATGTCGTTGAGCAACGTGCCGCGCGGCCCCGGATTGAACATCAGGAACAGGATGCCGTGCCGGGCTGCCGCGATCAGCGCGCCTGCCTGATCGAGATCAGCACCACCACGCATCGGCGTGAACCAGAGCGTCGTGCCTTTGGCCTTGGTGCTCTTCCGGGGCGTGCCGTTGCTCACGTAAAGCGTGTCCGGTGTCGCGTCGCCGGCATCCGCCAATGCCTTCCACTGGTCGAGATAGAATTGCGCCAGCGCAGCGTTGGCAATCAGCACTGCATTGTTGGCCTGCGTACAGAGCCCCGTCTTCGTCCAGTTGGTGCTGCCGGTCCAGACGGCCTGCGGTGTCTTGTCGGCGTCGCAGATCACCAGAAATTTGTTGTGCGCCAGCGCGCGCGGTGCAGTCATCCGATCGCGCACGTCGCAGCCGTTCAGGGCAGCGCGCGCGTCGTCATTCTCGTCCTCGCCCTTCTTCTTCACGGCACCATTGCCCAGCACGATGTGGGCGCGCTTCTTAAGAGCCTTGAGGAGCGGGATCAGCTCGGGATCGTCTAGCTCGAACAAGGCGGCATAGACATGCGCCTTGGTGGCGGCGGCATCGGTCAGCAACGAAAGCAGCTTGTCGCGGACGGGGCCGCCGAGAAACGCGCGGATGCGGCTTTGCGGATCGGCGATTTCCTCCCGCAGCTTCGTCGAGGGGCTTGCGTCGGGCAGGAGCCGCGCCAGCCATTGGCTGGCGACGATGCCGCGATTGAAGTAGCAGCTCGCCCGCCCTTCGGTTTCCGCGCCGATCGCGACCGGCGCGCTCCAGGCTGAAGCCTGATCGACTGCTTCCTGCATAGCCGCTTCGGGGCCGATCATCGGGACGACGCGATAGGCGACCTCGTCACCTGGGCTGACCGCGAAATCCGACCAGAGATATTTTTGTATCGGCCATTCCGTTGTCGGCCTGCGCGTCCCTTCCTCGACATCAGGGCCGTCCGCGAAGCCGACCCAACTCGCCACGATCTCCTCGACGAATCCATTGGCATCGGCACTGCCGGTCGCATTGGGACTGGGAGCGCTGCCGGCCGCACGCTTGACCTTGCGTCGTAACGCGAAGCCCCGGCACGCGTCGATGAACGGAGCGCGCCACGCCAGAAAGGCGCTGTCGACGCCTGGATGTACGATCAGTTCGATAGCCATCGTCCGCCCCCTTGAGGAAAGTATGTCGATTATATTTTACGATTGCTTCAGAATTACATCATTGATGCTCGAAGCGGAAGTTCTCTCGTGATCGCGCTTAGGATGGCGAGTTTAGCGTACTCCGCCGATTGCCGCCTTTTCTCGCCGATCCCCGCACGCCATTCGATAGTTGTTGAACCGGCCTGATTTCCGGCTCTTTTAATCATCCCCGTCCGGGGACCGTCTGATGTGTCCCCGGCGAGATCGGGGATCGAATGGCGGTTTCGCATCACAATTCGGAAGGCTTAGCGCGCGGCGCGCGGATGCTGCGCACGGCGCTGGGGTCGGCGATTGCGCGGTTTCTGGAAGACGCCTCCGTCGTCGAAGTGATGCTGAACCCGGACGGTCGCATCTGGATCGACCGTCTCTCCGAAGGACTGTCCGACACCGGAGAGCATCTGTCGCCCGCCGATGGCGAGCGCATCGTCCGCCTCGTTGCACACCATGTCGGCGCCGAGGTCCATGCGGGCGCGCCGCGCGTCTCGGCCGAACTGCCCGAGACCGGCGAACGGTTCGAGGGCTTGTTGCCGCCGGTGGTCGCCGCGCCTGCCTTCGCCATCCGCAAACCCGCCGTCGCCGTGTTCACGCTCGACGATTATGTCGCCACCGGCATCATGTCGGCGGCACAGGCCGACGCGCTGCGCGAGGGCGTCGCATCGCGCGCCAACATCCTCGTCGCCGGCGGCACGTCCACCGGCAAGACGACGCTGACCAATGCGCTGCTCGCCGAGGTGGCGAAGACCGCCGATCGCGTCGTCATCATCGAGGATACGCGCGAGCTGCAATGCGCCGCACCCAACCTCGTCGCCATGCGCACCAAGGATGGTGTCGCCTCGCTCTCCGATCTCGTCCGCTCTTCGCTGCGCCTGCGCCCTGACCGCATCCCAATCGGCGAGGTGCGCGGCGCGGAAGCCCTCGACCTGCTCAAGGCATGGGGCACCGGCCATCCCGGCGGCGTCGGCACGATCCACGCTGGCAGCGCCATCGGTGTGCTGCGCCGCATGGAACAGCTCATTCAGGAAGCTGTCGTCACCGTCCCACGCGCGCTGATCGCCGAAACGATTGATCTCGTCGCCGTGCTGTCGGGCCGCGGCTCGGCGCGTCGCCTGTCCGAACTCGCCCGCGTCGAGGGCCTCGGCCCCGACGGCGATTACCGCGTCGCGCCCGCCGTCACGGAGGGCGACGGCGATGCGGCTTCCTCCACCCGCGCCCTCAGCCCCAGCCTTGAAGGAGACTCCCTGTGATCCAACGCCTGCCTCTCTCGCGCTTCACCCACGCGCGCCAGCGTCTCGCCATGACCGTATCGGCCGCTACGCTCTCCGTGGTCATGGCGGCACCTGCTTATGCCTCCGGTTCGTCCATGCCGTGGGAACAGCCGCTTCAACAAATCCTCCAGTCGATCGAAGGCCCGGTCGCCAAGATCATCGCCGTCATCATCATTATCACGACCGGCCTGACGCTGGCCTTCGGCGATACCTCGGGCGGTTTCCGCCGCCTGATCCAGATCGTGTTCGGCCTGTCGATCGCCTTTGCCGCCAGCTCGTTCTTCCTGTCGTTCTTCTCCTTCGGCGGCGGAGCGCTGGTCTGATGGCGGGCGTCGTCGATCAGGGCGGAGAGGTGCCGGGCTATACCGTCCCGCTGCACCGGGCGCTCAGCGAACCGATCCTGCTCGGCGGCGCACCGCGCGCCATCGCGATCCTGAACGGAACGCTCGCTGGTGCGGTGGGCCTGGGCCTGCGGCTCTGGCTGGTCGGCATCCTCATCTGGGCGATCGGCCATGTCGCGGCGGTGTGGGCGGCCAAGCGCGACCCGCTCTTCGTCGAGGTCGGCCGCCGCCATCTGCGCATCCCCGCGCACCTCACGGTCTGACGGGGAGCGCGGCCATGATGAACCTCGCCGAATATCGCAACAAGAACGCTCGGCTCGCCGACTTCCTGCCCTGGGTGGCACTGGTGGGCGCCGGCATCGTGCTGAACAAGGACGGTAGCTTCCAGCGCACGGCGCGGTTTCGCGGGCCTGATCTCGACAGCGCCGTGCCCGCCGAACTGGTTGCCGTCGCAGGGCGCTTGAACAACGCCTTTCGTCGCCTCGGCTCCGGCTGGGCGATTTTCGTGGAAGCGCAGCGCCATGCCGCCGCGACCTATCCGAACAGCCTGTTCCCAGATTCCGCGTCGGCGCTGGTCGATGCCGAGCGGAAAGCCGATTTCGAGGAAGCGGGCGCACATTTCGAGTCCAGCTACTTCCTGACCTTTACATACCTGCCGCCGGCCGAGGATGCAGCCCGCGCCGAGACCTGGCTCTACGAGGGGCGCGAGAAGGCGGGCATCGACCCGACCGAGGTGATGAGCGGCTTCGCCGACCGCACTGATCGGCTGCTGCGCCTGATCGAAGCCTTCATGCCCGAGTGCCGCTGGCTCGATGACGGTGAAACGCTGACCTACCTGCATGGCTGCGTTTCCACACATCGCCACCGTGTCCGCGTTCCCGAGACGCCGATCTATCTCGACGCGCTACTCGCCGATCAGCCGCTGACCGGCGGGCTGGAGCCGCGCCTGGGTTCGGCACATCTGCGCGTCCTCACCATCACAGGCTTTCCAACAGCGACGACGCC
>NZ_JALJQZ010000038.1 GCF_022968395.1 Affinirhizobium lemnae
CGGAGGTCTCTCCACTACGATGTAGAACTCGTCCAGTCCTCCACCGTAGGTGGAGGTTTACTTTGATTACAAAAAAGCGGGCCGAGGCCCGCTTTGTCGGAAAGGTTGGACCGGATCCGGATCAATCCTTGGCGCGCTCGACGTAGGAGTTGTCTTCGGTCGCGATGACGACTCGCGTGCCAGCGTCGATATGAGGCGGCACCAGGGTCCGGAGACCGTTGGAAAGAATGGCTGGCTTGTAGGAAGACGAAGCGGTCTGACCCTTGACGACCGGCTCAGTCTCGACGATTTCCAACGTTACGTGGCGAGGAAGCTGAAGAGCCAGCGCAACACCTTCATGCATGGATAGGATGCAGGTCATGCCTTCCTGCAGGTAGGCCTTCTGGTCACCCATTGTCTCTTCGCTGACGACAACCTGATCGTAGCTTTCCGGGTTCATGAAGTGGAAGCCTTCGCCATCCTCATAAAGGTACTGGAAGTTCACGTCTTCCACGAAAGCGCGCTCGACCTGCTCGGTCGTGCGCCAGCGCTCGGAGACCTTCACACCATCGACGATACGGCGCATGTCCACCTGAGTGACCGGTGTGCCCTTGCCGGGATGGAAATTCTGCGCCGTCAAAACGACGTAGAGCTTGCCGTCCACATCGAGAACATTGCCCTTGCGGACGGAGGAGGCGATAATCTTGACCATAGGGTTTCCTTGTGACTGCCTTGGCTTGTCAGTGCGTGGAATGCGTCGTAGAGGACCAATCAGCCGACGGACCGTTGACGCTTGATCTTTCTTCAAGGCGCGCAACTACCTCAAATCCGCGGAAAGTGGAAGCCTTTGCAGTCAAGGCGCAAGAAGAAAGCCGGAAAGGAAAGCTATCTCGTGTCGCAAGAAAGCCCGTTTTCGCCCTCGTTCTGGTGGCGGCCGGATGTTCATGCCGATCGTAGACCCTTCCTTGTCGGCCGTAATCGCATCCAGTCGGCTTTCCGTGCCTACTTTGACGCGAACGAATTCCTCGAAGTCGATACCGCGACCCTGCAAGTTTCGCCCGGAAACGAAGCGCATCTGCATGCCTTTTCGACCGTTGCTTTGACAACCGACGGCCGAGCCCTGCCCTTGCATCTGCACACCTCCCCGGAATTTGCCTGCAAGAAGCTGCTGGCGGCGGGTGAGCGACGCATAAGCTGCTTTTCGCATGTCTTTCGAAACAGAGAACGGGGGCCGCTTCATCACCCTGAGTTCACGATGCTGGAATGGTATCGGGTTGGCGAAGACTATACGCAGCTGATGGCCGATTGTGCCGACCTCGTTGCACTCGCAGCCAAGACGGCGGGCACTACGCTTTTCAGCTATCGCGGAATGACCTGCAATCCGTTCATCCCGGCAGAAAGACTGAGCGTCGCGGATGCATTCCGCAAGTTTGCCGACATCGACATCCTGGCGACGATCAGTGAAGACGGGACGACGGATCAAGGAGCTCTGGCCAAACAATTGGAAAGATCCGGCATCCGCCACGCAAGCGATGATACATGGGCAGATCTCTACTCTCGTGTGCTGGTCGAAAGGATCGAACCACATCTGGGAGACGGACAGATGACGATCCTCGACCGATATCCGGTATCCGAGGCCGCTCTGGCGCGACCTACTTCCGACGATCCACGCGTGGCGGAACGGTTCGAGCTCTATGCCTGCGGGGTCGAACTCGCCAATGCCTTTGGAGAATTGACCGATCCGGTGGAGCAACGCCTGCGCTTCGAGGCCGAGATGGCGGAAAAGATTCGCGTTTACGGTGAATCCTATCCGCTCGACGAAGACTTTCTGGCGGCACTTGCCATCATGCCCGACGCAAGCGGGATCGCACTCGGCTTCGACCGGCTCGTCATGCTGGCGACCGGAGCGCTTCGGATCGATCAGGTCATGTGGGCGCCGGTCGCGGATTATCGATGATGGCAACACGTCCGCTCAAGACACCATCCGAACTGCTGGACGCAGACCTGATCTCGCAGCAGCATCTGGCCGACGCTCAGGCGGTCGCTGAGCGCTATGCAATCGCCTTGACGCAGACCGTGGTCGACCTGATCGATCGCGGCGCCCCCGACGATCCGATTGCCAGGCAGTTCATACCGGATATTGCAGAACTGACGACGACGAACGAGGAACGTGTGGACCCGATTGGAGACGGCGCGCACAGCCCTGTACGGGGTATTGTTCATCGCTATCCGGACCGTGTCCTTCTGAAAGCTGTTCATATCTGCCCGGTCTATTGCCGCTTTTGCTTCCGTCGCGAAATGGTCGGACCGACGGGCGACGGCACACTGTCACCGCCAGAATTGCAGGAAGCGCTGGACTATATCAGCTCCCGAACCGAAATCTGGGAGGTCATTCTGACGGGCGGAGACCCGCTGGTTCTCTCTCCAAGACGTCTTGCCGAGATCATGAATGGGCTTCGTTCCATTGAACATGTGAAGATCGTCCGATTCCATTCCCGCGTCCCTGTCGTCGATCCGCGAGCCATCAATACGGATCTGGTCGATGCCCTTCGGCAGAGCGGCAAGGCGGTCTATGTCGCACTTCATGCCAACCATCCCCGCGAAATGACGGATGAGGCGCGCGATGCCTGCGCAACATTGATTGATGCTGGGATTGCGATGATCAGCCAGACCGTGCTTCTGAAGGGCGTCAACGACGATCCGGATGTACTGGCGGTTTTGATGCGAGCCTTCGTTGAGGCGCGGGTGAAGCCCTACTATCTTCATCACCCGGATCTCGCGCCCGGCACCAGCCATTTTCGATTGGATATCGCCCAGGGCCAGGAAATCGTTGCTGCACTTCGTGGCAATCTTTCCGGCCTCTGCCAGCCGACTTACGTTCTCGATATCCCCGGCGGGCACGGCAAGGCAGTGCTCGGACCTCAGGCTGTTCAGGCGGCTGACGACGGCTGTTATTCCGTGAGTGACTACCGAGGCGGAACACATCGATACCCGCCAAGCTAGCTGTCTATATCGCCTGCAACTGATGCGTTTCGGACTGTTTGAGCGGTCCGTTGCAACATGATTCGCTGTCTCTTTAGCACCCATAGCCACACGCGTTTCAACGAATGCTATGGACGCAGGCGCTGATCGCGCTATTCTCCTTATAAATCAACAGCCTTCCGGGGGAGTAGCGATGGCTGACGCTGAGTACGAGACAAGCCCTGAAGCCATGACCGACGGCGAGCAGTCAGCTTACTGGCCTGAAGCCGACGAATTCGTTGCCGAGCACTATGGCCTGGCCGGGGAAGTCTTACCCGTCGATATCGACCCACCGCGCTTCTTCATTCGGTACGAGGAAGTTACCTGCAGGCTCGATTTTGGCGAAGAACAACAGCTATTCGAGCGCTTCAAGATCGAGCATGAGCTGCTGCATCGGTTGCGAGGAGAAACAGGGCGAATCGGCGCACCGGAACCGCTTGCGGCCCAGCAGGGAGCGGATCTGATCAGCCTAGACGGAAGTCTGGCGGAAGGCGATCAGGCTTTTGCGCGCCTTTTTGCGTTTCCGCCCGGGGAGCCCATGCCGAATCTTGCGGAGCTCTCGGATCTGGAGATTGGCCGGATCGGAACATTTGCCGCCCAGTTGTCTCGCGATCTTGTCGCCATTTCGGATCTTGAGGGACATGCTACCCAAACATCTCAGCTGAGCGTCGATCAAGATCTGCGGCAGGTCGGGCCACAGGTTGTTCATTACCTGAGAAATCTCACCGAACCGGCGGTGCGCGATCCAATCGCTCGCGCCACCGTGACCGCGCTTCGACAGGTTCAGCCTCTGGGAGAACAACTGCGCGTTCAATTGATCCATCATCGGCCGATTGGCGATAATCTGGTTGGCCTGCCGGGGGAAGCCGGTTGGGTACCGACCGGCTTTACCAGCCCGGAGCTTTTGGGTAGCGGCTGGGTTGTCGCGTCTCTGGCGGGCGTCTGCGCAGAAATCCTGCAGCGCGGCACGGGCAGTGCATTTTCCGTCCTGCCAGCCATCAAGGCATTCCACGCCGAACTTCCGTTGAACGAAGCGGAACTGACGGCGCTTTGGCCACTGGTCGTCGCCACTGTTGCGCGTGAGCGTGCACAGCATGAGCTTGCGTCCAACGGGGTCAGCGCTAGCCCAAAACTACAGGAAAGCAGAACCGGCTTTGAGAAGGCAGCGGACGTTGAACCCGGCGTGATGCATGCAGCCATCCTGCAAGCCGTTGAGTGGCCTTTGCCAGAAACGGCAGAATTTCTGCCGCTTCTGCCGGAACTGGATCTCCAGGATCTCCGTCTTGTCGATCTCTCCGCAACGAGCCCGCTTTTTGTGGACGGTAATTGGAACGACCCCGAGATCGATTGGCGTCTTCTGGCACGAATCGCCTGGGAAACAAAAATGGGGGCCACCCGCTTCGGAGAGTATCGTCTATCTCGTGGCTCGGCGGATGCTGACGCTCGCAACGTCGCCCTTCATATCGATATCTGCCTGCCGGCTGGAGCCACAGTGGCCGCTCCGTTCGGAGGCACCGTAAAGCAGACAAGCGGACTATTCATTCTTTCAGGCAAGGATGCGACTCTCTATCTCGAGGGCTTGGAAACTGTCTTGGCAGAGGGGACCATGTTGTTTGCGGGCGACCGTCTGGGGTCGGTCGGCGGTCCGGAGGGATCCGTAGGTGGATTACGCATTCGCCTTGTACGATCGCCGGATGTGGATCCGCCCTTATTCTGTTCCGGAAACGAACTGGGGCTTTGGAAACGTCTGGTCCTGTCTCCGTCTCAGGTACTCGGTCTCAATGTCGATGCGCCCGATGTATCGGGGGACGGCCATGTGCGAGGCTGGCACGAATATCTTTTCGACAGCTTCGGTCACCGCCGGATTGATTTGACAGGGTCAGCCGGCATTCTCGGCTATGGGCATGGAGTGCTTGCAGAAGCAGCTTACCGCCAATGGCTCACTCTCGGGGGCACAGTCGGAACTAGCCTGGAAGCGGAGTATCAGGCCGCCCTGCTTCAAGACATGCCGGGCCATCTTGATACCGTTCTTGCTCTGACCGACGAAACGCAGGCTATGGAGATTGCACGGCAATTGGCGGACAAGCTGTTTGATGATCCAGACGCCGTCTTGATTGCAGACGAAAGGCAATCCGGCTTCTGGCGCAATAGCAAAAAGGCCTGGTCGTTTCAGACGGCAGAGCAAACTCCGGATATTGTCGTCACCGGCTCGCCTGTTCCCCAGGAGCGGCTGGCAGCCGTCATCATCAGTCGATCGGTTCTGCCGGATGGACTTGAACTGCCGCAACCCGATGCGACAGCGGTGGCTTGTCGTATGGGGCTGGCAGTTCTGGATGCCCTCGATGACGCAGCGCTGAGGCGTGCGGCGTCAGACGCTGCGGACCTTCTATGGACCAGACTGGAAGAGCTATCAGACCGGAATCCTGCACTCATCGGTGTAGAAGGATCCGGTCTCGATCTTCGATTGAAGCTTTCCGGCGTGGACGCCACCGAGATCGCAAACCTTCTTCAAGGCCTCGGCGTCCTGGTGTCGCCTCCGACGACATCGGATGTGATCAGCATTGTTGCACCGCTCACGCTGTCGGAGGGCGCAGTCGCAGAATTCGTGGAAGCTTTGGCGGCCTGCCTGCCCGCCGTCGAATCCGGGCAGGACGAACAGGCACGCGATCTTAAGCCTCAAGACGAGCCAGATCCCCAATTTGAGAGCGAGCGTGAGCGAATGTGATCGCAATCCTATACAAAGGCAGATGCGCGAACAAGATTTCACACATCTGCCCGATTGCTGTCATCAAACAGAAAAAAATTCTAGCTATTCATAATTCCGATTGAACTGCAGCTTCGACTCGCTTATGGTCCAAAACACCTGAGACGAGCCGAGGAGGGTTCAGTCCGGAGAAGCGCAACACGAACGAGGGAGTGACAATGACGCTTATGATTCGCACTTCTCTTATTTGCGATGCGTCTGTTGTGAAACGCGTGGGCCAGATCTCCACCCCGCGCTGTCGAATGTGACGTTTCACCCGAAAACCGTCTGAAAAGTCTAATTCGTCATCGCTGCGTCACGCAGCCACACTAGGAGTATGACCATGCAAAAGCAGGTTATCGAATACGCTGGCGAGCCCGTTGGCATCGTTGTTCCCGACAACGATCGCTTGAAGTTCATCGCGGTCAAATTTCACGTCATCGATCTGGACGAGCAACGTTTCTCATCTGCCGATGAGGTGCGTCTCGCAATTCGCAACCACGTGCGGGATCAAGCGATCGCAGACCGTCGGGCAGTCGCCTGAACCTCAAGTATCCCGAACGAGCGGACCGCCCAACATGTGAAGGGCGGTCGCGTTATCTACGTCCGTGTCAGAACGCGGTAAATGTGAGCGTTGTAAGAGAGCGCTCGATTCCGGGAATGGATGCGATCTTTTCATTCACGAACTTCCCGATCTCTTCTCCCTCGCCGAGGTAGATCTTCAGGAGCAGGTCCCAGTCGCCGCTGGTGGAATAGAGTTCGGAAACCAGTTCGGTCTTGTAAATGGCATCGGCCACTTCGTAGGTCTTGCCCGGCGCACAGCGCAACTGGACGAAAATCGGCTTCATGTCATTTTCCCGTATCTCAGGCTGTCGGCCAGCCGTGGTGGACGTGTGAACGAAACTATTGGCCGATGCGACTGCTTCGTGCAACCCGGTCCTGCGTTCTTGCAGCCTCCTCGACAATCCAGTTTCTGAACGCCGCAAGTGGCGGATAGGAGCCGCGCTCCGGTGGATAGGCCAGAAAGTAACGACCGCTGTGGAGCGGAGAGGTCTCAATGGCTGGCACAAGCAAGCGCTTATCCAGTTCGCGATCAATCAGAAATCGGGGCATAAGAGCAAGCCCCATACCCGCGACCGCAGCCTCAAGCATTGTAGAAAACTGGTCGAACAACATTCCGTGCAGAGCCTCGAATTCGATACCTCGTGAGGTAAACCAGGTCTCCCAGGCATCTGGACGCGAATTGAGATGCAGCAGAGATGCGCCACGCAGATCGTCGCAAGACCGCAGATCACCACGCGACAGGTAAGCGGGAGCACAGACGGGGATCACATCCTCGTCCGTCAACACGGAAAGGCTTGCGCCTGGCCAGCGAGGCTCTCCAAAATGAATTGCGGCATCGAGAGTATCGAAACGGAAGTCGAATGGCTCAAGCCGGGTGATCAGATTGACCACGACACCGGGATGACGTTCCAGAAACCGTGGCAGGCGCGGGGTCAACCAGCGGCTACCGAAAAAGGGCAGGATGGCAAGGTTCAGCGTTCCGCCAGCCGGGTTGGCCCGCAAATTGAGGGATGCATTGGAGATGCGTCGTAACGCCTCGCGGACCTCTCTTGCGTAGGTGTCACCGGCAATCGTCAGGCGGATCGTCTGCCGCTCGCGCAGAAACAGGGCGACACCGAGCTGCTTTTCCAGAGACGAGATCTGGCGGCTGACAGCGCTTTGCGTCAGACCCAGTTCATTGGCTGCTGCGGTGACACTGCCGGTGCGTGCCGCGGCCTCGAAAGCGGCCAGAAGCGAAAATTAAGGCAGAAATCGGCGCGGCGGCAGCATTGCGAGATCATTCCTCCTGAGAATGAACTGATGAGAAGAATTCGATATTCACGCCATTGACGCGGCTGTAAAGATAGGTCGTCAAGCCTCCGGAACGATGATCCATGCTCAATGATCCCCGCACCCACGGCCTGTGGGCAAAGACTGCACCTGCCGCCCCGCCGACGACGCCCCTCACCGGCGACAGGACGGCCGAAATCGTCATCATCGGTGGCGGCTATACGGGCCTGTCTGCGGCTCTGCACCTAGCGCAGGCGGGACGCTCCGTCATCCTGCTGGAGGCCAAGGACATCGGCTTTGGTGGTGCAGGACGAAATGTGGGCCTCATCAATGCGGGAATGTGGGTCATGCCGGACGATCTTCCCGGCGAACTAGGAGAGATCCACGGCGAACGCCTGCTGAACCTCCTCGGCAACGGCCCTCAAGCGGTCATGGCACTCATTGAACAGCACGCAATAGAATGCGAGTTGACGCGCTCGGGCACCCTTCATTGTGCGGTCGGCGACGATGGATTGAAAGAAATCGAAGAGCGCGCGCGGCAGTGGCAGAAACGAGGTGCGCCCGTTGAATGGCTCGATGCAGCAGAAACGGAACGACGTATCGGCACGCGCGCTTATCGCGGTGCGCTGCTGGATCGTCGCGCAGGAACGCTCCAGCCACTCGCCTATGCTCGGGGTCTGGCCAATGCCGCCATCAAGGCGGGGGCCCTGCTGCATACGGGAAGCCCGGTCATCGGCTGGCAGGTTCGCGGGCAACGCCATATCGTTTCCACCGGCACCGGCAGCGTGACCGCAAACTGGGTGATCGTCGCAACGGATGCCTATACCACCGGCCCATTCGAGACAGTGCGGCGCGAGCAGGTTTATCTACCCTATTTCAACCTCGCGACCACGCCCCTCTCCGACAATCTGCGGCGCTCCATTCTGCCGGAGCGCGAGGGCTGCTGGGACACGAAGGAGATTCTCTCCTCCTTCCGCATGGATGCCAGGGGCCGCCTGGTGTTTGGATCTGTTGGCGCACTGCGAGGCACCGGGACGGCCATCCACAAAGGCTGGGCCCGTCGCGCCCTTGCCAAGCTGTTCCCACAACTGGGCGAAGTGGAATTCGAGGCCGAATGGTATGGCCAGATCGGCATGACCGATAATGCCCTGCCGCGCTTTCACAAATTCGCCGATCGCGTCATCGGATTTTCGGGCTATAACGGACGCGGCATCTCACCGGGTACGGTGTTCGGCAGGGTTCTTGCTGCGCATGTTCTGGGCGAATTGCCAGAAGCTGATCTGCCTCTGCCGCTGACGGAACCAACCGAGCCACTGATGAGGCCGATCAAGGAAGCCTATTACGAGATTGGAGCACAGATTGCTCACCTTGCGGGCGATCGATTTTAAGAGCTGAACGATCAGATGATCATGACCAGAAGACGAGAAGGACCAAGATGAGCCTCGCCACTCTGAACCTTGCCGCCGAAGCGGAAACTATCCTTGCAAAACTCGGTGTGGCACCTTCTGCCTATAAAGGTGGAACCTTGGCCGTCCGATCTCCCATTACTGGCACCGAAATCGGGCGTCTTCCCGAGTTGACATCGCAGCAGGCTCAGTCAGTCATAGGTGCGGCGCATCAGGCTTTTCAGGAATGGCGCCTGGTACCAGCCCCCAAGCGCGGGGAGCTTATTCGTCTCCTTGGTGATGAACTGCGCGCGGCCAAGGCGGATCTCGGCAAACTCGTTTCCATCGAGGTCGGCAAGATCACGTCCGAGGGCTTGGGCGAAGTACAGGAAATGATCGACATCTGCGATTTCGCTGTCGGTCTCTCACGCCAGCTCTACGGCCTGACCATCGCAACGGAACGGTCGGATCATCGCATGATGGAAACCTGGCATCCACTCGGTGTCGTCGGCATCATTTCTGCCTTCAATTTTCCGGTTGCGGTCTGGGCCTGGAATGCGGCGCTGGCGCTGGTCTGCGGCAATGCCACCGTCTGGAAGCCCTCCGAGAAGACGCCACTGACGGCACTGGCCACGCAGGCAATTTTTGAAAAGGCGCTCAAGCGTTTCGTAGCCGAGGGCGGAAAGGCACCGGCCAACCTCTCGTCGCTTCTCATCGGCGGCCGCGATATCGGTGAAGTTCTGGTCGACCACCCGAAGGTGCCGCTGGTTTCTGCGACCGGTTCCACGGCCATGGGTCGCGCCGTTGGACCACGGCTAGCAAAGCGCTTTGCACGCGCCATTCTGGAACTGGGCGGCAACAACGCCGCCATCATTACCCCGACCGCGGACCTGGACCTGACATTGCGGGGCGTTGCCTTCGCTGCCATGGGGACAGCCGGTCAGCGCTGCACAACGCTTCGCCGTCTTTTCGTCCACGACAGCGTCTATGACAACCTCGTGCCACGCCTGAAGAAGGCGTACCAATCGGTCACGATCGGCAATCCAACGGTTGACGGAAATCTTGTCGGCCCGCTGATCGACAAGGCCTCATTCGAACGGATGCAAAAGGCCATCGAAGCTGCCAAAGCGGAAGGCGGCGCAGTAACCGGCGGCGAACGCGTTCTGGAAGCCGATGCTGCCGACGCCTATTATGTCCGCCCGGCCATTGTCGAGATGCCGTCTCAGTGCGGTCCGGTCATTGAGGAAACATTCGCGCCTATCCTCTATGTCATGAAGTATTCCGACTTCGACGCCGTGCTCGACCTGCACAATGGTGTGCCGCAGGGCCTGTCGTCGTCCATCTTTACCAATGACATGCGCGAGGCGGAAACCTTCATCTCGGCCCGAGGATCCGATTGCGGCATCGCCAATGTCAATATCGGCCCGTCAGGTGCGGAAATCGGTGGCGCCTTTGGCGGCGAAAAGGAAACCGGAGGCGGTCGCGAATCCGGCTCCGATTCATGGAAGGCCTATATGCGCCGCGCGACCAATACGCTGAACTATGGCCGGACACTGCCGCTTGCCCAGGGCGTCAAGTTCGATATCGCCTGACAGGCAGGAGGCACCGCATGGCTGAAACGCTCAATCTTCTCACCGATATCGAGGGCTTGAGTGTCGGCCATGCGACCGACCTGAACCTGGGTTCAGGAGTCAGTGTCGTAGTGTTCAATGAACCGGCCATCGCTTCCGGCACTGTTATGGGTGGTGCACCCGGCGGGCGGGACACAGCTCTTCTCGACCCAGCCATGACGGTGGAAAAAGTTGACGCGCTGGTCCTTTCCGGAGGCTCGGCATTCGGCCTCGATGCCGCAGGCGGTGTACAGGCTGGTCTTCGCGAAATGGGACGCGGCTTGCAGGTTGGTACGACACGCGTTCCGATCGTGCCGCAGGCAATCCTCATGGATCTATTGAATGGCGGCAACAAGGATTGGGGCCTTCATTCGCCCTATCGAGATATGGGGTATGAAGCATTCAAGGCGGCCCAGACCGGTCGTTTTGATCTGGGAACAGTCGGGGCAGGCACAGGCGCGACGACGGCGACCTTCAAGGGTGGCTTGGGCTCAGCCAGTGCGGTGACATCTACGGGACATCGAATCGGAGCTCTTGTTGCGGTCAACGCGCTGGGATCGGCGACCGTTGGCGAAGGCCCGCATTTCTGGGCTGCTCCCTTCGAGCAGGGTGATGAATTCGGTGGTCTTGGCCTTCCTTCGCAATTCAATGCGGATCATCTGGCACTGCGCCTGAAGGGCGTCAATCTCAAGGCCACGACCATCGGTCTGGTGGTGACCGATGCCATCCTGACCAAGGCACAGGCTCATCGACTATCCATCATGGCTCAGGATGGACTGGCGCGGGCAATCCTTCCTGCCCATCTGCCCGCAGATGGCGACACGGTCTTTGCCGCCTCGACGGCCAGACGCGCTTTGGCGCAGCCATCCGATTTCATGGAGCTTTGCCATCTGGCGACACTGACATTCGCCAGGGCAATCGCCCGCGGAGTTTATGAAGCACGCGCCCTCCCCGCTGAAGATAGCCAAAGAGCGTGGCGAGACCACCACGCATAGCCTGACAAGAGCATCGGGCGAAAAAGTGGAAACCGGTTTTTCGCTCAACCGATGCGTCAACAAAGAATTTGGAGCGCCGGGCCGTTCCCGATTAGTCGCCCGACGCTCCAAAGGTTCGTCTCAGGCCGGCTGCACGCTTGTTTTCATGACCCGCACAGTTATGAACCAGAAGAGGATCCCGACGGCGATCAGAGCTCCGGCAATTGTGTACTGAATAGGATCACGACCTGTCCATGGACCAGCAAGAAAAACGCAGCTGATCGCGCCAAGGACAGGCACGATTGTCGGCGTGCGAAAATGCTTGTGTTCCACTTTGTCCTTGCGCAGGACCAGCACGGCGATGTTGACGATCGCAAAAACACAGAGAAGCAGCAGAGCAGTTGTTCCCCCAAGCGCAGGCACGGCGCCAACGAAAGTAATCAGCAGCACAGCGATCGATGTTGTGAAGAGAATCGCGATGTAAGGGGTGCGTCGCTTGGCATGAACACGACCGAGCAATGCCGGGAGAACGCCTTCTCTGGCCATGCCGTAGATCAGCCGACTCGCCATCATCATGTTGATCAATGCAGAATTTGCAACGGCGAACATGGTGATGATGCCAAAGACGCTGATTGGAAAGCCCGGTGCTCCCGCCTGAACAACCTTCAGCAAGGGCGTCTCGCCTTCCCCAAGATCTGCTGCAGGAACAAGGGTGATGGCGGATATCGCAACCAGGACATAGATAATCCCCGTAATGATCAAACCACCGAGCAAGACCTTTGGGAAAATGCGGCTCGGCTCCTTGCACTCTTCAGCCATGTTGACCGAATCCTCAAACCCAACCATGGCGAAGAAGGCCAGAGTGGTTCCGGCAATAACAGACCAGAAGAGGCCGTGATCCTGAGCAGGCTGGAATGTGAACGCGCGAGACACATCACCCTGCCCGCCCATGATTGCCCAGAAGCCGATGCCGATAATGATCAGCAATCCGCTCAACTCAACAACGGTGAGCAGGACATTGACCTTGACACTCTCGCCCACGCCACGGAAGTTGACGACCGCAACCAAGGCAATGAATGCGAGTGCGACAAGCGTGATCGTCAATCCGCCGGACGCAAGACCGGTTGAAGCTACGAAATTGGCTGCAAACGCACGTGAAGCGGTCGAAGCAGACGTGATGCCCGAAGACATCACTGCGAACGCAACAAGGAAGGTGAGGAAATGAATGCCGAACGCTTTGTGCGTATACAGGGCGGCACCTGCGGCCTTCGGGTACTTCGTGACCAGTTCCAGGTAACTGAATGCCGTCAGCAATGCGACAGCGAAAGCGACAAGAAACGGTAGCCAGACCACGCCCCCGACTTCGGCAGCCACCTGCCCGGTCAGCGCGTAAATGCCTGTTCCAAGAATGTCACCAACGATGAAGAGAAGCAGGAGGCCCGGGCCCATGACCCGCTTGAGTTCATGGGTCTCGCCCAGGTGTTCCGCCATCTTGCCGTCTTTCATGCTGACCCTCCCGCGCATCTCAACTCTGCATACGGACGACGAAATCTCTCGATGCAGCTTCAGGCAGTAGTTAGAGCGGACGCTACCAATTCCGAGTGGGCCAAAGACGGAAATGCTGGAAAGGATTGTCTTCGATCACACCAACAATGCGTCCTCCTCTCGAAAGCATGGCTCCAGGTGCTGAGCAGTTTTTGGATCAAGCTCAATTTGAGACATTTCAGGATTGATGGCAGAAAGTACCTGATTTTCCGATGACACGGACGTTTTCGAGATCCGTAAGGAAAATCAACCGGGCGAGTGACAGGAATTATCTGCGCCATTACTGACTGATGCCCGACCGACGCACCGCCTCTAAACTGCACTTGATCTATAGTTGACGCTGATAATCAGGTATCACCTAACCATCTCAAACAGCATTCGAATTAGAATCTGAGAAGCTTAAACGTTAACCATGTTTGTTATCCAAACTTAACAAAAAATTAATAATAACTCTTCGCAGATGCGGTAGGTCTGATAATGTGTCGGCTCAGCAGCTGAGGGTTATGCACATGGCGGAAGTGACGGACTACGAGCGTCTGGCCTATCAACTTATGAAGGGTCATCCAATTTTGGGACAAATCCCGGAAGGACTGGATGACGAAAAACGTGTCAATACGACACATTTCCGAGAGCGCCGCGAAGGCTTGCCACCGGAACTCAGCTTCGCTCTCCGAGAGTGGGAAAATCTCAAGATCAAGGTCGATCCGGCGAACCGGACACTGTGGTACTACATGACACCGCACTCGGCGCCCAGTTTCACACCAGGCCTGCTGAGCGATCTCATCGATTTCCGCAACACGGTTCAGTCCATTTATCATCGCACGCCAGCGGATCAAAAACTGCTCTATCTGGTCAGCGGCTCCGGCCTGCCAGGCATTTACAATCTGGGCGGCGATCTTGGGTATTTTGCGCAGCACATCCGCTCGAAAGACCGCGAGCGTTTGCGCCGTTATGCGCATGATTGCATTGATCTGATGTACTCGTGCGCCAGCAGCCTGGGCCTCCCCATCATCCTGATATCCCTTGTTCAGGGGGATGCGCTTGGCGGAGGTTTCGAAGTCGCGCTGTCATCGGATATCATCATCGCGGAGCGTTCTGCGAAGTTCGGTCTTCCCGAAATCCTCTTCAATCTCTTTCCGGGCATGGGAGCCTACAGCTTCCTGTCTCGCAAGCTGGATCCGGCCCGAGCGATGCGGATGATTACCAGCGGCAAGGTCTATACCGCGGAAGAATTGCAACAGATGGGCCTGGTCGAACTGGTCGTCGATGATGGAAAAGGCGAGGAGGCGGTTCGGGACTATATTGCCCGCAACAGCCGCAAGCACGCCATTCACAGGACTATCCGGGACGTAGGACGACGGGTCAACGGACTTACCTATGAGGAGCTTCGAGACGTCGTTGATCTGTGGGTGGACGCCGCGATGAATCTGGATGAGCAGGATTTGCGAAAGATCGAGCGTTTGCGAGCGGCTCAGGCCAAGCGGGTTGGCTTGACCTGACCCTGCGCCTCGTCAGGATGCGCGCCTCTTGCGTGAATCCAGCTCCTGCCGGAAGCGATCGATTTCCTCGTGCAATTCATGAACGTGGATTTCGCCGCTTTCACTGAGTTCGCGGTCGGCGATCTCCCGCCAGTCCAGACACATCTGGTAGATGCGCATGGCGCCGACGTTCGCCGCGGCGCTGCGCAAGGCGTGTGCAGAATTGCGGAACTCCCCGACATTTTCCTCTGCGACGGCATTTGCGAGCGCCTTCATGGCATTGGCAGAATCGTCAACGAATTGCATAAGCAATGCGTCAACGAAGTCGTCACCACCAAGCTGCGCCAGAGCGGCAGTTGTGCCGCTGTCGATGACCGGCTGATCTGACGCAGAGGGGGAATCCGCATCCACACTCTCAGAGGATGATGATTCACGTGTAACTGGCAGAACTCCGTCGAGCAACCGGTCGATTTCCGCTAGCAAGCGCTTTGGCTCGATCGGCTTTGTCAGGCACTCCACCATGCCGGCATCGAGACACCTTTGTCGAGCTTCTCCGGTTGCATCTGCTGTAAAACCAACAATTGGGATCGCAACCGTCCCGAGGGATGCAAACCGATAGAACTTTGTCGCCTCGATACCGTTCATGACGGGCATATTGACGTCCATCAGCACAAGGTCGAAACCGCCCTTCAGCATCAGGTCGACGGCATTTTCACCGTTATCGGCGATCTCGAAGCTATGACCACCGCTCTCCAGTGTTTTGGCGATGACCATCTGATTGGTTTTGTTGTCGTCCGCAATCAAAATTCGGTATCCGACCGTGGCGGCAGGCTGATCGTCCAAAATCAAAGGCGCTCCGCTCAAGCCGGCCAAATGCTTCGCCAGCTCCATGTCACTGCCATTGGTAACCGCGACAAAAAGGTTCCGGTCGAAGTCTGGAACCGGCAAAACGGGATCGACGAGAAGAACGAGAACCGGCTCGTCTTCCCCCGTGCCCGGCTGCAGCAGCGCGTGGGCGACTTCGACCGCTGTCGGATCTGTCAAGGCGGCATCGATCAATACAGCGGGACGCGAGATTCCGCTCGCTTGTAGCGAACGAATGCGGGCTATGGCAGCCTCTAGGCTGGTGACCGGTGAAAGTCCGGCGACAAGCGCACCGTCGTGATGCCGCTGCGATACGAGTATGGGAGCCGATTCGGATGCATGCGGCACCTCAAGTTCAGCCACCTCCACCGGCAGATGGAATGAGAAGACACTGCCACGACCCAGAGCACTGGAGACGGATATTTCGCCCCCCATCGTACGGACGAGTTGGCGAACAATTGCAAGACCAAGACCTGTTCCGCCAAAGCGGTCCATGATACTGCCATCAGCCTGCGTGAACCGCTCGAAAATGCGCCCATGGGCAGACGGATCGATACCGATGCCGGTGTCAGCCACATCAACCAGCAGATCGCCGCCTTCATCCGTTTCCGAGCGGAACCCGACCTCGAGCCGCACATAGCCGTGCTCGGTAAATTTTACCGCATTGCTGGCAAGGTTCAGGATGACTTCCTCGATATGGCGGCGATCGGCAACGACGGCCCGCGGCGTACCAGGTCGGATATGGATGGCAACACGCAAGCCCTTTCTGCTTGCGCTAACCCCGATCATGGCCCGGACATCGCGCAGCAATGCGCATAGTTCAATAGGCTCGCTCTTGATCGTCATTTGCCCGGATTCGATCCGTGCAAAGTCTAGAACTGTTTCGATCAGTGACAACAGCGAGCGCCCTGAAGCTCCGATAACGCGCGCCATCTCATGCTGTTCAGTTTTCAGGCGCGCAGAGACGAGAAGATCCGCAAGGCCGATGATCGCATTGAGCGGCGTGCGCAGTTCATGGCTCATGCTGGCAAGAAACAGGCTCTTTGATCTGCTGGCTTCCTCGGCTTGCTGCTTTGCTTCGGACAATTTTCGAATGAGTGTCGACGTATAGGCGGGTATCACGATCAGCGCTGCAGCGAGGCCGATCGAAGCGCTCGGCTGACTTTGCCAGAACGGAGTATTTGCATAGACGACGCCGAAGCAAATCAGAGCCGTAATCGCTGCGATTGCCAAATAGATCAGACCAAAGCGAAAACCGTTCCCAAGCACGGCCCAGAGGTAGACCAGAATGAAAGCCGCACCCGCCTCGCCACTGATGTGAAGTCCGAAGGAAAACAGACCAAGATCGGCAGCAATCCCAATTAGGCGACGCACATGCGAGACGCCCGGCGAAATGAGCAAATGTAGAAACAGCGCCCCGGCAATCGCCTCAAAGGCAAGGGCAGGAACAGCTGCAATCTGCAGGGCAGTCGTTGCCGCATCCGACCCCATCATGTGCGCTACAACAAGATAGATCAGAAATGTTGAAGACAGCAGGAGACGATTGGCGGTCAGTTCATGTTCGGTATCCGGGCGCTGCTTCAGAAGTGCCCGCATGTCATAGACGGATTGCGAGATCGACTGTCTGAAAAGCCGACTGAAATCATAGGGACGCAGGCCGGTCATGCCGTCAACTCGAGTTTGCGACTGGCACGCACCATGGCGATGAAGTCTGCGGCCGGCATAGGCTTTCCGTAGAAATAGCCCTGCATGACATCACATCCGTCTGCCTTGAGAAGATTTGCCTGCGCTTCGGTTTCAACCCCTTCCGCCACGACCGTCAGGCCTAGGCTATGTCCAAGATTGGCGACTGTCCGCACGATCGCATGATCGCTCGGGTTATCGACCATATTGCGAATGAAACATTGGTCGATCTTGATCCGGTCGAGCGGAAACTGCTTGATATAGTTCAAGGATGAATAGCCGGTTCCGAAATCGTCAACAGAGATGGTCGCTCCGAGCTCAGCGATCTGTCGCAAGGTGGCGACCACCGACTCGCTGTCCTCCATCACGATGTTTTCCGTGATCTCGAGATCAAGGCAACGCGGATCGAGTTGCGTAGCAGAGAGCGCCTTGACGACCAGCGCCGAAACATTGACGCGCTGGAATTGGATAGGCGAAAGATTGACGCCGATCTTGATGGGACCAAGGCCCATTCGGTGCCAGGACTTGGCTTCACGGCACGCCTCCATCAGCACCCATTCATTGATCGGGACGATCATGCCGTTTTCTTCGGCGCGTGGCAGGAATTCGCCGGGCGACACCATCCCCCTGTCGGGACTGTTCCATCGCAAGAGCGCTTCAGCCCCGATAATCTGGCCCGTCCCTGAGGAGACTTGTGGCTGATAGTAGAGCTCGAACTCCTTGCGCTCGATGGCAAGGCGCAATCGACTGTCAAGCGCCGCATGATTGCGTGTGCGTTCGGCCATGTTCGTTTCAAACAGCCGGAATTGATTGCCGCCCCTTTGCTTGGCTTGCTGAAGAGCCAGTTCGGCATTCTGCATAAGACGTTCATCTTCCGTCGCATCGAACGGATAGAGAGTCACACCAACGCTTGCACCGCAGGCCGCATCCTTGTCTCCAAACTCGAATGGCGCTCCAAGCGCCGCTACAATCCGATCCGCAAGATCGGCAGGCGGCAGAGTCTGGCCCGAAATTGATTGAAGGAAACCGAAATCGTCTGCTCCCACCCGAGCGACGAAATCATCAGGACCGGCAAGTGCGAAAAGCCTGCTGGCAACTTCCCGGAGATAGGCGTCTCCCGCTTCGTGTCCAAGCAAATCATTGATGCTCTTGAACTCGTCAATATCCACCAGATGGATGGCGAAGGCACGGTCCCCGCGGCGTGCGCGCGCAACTTCCCGCCGCAGTCGGTCCTGGAAGAAATTGCGATTGGGCAAACTTGTAACGGCATCGTGCTGCAGCGCGTGCAAAAGATGTTCATCCGCTCGCTTTCGATCGGTGATATCGAGTGCACTGGTAACCACGCCCATGATGGCCTCGTGAGAGTCACGCAGTGGGCTCTTCGTGGTGAGGAATACGCGCTTCTCGCCAAAGCTATTGGTCAGTTGTCGTTCAAAACTCACCAACGCCTGACCGCTACGAATGACCTTGCGGTCAAGCAATCTATTGGGGGCCACGAGGTCGGCGTCGACCAGAACGTCGCTGCTCTTGCCAACTAGATCGGCCGGATCGCAGCCGAAGAAACTTCCAGCGAAATGATTGGCAAATAGAATTCGACCGTCCAGATCGCTGGCGCTGACCATGGCTGGGACTGTATCGATGACCTGAGCCAGACGTTCGCTCGAATCGCGAAGAGCCGCTTCACGACTTTCCTCGCTGCTGGCGAGTTCCTGAGCTAGTACCTCTGCACGGATTTCAAGCAGTAACTGCTGTTTGCGCAGCTTAAGCAGATTGCGTGCCCGGGTGACGAACTCTTGATGATCGACTGGGCTTTGAAGAAAATCTGTAGCACCGGCCTCAAGCGCACGCATGCGGAAGCTTCGTTCTTCGTAAACCGTAATCACAATGACCGGGATTTCCGAGAAGCCTGGAAGCACGCGCAGGGCCCGAATAAAACCTTCACCATCCATGACGGGCATCTTGTAGTCGGTCACGATCAAATCAGGCACAAGGCCTTCACCGAACTCCTTCAGCGCGTGCGACGGATCTCCAAAAACACGGATAACCATGCCGCTTTCGATTGACGAGGCAAGCCTCTCGAAAATTCGGCGATTGGTCTCCTGATCATCGAGAATGACAATGAGAGGCATCAGGTTTCCGATATCATTTCGGCGCGCTGGTCGCACGCCGACTAAAAGATCCACGTGCGCTTTCGAACAACAGTTCGACAATTCACTGATATTAGATCGGATACCCGTTAAGATTCCGCTACCAAGATATGCAACCAAATCAAAACAATACATTCATCCCGGCGTTGTATGTATTAACGCGGGACACATAAAACGGCTCGCAGCATACACGTCCTGTTTCGAAGAAAAATTGAATGTGCTGGCGCCATCGGTCAACAGGCGCCCGCCAGACACGACAGCATGCTCGAGACAAACCCGCGCATGACAATGTGACATAAGTGAGAAAAATGACACGTAAGGAAAAGGCCAATCGTCTGAACAAACTACGTAAACATTGGCACCGCGCCAATAGGCAAGAGCGGCTCCAGTTTCTAAGCGAATTGAGGTCGCAAGTCGAAAATCCAAACCTGGATCGCAGCACCTTGGGACTAGAAGATGAAAAACGGGAACCGATAGCGAATGGTCGTTACCTGCTTCCCTCTGCAGTCGGCCGTATCGAAACTATACTGCGCGATCGTAAGATCGGACCTGCCGAACTGGTCGCCGAAATTGGCTTTCCGGAAGAAACCATGGCTATGACAAAAGCGCTTGCCCGCGGCAGAAGTCTTCGGCTGATGATGATTTCAGCGCTTGCAACCTGGCTGAACGACAATGAGGCGACAGCCCCTGCCAGTCAGCCAGACAAATAGAAGCAGCGCGCTCAGAAATCGATGGCGCGTCCGTTTATTTCCCAATCGCCGAACCGCGCCGGGTCCGCACCTCCGCGACCGCCATGCTCGACAGGCAGATCGACCTGCATCTCCCCCTTTCGACGTTCCTCCGCTTCGCGCAATGCACGTTGAGCTGCTGGCGACAGGCTCTTTATGCGTTCTGGTATCGCCGCATCGGCTGAAGTTGAGATTTCATTGTCGTTATCGGGTGCGGGCATGGCTATCACATCCTTGTTTCAGATGGTCGAAGATCAAACCAGTTGAAATGAAGGTTCAGTTCACCACATCATTTAGGCCTGTTCTGCCGCAGTTTAAAGGCCATTTTGGACGTCTGGAAGGTCATGACGATGAATACGATGCGCACAGCCATGCTATTGGCGTTCATGACAGCCCTGTTCATGGGGGTCGGGTTTATGATAGGTGGCAGAGGTGGGATGATGATCGCCTTCCTCATTGCAGCTGGGATGAACCTGTTTTCCTACTGGAACTCGGACAAGATGGTCCTGTCTGCCTATCGGGCACAGCAGGTGGACGAAAGCAACGCGCTGGAATTCTTCCGCATGATCCGTGATCTCTCGGCCAATGCGGGTCTGCCTATGCCCAAGGTCTACATTTACGAAAGTCCTCAGCCGAATGCGTTTGCCACCGGACGCAATCCCCAGAACGCAGCGGTCGCCGCTTCGACAGGCCTTCTTGAACAATTGACTCCAGAAGAGGTCGCCGGTGTGATGGCGCATGAACTGGCACACGTGCAGAACCGGGACACCCTGACCATGACAGTCACAGCTACATTGGCTGGCGCCATTTCCATGCTCGGGAATTTCGCGTTCTTTCTGGGTGGCAATCGTGAGAACAACAATCCGCTCGGCTTCATCGGCGTACTGGTCGCAATGATCGTCGCGCCCTTTGCGGCAATGCTGGTGCAAATGGCAATCAGTCGGACGCGTGAATATTCTGCCGATCGGCGAGGCGCAGAAATCTGCGGTAACCCGCTCTGGCTGGCATCCGCCCTTGCAAAGATTGCGGGCGCTACCCAGGTCATTCACAATGCAGATGCCGAACGAAACCCGGCAACGGCCCATATGTTCATCATCAACCCTCTCTCGGGCGAGCGCATGGACAACCTGTTTTCAACACATCCGAACACAGAAAATCGCATTGCCGCTCTGCAGTCCATGGCAGCCGAATTCCGTTCGTCTCCCTCGACGCAAACCTTCACGGCTGCTAGACCGAGCCGCACAACCCGTTCGGTGCCCAACACGGGTTCCGCGCGGGGCAATGACGAACCGCGCAAAGGTCCCTGGTCTTGAACGAAGATACGCAGAACAAGAAAAACAAGCCTCAAGGCCGTTCGGCGGTTCGCCCATCAAGACCATCTCCCGCGACCCAGGACGCAAAGCCGGGTCTGGACGTTCGGGTCGCTGCCTCCAAGATTCTTGCTGCTGTCATCGACAAACACACCCCTCTGGACGGAATGCTAGACGCCGGTCATGGCAATCCTGTCTATCGGGCACTGAGCGATGCAGACCGCGCCCTCTGCCGGGCAATCATCAACGCCACATTGCGCCACCTGCCGCGAATTGAAGCCGCCTTGGCCGGAATGCTTGACAAGTCGCTGCCCGAGGGTGCTCGGGCGCTCCAGCATGTGCTGACGACCGCTGCGGCCCAGATCCTCTATCTGGATGTACCATCTCATGCGGCGGTGGATCTCGCCGTTGAACAGGCCAATCGCGACCCTCGCAATCGTCGCTTCGCCAAGCTGGTCAACGCGCTTCTTCGTCGCATGGTGCGGGAGCGAGATGCTATCCTCGAAGACGGGCGAGACATCTCCCCGATGCCGGCGTGGTTCCTGAAACGGCTTGCTGCAGCCTATGGGCCCGAAACAGCAAAAGAAATCGCCGAATCCCAACTCACGCCAGCACCTATCGATCTGACGGTGAAGAGCAATCCGGAAAACTGGGCAAAGCGGCTGAACGGTCGTCTTTTGTCGACCGGGACAGTTCGCCTTGCTGCATTCGATGGCGCCATTCCGTCGCTGCCGGGCTTCGAGAATGGGGAGTGGTGGGTTCAGGACGCCGCGGCCAGCATACCCGCACAGTTGTTTGGCAATGTTCAGGGCAAGCGTATTGCCGATCTCTGCGCAGCCCCAGGCGGAAAGACGGCTCAGCTTGTCGTACGCGGCGCAAAGGTGACCGCCGTCGAGCAATCGGCAAATCGCGCCAAGCGTTTGGCGGAAAACTTTGGAAGGCTCCATCTGGACGCCGAGGTCATTCACACAGACCTGTTTGCATTCGAACCAGATGAATTGCTCGATGGCGTTCTGCTTGACGCACCCTGCTCGTCGACCGGGACCACCCGCCGACACCCTGACGTCCTCTGGACCAAGGGCGTTTCAGACATCGAGAAGCTTGCAGCCCTGCAGGCAAAGATGTTGCGGCACGCCATCACGCTGGTCAAACCCGGCGGCCTGATTGTCTTCTCCAACTGTTCTCTCGACCCGCTCGAAGGCGAGAACGTCGTTCGTGATCTCTTGGCCGAAACGGATACCATAGAGCGGGTGCCTGTTTTAAAGGCGGATTGGCCAGGCCTGGAAGATGCCATCAATGAATTGGGCGAATTCCGAACCTCGCCCGCTATGCTTCCGGCCCAAGATGGCTATGCAGGCGGCATGGATGGCTTCTTTGCGTGCATCCTACGGCGTCGGTAAGATTTTCTTCACCATAACACGCCAGACTCGATCGCCAGCGGTGCGGCCTGTCATGCTCTTTGGAGAGTGATGTGGCACCGGGCGATTCCAGCTCAAACGATAAACGCTTGTATGTTTGGGATCACCTAAAAACAATTCGGTGGAGCGTTTCGGGCGATCTGTTCCTGTCGCTTGGCATGCGCTTTCTCGTGCAACTCGGTATTCATGATGCAATTGGCGGAGCGCCGCATACGTTTATCTCTCGGACTTTTGGAGACCCGACGACGTCTCGGTCGTCGTCTGGCAAGTCTCTGCATGTCCATCGGTAGAACGTCACAGGGCGTTCCGGATCGTCTGATTGTCGCTCCTACCGATTTGCGCGCTATTGATCCCTTTATCGCTGAAGAGATCCTGGCTGGCCGGTTTCCGCTGGCCGGACGGTTGATGGAAGTCGAAAACGATTCGCCCTTTCTGCAGCATCTTCCGTCAAAGGCCTTTGCCGAGCGTTTGCATGCTTTTTCCTGGATGCGCCACATGCGCGCGCTCAAAACGGCCAAGGCACGCAACCAAACGCGGGCCATCATTTCGTCCTGGCTCGCAATCCACGGTCACCACACAAGGGGTATTGCATGGGAACCACACATAACAACCGAGCGGGTAATCGCCTGGCTGTCCCATTCGCCTGTGGTCTTGAATGGTGCGGAGGCAAGCTTTTACCGCCGCTTCATGAAGAGCCTCGCCTTTCATCGGCGTTATCTTCGCAAGATTGCATCCTGCGTCGGTGAGGGAGAGGTAAAGCTGCGTATCCATATCGCGCTTGCGATGATGTCGCTTGCCATGCCATCTTCTGCCAAGCTGGTGCTCAAGGATGGTCAGAAGCTGGATCGCGAGCTGGAGAGACAGGTCTTGGCGGACGGCGGCCACATCTCCCGCAATCCCCGCACCGCACTGGAAATCCTGCTTGATCTTTTGCCGCTGAGGCAAACCTATATCAACCTGGGGCACGATGTTCCCACCAAACTTATCCCCACGATCGACCGCATTTATCCGGCATTACGCTTCTTTCGCCATCAGGATGGAGATCTCGCACTTTTCAATGGAGCGACAGCCACCCCGGCTGCCGAACTTCTCGCAGCCCTGCGTTACGACGAAACCGGTGGCAAGCCATTCAAGGCGCTTCCTCATAGCCATTTTCACAGGCTCGCCGCCGGTGAAACCACCATCATCGTCGATACGGGCAAGGCTCATCGGCTCGATGTATCGCAGACTGCCCATGCGGGTTGTTTGTCGTTTGAAATGTCGGCTGGCAGAAGCCGGTTCATCGTCAATGCTGGCATGCTACGCTTCGCAAGCCGCAGCTACCGGTTGATGGCACGGTCGACCTCAGCACACTCCACGATCACACTTGGCGAAACCTCCTCGTCGAGAATCCTGCAGTCGAACTTGCTGGGGCCGCTCATTCTAGACGGAATCGAAGAAGTCACCGCGGAACGCTGGGAAGACTCCTACGGCAACGATTGGTTGAAGGCGAGCCATGACGGCTATGTGAAGCCCTTCGGCTGGGTGCACCGGCGCGAGATCGGGCTCGCAGCAAAAGGCAACAAGATCAAGGGACACGATCATTTCTTCCGTCCCGAAGATCAGATCGAACAGCGTCATGACGAGAGCCTCACCGCAACCGCCCGCTTCCATATTCACCCGTCAATTCTCCTGACGAAATTGCATGAAGACACGGTCATGCTGGAGGGAGCGGATGGTGAAACCTGGCTTTTCTCGGCACCCGGACAGAGCGTCGATATCGAAGACGACATCTTTTTCGCCGATGTGACCGGCATCTGTCCCAGTCAGCAGCTGGTGATCGAATTTACCCTGCCTCAAACGACAGATCTTCGTTGGATGCTAAAGAAACAAGGGTAGAACTGATTCGCATTCCCTCGAAGGTCAAGCTGTGCTAGGCGGCGCGCATGAAAAAGGCGCCAGCTGACGGGCGTCCCACCTGAACGGAGTGACCGATGGCCGTTGTTTCCAAAATGATCCCTGCCCCTGACAAAGTGAAGATCCGCACAGCGCTCTTGTCCGTCTCGGACAAGACCGGCGTCGTGGAGCTCGCACAGGCCCTCAGCAGCCACGGTGTACGCCTTCTTTCAACCGGCGGCACCTTCAAGGCGCTGGCGGCAGCCGGTCTCGACGTCACCGACGTGTCGGAAGTCACCGGCTTTCCTGAAATCATGGATGGTCGCGTCAAGACCCTGCATCCCGGTGTCCATGGCGGCCTTCTCGCCATTCGCGACGATGCGGATCACGTCAAGGCTATGAATGACCACAAGATCGGCGCAATCGACCTTGCGGTCATCAATCTCTATCCGTTCGAAGAAGTCCGTGCCGCAGGCGGCGACTATCCGACCACAGTCGAGAACATCGATATCGGCGGTCCGGCCATGATCCGTGCAGCGGCCAAGAATCATGCCTATGTAACGGTGGTGGTTGATCCGCAGGATTATCCGCAGCTCATCCAAGCACTTGCAACAGAAGACGGCCAGACCGCCTATGCGTTCCGCCAGAAGATGGCAGCCAAGGCCTATGCCCGTACCGCCGCCTACGACACGATGATTTCCAATTGGTTCGCTGAAGCCCTCGACATCGAGATGCCGCGCTACCGCACACTCGGCGGGGTTCTCTCGCAGGAAATGCGCTACGGCGAAAATCCGCACCAGTCCGCAGGTTTCTACCTGACGGGCGACAAGCGTCCGGGCGTTGCGACCGCTTCGCTCATTCAGGGCAAGCAGCTTTCCTACAACAACATCAACGATACGGATGCAGCCTACGAACTGGTTGCCGAGTTCCCTTCTGAAAACGGTCCTGCCTGCGCAATCATCAAACACGCCAATCCCTGTGGTGTCGCGATTGGCGGCTCGCTGGTGGAAGCCTATAAGCGGGCACTGGCCTGCGACAGCACCTCTGCTTTTGGCGGCATCATTGCCCTGAACCAGACACTTGATGCGGCGACGGCAGAAGAGATCGTCAAACTGTTCACCGAAGTCATCATCGCACCGGACGTAACGGATGAAGCCAAGGCCATCATCGCCCGCAAGCCCAATCTGCGCCTCCTGGCCGCGGGTGGCCTGCCGGACCCGCGTTCACGCGGCCTGACCGCCAAGACTGTTTCGGGTGGTCTTCTGGTCCAGACCCGCGATAACGGCATGGTGGAAGACCTCGATCTGCGCGTTGTGACCAAGCGTGCGCCAACAGAGCAGGAACTGATCGACATGAAGTTCGCCTTCAAGGTGGGCAAACATGTGAAGTCCAACGCCGTTGTCTATGCCAAGAATGGCCAGACGGCTGGCATCGGTGCCGGTCAGATGAGCCGTGTGGACTCTGCCCGAATTGCCGGTCTCAAGGCCGAAGAAGCCGCCAAGGCCATGGGCTGGGCTGAGCCTATGACGCGTGGTTCTGCTGTTGCGTCGGAAGCGTTCCTGCCCTTTGCTGATGGCCTTCTGTCCATGATTGCGGCAGGCGCAACCGCCGTCATCCAACCAGGCGGCTCCATGCGGGATGAAGAAGTCATTGCCGCCGCAAACGAGCATGGTGTTGCCATGGTCTTCACCGGCATGCGTCACTTCCGTCATTGATATCGGTTAAAGATCCCGCGGCCGACAGATCAGCGGCGGGATCTTTTGACTGCTGTCAATCAGGCGATTTGGCGGGATAGCGTGTTGCAAGAAGCAGCAGAAATCCGGCTCCGAGAAAAACGATCAGGGTAGCCATACCGAGACGCGCGGACCCCGTTGCATAGGTGACAATGGAAAACGACAGCGTTGCCAGAAAGCTGGTGGCGCGACCGGAAAGCGCGTAAATTCCGAAATAGCGTCCCGCCTCGTCGACAGAAATGCTCCTGGCCAGATAAGAGCGTGAAGACGCTTGAACAGGTCCGAACGCGGCACCGATCAGAACGCCGAATAGGAGATAGGCTTTTTCTGCCGACGTGGCGAAGGGGCCTCCGCTATCGACCGCAGGCAGCGAGACAAGACCGAAGATCGTATAATCGACCCCGGTCGAGACGATGCCGGTCGTGGCAATGATCAGGAGGACGAGGCTCCCGATCACCACGCGCTTTGAACCCATGATGCGATCCAGGCGTCCGGCGATCAGACAACTGAAGATGGCCACAACATTGATCAGTATCCCGAAGAGCCCGATTTCCAGCGTTGCCCAGCCAAACATGCCAGCCGCAAAGGCACCGCCCAGGATCAGCACACCGTTCACGCCGTCCTGATAGAGCATGCGGGCAAGGAGGAAGCGCAGGGTCATCCGACGGCGGGTGACGAGTTCAGCTACTGTGCTTTTCAATTGTGCGACACCCGCCCGCACGGCCTGGCGCATGGGAAGGCCGCGCGCGGCATCCGGCGTGAAAAGGAACATCGGCAGGATGAAAATAAGATACCAGAGTGCTGCAAGTGGCCCTGTTACGCGCGCATCTTCACCCTGAACCGGGTCGAGCCCAAAGAGAGGCGAGAGACCGAGGAGTGTCTTGCCGGTCTTTGGGTCACCCGCAAGGAAACCTACGACAAGGATCAGGACGATCATGCCGCCGAGATAGCCGAGCCCCCACGACGTATTGGAGATGCGGCCAACCTCCCGCTCCGGTACCAGCCGCGGCATCATAGAATCATTGAAGACGATGGAAAATTCCGCTGCGATCGAGGCCAGGATCATGAAGGTGACGGGCCATAGAAGCGACGAGCCCGGCGCCGCAAACCAAAGCATCGAAAGCGATGCAATCTTGATCAGCGCAAAAAACAGGATCCATGGCTTGCGTGCACCTGATTGATCCGCGATCGAACCCAGCACCGGCGACAGAACGGCGATGATGATCGACGACACCGTTGCCATGTTGCTCCACATGGCCTGTGCCGAGACCGGATCTTCGGTCAGTCGGGCAACGAAATAGGGGCCGAAGACAAAGGTCGTGACAACGGTAAAAAAGGGCTGGGCTGCCCAGTCGAACAGCATCCAGCCCCAGATTCCGCGGGAAGAGGCACGTGTCTCCATCCCGGTTTGCGAAGTGCTCACGCGTCCATCTCCAAGCAGGCATTGTCAGCGACGCCGGAGAGCCGCCCTCCGGTCCGGCCACGGCGATAAACCGAAGCCGGACCTGAAGATCCTATAGGATCACCGAACCTGCGATTGGGCAAGATCGGTAAACAGGCTCGCCGCGACCATCATCTTCGCCAGCGACGTCTCACCCCCTTCGCTCAGCGCCAGCAACTCGCTGCTGATGCGGTTCAAACGAATACGGTCACTCGACAGCCAAGCCTCCAAAGGACGCTTCTCGCTTCCATAGCCAGCGAGAGCAGCGGACACGATATCGCGTCGCGCTGTTGCGATCTGTTGCAGGCTACGCACCAAAGCAAGGTTCTCGTAGTGATCCGCCGGGCTGAAACGCTCGCCCGCATCGAGGAAGCGATTGACCCTGAAGGTATCGGTTACGCTGAAGTAGACTTCGGTCGCCCGAGCGAGTGGCGCACCACTGCGATCGGAGATCAGCATGATTTCTGGCACGAGAACGAGATTGGGCAGAAGATCCAGTTCGGCCGCCAAGTCCGCGGGTACACCCTCAGGCCAGTCTGTTGCAGCAATCGCCGTCTTGGAGATTGCAGAACGCAGACTTTTCAGACCGGAACGGATATTCTGGACAGCTTCCGCCACAGGCAAGGTGGTCACGCCGGTCTGCAGGATGAAAATGGTAGCGCCCATGAAGATCTCGCCGATACGCTCATAGAGATCGTTCTGAACTTCGCCATCCAGCTTTGTATCCAGAGCATCAACCGCTGCCCACAGCTTGGGCAGGTCGAATGCATCGCGGGCGATGAATGCAGCCTTCACGGCATCCACCAGACCACGACCGCTGATATCGCTCATCATCTGCGCGAAGCCGGGGCCTCCGCGGTTGATGACCTCGTTGGCAAGAATGGTCGCGATGATCTCGCGGCTCAGCCTGTGATTGGAAATATCCTCGGCAAATGTCTTCTGCATCTGCTTGGGGAAATAACCGGTGAGCATCGAACCGAAGTAAGGATCATCCGGCAGTTGGCTCGCCACGATCGCATCGAACAACACGATCTTGGAGTAAGACAACAGAACGCCGACTTCCGGCCGCGTCAGCGGCTTGCCGCTCGCATAGCGATCGGCAAGTTCGGCATCATCCGGCAACATTTCCACCTTGCGGTTCAGCTCGCCACGGCTTTCGAGCGCAGACATCAGCCTTGCAAGCTCCTCCCGGTTTCGCACACCACGGCGTGCCGTGAGCGAAATCGCCAGAGACTGCAGATAGTTGTTGCGCAGAACCAGATGACCCACATCCTCCGTCATGGAAGCCAGCAGCTTGTCGCGCTTGTCACGCGGCAGGCGACCGTCCTGCATGGCAGGGCTGAGAGCAATCTTGATGTTCACCTCAACGTCAGAGGAATTCACACCAGCAGAGTTGTCGATAGCATCCGAGTTGCAACGTCCACCGTTCAGCGAATAGGCAATGCGGCCCTTCTGGGTCACACCAAGGTTGGCACCTTCGCCGATGACCTTGGCGCGCACTTCGCCTGCCGTGACGCGGATCGGATCGTTGGCGCGATCACCCACTTCCGCATCCGTTTCAGAGGGCGCCTTGATGTAGGTGCCGATACCACCGAACCACAGGAGGTCGACAGGGCTCTTCAGGATCGCCGTCATGATCTCCAAAGGTGTGGCTACATCCTTTTCGATATGGATGGCAGCCTTGGCCTGTGGGGTCAGCTTCACCGATTTCTCGGAGCGCGAGATGATCATCGCACCCTCAGACAGCACGGACCGATCGAAATCCTGCCAGCTTGAGCGCGGCAGGGCGAACATGCGCTCGCGCTCCTTGAAGGTCTCTTCAATATCCGGGTTCGGATCAATCACGATGTCTCGATGGTCGAAAGCGGCTATCAGCCTAATCTGCCGCGACAGCAGCATGCCGTTGCCGAACACATCGCCCGACATATCTCCCACACCCGCCACGGTGAACGGGGTCGACTGAATATCGATATTCATTTCGCGGAAGTGGCGCTTGACGGCTTCCCAGGCACCACGCGCGGTAATACCCATCTTCTTGTGGTCGTAACCGGCAGAACCACCAGAGGCGAACGCATCGTCCAGCCAGAAGCCTGCTTCCTGCGCCAAGCCATTTGCGGTGTCGGAGAAGGTTGCAGTTCCCTTGTCAGCAGCCACTACGAAGTATGGGTCGTCACCATCCAAACGCAGCGTATCGGCAGGTCCAATAATGTCACCGCCGACGATATTGTCGGTGATGGACAGCATCGTACGAATGAAGGTCTTGTAGGCATCGCGGCCGGCGTTGAAGAACAGATCGCGCTGTGCTGGCGAAGGCAGCTTTTTCGGGAAGAAGCCACCCTTCGCACCAACCGGCACGATAACGGCGTTCTTGACCTGTTGCGCCTTCACGAGGCCGAGCACTTCCGTGCGATAGTCTTCACCGCGGTCGGACCAGCGAAGACCACCACGTGCTACCTTGCCGAAGCGCAAGTGCACGCCTTCCACTTCAGTGCCGTATACGAAGATTTCGCGGAAAGGCAGAGGCTGCGGCAACCCTTCCAAGCGGCTGGGGTCCAGCTTGAAGGCAAGAACAGCCTTCGGCTTTCCATCGGCATCCTTCTGGAAATAGTTGGTTCGCATCGTGCTTTCGATGAGATTCACGTAGCGACGAAGCGTCCGGTCGTCGTCCAAGTTGGGAACGGCAGTGAGTGCGCCTTCGAGTGCTGCGTGATGATCCGTCAGTTTGCGTTCGCGCTGCTTGTCGCCAATGCTTGGATCGAAGCCGTCCCGGAACAGTTCGAAAAGGCGGCGGCTGATTTGCGGATAGCGCGCGAGGGTATCCGCGATATGGGCCTGCGAGTAGACGATGCCTGTCTGGCGCAGATAGCGGGCGAAAGCACGCAAGACATTTGTCTCGCGGACGGATAGCCCGGTGAGCAGAACCAGTCTGTTGAAGCTGTCGTTATCGACGGCACCGGAGAAGGCGGCGAGAAACGCCTCCTCTACCAGTGGCGCTTCTTTGACCATATCGATGGAGCGCTGTTCCGTGAGTTCCAACTCCATGTCGTGCACGACGATGCGCTTGCCATCCGCCTTCAGGAACAAATCGAACGTCCGTTCGCTGACGACCTGGAAGCCAAGATTTTCGAGAAGCGGAACACGGCGCGATAGAGCCAGATGTCCTTCCGCATGGAAAATCTTGAGGGATAGGACCTTGCGTCCTTCCTCCACAAGCTTACGCTCATAGAGAGCGATACGGATGTTTTCACCCTGCCCGCAGGCCAGGATATCGTCCAGATCTTCTACCGTTTCTGCTGGTGTGAAAGCTTCCTGGAAGGCATAGCTCGTTTCCAACTGCGGCACTTTGGGGCCAGCAAGAGCGACAAATTGCTCTTCCCAAGGTGTCGAGATGTCGCGAATCGCATCTTCGAGCTTGCTCTGGGCGACGCGCGGCGTCTTTCCATCGCGTCGTCCAATGATGAAGTGTACGCGCGCGGTGCCGCCTTCCGGGAATGCCGGGTAATAGGCTGAAACATGCCCCTGGAACACCTCGGTCAGGTAGTGGCCGATCTTTTCGCGAACGACCGAGTCATAGTTTTCACGTGGAACATAGACAAGGATGGATACGAAGCGATCGAAGTGGTCGATACGCGCCAGAGCACGCACGCGCGGACGCTCCGCCAGTTCCATGATCTGCTCGCAGTAGCGCGCCAGAAGATCCGGATCGATCTGGAACAGGTCGTCGCGCGGATAGGATTCCAGCGTGTTCTTGAGCATGCGTCCGGAATGGCTCAAGGGGTCGAAGCCGAAATGATCCTCGACCTTGGCGACCTTCTCCCGCAACAGCGGAATGTCGATAACAGAATGCGTATAGGCGGTCGCGGTGAACAGACCGACGATCCGCAATTCGCCGGTCACCTTGCCCTCAGCGTCAAAGCGCTTCACGCCCACGTAATCCATATAGGCGCGCCGGTGAACTACGGATTTCACATTGGCCTTCGTGACGATGAGATAATCCGGCCCCTGAAGAAACTGCAGGATTTCCGGCGTCGTGGTCACCTTGTCTTTGCCCTGGCGCAGAACCAGAACATCGGGATCGGAGAGAATTCCAAGACCACGACCCTTTCCGCGCTCGACGGTCGCGCTTTCGCCATCGCCGGAATAGATATATTCCCGCATGCCGAGGAAGATGAAATTTCCGTCACGCAGCCAGCTCAGGAAATCCAGAACCTCCGCGCGCTGCATCTTGCGGCCACGCGCCACATTGTCCGGAAGTTCGCTCATGGCAGCGTCGAGAAGATCCAGCATCGGCTTCCAGTCGCTGATCGCCGAGTGCACGCGATCCAACACCTGACGCAGCCGTTCGATGAGCGATTCGGCCTGCTCATCGCTCAAAAGCGCCAGATGGATCTGAATGAAGCTGACATGCCGTGCATTGGCCTGACTGCGCTCATGCGAATAAAGCTTAGGAGATGAGCCTGGCTCAAAATCCAGAATAGGATGAACCGCGAGCGTGATATCGCGATGGGTGCTGGTCACCTCTCCCATGACGGAATCGAAGAGGAAAGGCATATCCCGGTCGATAATGGTGAGGATGGATACACGCTGGCCATTGGGCTGAACGTCGTCTGAGGACGAAACAGTGATCCTGGCCGCATCGCCCTTCCAGGCCTTCAGCTCTTCGCTTGCGTGAAGCGCGGCGGCAGCCAGCATCTCCGGCGTATAGGCGGCGATATCATCGTTACTCGCCCGCCCGAACAGGATTGCCGGATCGAGAAGGACCCCGCTATGGTCCGTCAGCACAGTTTGCGCCAACTCGATCTGCTTTTCCCGTTTCGGATTTTGCCTTACGGCCATGATTTCCTCCCATAGAGTTGTTTTTTGTATGAGATATTGAGGAATTTCTTGAATATTGCAGCCATATCAGAGCCGCATGGCAGCCTTTGGACAAGTTTTGGCAGAATTCAATACGTTTTCTTGGCGCGATCGTCGTAAAATCGATTCAACAGGTTCGAAAGGGTGTCGTATTCGATGAAAAACGATCAAAGCGCGGTCATTGTGATCTCAAGTCACGTGATTCGGGGTTCCGTCGGCAATCGTGCGGCTGTGTTCGCATTAGAGACCATGGGAGTTCCGGTATGGGCCATGCCGACAGTCCTGTTACCTTGGCACCCGGGTCACGGTCCATCGACCCGCATGGTGACACCACCTGACATCTTCGAACAGATGATTGATGACCTTATTGGCAGCCCATGGACGGGAGAGGTTAAAGCCGTGCTGACCGGCTACTTTGGTCATCCGGATCAGCCGGCCGCTGTCGCGCGACTGGTCAACAGTCTGCGTCAGAAAAATCCCGATCTGTTCTACGCCTGTGATCCGGTCATTGGCGACAGAGGCGGTCTCTATGTACCTCAGGCGACAGCAGAAGCGGTTCGTGATCATCTGTTGCCGTTGGCTTCCCTGGCAACGCCCAATCGATATGAACTTGCCTGGTTCGCGGAAGCGGACCTTGACACCAACAGCGCCATCATGGACGCGGCAATCGCGCTCGGTCCTTCGCGAATGCTGGTTACGTCAGCTGTCTCGATGATGGCTGGCGGCACCGGTAATCTTTACATCAGCGGCAACACCGCTCTTCTGGCGGAACATCGACTGATTGATAACGCACCGAACGGGCTTGGCGATCTGCTCTCCGCCATCTTCCTGGCTCGATTGCTTTCCGGCATGTCCGAAGAGAAGGCCTTGCAACTCGCAACTGCCAGCGTCTTCGAGATCCTGGCACGAACAGCCAAACGCGGCAGCGACGAGCTTGGACTGGAAACGGACTCTGCGAGCCTGTCAGCGCCGATGGCCATGGTGCAGATGCGACATCTTATGCACCCATCACGGGCAAAGCGGCGGTGAATGTCGGCGAGGTAGATCTCCAGACCTCAATTATACCAGCGCATTTGTGATTAAAAGACAAAATTGTTGAGCAAGCCCCGTTACGGGTTTAAGCGGGAGGCATTGAATTCATCTGAAGGATAAGCCTGACCATGAGCGATTTTCCCGTCTCCCTGCTGAAAGGCTACGAAGACTTCATGAGCGGGCGATATGTGGAGGAGAGCGGGCGGTACCGCTCACTCGCCGAAAAGGGTCAGAAGCCGCACACCTTGATGATTGCGTGCTGCGATTCGCGGGCAGCACCGGAAACCATTTTCAATTGCGGGCCGGGTGAACTTTTCGTCGTGCGAAACGTCGCCAATCTGGTCCCGCCATACGAGCCGGACGGACAGTTCCACGCAACATCGGCTGCCTTGGAATATGCCGTACAAGCTCTGAAGATTCGCGATATCGTCGTGATGGGTCACGGTCGCTGCGGCGGCATTCAGGCCGCATTGGACCCAATGGACGAGCCCCTGTCACCGGGCGATTTCATAGGCAAATGGATGGGCATGCTTCGCTCGACTGCCGACCAGATCCCCGGGACGGAGATCATGACGCAGTCAGAGCGCCAGACGGCGCTCGAGCGCGTTTCAATCCGCAATTCGATTGCGAATCTGAAGACCTTCCCCTGCATCCGCATCCTGGAAGAAAAGGGCAGCATGCGTATTCACGGGGCCTGGTTCGACATCTCGACCGGCGAGCTTTGGGTCATGGATGGAAAGACCGGCGATTTCATCCGGCCTCAGGCATAACGACCTCCAAAGTCATAACCTCCACCAGAGGTGGAGGTTTGAAACGCTGCGCTTGAACCGCTAGAAGCGGTTTTGCTATAAGTTA
>NZ_JALJQZ010000039.1 GCF_022968395.1 Affinirhizobium lemnae
AGTGAAAGAGGTCGCACCATCATTGCTGGCCTCCGATCCAGCAATGATCTTGAATCACAAAAACCAAATCAATGGAATCCCGCCGCGATTCCGAGTAGCGCTGACAGACTCTAAGAGCGAATCTGAAAGATCGCGACACGCTTTCGCCCGCAAGCCGGTCGCTGAACCACACATCCTGAGGGGCACTCACAGACCTTCGCGTTCGAAGTGAATCATATGGGCGTGACAGGAAATTTCCTGTCGCGCCCATGCTTCTTCTAGGATAAAGAGACGCCAGCCCGGATCGCCTGTAGGGAAGACGATGACTATTCCGAACCAGATCGCCATTACACCAGAACTTGTTGCTGCCCACGGACTGAAGCCTGATGAATATCAGCGCATTCTTGACTTGATCGGCCGCGAACCGACCTTCACCGAACTCGGCATCATTTCTGCAATGTGGAATGAACATTGCTCATACAAGTCTTCCAAGCGCTGGCTGCGCACGCTGCCGACCAAGGGGCCGCGCGTCATTCAGGGCCCTGGCGAAAACGCTGGCGTTGTGGACATCGATGACGGTGACTGCGTCGTCTTCAAGATGGAAAGCCATAACCATCCGTCCTACATCGAGCCCTACCAGGGCGCGGCAACCGGCGTCGGCGGCATTCTCCGCGACGTCTTCACCATGGGTGCGCGTCCGGTCGCAGCCATGAACGCCTTGCGTTTCGGCGCACCGGATCATCCAAAGACACGCCATCTCGTTTCGGGCGTCGTATCCGGCGTCGGCGGTTATGGAAACTCCTTCGGTGTTCCGACTGTCGGTGGCGAAGTCGAGTTCGATCCACGTTATAACGGCAATATTCTCGTCAATGCCTTTGCCGCTGGCCTCGCAAAGAGTGACGCCATCTTCTATTCGAAGGCTGAAGGCGTGGGCCTGCCTGTCGTCTATCTTGGCGCGAAGACGGGCCGCGATGGCGTCGGCGGTGCTACCATGGCATCGGCGGAATTCGACGAATCTATCGAGGAAAAGCGCCCCACCGTACAGGTCGGCGATCCCTTCACCGAAAAATGCTTGCTCGAAGCCTGCCTGGAACTCATGGCGACCGGCGCCGTGATCGCGATCCAGGACATGGGGGCGGCTGGCCTCACCTGCTCTGCTGTCGAAATGGGCGCAAAGGGCGACCTCGGCATCGAACTCGATCTCGACAAGGTTCCGGTTCGCGAAGAGCGCATGACCGCCTATGAGATGATGCTGTCGGAAAGCCAGGAGCGTATGCTCATGGTTCTGCGTCCCGAGAAGGAAGACGTAGCCAAGGCCATCTTCGTCAAGTGGGGACTGGATTTCGCGATCGTCGGCAAGACGACCGATGACCTGCGCTTCCGCATCCTTCATCAGGGCGAGGAAGTGGCGAACTTGCCCATCAAGGAATTGGGCGACGAAGCGCCGGAATACGACCGTCCCTGGCAGCCTTCCGCTGCGCGGCCTGCCCTGCCCGCGGAAAAGGTTGCTGCTCCAGGCGATTACAATGATGCGCTGCTCAAGCTTGTAGGTTCGCCGAACCAATCCAGCCGACGCTGGGTCTATGAGCAGTATGACACCCTGATCCAGGGCAATTCCTTGCAACTGCCCGGCGGCGACGCTGGCGTCGTACGCGTGGAAGGCCATGCAAGCAAGGCGCTTGCGTTTTCGTCGGACGTCACGCCCCGCTATGTCGAGGCTGACCCGATCGAAGGCGGCAAGCAGGCTGTTGCGGAATGCTGGCGTAACATTACCGCAACCGGTGCTGAGCCTCTGGCAGCCACGGACAACCTGAACTTCGGCAATCCGGAAAAGCCGGAGATCATGGGTCAGCTGGTTGGCGCAATCCAGGGTATCGGCGAAGCCTGCCGGGCGCTGGACTTCCCAATCGTATCTGGCAACGTCTCGCTATATAACGAGACCAACGGCGTTGCGATCCTGCCGACACCCACGATTGCTGGCGTTGGTCTTCTACCAGACTGGTCGAAAATGGCGCGGATCGGGACAGCCAAGGACGGCGATGTTCTGATCATGATCGGCGTCGATGGGTCCCATCTGGGATCGTCAATATACCTGCGTGATATCCTGGGTTCATCGGAAGGGCCAGCCCCGCAGGTGGATCTGAAGGCTGAGCGTCGCCATGGCGATTTCGTCCGCGGGCTCATCCGCAACGGTCAGGTCACGGCTTGCCACGATATCTCCTCCGGCGGATTGTTGCTCGCGCTTGCAGAAATGGCGATGGCCTCCGGAAAGGGTGCAAAGCTTTCCCTTGGTGAATGCAAGGGGCTGCCTCATGCATTGCTCTTTGGCGAAGATCAGGCTCGCTATGTCATCGCTGTACCGGCCGATCTGGCGAACTTCGTCTGCGCAAGCGCTGAATCGGCGGGCGTTCCTTTCCGTACCCTTGGAAATGTTGGTGGCAACACCCTTGAGATTGACACACTGGTACGGGTCGAGGTTGCGCAGCTTGTTGAGGCGCACGAAGGCTGGTTCCCCACCTTTATGGCGTGACAGGCATCAAGACGCTTTGAGAATCCGCGGAAATTTGGCACTCTGGTCGAAAACAACCATACCTAACAAGGAAGGAACGACCAGATGCCGATGCGTCCCGGTGAAATTGAAGACATGATCAAGGCAGGGATTCCGGGTGCCAAAGTCACGATCCGGGATCTGGCAGGCGACGGGGACCATTACGCAGCCGAGGTTGTTGCAGAAGCATTTCGAGGCAAAAGCCGGGTCCAGCAACATCAAATGGTTTATGAGGCCTTGAGGGGCAATATGGGCGGCGTTTTGCATGCGCTGGCCTTGCAAACATCAGCTCCAGACTGATTTTCACCCGGACTTCGTCGATGGAACCATCACACGAAATCATAGATGCAATCGCATTTCCCGGCTGGAATTCAGCGGATTTCGTGATAATAAGCTAACCATAATATCTGGACCTTGACTCCAGATAAGAAAAGGAAATCGATCATGAGCGGTATTCATGAGCTGATCGACAGCGAAGTGAAGGGCAACGATGTCGTGCTTTTCATGAAGGGAACACCTCAGTTCCCACAATGTGGTTTTTCGGGTCAGGTCGTACAGATTCTCGATTACCTCGGCGTAGATTACAAAGGCGTCAACGTTCTTGCCGACGCTGAGATCCGCCAGGGCATCAAGGACTATTCAAACTGGCCGACCATTCCCCAGCTCTACATCAAGGGCGAATTCGTAGGCGGCTGCGATATCGTGCGCGAGATGTTCCAGTCTGGAGAGTTGCAGACCCATTTTCAGGATCAGGGCATCGCCGTACGCGGCGCCGCCTAAACGAGCCTCAATCAGCTTCGCTGACTGAATTTCAAGTTTGAGGCGCCGCTGTTTTGCGGCGCTTTTTCATTTTCGGGAAATTTTTCGTGAAACCTGCGACCAACACAGCTCTTGCACGCCTCCAGGGCATGGGCAAGGCAGAATTTATCGCCATGATGGCTATGCTGATGGCACTGAATGCCTTGGCAATCGACATCATGCTGCCTGCGCTTCAGGAAATTGGCGCCGACCTCAAGGTTGAAGACGTGAATGAGCGGCAGTTCATCGTATCCTCCTACCTCTTCGGCTTCGGTTTTGCCCAGTTGGTCTACGGACCAATTTCCGATCGGTTCGGACGACGTGCACCGATGATTTTCGGTCTTGCGGTCTATATTGTATGTTCGCTAATGATCGTGATTGTCCCCTCGTTCGGAATGCTCCTGCTCCTGCGGTTCATCCAAGGTGCAGGCGCTGCCTCTACGCGCGTCATCACCGTCTCCATCGTCCGTGATGTGTTCGGTGGTCGAGCGATGGCCGAGGTCATGTCACTCATCATGATGGTCTTCATGATTGTACCGATCATCGCGCCTGGAACGGGACAAGTCATCATGCTGGGCGGAAATTGGCACATGATTTTTCTATTCATCGCCATTATGGCAGCCAGTATTCTGGCCTGGATGATGATGCGCCTACCGGAAACGCTAGCGAGAGCTGATGTTCGCCCGCTCACGCTCAATTCGATACTTGGTGGTTTCCGCATCGTTCTGACAAACCGGATCGCACTGTGCTATACGATTTCGTCGACGTTCATATTCGGCGCACTTTTCGGATTCATCAATTCGGCGCAGCAGATCTATGTGGGGATCTACGGATTGGGGCACTGGTTTCCAGTTGCCTTCGCAGCGGTTGCAGCTTTCATGTCGCTGGCCTCGTTCATCAACGCCAGGCTTGTGGGCCGTTTCGGAATGCGCAAGCTCTCACATGGGTCGCTTCTCGGCTTTATACTGGTTACGTTTGTCTGGCTGATGGTTCAACTACTCAGCACAGAGCCAATGCCATTCCTCGTGTTCCTAGGTTTCTTCGCACTGGCCATGTTCCAGTTTGGTTGGATCGGTGCGAATTTTAACTCACTGGCCATGGAACCTTTGGGCCACGTTGCCGGAACGGCGTCCTCCGTTCTGGGCTTCATGAGCACGATTGGAGGTGCCGCCATCGGCGCGGTGATAGGACAAGCGTTTAACGGCACAGCACTTCCATTGATTGTCGGCTTCTTCAGCGTCTCAATCATTGGATTGATCTTTGTGTTGATTGCGGAGAACGGAAAGCTTTTCCGGCAGCACAACCCAAGAGTTTGATTCGATTGACCCCGATGCGTCTGCATCGGAGTCGATCTCGATGGCTTTGTCAGCCAATGATTTCGCGGCGCAGGATATCCCAACTCTCCTTGCTGGTTGCCGCAATCAGACCGCCCGTAAATTCCGACGGTCTGTAGGGCGAGCCATCGAATTTTGCGACATGCCCTCCCGCTTCCTGCACGATCAGTGAACCGGCCACATGATCCCACGGCATCAGTTTATTGTAGATCACAAAGTCAACATGGCCGCTTGCGATCGTTCTGTACTCCTGCGCGGAGCACCGGTAGCTGGCAAAGAAGCGGACCTTCGCAAGGTTGGTGAGGACGCGTAAACGCTCCTCATCAAAGAAATAGGCGCCCGATGCCATCCCATACATCTGTTCGAGTGGCTTGGCCTCTGCGACCGCAAGACGCGCTGACTGCCCATCCGACCTGCGAGCGAAAGCGCCGCCTCCCTTCTCGGCCATGACCCAGTCATCGCTCATCGGATCATAAATGATCCCGGCCACTGCCTCACCTTTGTAGACAACCGACGCCATGACGCCGAACGCCGGAATGCCGCTGGCGAAATTGAAAGTGCCATCTACCGGATCGACGATCACCGCGAGTTCTGCATCCTTCAGCTTCCCCAATAGATCCGGATCTGACGCGACAGTTTCCTCGCCAATAAAAAGCGCCTGCGGTGCAAGACGCTCGATCTCCGCCTTGATGAAACGCTCTGCCTGTTCATCAGCCTCGGTCACCAGATCCGAAGGCTCCGATTTCCGACGCACGTCATGGGCTTCCAGGCGCCGGAAACGAGGCACGATTTCGCTTTTTGCGGCCTGTCTCAGAACATCCGCAAGTACAATAACATCAACGGGCATGAATGACCTCAACTCTTGGAGGAAGGCGTCAGACCCGCAAAGTCGAACAGGTGCGGGTCCAGCAAATGGGAAGGATTGACATGGGAAAGCGCCCGCAGCATCCGGTCCTTGCGACCGGGCATCTGCAGTTCCATGGTCGACAGCATCTGCTTCATGGCATTGCGCTGTAGCCCATCCTGGGAACCGCAGAGATCACACGAAATAATGGGAAACTGCATCAGCGCTGCAAACTTGGCCAGATCTTCTTCCGCGCAGTAGGCAAGCGGCCGCAGCACGAACAGATCGCCCTCGTCATTCAACAGCTTCGCCGGCATCGCCGCCAGGCGTCCGCCGTGAAAGAGGTTCATGAAGAAGGTTTCGAGAATATCATCCCGGTGATGACCCAGAACCAGCGCGTCGCAATTCTCCTCGCGGGCAATACGATACAGATTGCCGCGCCGCAGCCTGGAACAGAGCGAGCAATAGGTTGCGCCCTCTGGCACCTTTTCCTTCACGACGGAATAGGTATCGCGATACTCGATCCGGTGCGGGACGTTGATACGCTTGAGATAATCCGGCAGGACATCCTTTGGAAAATTCGGCTGACCTTGGTCGAGGTTGCAGGCGATGAGATCGACCGGCAGCAACCCGCGCCATTTGAGATCCATCAGCAGCGCCAGCAATGAATAAGAATCCTTGCCGCCTGAAAGGCCGATCAGCCACCGCTTCTGGGAGCCGAGCATATTGAAATCTTCAATCGCCTGACGGGCCTGCCGCAGAAGCCGTTTTCTCAGCTTGTTGAACGCTGTTGTCTGTGGAGCATGCGCATAGAGATCGTTGGGAAAAGAATTCTCAACGTCAGCCGCGTCGTCCATATCTTCAATCGGCGCTGCCAGCGTCACGCTCTTCTCCATTCGAATGAACCCGGTCTCGCAAGAAAAGAAACCGGGCTCTCATATTCTCGCCTCAGCCTGCGATCGCCGCGGCAACGACCTCGATCGCCGCCTCGGCTTGACTTCCGTCAGGACCACCGGCCTGCGCCATGTCAGCACGACCACCGCCGCCCTTTCCGCCAAGACTTGCCGAGGCAACACGGACGAGATCGACGGCACTGAAGCGAGCCGTCAGATCTTCGGTCACACCGACAACCGCGCTCGCCTTACCATCGTCACTGACAGCAATCAGCAGCACGACCCCGGAACCGAGAGAAGACTTGGCGTCGTCAACGAGACCCTTAAGGTCCTTTGCATCGACGCCGGTTACGGCCCTGCCGATGTACTTGACGCCGTTCACGTCACGAGCCTCTGGAGCAGCCGCGCCCTGAGACCCGCCCATGGCCAGTTTGCGGCGCGCATCCGCGAGCTCCTTCTCGAGCTTCTTGCGCTCATCCATCAAGGCTTCGACACGGGAATAGACATCGGTTGGCTGCACCTTCAGCAGCCCCGCCAGTGCCTTCACGCGCTCATCCTGCTCCGCAAGATAGGCGCGAGCGCCTTCGCCAGTAACAGCCTCGACGCGACGCACGCCCGAACCGACCGCGCTTTCGCCCAGCACACGCACCAGACCGATATCGCCCGTAGCGGAAACATGGGTACCGCCGCAAAGTTCGATGGAATACGGCTTACCGGCCTTGCTACCCTCAATGCCGGTGCCCATGGACACGACCCGGACCTCATCGCCGTACTTCTCGCCGAAAAGCGCCATGGCGCCTTCGGCAATGGCATCATCCACACTCATCAAGCGCGTTGTGACCGACGCGTTCTGCAGGATGATGGCATTGGCCATGTCTTCGACCTTCTGCAGTTCTTCTGCAGACATCGGCTTTGGATGAGAGACGTCGAAGCGAAGGCGCTCCGGCGCGACCAAAGAACCCTTCTGAGCGACGTGCGTGCCAAGCACTTCGCGCAGCGCCTCATGCAGCAGGTGCGTTGCAGAATGGTTGGCACGCAGCCTCGACCGGCGAGTATGATCGACCGTCAAGACAACTGCATCTCCGACCTTCAGACCGCCTTCGGCAATGGTGGCCGAGTGAACGAACAGCCCCTCACCCTTCTTCTGCGTATCGGAAACGGTGACCTTGGCATGATCAGTCGAGATCATACCGGTATCGCCCATCTGACCGCCCGATTCGCCATAGAACGGTGTCTGGTTGACAACGATCTGGATCTTGTCGCCGGCAACCGCCTTGTCGATTGCCACACCGTCACGAACGATCGCCAGTATGACACCTTCCGCAACCTCTGTGTCATAGCCCAGGAACTCTGTGGCGCCGAATTTCTCCTTGAGTTCGAACCAAACGCCTTCCGTCGCTTTTTCGCCGGAACCCGCCCAGTTTGCGCGCGCCTCAGCCTTCTGGCGCTGCATCGCATCGTTGAAGCCCGTCAGGTCGACGCCGATCCCGCGTGCACGCAGTGCATCCTGCGTCAGATCAAGCGGGAAACCATAGGTATCGTAAAGCTTGAAGGCGGTCTCACCGTCAAGCGAGTCACCCTTGTGCAAGGTCTCGGTCGCATCCGACAAAAGGGAGAGGCCGCGCGCCAGCGTGGTGCGGAACTTCGATTCTTCCAACTTCAGCGTCTCGGAAATCAGCGCTTCGGCCCGATTGAGTTCCGGATAGGCGCGCCCCATCTCACCGACCAGAGCCGGAAGAAGCTTGTACATCAGGGGCTCGCGCGCGCCCAGCAATTGCATGTGGCGCATGCCGCGACGCATGATACGACGCAAAACATAACCGCGACCTTCGTTTGAAGGCAAAACACCGTCGGCAATCAGGAACGCCGACGAGCGCAGGTGATCGGCAATGACACGGAAGCTTGCGGCCTGATCACCCTCAGCCTTGGCGCCGACAACATCTTCCGTCGCGGAGATAAGGGTCTTGAAGAGATCTGTTTCGAAAACGCTCTGCACACCTTGGAGGATGCAGGCCATGCGCTCGAGACCGAGACCGGTATCAATCGACGGACGTGGCAGAGGTGTACGCTCACCCGGCGCCGTTTGCTCGAACTGCATGAAAACGAGGTTCCAGAATTCAAGGAAGCGGTCGCCATCTTCCTCCGGAGAGCCCGGAGGGCCGCCCCATACATGCTCGCCCTGATCGATAAAGATTTCAGAGCAGGGACCGCACGGGCCGGTGTCACCCATCTGCCAGAAATTGTCGGACGTCGGAATGCGAATGATCTTGTCATCCGAGAAACCGGCAATCTTCTTCCAAAGCGACGCTGCCTCATCATCATCTGCATAGACGGTCACCAGCAGCCGATCTTTCGGAAGGTCGAAACCCTTCGTGACCAGGTTCCAGGCAAGTTCGATAGCACGTTCCTTGAAGTAGTCGCCGAAAGAAAAATTGCCAAGCATTTCAAAGAAGGTAAGATGGCGTGCCGTATAGCCCACATTGTCGAGGTCGTTATGCTTGCCGCCGGCGCGTACGACCTTCTGGGAGGTCGAAGCTGTCGTGTACGGTCTCGTCTCAAGTCCGGTAAACACGTTCTTGAACTGCACCATGCCGGCATTGGTAAACATGAGGGTGGGGTCATTGCGCGGCACCAGCGGGCTCGACGAAACAATTTCGTGACCGTTCTTCCGGAAATAGTCGAGGAAGGTCGACCGGATCTCATTCACGCCACTCATGCAAAACCCTTCTATACCGCCAATCGCGGTCCCCATCTTTCAAAGCTTTTGGCTTTTAACGTTCTCGCTGAATACTGTCCAGCTTAACAAGAAAACGGCCACGAGGTTTACACCACGCGGCCATTCGGATGATCATGTAATCACTGCAAGCGATGCATCAGGCATCAGGATCGCCATCGTCAGCATTGCTGTCCGGCCCACCATTCTGGAGGAAGCGATCAGCTATCAGACCGGCGTTCTGGCGAAGGGCGGTCTCGATCTCGCGCGCCAGTTCTGGATTTTCGCGAAGGAACGTCTTGGCGTTCTCGCGTCCCTGCCCCAGCCTCTGGCTGTTGTAGGAGAACCAGGCGCCCGACTTTTCGACGATACCAGCCTTCACACCCAGGTCGACAAGCTCACCTGTCTTGGACACGCCTTCGCCGTACATGATGTCGAACTCAACCTGCTTGAAGGGAGGCGCCATCTTGTTCTTGACAACCTTCACGCGGGTCTGGTTGCCGACAACCTCTTCCCGCTCCTTGACCGCGCCGATACGGCGGATGTCGAGACGAACCGAAGCATAGAACTTGAGCGCATTACCACCCGTCGTCGTTTCAGGCGAACCGAACATGACGCCGATCTTCATGCGGATTTGGTTGATGAAGATGACCATGCAGTTGGAACGGGAAATCGAGGCAGTGAGCTTGCGCAAAGCCTGGCTCATCAGGCGCGCCTGTAGCCCCGGAAGGCTGTCACCCATTTCGCCTTCGATTTCCGCACGAGGCGTCAGGGCCGCAACCGAATCGACAACAAGCACATCGACCGCACCGGACCGCACAAGCGTGTCGGTGATTTCCAGCGCCTGCTCGCCCGTGTCGGGCTGCGAGATCAACAAATTCTGCAGATCGACACCCAGCTTGCGGGCATAGACCGGGTCTAGAGCGTGCTCGGCGTCAACGAAAGCGCACACGCCACCTTTCTTCTGGGCCTCCGCAATTGTCTGAAGTGCAAGCGTTGTCTTACCTGAACTCTCAGGTCCATAGATTTCAATGATACGGCCCTTTGGCAAGCCGCCGATACCAAGCGCAATGTCCAGGCTGAGCGAGCCTGTCGACACGGTCTCAATTTCGACAACACTTTCGTTAGCACCGAGCTTCATGATCGAACCCTTGCCGAAGGATCGTTCGATCTGAGAAAGCGCCGCCTCCAATGCCTTACTTTTATCCACTGACTTTTCCTCTACGAGCCGCAACGAATTCTGAGCCATTTCGAACACCTTTAGGTTATTGCAGCCCCGCTCGCAACGAAGCAGCTACTGATGCCAAATGTACTCATTTTGTTCTAGTTATCAAGACCTCCAAGGAGCTGATTTCTATTGGATTCGCAAATTTGTTCACTTTATGTTTCTCATAGAGCTTTATCTGCTAACGTAAGCTGGCAGCCCTTTAGGCGCGATTGCCTTTGCGCCACACGATTCGCCTTGAACGCATTCACCAAAGCAAGCCATGCGCCTCTAAAACTGAAATCGCTCTACCCACACCATCTTGCCGTTGAATTTCGTTCCGAAGATCCTTGGCCTTCGCCTGCATCGACTCACTGAGTGCGGTTTCAAATGCTTTCAGCAATTTTTTGAACGTTGCTTTCTCGCGTGGGATAGGAGCCGGTGCAACACCTCGCCGCCGCAAACAGGAAGCCCAGAATGGTTGATCTCCAAAAACGGGCATGACAACAGAAGGAAGGCCTGCGCGGGCAACAGCATGTGTTGTGCCAGCTCCACCATGATGCACAGCCATCGCCACTCTTTCAAACAACCAATCATGCGGTGCGTGTTCGATAACTATAGTGTGTTTGGCGTCATGGCCGATCGTTTTGTCGAGACCACCCCAGCCTGTTGCAATGATCCCGCGCCGGTTGAGGGCTCGCAAGACGTTGTGAAGCAGGGCGGTTAATTCTACGGCACCTACATGGTACATACTGCCAAAGCCGATGTAGACGGGGCTTTCTCCATCGCTCAGAAAGTCTTGCAACCTTGTAGGCGGCTGCCACAACTCACTCTCGCGAAGGCTCCAATCACCGACAATCTTTATGTTGTCTGGCCAAGCTACGTGCCGTTGAACCAGCGAGGGACTTACGGCCACTAGTCTTAGATGGTCTGCTTTCAGCGTCCTATAAGGACTTTGACGCCCCATGGGACGCAAGCCGAGACGAGGCCTTACGTGCTCATCATAGGCTGGCTGAACTACGCCAATCATGCTGATTCGCGCCAGCCAGCCAAGACCGTAATTGATGGGGCCTGGCAAGTTATACATTGCCGCCGGGAGCGGTATGGGCGGGGGATTGTAGGAAGGAAAGCTTGCAACAAGCTGTGTTTCCACACACGGGATGCCAAGTCGCTCACCCAGTGCGAGACCTAACTGGCTGACCATGCCATTGCCGATGATGAGATCCACCCCCTCGGCAGCAGCCAAACCCTGTTCAGGCCAATTTACGGCAATATGGCGCAACTGCTTGCGGAAGGCACTCAACATTTCTGTGATTTTCAGTGCGCGACCGAGAGCCAGCTTGTTCGCACTCATCCATTCACGAAAATCTCCATCAAGATTAGCGAACTCTAGACCGTGTTGCTCTACAACAGCACGAAACATTGAGTGCGTTGCAATCCGTACGTCGTGCCCTCTTGCCCTAAGTCCGACGCCAAGCGCCACAAGAGGCCGCACATCCCCCTCGGTGCCGATTGTCAAAATCAAAATCTTCATCAAAAAATCACTTCAAATAAGACTAAGAGCAGAAGAAGTATTCTGTGAAATATGTGAAAATGTTTACAGGATTAAATGCAATTATGAGGCTCTTTCAGAAAAAGATATCCCCGATGTACTTAGGTGTCCAGCATTTCTCGTACAGCAACGGCCAGTTGCTTCAGCGAGAACGGCTTAGGTAAGAAGCCGAACTTCGCATCGGCCGGAAGGTTCCTGGCAAAAGCATCCTCCGCGTAGCCTGATACAAATATGAATTTCAGGTCCGGATAGGATTTCCGCAGTTCCCGGAGCAGGCTCGGGCCATCCATTTCGGGCATCACAACGTCGGAAACAACAATATCGACCTTGCCCTCAAGTTCTTCCATAATCTCGAGTGCTTCGGTTCCTGAGCCAGCCTCATGAACAGTATAACCCCTCGTTTCGAGCATACGTTTGCCACCACGCCGCACCGCCTCCTCATCCTCAACAAGCAGGACCACGGCAGAGTTTCCAGTGAGATCGACGTTCTCGCTAGTACCTGCGGACGCTGACTGTTCAGATACGGAGGCAGATAACTGCGGTTCCGATAAGGCGGCAGTAGCAGAACCCGAAGAATGCTGAACAACCGGCTGAGCCTCCGGAATAAACCGGGGCAGAAACACGCGGAAGGTTGTGCCGACTCCGAGTTCCGACTCAGGATAGATGTAGCCGCCAGACTGCTTGACGATACCGTAGACCATGGAAAGGCCGAGACCGGTTCCCTTGCCCACTTCCTTGGTCGTGAAAAAGGGCTCGAAAATCTTGTCCATGATTTCCGGCGGAATGCCGGTGCCATTGTCGGATACTTCAACCAGAACGAAGTCCTCGTTCGGCAGCCGTGCATTGGCGAAGCCGCCAACCTCATCCCGCGAGACATTCCTCGTCCTGATGCGAATCTGACCGCCACTCGGCATGGCATCGCGCGCGTTGACACACAGGTTGATCAGCACCTGTTCGAACTGCGAAAGGTCGGTCCGCACCGGCCAGAGATCGCGACCATACTGCACATCGAGCTTCACATTGGTGCCGGAGATCAGTCGATCCACAAGCATGCGCAGGTCGCCGACCACATCGGTCAGGTTCAAAACGGCCGGGCGCATGGTCTGCTTGCGCGAGAATGCCAGCAATTGGCGAACCAGCACCGCCGCGCGATTGGCATTTCGCTTGATCTCCATAAGATCGGCAAAACTAGCATCGGAGGGACGCGCCTGAAGCAGCAGGTGATCTGACGACAAAAGAATGGCGGTCAGCACATTGTTAAAGTCATGCGCAATGCCACCGGCGAGGGTGCCAACGGCATTCATCTTCTGCGTCTGCGCCATCTGCGTCTCGAGCGCTTTCTGCTCGGTCGTTTCGACGGCATAGATAATTGCGATCTCTTCCGGTGCCTCATCGCTCTCGTCGATCACCGCATTGACGTAGAAGCGAACATGACGCACTTCGTCACCCGGGTGGCGGCAATCAATCGGGGCGATATCGCCCTGGCGATCCTTCGCTGCCGCCAGCGCACGCATCAGGTCGGCGCGCGCCCCTTCATGGATGATGACATCAAGCGTTACGCCTCGGTCAACATCATCGCGCGAGACCACGCCTGCAAACAGCCGCAGGAATGGCGCATTGATGCGCAGGATCTTGCCATCGCCACCGATCGACGCGATAGCCATTGGCGTATTGTTGAAGAAGCGTGTAAAACGCATCGCCGAGGCAGAGCCGTCGGCGCCCTCTCCTCGTGGCCGGTCGAGAACAATGGTCCGGCTCTCGCCCGGAGCACCGTCTCGCATGGAAGACACACTGTGCACCAGTCTCACGGGCAGGCTCTGTCCATTCGCGCGTCGGAGGTCGAGATCAAGCGTCTCCGTCCGCGTCTGTCCTGCACCCGGCTGCACCGACTGGATAAGCGCCATACCCTCGCCCGCTACAATGTCGGTGATGTTCATCGAACCGGGCGCAAATTTTGTCAGGTCGAGAGCAAGCCATTCGGCAAGCGTTGCATTCAGGTAGAAGATTTCACCTTTCTTGCCCGCGGAGAAAAAGCCAACAGGAGCGTGATCCAGATAGTCTATGGCATTCTGGAGTTCGCGGAAAAATCGCTCCTGATCGTCACGTTCGGCAGTAATGTCGGAAAGCTGCCAAACATCGAACGACTGCTTATGGCTTGTGGACGACAGGATCCGCGCTTTGAGCCGATACCAATGCGCTCCTGAGCCATTTGCAGAACTACGTCCGAGCGGTTTCAGCAGGCGGAACTCCTCATGGCTCTCCCGTCCTTCACGAAGCGCCGCCGTCAGTCGGTAGAGAGCCTCGGTCGCTTCCTTGTTCTTTGAAAGCAGTGCCTCGAGAGATTGTGCATTGGCAGCCTTGGTCGCCCCGGTCAGTCGCCCATAGGCCGCGTTTGCATAGAGAATTCTTCCTCGCTCATCGGTCACCAGAATGCCGTCGGGGTGGCTGGCCAGATAGGTGCCCGAAAATTCGTCGGAGCGGCTCTGGGGCATCACCTCCACGAGACCGATAATGGACGAAACGATAAAGAAGATGCCGACCATAGCGAGGATGCCAAGGACACCAAGGACAAACTCGTTGTTCATGGCCTCCTTGAAGATAACGAACGCAATCGAGACACCCACCAGGATCAGCGCAAGCACAAGCAGCCGCAAAACGGTTCCGCTGCGTCTGCCGCGATCCACCAGCGGCGCATCCATGCTGCCTGTCGGCTGCGATTTCGTCATCACACCTCACACTCTCGACCCCGCACCCAAACCCGCGCCAAGCGCGAACGTGGAATCGATCCAGCAACTTCCATAGCAATTTGGCGAGGCCGCAAAAAGCGCCGCAGCAAAGAAACCCGTTGAGAAAGCAGTCTGCGGCATTGTCTCGCTTCTGATTCCGGCCATATCTCGCACTGCAGGATGGCCGAAGCGGTGCTTTGCATGGCCAGTTGATCCATGTCTTGCCGCTTGCTCAGGCCTGCTGGTAGTATGCCCCCCCTTCGTACGGGTCGAGATTGCTGAAACAATTGGAGTAGAAGACAACCATGGTGGATGAATTGATGACTGCCTACGGGAGCCGCCTGGTCATTGCCGTCCTTGGCGTCGGCATTGGCCTCCTGCTTTTGTTCGGCATTCTTTATCTCATCCGCCGTCGCAGCGGACCCTCTCCCTTTCTGCGTGGTGGAAAGAACCGGCAGCCACGCCTTCAGGTGCTGGACGCAGCAGCGGTCGACGCCCGTCGTCGTATCGTTCTGATCCGGCGTGACAACGTGGAACATCTCGTCATGATCGGCGGTCCAACGGATGTCGTTATCGAAAGCGGCATTGGTGCGGCGCGCGATGGCGAAGCGCTTGCCTATTCAACGGCCACCGCTTTGCCATCCGCCGCAAGTTCAGATGTTCGACTCGACACTCCCGCTCCACGGCCTCGCATCGCCGCCGCCAAGCCTGACGCCACTGTTGCGCCCACTGCACCAACAGCTTCAATTCAGCCGAAGACCCCACGTGCCGAGGCGCACGCATCGTCCGCGCCATCACAACGGGCCGAGCCGGTCAAATCCTTTGAACCGGTGGCGGAGGCGGCAAAGCGTCCGCAGGCGGGGCAGAAGAAGCCTGCCGTCATCGAGCCAGTCGTCTTGGAGCCGGTTCCCACGGTTCAGACAGTGACAGAACCGGTGCGTCCAACAAATGGCATAACCGAAGCATCAAAGGCGCCGGATATTGGTGCCGCCAGCGATGCGCTGGACGCAGCACGCCGGCGCGTCTTCCAACCGGCCGTGGACCGCAGCCCCGTGTCTGCGCCTGCGAAAACAGAACCGGCGGTACTTGATCCCGCTTCAGCAGAAAAGCTGGTCCAAGCCGATGCTCCGGTTTCCCCTCCGCCCCAGCCGGTTGCCAAAGAACCGGACATGGAGGCAGCAAAGCCGCGTTCTCTTGGAAGCGAATTCGATCGCATCCTTGAGGAAGAAATGGCCAACAATCTATCGGCGCAAAAGAGCGACCCGGCGAAAGATAGCTTCACGCCAATGCTGCCGCGTCGGGATCCGGCAAATCCGCGGGTTACCGGCGCGACGGCGGAGCCAATGCTACAAAACGAGATTGCACGGATTTTCGGTGAAATGTCCGTAACGCGCGATGGGAAATGACCATCAAATCAGAAGATTTATGGTCGAAATAAAAGAGGCACGCTTGTTGGCGTGCCTGGAAAGTTTGAAGTCAGATCGGGTCGAGCACGATTATTCGTCGCGATAAACCTTTTCCCGTCGCTCGTGGCGCTCCTGCGCCTCGATCGAAAGCGTCGCGATCGGCCTAGCATCCAAACGCTTCAACCCAATTGGTTCGCCGGTTTCCTCACAATAGCCGTATGTGCCGTCTTCAATGCGCTGGAGCGCTGCATCGATCTTGGAGATCAGCTTTCTCTGTCGATCGCGAGCACGCAGTTCGATGGCCCTATCGGTTTCGGAAGATGCCCGGTCGGCAAGATCGGGATGATTGGCGCTTTCTTCAGCTAGGTGATCGAGGGTTTCGCGCGCTTCCCTCAATATGTCATTTTTCCAGGCTATCAGCTTTGCTCGGAAGTATGCCCGCTGATTGGCATTCATGAATTCTTCGTCTTCCGAGAGGACGTAGCTGCTAAGGTCGATCTTCTCACTCAACGCAATTCTCCTGGAGAACAGCTCTCACGCGGCGTCCTATACTCCAACACACCAGACTTGCACAAGCCTTGTAAAGCTTATCAATACATTTTTAAATCTGTCATAAATTTTGGCTAAACGACTATATTTTATGCACTTTTATCGGCATCACTGCCAGCCCGCCTCCTCAACCCTGATCTGTGGGCGGCATGCTCTCTGCTAAAAAAGGTGGTGTTGACGGCGGCAACGCGATCTTGTTACTTCTTTTCGAGCCTCATAATCTAATGAATGTTTTATGGAAAAACCGAACCCGCCCCCATTCGAAATCTATCTGATGCGCCACGCTCACTCGGGTTGGCCCCAGCCAGGGGAGCGGGATTTCGATCGCGCTTTGGATGCACGTGGCATAGCGGAGGCAAATGCGGTCGCTCGCATGACTGCCAGTAGCGGATACCGGCCCGACCTGCTTCTGTGTTCGTCTGCGCATCGTTGCCGTGGCACGGCCGCCTCCGTCATCGAAGCGATCAATGAGGAAATGCAAGTTCAATATCTGGATGAACTCTACAACGCTCCCGTCGAAACCTATCTGGCGATCATAAGGGCACAGACCGTTGCTCGATTGATGGTGATCGGCCATAATCCTTCCATCGAAGTGCTGCTGGAAACGATGATCGGTTCCGACCCTACGGCATCAATCATTCCAGCGGGTTTCCCGACAGCCGGTTTTGCTGCGCTTGGTCATGATCCCAGAAGCGGATCTGCGCAAGGACCCTGGCAGTTGGGCGCTTTTTTCGCTCCATGACCATGGAGCACATCCAGTATAGAAGGCCCCGCCTGGTAACCTTTCACGTCAAGGGGAAAATTTGAAACAGCTACCTTTTTCGCATTGTTCCAGTCTCTATCTGGAGGAAAGGGAAGCGAAACGGACAGATCTTAAATTGTCTCCATCACTGACAACCTTCCGGGATGATGCGCTGATTGTGCTGGATAGCCTGGGCGATAAAGCGACCAATCTGCTGAACCCCACAGTCAGGCTGGGTGTCACCGGCCTTTCCCGCGCAGGCAAGACGGTCTTTATTTCATCGCTTGTACACAATCTTCTGCACGGTGGTCGCTTGCCGCTTTTCGAAGCAATCCGATCAGGACGCGTGTCATCGGTCCGCCTTGAACCTCAGCCGGATGATGCAATCCCGCGGTTCCAATACGAGGATCACGTCCAGGCACTTGTTCGCGAACGGATTTGGCCGGACTCGACCCGCGCAATTTCCGAACTGCGGTTGACGATCCAGTATGAGAGCGCAAGCGGCTGGAACCGGATGTTTTCAGCCGGTAAGCTGTCCATCGATATCGTCGATTATCCGGGCGAATGGCTGCTCGATCTGCCGCTTCTGGGTCAGGATTATCGGACATTCTGTGAAAACACGACCAGACTGGCCAGATCCGGGGTGCGCCGCGAACTTTCCGCGGAATGGCTGGATTTGGCCGCGACGCTTGATCCGAACACGCCGGCGGACGAAATGACCGCAAAGCGGCTTGCGGAGCGTTTTGCGGCCTATCTGCGTGCCTGCAAATCAGACGAAAGATCGCTTTCGACACTGCCCCCGGGACGCTTCCTGATGCCCGGCGATCTGGATGGCTCTCCTGCCCTCACCTTTGCCCCGCTGCCCGATCTTGGCGACCAGCGCTTCGAAAAGGGCAGCCTTGGCGCGATGATGGAGCGGCGGTTCGAGGCCTACAAATCGGTCGTTGTTCGACCTTTCTTTCGCGAGCATTTTGCACGGCTTGATCGTCAGATTGTGCTGATAGATGCCTTGCAGGCTCTGAACCGTGGACCGGAAGCCGTACAGGATCTTGAACGAGCCTTGCAGGACGTCCTTGCCTGTTTCCGACCCGGCAGCAATTCCATTCTCTCCAGCCTGATGGGCAGGCGGATCGATAAGGTCCTGATTGCCGCAACCAAAGCCGATCATCTGCATCACGAAAGCCATGACCGGCTGGAAGCGATCACGCGCCGTATCGTTGATCGCGCCATCGAGCGAATAGGAATAGCGGGTGCTGGCATAGAAGTCATTGCAATGGCCTCCGTGAGGGCAACCCGTGAAGCCGTGGTGCGGCAGAACGGACAGGATCTTCCGGTTATCACGGGCACGCCCATGCAAGGCGAGACGATCGGCGGCGATACATTCGATGGAAACCGGAAAACAGCGATATTTCCCGGTGACTTACCGGAAAGATCGGACTCACTTTTTCAGCACTCCGATTCAACATCTCAAGAAAGTCGCCTACCGCATTTGAACATTGTGCGTTTTCGCCCGCCTAACCTGGAGGAAAGCGGCTCAGGCGCAACGCTGTCCATTCCGCACATCCGCCTTGATCGAGCGCTCCAGTTTCTGATCGGAGATCGTCTGGCATGACAACGGACAAACAAACACCACCGCCGTTCTCCCCACGAAGACCGGAAGCATTCTCCCTGGAAACCGAGAAAACCGTTGCAGCGCCGCGCAAGCCGCAAGCATTCGATGAAGGTTTCACAGTCGTCCCGGACGAGCAGGATGTGTTTCTACAAGCGTCTGAACTGGGCGCAGCGGCAGAGCTTGAAGCGCGTCCACGCAAACGTCGCTTTTCTTTTGGAAAGCTGGCAGCGGCGGGGATAAGCGCTTTCCTGTCCATGGCCTTCTGGCTTTGGGCTGATCAGATCGTCAGGGATCTGTTCGCGCGGTCAGATTGGCTGGGCTATACAGCCATCGGGCTCCTTGCTTTGTCAGCACTGGCCTTGGTTGTTGTGGTCGGTCGCGAAGTGCTGGGCCTAATGCGCATCAGTGCGATCCAGCATATCAAGAATGAAGCCGAATCCATTTTTCCAAAGGATTCGCCGCGTCAGGCTAGATCGCTTATCGACCGCCTGGAAACGATTCTTTCCCACCGCCCGGAAACCGCAAAGGGGCGCGCTGCAATCGCTGCAACGAAAGATGACATCATCGACGCGCCACAGCTCATTGAACTGGCGGAAAGAGAGCTTCTCTCACCACTCGATGCCCGGGCCCGGACGATGATTCTCGCGGCCTCCAGGCGAACCTCGGTCGTCACCGCGGTTAGTCCTCGCGCGATTGTGGATCTCGCCTATGTCTTGTTTGAAGTCACGCGGCTCGTTCGCGCAATGGCTGAGCTCTATGGTGGCCGCCCGGGTACGCTGGGCTTGATCCGCATTTTGCGGGATGTCGTGGCACATCTGGCCGTGACCGGCTCCATTGCTGTTGGCGACAGCCTCGCGCAGCAGGTTCTCGGCCATGGCTTGGCGGCAAAGCTTTCCACGCGCCTCGGCGAGGGCGTGATCAACGGGCTCCTGACAGCCCGGATCGGCATAGCGGCGATGGATCTTTGCCGTCCACTGCCGTTCAAGGCCTTGAAAAGACCGGGTATCGGCGACTTCATGTCGGACATCCTGTCGACCACGAAATCACCTTCCTGATCAGTCCAAAGTCGGACAATGTCAAAAAAGAAACCGCTCATTAACCATCCAGACGTATAGTTAGGACAGTTCAGGACGCCGCTCGCCCAAGGAAAGTTAAATGGTCTCGCGCTTCTTTTCGCCCAAAGGCGGGCTTTTTCTTATTGCTGGCATCGCTCTTATAGCCTCGCATTCCTTCGCAAATGCTGGACCTCGCGATAAGGCCTTCTTCCAGACCGCCTCTGGCGTCTGGTCCGGCCCGGGCGAGATCGTTGCAGGCAAATATAAGGGTACGAAATTCACCTGCAACCTGACTGGCGAACCCAACAAGGATGGCGATGCGGGGATCAAGCTGGATGGCACTTGCCGGGTTGGCGTGTTCAAGCAGCCAATGTCCGCCGTCATCAAGCAGGCAGGCGGTTCCTACAAGGGGCAGTTCCTCGACGGTGCTGCTGGCAAGGGCCTTGATATCGTGTCAGGCGCAGTGAATGGCGACAAGATCGTCGTTGGCATCAACCGTGCAAAGCTGAATGGCGCCATGATTGCCCGCATGCAGGATGATAACGCGATGAATATCACGATCTCGGTCAAGGTCGAGGACGAGATGGTTCCTGTCATCGGACTGGCCCTCAAGCGCGATACGGACCAGATGGCCGTCGGCGCCATCGCAGCAAACGAGTAATTATCGGTGGCTTAGCCACCAATTCCCGTCTCGGCTTTCAACCTCGATGCCTGCCTTGTCGGCCTGGTCCAGCCAGGCCGAAACTGTTTTTCCAGAAACGATCTGGTGCGGCAGCAGATCGGCAAGCGGCATCAGAACAAAGGCGCGCTGCGTCATGCGCGGATGCGGGACTTCCAGACCCTCCATATCGATAACGGCATCGCCATAGGTCAGTACATCGATATCGATGGTCCGCGGACCCCACCGCTCGATGCGAACCCGCTTCATGCTTTTCTCGATTGAGAGACACAGCTCCAACAGCGCAGGCGGCTCCAAGCTCGTGCTCAGCACCGCACAGGAGTTGAAAAAATCGGCCTGATCCGTCTTGCCCCATGGTGGTGTTCGATAAAGACGGGAAACACCTGTCAGGGCGCAATCCGGATGCTGGTCGAAAGCATGAAGCGCTTCGGCCATGGCTTTGATCGGATCGCCGAGATTGCCTCCAAGGCCGATGCTTGCCTGCACCATTCGGGAATCAGGGCCGGTGCTCAACGCGCACCTCGACATAATCCAGAATTCCGGGGATCGGCACGCTCGGCTTGCGAACGGTGATGGCCGCGCGGCAAATCATCGGAAATCGCGCGCAGAGTGCCACTGCCACGTCCTGCGCCAAGGCCTCGATCAGAGCGCGCCGCGTTCCTGTTACGACCTCCTCGATCACCGCAAAGGCATGGCCATAATGCATGGTGGCGTCCAGATCGTCCTCGGTCAAAGCAGCGTTCGCCGGCACGTCCAGCTCGGCATCCACGAAAAAGCGCTGTCCAAGAACGGCTTCTTCCGCCATCGCACCATGCCTGGCAAAGAAAGCGCAGTTCTTGAGGGTGATCGTGTAGGTGTTCAATTGTCCGTCTCCGTATCGGCGCCGCGCGCCTGCAGCACGGCATCCGCCATGTGTAGTGCATCGCGATTGACGGCAACATTATGAACCCTGAACAGGCAAGCCCCCGCCAGTCTCAGCATTGCCGTGGTCGCCGCCGTTCCAACGTCGCGCTGATCGGCCTGATCTCGGCCCGTCGTGAACCCGATGAAGCGCTTGCGGGACGTTCCAACAAGAAGCGGCATATCGAGACTGGTCAGCTCTTCGAAGCGCGCCATAAGCGAAAAATCCTCGTCCCGGTCCTTGGCAAAACCGAAACCTGGATCAAGGATGATGCGGTCGCGGTCAATCCCGCCCTTGGCAGCAACTTCCATTTGCCGGGAGAAGAAGAAGCGCTGATCGTCGATGACGTCGGCAAGTTTTTCGGCTTCGCGACCGCGCCCGGTATGCATCATGATGAGACCTGCGCCGGTTTCAGCAACCACTGTCGTCATGGCAGGATCATGGCGTAGACCGTAAACGTCATTCACGATATGAGCACCCGCTTCCAGCGCAAGCATTGCAGTCTCGGCCCGGTACGTATCCACCGAGATCAGGCAATCCGCACTGTTCGCCAGCGCTTCAATAACCGGGAGGATGCGGCGTTGCTCTTCCAGCGGCGTCACCGGCTCTGCACCTGGCCGGGTCGACTCGCCGCCGATGTCCAGAATGACCGCACCCTCTTCAACCGCCTTGAGCGCATGGGCTAGGGCTGCATCCACATTCATGTGGCGACCGCCATCCGAAAAGGAATCGGGCGTCACGTTGATGATCGCCATCAGATGTCCTGTCGGACCCAAAGGCAGTGTCCGGTCTCTTCCCACTGTCCATAGTCTGTTGCCGGGAGATATCACGTTTGCCTCAATAGCCTTGGGTAACGAAAATTTTCGCGCTTGCGCTGTTGCGATGGCGACGGCTATGCCCCAAGCTTCCGCCAACTGCAATCTCAATAAGGCACAGAATGTTGGTCGCCCGCCGCATCAGTAGCGTTTTCGGCGCAATGCTCGTCGTTCTGCTTGTTCCACTGCTCGCTGGCGCAAGTCCGCGCATCACGAAGACCTATTCCTATTTCTCGATCAGCGGCCGAACGGCAGACGATCTGGACAATCAGCTCCAGAAGCATGGCCCACTGACCCGCTCGACGGGTTTCAGGCATCCCGGCGCCACGCAGATCAAGTTTGGCGGTGAAGTGACATATCTCGAAACGGATCGGAACTGCTCGATCGGCGACGTAAACGTCACGCTGAAGACCCATATTACCCTGCCCCACTGGGTCAATCGCAGACAAGCGACAGACACGCTCGGCCTGATCTGGGACACGCTCTCGGCCGATATCAAGCGACATGAGGAAAGGCATGCCGAAATTGCGCGTGGTTATGCGAGAAAACTGGAGAACAGTTTGCAGTCTCTGGGTTCCCGCAGGACATGTAAGGAACTCGAGAGCGAAGTCGGTCGCCTGACCAAGAGCATGATCGAGGATCATGATCGCGATCAGCTCCAGTTCGACATCATCGAGTCGAAGAACTTCGATTCTCGCATGATGCGCCTGCTGAAGAACCGTTCAGCAGCCGCGAATTGAAATTCAGGCATCAAATACGGCTAATTACAACCCTGCCCTACCAGCAACTGTATACAAACGAATCAGCACTGAAGCTTGCGTCAAGCTTGCGTGACATGCCGTGATTGATCGGTGAAAACTTCCAATAGAGTTTGCGTCAGTTAACGGCTACATTAAGTCTCACTGAAAGAGGCGAACACGAGACGTCTTTGGAAGTTATGGTCCCGTTGCCGCATGCGAGGCGGCGCATGCGGCAACGCCCAAATCAGTGGATGCCACACAGATACGCATTTGTCTTTGAGTGATACCGATTTCGCGGCAACAACAAGACCGATTTATGGCGGTTCAGTTCCCTTGTCCGATGACTCTCCGATGATTAAGCGGCAAATTGCCTTCCGGTGCGCGGAGCAGATTTCCGCAGTCAGCATCAACGCTGCGCAGTTCGCTGCACTCTTGTTTTACGTGCCTGACCACCGCAGCATAGAACGTTTCACTGTTTTCCGAGTTCGTGAATGACCCTGTTCTCCCGGCGTATCCGGATACCGAAGGTGATTCCTCCCTCGCCTTATGGTGATACGCCCGCCTTGGCCTCGCCTGCAAAATCAGCGGCGAGGCACTTTTTTGCTAGCCTTCCAATTCAGATACGTTGATCCGTATTTCAGCCCTGGCGCTCAGGAACGGAGACCACGAGACCATCAAGCTCCGGCGTCACCTTGATCTGACAGGAAAGGCGGGAATTAGGCCGGACATCGGCCGCAAAATCCAGCATGTCTTCTTCCATTGGAGCTGGTCCGCCAACGACGGCGGTCCAGGCATCGTCCACATAGACATGACAGGTGGCACAGGCGCAGGCACCGCCGCATTCGGCATCGATGCCCGGAACCGAATTGCGGACAGCGTTTTCCATGACAGTCGAACCTGGCTGCGCGTCCAGTTCAAAGCGAGTCCCGTCAAAGGCAACTATGGTAATTTTTGTCATGGCTGTTTCCCGAATGCAAAAAGAGGCGGCGTTGTCTTCCGACAATTCTCCGCCTCAGTCAACGAGATCTGGCCTTTATCAATCGTGCCTTAATTGACGGCTTTGAGGTTACCGCATTAATTTCAGAATGAAGTTTTCCGCCTCAACGACTGCGGCGCTGATGGAAGCAAGATGCCCTGCATCGAATGGATTGGCTTCCAGCGCCTCGGCATGCTTGACCACTCGAAACGCACCAACGGCGGACGCTGCGCTTTTCAACCGATGAGCGACATCTGCCAGTGCCTTGCCTTCGGCATCCGCCATGTCGTGGAGAGCGGCGCGAGCCTGCCGCGCGAACAGGTTCAGAATTTCGTCTTCTAGCGCCTTGTCGCCCATGGTCTGCACGGCAAGATGCACCAGATCAATTGGACTTCCAGAGCTCATGCGACCGTGCTTTTCCAGCGAAGGAGCTTCGAATGCGATGCTTGCTGATGCCATGTCCCGATACCTCTTTTTGTCTAAGCCCTTGCGATCAGCCTATATCAAGAAGGATCAGGATGGAGTTCGGTTTAATTTCGGCACAGAAGCGACCCTATTTCTTTGCTTATGGTTAATTTACGCTAAGCGCTACCAAATTAACGGGAATCGATCCGTGATCCGGTTTAAAAACTGTTAACAACAACCCGCTGTTGATCCACACTGGGGAGGCTGAATTGTCTAACTCGCGGTAATGTGCCACTACAGTACGCTTACAGCAGGTGTGGACATCACGTTCTCGGCTGTTGAATTATTGGGCCAAGCCTTTCTTAAGTCCTGTTTGCGAGGAAGGTACGGACCAAAGTGAATAAGCGGCTTTTGCACGGTTTGGTGTGCAAAGCCGTTGGCTTGATTGATGGTTTCGCGAGCGGCACAACGGCGTACACCGCAATCGGCCGGACGAGTATGTAACGAGGCGTAACCTGCATGGCTAAGAACCCGCACAGCGAGTCGATGGACGAGACCGCATTCCAGGCACTGGAAGATGCGCTGAAAATCGAGTTCAACGATGAGCCGGAGCCTAAGGCAGCGCCGCGTCGAAAGTCATCATCATCTGCCCAGGAGGCGCCGGTGCCAGAAACACCGCAGCAGCGTTCAACAGCATCGCAGCAGACGACCTCCGGAGGCGGATCGGGCCAGTTTCAGGAGAACCTAAAAGGCGGCTCCGATCCGGTAGCACCAAAATCCCCGGCATTCGCGCCGGCGAATGATAGCGGTCGGCGCACCACGTCTGCCATCATGCGATCGCTGGAGAGCGGCTCCATGCGATCGGCGCTCCGCAACGCGGCCATCATGTCGGTCCTTTGGGCCGTTGGAGGTCTGGGTCTCGCACAACTCCTCTTCGGCAGCGCTCTGTGGGATGTAGGCTCCACAGCGGACGTTGTATCGCGGCCCGGCATTCTGGCTGTGATCGTCGCCATCATTGTGCCGATCATGCTATTCTTTGCTTTCGCGATCATGATGGCGCGCGCACAGGATCTGCGAAACGCCGCACGCTCCATGGCGGAAGTCGCGCTCCGACTGGCCGAACCCGAGACAATTGCGACAGAGCGTATCATGTCGGTCGGTCAAGCCGTGCGGCGTGAAGTCTCTGCCATGAACGAAGGCATCGAGCGGACGATTGCGCGTGCGACCGAGCTTGAGACGCTTGTCCACTCGGAAGTCAGTGCACTCGAGCGTAGCTATGCCGACAACGAGCTTCGCGTACGTGGTCTCGTGCATGAACTGGGCTCAGAGCGCGACGCGATTGTCAATCACGCAGAACGCATCCGCTCGTCCATTGTCGGCGCCCATGATCAGCTGAAGGAAGACCTCTCGCTGGCAACTGAGGAAATCGCCGTTCGCCTTGCGACCTCCGGCGAAGCCTTTGCGTCTATGATCGACACCCGCGCGGCGACTCTCATGGAACGATCCAATGCTGCGGGAGAAGCACTGAGCACGCTTTTGGCGGCCAAGACGGAAAGCCTCGTCAAGGCGCTGGGAGCATCCGGCTCCAGTCTCGCGCAGGAGTTAGACAGCCGCCTCGAAAATCTCAACTCCACCCTCGCCTCTCGTGGCCGCGAAATCCTGCGCGATTTCGAGACTCGGGCATCGACGCTGGACGCGAACACGGAAAAACTTAATGCTGCGCTGGCAGAGCGCACCAGATTGCTGAACGAGACGCTGGTCACCCGTACCCGCGAGATCAGTGAGAGCCTGACCGGCGGCGAGCGCCAGATTACCGGCTCCCTTAATACCGTCCTCAAGTCTCTAAACCAGTCACTTGAGGACAAGGGCGCAAGCTTCCGCCAGAGCCTCCAGACGGCGGCTGATGACGCCATTATGGATCTCGACCTGCGCACCGGTCTCTTTGAAGATCGGCTGCAAGCCTCGATCGGCCAATTGAGCACCACCTTTGATGACGGACTGGAACATTTCACGATAGCGTTTGACAAGCGGTCAGGCACGCTTGCCTCAAAGCTCACCGAAAGTCTCGCTCGCATTAGCGAAACGGTTAACGGCGGATCGGACTCCATCGAAGGCATTCTTTCTACTAGCATCGAGCGTCTGGGTTCAACACTCACCAATCGCTCTCTCTCAATAGCGACGACCCTGAGCGCCAGCCAGGAAGTTCTCGACAGCTCGCTCGCACGAGGAGCCAGCCAGTTGGGTGATGTACTCGACAGCAGGACCCGCAAGCTGACTGCCGAACTTGAGGAACGTAACCGTGTCCTGAATGAAGGGATAGAAACACGCGGTCGCGTCCTGGTCGACGATCTGCAGGCACGCGGTCGCGCGGTGACAGACAGCCTAAGTCAGACGGCAGGCGAACTGTCGGATGGTCTGGAAATCAGGACCGCAATCCTGACGGAAATGCTCGATTCACGCCGTACGGCGCTGGTGGATAGCTTCGATAGCAGGGCCGCTGCTTTGACCTCTGAACTGGAGCACCGTCAGACGACGATTGATAGCGTCCTTGCCCAGAACAGCCAGCGCCTTGAGCAGACATTGAACTCACATCAGAAGGCATTTCTCGGCGGCCTTGAGGAGAGAACGCGCGGTCTGTCGGAGACGCTTGCAAGCCGAAGTGCAGCACTGATCGAAGATCTCGATGATCGAAATCTGCAAATTTCAAGCGCTCTAGCCGCGCAAAGTGCAGTCATTGCGGACAACGTAGCCAATGCGCACGAGCGGATGCAGACTGTTCTGAACGAACGCGGCGAGGCGCTCACATCGGCTATTCAGGAAAGTGAGGCTCGCTTCCAGAGCACGATCACCACTCGCACGACAGCTCTCGAAGCTGCTGTGCTGAATGCACCGGACCGTATGGCCGATGTTCTGGACGAGCGCATCAGCGGAATGTCGCGTGTGCTCAGCGAGGGGCATACGCGCATCGAAACCGATCTTTCTCGCAGCATGAGTGAACTGGGCGAATTGGTAACCGGCGTCAGCGAGCGGATTGCAGACACGTTGGACGACAAGGCCATGGCCCTGACAACCAGCTTGTCCGTTGGCGAGGATCGCCTGACGCAGGCGATCGAGATGCATACCGAATCGGCATCTCGCATTCTGTCCCAGGCACATCAGAAAATCGAAGGCGACCTTGGTCAGCGTGTGAACGAACTCGGCACCCTGGTCGGCAAAGTCGGTGATCGCATCGCGGACTCGATGGGAGAACATGCGCTCGCGCTGACAACGAGCCTTTCTATCAGCGAGGATCGCATCACCAGTGCGATCGACGAACGCAGTGATACGGCTGAACGAAAGCTAGCACAGGCGCAGGAACGGCTGGAAGCCGGTGTCGGTCGTAGGATCGACGAACTGGGTGAAATGGTCGAAGGTGTGACCGGTCGTATTACCGAAACGCTTGACGATAGGGCACTGGCGCTGACGACCAGCCTCGCTCTTGGCGAGGATCGGTTTGCGGAGGCGCTCGAAGATCATACCAACAGTGCAGAAAGCCGCATTTTGTCTGCGCACCAGCGTATCGAAACTGATCTCGGAAGCCGTTTAGACCAGCTTGGACATATTGTAGGCACCGCGTCAGAACGCATTGCAGAAACACTGGATGACCGGACTTTGGCACTATCGACCGGGCTTGCACTTGGCGAAGATCGGCTCGCGCAGGTTCTGGATGAACATGTAGAGACTGCGGAGCGCAGACTTGGAGTGACGCGCGACCGGATCGAGACCGGGCTTGGGCAGCAGGTCATACAGTTGGCCAGCACTGTTTCTGAGGCCAGCGAGCGTATCAGCGATATTCTCGACGATCGTACACTGGCGCTTGGTACAGCCCTTGCACTGGCGGAGGATCGTCTGGGTTCAGCCCTGGATGACCAGTCTGAACGTATGGCACGCACTCTTTCAGATGGTCATCAGAGGTTGAGTTTGGATCTGGAACGCCGTGTCGATCAACTGTCTGGTGTTCTCGGGAGCGCCAACGAACAGATGACATCTGTCCTGGACGACCGGACAATCGCCTTCGCTACCGCGCTTTCGACAGGTGAAGACCGCCTTGGCAAACTTCTCGATAGCGAAAGCGAGCGCGTATCCCGCACGCTCGTCGAAGGCCATCAGCAGATAGCAAATGAGCTCGGCCGCCGGGTCGACGAACTCAGCTCCATCGTCAGTGGCGCGGGAGAACGTATTGGCGAGTCGCTGGACGACCGCGCGTTTTCGCTGAGTACGACGTTTGCGTTAAACGAAGATCGTCTCTCGATGTTGTTTGAAGAAAAAGCGGCCTCGCTGATGTCGACTGCGGAGCAGGCAGACGCGCGTATCGAGCAAAGCTTCTCATCCCGGGCCGAAGCAATTCGTTCAGCCTACGAGGACAACCAGCAGCGGCTCGACGAAACGCTTGCCAACCGCCATGACCAACTTGCCCGCACGCTCTATACCGGCGCGGAAGCAATTGATCGTACAGTAGGAACAGCTGCCGAGCGGATCGATATTGCTCTGGCCTCCAGCACCTCAAGCATCGAACGGAGTCTCGATACCGGTATCTCACGCGTCACCGACGTGATTGGCATTGGCCACACGCAGATCACAACAGTTGTCAATTCTGCCGCAGAAAATTTTGCCAAGGCATTCGATACCGGTCATGATCGATTGAAAAACACGCTGCACAGCAGCGAAAGCGCGCTATCCTCTACATTGGATGATGCGCATACACGCCTCAGCGATATGATGATTGATCAGTCTATGTCGATCGGCGCATCGGTTGCCGCAAGTGTCGGCATGCTCGAAATGTCGTTCGAGAATCAGTCCGATCAGCTTCGCGGCCAGATCGAGGCCGCGGGCGCTAGCCTGGATGAGCGGCTCCGCAATACGGCTGGCACCATCACACACCGTCTCAGTTCTGCGGCGACCGAGATCGAGACTTCGGCTGAGACCTTGTCGTCGCGCGTGCAGCAGACTGTCGGTAGCGTCGAATCGACCCTGGCCCAAACGGGTGACCGCATCGAAACAACATTTGGCGGCATCGAACAACGTATCCGCGGCCAGATCGATGACGTGACGGGAATGGTGGAACTGGCAGGTCAGGACCTCTCCGAGCGCCTGGCGGAACGCACGGGCGAACTGGAGCGTGTCAGTTATGAGAGCGTTAATCGTCTTAGTGAGACAGTTAACAAGGGAATTTCCGATTTCGAGCGTATTACAGGCGATGTCTCCGAACGCCTCGACAGCACTTTTGTGGCAGGCACATCCCGTGTGGACGAGCGCCTTTCGACGATGGACCGCGCCATAGGCATCGGTCTCGAGAATGTCAGCAAGACCATCGAAGGACGTGCAGCGTCGCTGGCAACAAGTCTGCGCGATGCCATCGGAACGGCTGCGCGCGAATTCGATGCGGAAGCGCTGCAGGCATCCGAAGCCTTGAGCAAAGCTGGCGCGCAATTCTCCGAACAACTGGGCTCAAAGAACGAAGAATTCGCGCGCGCTCTGGAAGAGCGTTCGAACGAGATAGCCGGTCGCATTGGTGAAACGCAGAATCGCCTCGCAGGCCAAGCGGCAGCTGTCGCACAGGCGTTCTCCGAAGTCGGTAACTCCATCATGCACAAAGTTGCGGAGGCTGGATCTCTCGTTGAAAAGCAGGTCGTGAGTATCAACGAATCGCTTGATGCAGCCCAGCAGCAGCTCGATCAACGAGGCGAGACAATCCGCGGCAAGCTTAGCCAGACGGTTGCCTCTATCGAGGGTACATTGCAGTCCGTCGATCAGACCATGGTGAGCCGTGGCGCTGAACTGCGTGCCACGCTCAACCACACTGCGGATGACATTAGCACTGCGATCGAGGCCGTGGACAAGGCTCTGGAAGCGCGCGGCGAAGCGATCCGCGCCAACCTTGATAACCGCACCCGTGACTTGAACTCCATGCTGGCATCACGCTCGGCGGAGTTGTCGCGCCTCATCGAAGAGCAGGCTCGCCCGCTTGTAAACCAGTATTCAGAAACCGGACGCTCGGCCGCAGAACGTCTTGCTGTCGCTGCAGAAGAAGGCGCAAACCGAGTCTCAGCTGCCGCGGAGGGCAGCAGTGTGCGGGTAAGGCAGGAAAGTGCCTCGATTGTCGAAGCCATCACAGCGCGCACGAACGAGACCCTGGCTGCAATCAATGAACGTACCCAGATGGCGGCGGGTACCGTACGCAACCTCGAAAGCGGTTTGCTGCGGAACGTCGAAGATCTCGTCAGCCGCCTGGAAGCAAGCAACACAGGCATTTCCTCGCTGATCGATCAGGCTGCTCGCGAGATCGGCGTTACGGTCGATCAGGCCTCGGCACGTCTGACGGCAGCCGACCAGAAACTGGATGCAGCAGCAGCTCGCTTCACCGAGAGCTCCTCCAACGCCGCCGATATGGTAGCAAGCTCCAGCCGTCTGCTCGATAACAATGTCGATCGCCTCATCCATATCTCTGGCCACACACTCAGTCAGGTGGGCAGCATCGTTGGTCGCTTCGACGAATATACACGCGTGCTCGATCAGGCTTCTGCGCTCCTGTCCGCTGCCCAGTCGAACCTGTCCAGTACCCTGACCGAACGTCAGGATGCTTTGCGCGCCCTCTCCTCCGGCCTTGTTCAGCGCTCGGAAGAGATTGAAGCGAACATGCGTAATATTTCCACAATCGTGGAGGGCGCACTGCAGCGTGTCGAAGAACGCTCCGCAGAGGTTGGCGGTACCATCCGCCAAAACCTCCAGTCATCGTTTACGGATATCAGCCGCAATCTCGATGCAGCACAGCGCGAAGCAGCCCAGACGGCGGAAGGTATGCGTAGTGTCCTAATGAGTGCCAGCGAGCAGGCAACCCAAGCGATCGAAGGCACCCTTTCAGAAGCCGAGAAGCGTTCGCGGCTGCTGGCAGATCGTATGCGTGGCGGAATCGCCGGTTCGCTGGCCGATGTGGAGAAGGTACTGGCAGATGCGGCGGAAAAGTCCGATGCGACCGCTGAGCATATGCGTGACAGCCTACGCCGCTCCGTGGAAGATGCAGTGCAGCGCTTTGTCGGTGCGACCGACGAAATCCGCCGCGCCTCGTCGGATATTCGCCGCGAGCTCGACGACACGCGCAGCGAACTGAAGCGCGGCGCGTTCGATCTTCCCGAAGAAGCGAAAGAAAGCGCCGCCGCCATGCGTCGCGCTGTCTCCGAGCAGATCAAGGCGCTGCAGGATATTTCTGCGCTTGTTGGGCGTTCGAGCCAGTCGCTTGAGATCTCGCGACCAACGGCCCCGATTGTCCGTGTGACGACAACGCCCTCCGCCCCGGCGCCTACACCCATGCCCGCCCCACCTCGTGCTCAGGCACCTCGTCCGGAAGCGCAACCTCAGCAACGCATCGAGGCACAGCCACAACCTCAGCCTCAGCCTCAGCCTCAGCCTCAGCCTCAGCCTCAGCCAGAGCGAATGACACAACGTGCGCCGATTGCACCTCAACAGCCGACACCTCGTTATGACGACTTCGGCGGTGGGCTGCGCGGCAGCCTGCCCATGGATCGCTCGACACCGCAGCCGGCCCCAGTTCAGCCGCAGTCTCCTTCAGTTCCTCGCCGCCCGACACCTGCTCCGCAGGCAACGCAGACCGGAGGCTGGATCAGCGACCTCCTGCGTGGTGCATCGCGAGACGATGACGGACATGAGGAACGCCCTATCCAGCGGGCCCAGGCACGCCCGGCAGAATCCTCGGTCCGAAATGGCGATAGCCGCAATCCGCGTCACATGGTGGAGTCGCTGAATTCTCTGTCCGTCGACATCGCTCGCGCCATCGACCACGATGCCTCTGTTGATTTGTGGCGTCGGTATCAGCGTGGCGAACGCGATGTCTTCACCCGTCGGCTCTATACGCTGAAGGGTCAGCAGACATTTGATGAGATCCAGCGGAAATACCAGCGGGAACCGGAGTTCCGTGTCGCGGTGGACCGCTACATTGCCGACTTCGAAAAGCTTCTTTCCGATGTCGCGAGCAACGACCGTGATCGCACCGTAACGCAGAGTTACCTGACCTCTGATACCGGCAAGGTCTATACAATGCTTGCTCACGCGGCTGGACGCTTCAACAGCTGATCGCCAAAGGCCGGACCCATAAATAGACAACAGCCGCCTCTTGAGGCGGCTGTTGTCGCTTCAGGATTATTTTGCGGGCCGAACTCAACCGTTCTGGGCTCCTCTCTGAATAATAGTCCACGTAAAGGTGTTCAGCGGCATCGGGGTAACGGCATGCGATAAAACAAGAATTAAAGCGTCACGAATGAATCTGAAGGTTCGCGACACGTTCCAGAGCCTGTGGGGATTCACAAATGAGCGCGAATGTGATGCACGCTTTGAATGGATCGTTTTGTACTCACAGACGCCCAATGGGCGAAGATAGAACCGCATTGTCTGGGAAAACCTATGGATCCCGGTCGCAGCGGAGGAAACAACCGGCTGTTTATTGAAGCGGTGCTTTGGATTGTGCGTACGGGCAGCCCATGGCGCGACCTGCCCGCTGCGTTTGGCAACTGGAGCACGGCATTCCGCAGGTTTCGCGACTGGCGCGAAGCCGACATTTACAAGCGCATATTCGATGCTCTCTCTGATGAGCCGGACATGGAATACGCCATGGTGGATGCCACCATCGTGAAAGTCCACCGACACGGTCAGGGCGCAAAAGGGGGCCTCAGAGCCGGGCCATCGGTCGCTCAAAAAGTCGGAATGACAACCAAAATCCTGGCAGTGACCGATGCTTTCGGTAATCTGGTACGGTTCGACTTGCTGCCGGGCCATCGCTTCGATACGGTCGGCGTCGCGCCACTCTTTGATGGCATCGAGTTCGGTGCGCTACTCACCGACAAGGCTTTCGATAGCAACAACATTGTGGCCGACCTAAACGAGCGTGGTGCGAAAATCGTCATCTCGCAACATCCGCGTCGATCAGTACCTCTCCAAATCGACATCGAGATTTACAAATGGCGACACCTGATCGAAAACTTATTCTGCAAACTCAAAGAGTTCAAACGCATCGCTATGAGAGCCTGTACAACAGACAAGTGCTTTCAGGCCATGATATATCTCGTAGCGGCCGTCATTAACTCACGATGAATCCCTACAGACCCTAGAGTATCCGTTTTCATCAAGCTGGTTTTGGGGTCCATTTTCTGTTTTTCCGTAGCAGAGCGTTTGCGAGCACGATGAGCTTTCGCATGATGGCGGTTATGGCGAGTTTTGGCGCTTTTCCTGCGGCTTTGATTTGATCGTATTTGGCGCTGAGGTCCGGGTTGAAGCGGCAGGCGACGAGCGCTGGCATGTAGAAGTGCCTGCCGAACGATGGCCCTCCCGCCAGCAATGAACGCGCGTCCGGTCCATCGTCCGGATTGGCGGCTCATGGGGGCAAGACCGCAAAGGACTGCGGCGGCCTTCTCGATGAACACCAGCCACGAAGCATCGACCTTATGGCGATGCTTCAGCCATCGTGTGCGCTTGCGGGCGACGTCGGGCCGGTCCCGCTCACTGGCAACCAGCGTCTTT
>NZ_JALJQZ010000003.1 GCF_022968395.1 Affinirhizobium lemnae
TCGCCAACTTCATGGGATTCGTCAAACTCGCAGCCATCGCCATCTGGCTCAAATAGCTAAATCGTCACTACCGCCTAGTGGCTGAAACAATCCATGCACATTCATTTGTATCTGAAAATTTAATCGATTTGCCATGGCATTTGCCTTGCCGATTACCTAACTGAGTGCCACAACACCCTTCCAATCTTTATGGAGGTCCGTCCGTGGAACAGGCAGAAATCGGCCTTATTGGTCTTGGCGTCATGGGTTCAAACCTGGCTTTGAACATCGCGGAAAAAGGCAACAAGATTGCCGTTTTCAACCGTAGCCCGGAGGCCACGAAAAAGTTCTTTGCCGAAGCCGGAGCCCTGCAGGGGCAGATCATTGCTTGCGAGACGTTGGAAGAGTTCGTTGCTGCCATCCGCCCGCCGCGCCCGATCATCATCATGATCAAGGCTGGTGAGCCGGTCGATCAGCAGATGGAGCTTCTGAAGCCCTATCTTGATGCTGGCGACATCATGATCGACGCAGGGAATGCCAATTTCCGAGACACCATCCGTCGTTTTGACTCTCTCAAGGATAGCCCGCTGACCTTCATCGGCATGGGTGTTTCCGGCGGCGAAGAGGGCGCGCGCCATGGTCCTTCCATCATGGTGGGTGGCACTGAGGACAGCTGGAAGCGTGTCGAGAAGGTGCTGACATCCATCTCGGCCAAGTTCAACGGCGACCCTTGCGTGGCCTGGCTCGGCAATGACGGGGCAGGGCATTTCGTCAAGACGATCCATAACGGTATCGAATACGCCGACATGCAGATGATCGCCGAAATCTACGGCATTCTACGCGACGGGATGAAGCTCTCGGCCAGTGAGATCGGTCAGGTCTTCGGACGCTGGAATGAAGGGCGCCTCAATTCCTATCTCATTGAGATCACTGAGAAGGTTCTGGCCGCAACCGACCCGGTGACGGGTAAGCCCATGGTCGATATGATCCTTGATGCTGCCGGCCAGAAGGGTACGGGCAAGTGGTCCGTCATCGAGGCACAGAATCTGGGCGTTGCCGCAACCGGCATTGAGGCTGCGGTCGCGGGCCGTATTCTTTCCAGCCAGAAGGTGGAGCGCGAGGCAGCCGAGAAAATCCTGGGTCTGCCGCAGACGGTTGCCATGCCGAGCACGGATGGCCTTTCGTTCTTGGATGATCTCGAAAATGCGCTGCTGGCCGCCAAGATCGGTGCTTATGCGCAGGGCTTTGCCGTCATGGCGGCGGCATCGAAGGAGTATGGTTGGAACCTGCCGATGCCGACGATTGCCCGCATCTGGCGCGCTGGCTGCATCATTCGCTCGCAGTTCCTGGATGAAATCACGTCCGCCTTCACGAAGGATCCGGACACGGCAAACCTCATCGTGACGCCTGCCTTCTCGAAGCTGGTGCAGGAAACCGATGGCGCGCTTCGCCGTGTGGTATCCACGGCGGTCATGTCTGGTCTGCCGGTGCCGGCGCTGTCTTCGGCTCTCGCCTATTTCGACAGCTACCGTCGCGGCCGAGGCACGGCTAACCTCATTCAGGCGCAGCGTGACTTCTTCGGCGCCCACGGCTTCGACCGCGTCGACGGCGTAGACAAGCATCATGGCCCATGGGGCAGCGGTCTCAACGCGTAACACAAGAATGGCAGGGTGCGGAGAGGATGCGCCCTGCCTTTTTCCTTGTCTCGCGTTAACGCCAACCGCCTTTTACGGGCATTTCCAATTGCAATTCGGAGGAGAAATCATGGCCTGGCAACCGGCTGAAGATCGTTATTCCCGTATGAAATACAATCGCTGTGGCCGCTCCGGCCTCAAGCTTCCGGCGCTTTCGCTGGGGCTCTGGCACAATTTCGGCGATGACACACCGCACCAGCGCAAGCGTGATATCTGCCGCAAGGCGTTCGATCTTGGCATCACGCATTTCGATCTCGCCAACAATTACGGCCCGCTGCCGGGTAGCGCTGAAACAGCGTTCGGAGAGATCCTGAGAACGGATTTCGCAGGCTATCGTGACGAACTCATCATCTCGTCCAAGGCAGGCTACAACATGTGGCCGGGTCCATACGGCGAGTGGGGAAGCCGGAAATACCTCATCGCCTCCTGCGATCAGTCGCTGAAGCGCATGGGTCTCGATTACGTCGATATCTTCTATTCCCACCGGTTTGACCCGGATACGCCGTTGGAAGAAACATGCGGTGCGCTGGATCATATCGTGCGGTCGGGCAGGGCGCTCTATGTCGGCATCTCCTCGTACAATTCGAAGCGGACGCAGGAGGCTGCGGCAATCCTGAAGGATCTGGGCACGCCTTGTCTCATTCACCAGCCCAGCTATTCCATCATCAATCGCTGGGTGGAAGAAGATGGCCTTCTGGATACGCTGGACGATCTCGGGATTGGCTCCATCGTGTTCTCGCCACTTGCGCAGGGCATGCTGACGTCCAAGTATCTCGGCGGTATTCCAGATGACAGCCGTGCCGCGCAGGGCAAATCCTTGCGGCCTGCTTTCCTCAATGACCGCAACATCGAGAACCTGCGCGGGCTGAATGCCATTGCTGAAAAGCGTGGGCAGACACTTGCGCAGATGGCAATTGCATGGGTGCTGCGTGGTGGCCGTGTGACCTCTGCTCTTATCGGCGCCAGCCGTCCCGAGCAGGTGGAAGATTGCGTGAAGGCGCTCGAGAAGCCGGATTTCTCCGAGGCGGAACTTTCCGAAATCGAGGTCTTCGCGAAGGATGCCGACATCAACCTCTGGGCTGCATCGGCAGAGCGCGAAGGGCCTTCGCGCTGATTTCCGACTATCGGATCATGCAGAGAGCCCGGAAATTTGCCGGGCTCTCTCGCTTTCAGGCAGCCTTGGGAGACCAACTCGCAAATGGATCTGGCAGGTCGCGCCAGCGGTCTGGCTGGAAGCTCTTGTCCTTCAGCAGGCAGGCGTCCAGTTCCGCCCGGATCCAGGCTTCGTCCATGGGGTCGGCACCGATGAACACCAGTTCCTGGCGACGATCACCCCAGACCGGATCGAGATAGCGGGCAAGGCCATCGCGGAAACCATTGTCCTGCGGCCATTGCTCACGAGGCACAGCATCCCACCAGAGGCCCAGCTTCTGTGTCCTGATGATCGCTCCCGCCTGTGAAAGCTCGCCAACATGGTAGGGTCTTGTCGCCAGCCAGAAAAAGCCTTTCGCCCTGATGACACCCGGCCAGGACTTGCTGATGAAGCGGTGCAGTTTTTCTGGATCAAAGGGGCGGCGTTGACGGTAGACGAATGAGCGGATGCCGTATTCTTCGGTCTCCGGCACATGGTCCTTGAACCCGTGCAATTCCTTGAACCAGAGCGGATGTGTTTCCGCCTTCCCGAATTCAAACAGTCCGGTGCCCAGAATCTGCTTTGGCTCCACCATACCGAAATCGGTCTCGATGATTTTTGCGACAGGGTTCAGCCCGCTGATGATTTTGCGGGCGGCATCGACCTCGTCCGGCGTGGCGGCAGACACCTTGTTGAGGATGACGACGTCGGCGAACTCGATCTGCTCTACTAAAAGGTCTACCAGCGTGCGGTTGTCCCCATCGCCCGCGGTTTCTCCCCGGTCTGCGAGAAAATCGGAGGAGCCGTAATCTTTCAGCAGATTTGCCGCGTCGACCACCGTCACCATCGTGTCCAGCCGTGCGACGTCTGAAAGACTGTTGCCGTCTTCATCGCGAAATTCAAATGTAGCGGCGACCGGAAGTGGTTCTGCAATGCCGGTCGATTCGATCAAGAGGTAGTCAAAACGCTTTTGCTCGGCCAGTTGACGCACCTCGGTCAGAAGGTCGTCGCGCAGCGTGCAACAGATGCAGCCATTGGTCATTTCCACGAGTTGCTCTTCCGTACGCGAAAGGTTGGCCTCTCCTTCGCGTACGAGACTGGCGTCGATATTCACCTCGCTCATGTCGTTCACGATCAGCGCCACGCGAAGACCATCGCGATTAGCAAGGATATGATTCAGCAGGGTTGTTTTACCTGCGCCCAAAAAGCCGGAAAGGACTGTAACAGGGAGTCTGTTGTCCATTATCGAATTCCCATTTGTTATAACATTACATTTTGAGTTCCAAAAAAGGGCGCCTCAGTTAGCGCCATCTCTATCGTCAGGCGTCTTTGTCCAAGCAATCGACGAGGGATTTGGACATGTTGCGCATGAGGTTGAAGTAGAGCTCTGGCCCTTCCTTAAGTGTTGCGCCTTCCGGATCCAGAGTGCCACTCTTGGCCTTTGTCCCTGCAGTGACGACATCAATCAGTTTGGGCTGAAACTGCGGCTCGGCGAAGACGCAGACGGCATTCAGCGACGCCAGCTTCTTGTGGATCTCGCTCAGCCGTTCAGCGCCCGGTACGGTTTCCGGGCTGACAGTGATCGAGCCCACGACATTGATGTCATAGTGATGTTCGAAATACTGATAGGCGTCGTGGAAGACCACAAGCGGCTTGGCCCTTACTGGTGCCAGCGCACTGCGGATTTCCTGATCCAGGGCGTCGATCTTTTTCTCGAGTTCCGCAGCATTGCGATTGTAGATTGCAACGTGCTCGGGATCGGCCTTGATCAAGCGCGCCTGAATCTCCTTCACCATCGCCTTGGCGTTCGAGGGATCGAGCCAGAGATGCATGTCGAAACCTTCATGATCGTGATCGTCATGCCCGGCCTGTTTCTCATGATCGTGTTTAGCATGGTCGTGCTTGGCGTGATCATGACCGGCATGATCATCGTGATCCTCGTCCGAGTGATCGTGGCTCTCAAATGTACCGCCCTCGCGCAGCTTCAGCTTTTCGACGCCTGGGGCTTCAGACAGCGCGACGACCGTTGCCTTTTTGCCCAGAGCATCCAGCGGCTTCTCCAGGAAGGTTTCGAGGTTTTCTCCCACCCAAAAAATCACATCAGCCTTTTCAAGCGAGCGGGCGTTCGAAGGCTTCATCGTAAAGGTATGCGGCGAAGCAGCACCTTCCACAATCAGCTTAGGCACGGCAACGCCTTCCATTACCGCCGCGACGAGAGAATGGATTGGCTTGACGGAAACCACGACCTCCGGTGCTGCCATAGCGCTACTTGCGGCGAAAACCGAAGTGGTTGCAAAGAGGGCGGCGAGGGAAGTCTTCATGTCTGGCTCCTTGAATGCGTCACGTAATGTTATTACATGAATTGTGTTACCCTATAACGTGTGCAATAGCAGAGGGCAACACCAGAATAGGATTTTTCATGCTGGCTGAGCCGGGCACCTCCGATCGAATTCTCGTGACCATGTCGAATGCGGGCATCCGCCGACAAGGGCGGTGGCTCGTGCGCGGCATCGATCTAACGCTTCGTAAAGGCGAAATCGTCACATTGATCGGTCCAAACGGAGCGGGCAAATCCACGACCGCAAAGCTTGCCATTGGCGTTCTGAAGGCGGACGAGGGGCAGGTACAGCGGTCTTCGGGCCTCAAGGTGGGCTACGTTCCCCAAAAGCTCGCCATAGATCGGACGATGCCTTTAACCGTCGAACGGCTGATGAGGCTTACGGGGCCACTGAGCAAGGACAGGCTGGATGCGGCGCTGTATGCGGTTTCGATCCCGCATCTTGTGAAGGCGGAAGTACAGCACCTGTCCGGCGGTGAATTTCAACGTGCGCTTCTTGCCCGTGCGATTGCCCGAGATCCTGACTTGCTGGTTTTGGATGAGCCCGTCCAGGGCGTGGATTTTGCCGGGGAGACGGCGCTTTACCAGTTGATTGGCGAGATCAGGGACAAGACCGGTTGTGGCATCCTCATGATCTCGCACGATCTGCATGTGGTGATGGCAGCCACCGATACGGTTGTATGCCTGAATGGCCATGTCTGTTGCCGTGGAACGCCTGCTGCCGTCAGCCAGAGCGAGGACTATCGTCGATTGTTTGGCGCGTCCCGCCCCGGAATTGCCTTCTACAATCACCAACATGACCATACACACCTGCCCGATGGGCGCGTCCAGCATCGGGATGGTACCATCACCGACCACTGCCACCCCGAGGATGGACATCATCACGACGGCCATGATCATGATCATCATCACGGTCATGAACATAGCCATAGCCATAGCCACGACCACAAGCACGTTCATGCGCCCGATCTGACGGGGGATCGCCATGCTTGACGATTTCTTCATTCGCGCTTTGCTTGCGGGGGTGGGCCTCGCGCTGACGACTGGACCTTTAGGCTGTCTCGTCGTCTGGCGGCGTATGGCTTACTTCGGCGATACGATGGCACATTCGGCGCTGCTGGGCGTGGCGCTCTCCCTGTTGCTGGAAGCCAATCTGCTGATCAGCGTATTCGCTGTTGCTGTTGCCGTCTCTCTTCTGCTGCTTTTGTTGCAGAGGGTGCATGCGCTTTCAGCGGATTCGCTGCTTGGCATCCTGTCTCACTCGACGCTCGCCATTGGCCTTGTGATGGTGGCGTTCATGACCTGGGTCCGGATTGATCTGATCGGTTATCTGTTCGGCGATATTCTCGCGGTGACCTGGATGGATATCGCCTTGATCTGGGGCGGTGGCACTCTGGTGCTGGTCAGCCTGGTTTTTCTCTGGCGGCCTCTGGTCGCTTCTACAGTCAGCCATGAACTGGCCGAGGCCGAGGGGCTGCACCCGGAGCGGGCCCGGCTTTGCTTCATGCTGCTGATGGCGCTGGTCATTGCAATCGCAATGAAAATCGTTGGCATCATGTTGATCACCGCGCTGCTCATCATACCCGCCGCAACGGCGCGCCAGTTCGCCGGCAGCCCCGAACGCATGGCGGTTCTCGCCTCCATCTTTGGTGCGGTATCGGTCGTGCTCGGCCTGTTCGGTTCGCTTTATCAGGATACGCCTTCGGGGCCATCTATCGTTGTTGCGGCCCTGCTTCTTTTCATCATCAGCCTGCTGCCGCGACCCGGTCGTCAGGAAGCGCAGACTGATCTCATTTCAGGAGGACGCCGATGAGTACGGTCAATCTCACCAAGAACCAGACTTTGGTGCTCGATGTGCTGACCCGATCCGAGGGGCCTCTCAGCGCTTATACCATTCTCGATAAACTACGAGATCATGGATTTCGGGCGCCATTGCAGGTCTACAGGGCGCTGGAAAAGTTGCTGGAATTTGGCCTGGTACATCGACTGGAAAGCTTGAATTCTTTCGTAGCCTGCGCCCATCGAGAACATGCATGCTGCTCCCACGGGACTGTGGCTTTCGCGATTTGCGAGAGCTGCGGTCAGGTCAGCGAATTCCACGATCACGTCATCGACGACCAATTGAACAGCTGGACGCGCGGCAAGGGCTTTAAACCGTCGAAAACGACTATCGAAATAAGAGGTCTTTGCGCCGCATGCAACATCTGATCAAGCAGCTAGCGCAGCGGCGATCGTGCGGTTGCGGCCGCGCTCTTTTGCCTCGTAGAGCGCTGTATCGGCTGCTTGCATGATAGAACTCGCTGAGGGTCCAGCCATGATAGCCAGCCCTATGCTGACTGTCACCGGTGGCAGACTTTGGGGCCATTGCGCCTGCATTGCCGCGTGAATTCGGGTTGCAACGCGATCCGCACCCTCTGGACTGGTATCCCGCAGAATGATCGCAAATTCCTCGCCGCCGATGCGGGCGATGATATCCTGTTCCCGGCGGGTTTGCTCTGAAATCCGTGCTGCCACTTCTTTCAGGCACGCATCGCCAGCCGGATGGCCGTGCGTGTCGTTGTAGCGTTTGAAATGATCCACATCGATCAGAAGCAATCCGAGCACGCCATGCTGTTCACGCGCATTCTGGCAGGCGAGTTCGAACTCGAGGTCGAAGCGGCGGCGATTTGAAACACCCGTGAGAGCGTCCGTGTAGGAGATTTCGCTCAGTTCCTGGTTTGCCTGTTCCATGTCCTGCGTACGGATCTGTTCGCGCAGGATGAGCAGATAGAGATGCCGCATGGTGGCATCGTGCCGGAAGTTGGCGAGCAGGGTGATGATGGTGGCCGCGATTAGGAACGTTATGGCGAGGATTGTCTGGTCATCGAACTTGACCAGTCTTTGCCATGTCATCAGGACGGTGGTCAGACACACGCCGACCGACAACGTCGTCGCGACCCTCGGCCTGAGGTGAAATACGATATTGATGACGATGAGATAGAGTCCGATGCTGAATGCAAGGTGAGCAGCTGTCGCACCGCGCATCTCGACAAGCAGATTGAGCATGATTGCTCCCCAGACTAAACTCGCTGCTATTAGCCAGTCGCGGGAAATATAGTTTTCTAAGCGATTGCTCGACCAGATCACGAAGAGAATAGGCAGGGTCGTGCCAAAGAAACGAATTCCAAAGAACTGCCAGATCAGATCCGGCGCAAATTTGTAATCAAGGATCAGGCCAAAGTTGAAAAGCGCCAAACAAATGGCTGCTGCGGGCAACGACCTCCTGGATTTCATTTCGACGGAATAGGCACCGTAGGAATTTGATAGCGCCTTGGGAAAACGCATTTTGCGCGGGGCTTGGACTAAAGCCTCATCCACCAACGATCTGAGTGGACGTTTGTCGTCCGATTGGAAGCGTGTATCGATCATCGATTCCCACCTGTCCGCGTCAAGCGGCGGTCCTATGCTCGCGGTGAAGCTAAGCGGGAAAAGTAAATTTTGTTCTTATAATTTTAATCAGGCTATAGCCTAGATCTCCTTAAGTTCAGATGCAAAGCGCTTCCAGTTCTCTGCATAGTTGAGTGCCGAAGCTTTGAGCTTCGCTGCTGATGCCTCATCTAGTGTACGGATAGCCTTGGCTGGCGAGCCGACGATCAGCGAATTATCGGGAAACTCCTTGCCCTCCGTCACAAGTGCATTGGCACCGACTAGGCAGTTGTTGCCGATCTTTGCACCGTTTAGGATTGTGGCGCCCATGCCGATCAGCGAATTATTGCCGATAATGCAGCCGTGAATGATGGCGGAATGGCCGATCGTGCAGTCTTCACCGATTGTTGTCGGCGAACCCCAGTCTGTGTGGATCACGGTATTTTCCTGAATGTTGGTGCGAGCACCGATCGTGATCCATTCATTGTCGCCGCGCAGGACCGCACCGAACCAGATGCCGACATCTTCTGCGAGATCGACCTTGCCCATCACATGCGCGCCGGGCGCGATCCAGTAACGATCGGATGCAGGCAGCTTCGGTTCGAATTCGCCCAGCGCATAAATCGGCATGAAAGATGTCCTCCCAGACTTTGATCAGATGACGGTCACAGAAAACTCTGCGACACCTTCCGCGGCACAGGTGATGTGATCGCCTCTGACGATCGGGCCAACACCTGCAGGGGTTCCTGTCATGATGATATCGCCAGCCGCCAGCGTAAAGAGCTTCGATAGTTCAACGATGATTTCCGGCAGCTTCCAGATCATCTGCGCCATGTCGCCGGTTTGCTTGCGCTCTCCATTCACATCGAGCCAGATCGCGCCTGTATGCGGGTGACCAGTCACTTCGACGGGAACGAGTGCGGAAACCGGAGCCGATGCTTCGAACGCCTTCGCCGCTTCCCAGGGCCGACCCGCCTTCTTGATCGCGGCCTGCAAATCGCGACGGGTAAAGTCGATTCCCACGCCGTAGCCCCAGACACAGTCCAGTGCGTCCGACAGCGCGATATTATCTCCGCCCGCCTTCAGCGCCATGACGAGTTCCACTTCGAAGTGAACATCTTCCGACAGCGGCGGGTAGGGAAAACGTCCGTCCGTCACGAGGTTTTGCGGGTTCTTCTGGAAGAAGAAGGGTGGCTCACGGGATGGATCGTGGCCCATCTCGATGGCATGGTCGGCATAGTTGCGGCCAACGCAATAAACGCGGCGGACGGGGACGGTGGCAGAAGAGCCCTTGACCGGTAACAGTGTCAGCGGCGGTGCCGGAATGACGGTTGTGGTCGCGTCGGTCATGGTCTCTCTCCTCAATGCCTTTTACAGTGCTGTTTTGCTTAGGACATTTTTCAGAGATCTGAAATTGATTCTGCATGCGAGGATGCAGAATCCTGCATCGGCGAACTCCGGGATGCGGTCGCGAACGCGTTTGCGCTTTCGCGACCGATCAGTCGAAAGGAGAGGGTTTGTCGTCAGGTTGTCCAGTCCAGAACGATCTTGCCGCTATTGCCGCCCTGCATGATATCGAAGCCGGTCTTGAACTCGCTCGCGGACATCCGGTGCGTGATGACCTTGCGAACATCCAGCCCGCTTTCCAGCATGGCGAGCATCTTGTGCCAGGTTTCGAACATTTCGCGGCCGTAGATGCCCTTGATGGTCAGCATCTTGAAGACAACATTGGTCCAATCGACGGGCGCAGGGCGTGCCGGAATGCCCAGCATGGCAATCTTGCCGCCCATGACGAGATGATCGACCATCTGCGCGAAAGCGGGCGGAGCGCCGCTCATTTCCAGCCCGATGTCGAAGCCCTCCTTCATGCCCAGGCGGGCCTTCACGTCGTGCAGATCTTCCTTGCTGACATCGACCGGAACCACATCTGCCACTTCACCCGCGAGCGCCAGACGTGTGGGATTGATGTCGGTGATGACCACGTGCCGAGCGCCGACATGGCGGGCAATGGCCGCCGCCATTATGCCGATCGGCCCGGCGCCGGTGATCAGCACATCTTCGCCAACGAGATCGAAGGAGAGGGCGGTGTGGACTGCATTGCCGAGCGGATCGAGAATCGCGCCCAGTTCATCATCGACGCTCTCGGGCAGCGGCACGACGTTGAAGGCGGGCAGTGCCAGATATTCGGCAAAAGCGCCGGGGATGTTGACGCCGATGCCCTTGGTTTCCGGGTCGAGGTGATAACGCCCACCGCGCGCGGCGCGGCTTTTCATGCCGATGACATGGCCTTCGCCCGATACGCGCTGCCCGATCTGCAGATTGCGGACATTCGAGCCGACCTGAACGATTTCGCCTGCATACTCATGGCCGACGACCATGGGTACCGGAACTGTTCTCTGCGCCCATTCGTCCCAGGCATAGATGTGGATATCGGTGCCGCAGATGCCGGTCTTGCGGATCTTGACCAGAACGTCGTCTGGTCCGATTTCCGGCACTGGCCGCTCTTCCAGCCAGAGACCCGGCTGAGCGTGCGCTTTGACAAGAGCTTTCACGGATTTTTCTCCCAGAAACAAATCAGATGATGCCGAGCGATTTACCGGCATCGGTAAAGGCGGCGATGGCGAAATCGATGTCCTGTGTCGTCAGCGCGGCAGACATCTGCGTGCGAATGCGGGCTTTGCCCTTTGGCACGACCGGGAAGAAGAAGCCCGCGACGAACACCCCACGCTCATCCAGCGCGCGCGCCATGTCCTGCGCCAGCCGTGCTTCGTGCAGCATGACGGGAATGATGGGGGTTTCGCCCTGCAACAGTTCAAACCCGGCTGCCTGCATGCCTTCGCGAAAACGCTTCGTATGGGCTGCCAGCGTTGTGCGCCGATCATCAGCCTGTTCTGCTATCTCGATCGCCTTGATGGAACCTGCGGCAACGGCAGGCGCAAGGCTGTTGGAGAAGAGATAGGGGCGGGCACGCTGGCGTAAGAGATCGATGATCGGCTGCGATGCGGCCACATAGCCGCCCATGGCGCCGCCGAGACTCTTGCCCAGTGTGCCGGTGAGAATATCCACCTTCTGGCCAACGCCGGTAAGGGTGGGCGTTCCACGTCCTGCTTCACCCAGATGGCCGGTGGCATGGCAATCATCCACCATCACCAGAGCGTTGTAGCGTTCTGCCAGTTCGCAGATGGCGGGCAGGTTGGCGATATAGCCATCCATGGAAAACACGCCGTCGGTGACAATCAGCTTAAAGCGTGAGCCTGCCTGATCCGCCTCTTTCAAGCGATCCTCCAGCTCGTTCATGTCGCCATTGGTAAAGCGAAAGCGCTTGGCCTTGCACAGACGCACGCCATCAATGATCGAGGCGTGGTTGAGGCTATCGGAGATGATTGCGTCCTCAGCTTCGAGTAGCGGCTCGAAGACACCGCCATTGGCATCGAAACAGGCGGCAAACAGGATCGCGTCATCCTTGCCCAGATAGCGGGCGATGGTTTGCTCGAGTTCACGGTGGAGCGTCTGCGTGCCGCAGATGAACCGGACGGACGCCATGCCAAAGCCGAATGCATCCAGCCCCTGCTTTGCTGCAGCAATGATATCCGGGTGGTCGGCCAGCCCGAGATAATTGTTGGCGCAGAGATTGACCACGCGACGGTCGCCACCAGCGGCCGCAATCGTGATCGAGCCGCTCTGCGGACTGGTGATGTTGCGTTCGCGCTTGTAGAGGCCATCTGCCTCAATCTGCGTCAGAACCTGCCTGATGTGATCTTCCAGTTTGAGCGACATGGATCCTCCATTCCGTTATGTTGGAAAAATTCACTATATTGGATCGATCGTCAAGAGGCCTCCACGTAGATCGAGGCTTTTGATCGTGAACAAATTCCGATATAAAGGAATTCTGGTTCAAGATATGCGAGGATGCCCTTGTCGAAACGAACGCCCAAGATTGGCCCTGCCGTACAGAAGGAACGCAAGCGAAAGGGGCTGACGCTTGAACAGCTTGCGCTGCGCTCGGGCGTTTCCAAATCCATGCTCAGCCAGATAGAGCGGGGCGAGGCAAATCCCACCTTCGCCGTCGTCTGGAGCCTGACGCAGGCGCTGGAGATCGATGTTGCCGAACTGATCGGCGGGACGTCCTCCCAGAGACAGACTGTGCAGATCGAGATTACCACCGGAACCCTCACGCCGCGTATTCAAAGTGCTGACGGGCTTTGTCAGCTCAAGATACTCGGTCCGCCGAGACTGGCGGGCCAGACCGAATGGTATGAGGTGGAAATTCAGCCGGGCGGCAGGCTGGAAAGCGATCCGCATACGCTTGGCACTTTCGAGCACTTCACGTCTCTGGATGGCGAATTCCAGGTGCAAAGCGGCGCGGTGAGTGTCGTCATCAAGGAAGGTGAAACCGCGCATTATCCCGCTGACGTGGCGCATGCCATTGCCAATGCAGGCACCGAAACCGTGCGCGGACTGCTGGTGGTTCTCTACAAATAGGCAGGTCATGCTGCGGGTTCTTTCCTTTGTCATCCTGTGATAGAGGATAGCGCGCCCAAGAGAGCTGGAACCAAATTTTTCCCATGTTGAAAGACAAGTATCTGAACCGCGACAGGCTGTTCGCTGTTGCCCCGATGATCGACTGGACCGATCGACATTGCCGCTATCTGCACCGGCAATTGTCGAGCCATGCGGTGCTGTTTACCGAGATGGTGGTGGCGGATGCGATCATCCACGGTCCGCGCGAGAGGCTGCTGTCGCACCATGCTGCGGAACATCCGGTGACGCTGCAACTGGGCGGATCGGATCCGAACAAGCTGGCGAAGGCGGTGGAGATCGCGGCGGACTTCGCTTACGACGAGATCAACCTCAATGTCGGCTGTCCATCTGACCGGGTGCAGAGCGGCACTTTTGGCGCCTGCCTGATGAAGACGCCGGACCTCGTGGCCGATTGCGTGGCGGCGATGAAGGCGGTGACGCGCCTGCCGGTGACGGTGAAGTGCCGGATCGGGGTTGACGATCAGGAGCCGGAAACGGTGCTGCCGGATTTCCTCGCCAAGGTTATTGCGGCGGGAAGCGATGCCGTCTGGATTCACGCCCGCAAGGCCTGGCTGCAAGGGCTGAGCCCGAAGGAGAACCGGGAAATTCCGCCGCTGGATTACGATCTGGTTTATGCCATGAAGCGCGAACATCCCAATGTTTTCATCGGGATAAACGGCGGAATTCAGGATTTGAATCAGGCGGGCGAGCACCTGAAGCATGTCGATGGCGTGATGCTTGGCCGCGCAGCCTATCAGAATGCCGGGCTGCTGACGGGTGTCGATGCGGCAGTCTATGGAGAGCCGGAGCGGGAGTTCGACTGGCTGGCGCTTCGCGATGCGATGATGGCCTATGCGAGCGAGGTGATCGCCTCCGGCGGGCGTCTGCACCATGTTACCCGGCATATGGTGGGCCTGTTCCAGGGCTTTGCCGGTGCGCGACGGTTCCGCCAGATCCTGTCTTCCGAGGCGACGAAGCCGGGTGCTGACCCGGAGCTTATCGCCACCGCGTTTGCAGCGGTTGATCTCACTGCCGGTCCGAAGGGATCGATGGCGGATGGAGAGCGACTGGCCGGTTGATCGGCTCAGACATCCTCGTGCAACTGTCCGGCAATGCGGCGCTGAACCTGATCGGCGCTGCCGCGCACATAGAGCGAAAGCGGCTTGCCGCCCTGACCCGCCATGGCAAGGGCGATGATCGAAACATCGGCTTCATAAACGGTCACGTAGAGCACCTGCGCCGGATTGATGAAAACGGGCTGGTTGTGCGTGTTGATGAAGCCGATCATTCTCAGTCCTTCTGCGTATCTGCTGTCTTAGGAAGATGTATCGCAAAAACCGGTTGATGGCCGTTTAACAATCAGCAATTCGTGATCAACGCCCGAGCGAAATGAACCAGCGTCGAAGCTGCTTCCAGTGCCGACGAGGAATGAGGGCACGAATAGTGCTCTCCGCCAACGCCATTTGAACGGGATCAAGCCTGGCCGGATATTCCGGTTGTTTCTGTTTCAGGAGGAAGGCGTTGTGCAGTGCCAGAACGCCTTCGCCAAATGCAACAGCCGGGTCGCCCATGCTGCGCGGCATGCTGGACCAGCAAACCGGTAGGAGGGCATTTTCCGGACCGCAACACGCCAGCTTGCGGCGGCATTCACGGTTGCGGCAATTCAGAAGGGGCATGGCAAGTGCCTCGCTGATCTTGCGTATGGTGTGCTCTTTCCGATCCGTGTCGGAATTATTGACTGTAGCGTCCATCGTTGCTTCCTGTTTTGAAGACGCGCATGCTCGTTCACGCGGCAGAACCTGCCCGTGGCTTGAAGGTCAGTTCGGGCCGTATCGTGTCGGGATACGGGGTATGCGGTCGGGGCACTGAAAGCTGCCTCGATATGGTAGTAGAAGGTGACACCTCTCAGCGCCCCGTTCAGCGGTTTATGCCCGCGACTTCGGTCTCTCTGCCTGAAATGGCTGCCGGAAAGGTTTGTTGAAACCTATCGGCTCCCGGTGATCCGGCGGACTTGACCCGACAGACCTTCCCGACACCATTCCCCATGTGTGCCACACAGGCACGCCTGACGCGCCAGTTCGGAGATGAAACAACAGGCTGGAATCCGTCGCCTGCCATTTCCCCCGTGTCGCCAGAGGGAGACCATTTTCCGCGAACCCGGAGGTGAAGGTTTTGCGTCTTGCCCTTCACACCCGCGCCGGCCCCGCATCGCCAGCACGCCTGCTGGTGTAACCGTTGCGGAACGGGAGCAGTGAAACATGAGTGGAATAGGGTGGCGGAGTGAGGGGCGAAAAAATATTGGCGAAGGGCGACGATTTTTTCGAACGTCGGTGGGTCGGATCGGACCTGAGTACTAAAGCGCGGCGCGTTCGATTGAACGCGCGAACGACGCTGTAAGACTTTGAAATAATGCATGTCGCACAGTCTTTATCCGGGGCTTGACCCCCCTCTGTCCTGCCGGACATCTCCCCCTCAAGGGGGGAGATCGGCAGAACGGCTGATGCTCGTACACCATCTCCCGTCGATGGGGTTTGCTACGCACGATAGGGCAAGATCTGGAGCGAAGGGCTAACCACGAATCGATCTCCCCCCTTGAGGGGGAGATGTCCGGCAGGACAGAGGGGGGTATGCGGCGTCCGCACCATATCGGCATCGCCCGAACTTGCTTCGAAAGGTCAAGCGCCTGCTTGCATGCGCATGCACGGAATAAATCCCCCACATCTTGCAATTGCAGACGCAACCTCGGCGGCATAGGCTGACCGCGGAACCGGAAGTAACGGGCCGGTTCCGGGGCGTAGAAACCCCACACACGTTCGGCTGGCATCCGCTAAACGAGATGCCCTCTCAGTCACTGGTTGGTGGCTGAGTGATTGAGCTTGCCCTATAAAGCTCTCCACCTTCTATGGCTGGGGAGGCCCTGACGTATGTCCAAGGCGTTCGCGCCTAAAGGTCGGGGCGGTCGTACGTGTGCGATTTTCTAACTCCCCGGCCGCCAGAGGCCACGGCACCACCAGCCCCCAATCGGAAACGATTGCGGGACCGGTGCGGCCGGTTTGGTGTTTTCCGCTGTCTCATCTTCGATGGGGCAACCGGTGACACTCCTGTGCAAGCTGGTTTTTGGCGCGCCTTCCCCCGTTTGAAACGATGCGTGTGATGCGATGCGGCGTGCGGGTGGACGGGCGTGTTCCTGCTCACCTTGCTGCCCGCGCTCGGCGCATCAAGGACGTAGACCGGGAGGCACCTGAGCCATGGACAACTACAATCTCGCTGCCGACCTGCTCGCCACCTTCCGGGCCTCGCCGGATGTCATCAAGGCGCTATGGCTGCTCGTGCCGCCGGGCTTCGTGCTGGGCCTGCTGCATCTGCTGCTGCGATGGCGCGAGGGACGCGCAAGGCCTTGGCGCGTGGCTGGACGTGGCCCCGATGGCGCGAGAATGGTTTGGGCCGCCAACCTGCCGCGCGGTGGGGTGATCGAGGATGGGCGGGTGCAGCCGGTGGATGTGGTGGCGCTGGGGGTGAGGGAGGAGTGAGGGGGGCAATGTCAATCCGAAATTACCCAATTCGATAACAAGGGCTGATCCTAAAAGAAATTTGCTCTATGCGTACAACTATTGATGAGTAAGAATTGGCCGTTCCTCCAATGCAATGTTCGAATTTTAGGCATTGAAGTTTGCTGTCTGTGAAGTGAGGTACTTATTGGCTGAGGTCAAAATTCATCATCCCAAGGATCGTCTGTATCTTTGATTGTCACGCCAAAATTCGCTTGTTGGTGCAAGTGAATATTTATACGTGCCGCCACATTTGAGGGGGCGCTATCAATCGGAAACGCTAGTCCGTGCGCTGTCTGTTGTATGCGCATTTCCCCCCAGACTGAAATTTCTCGGGGCCAATAGGCGCTGGCCATGAGATTGGCAGCCGCATCTGCATAGTCCCAGTTATTTTCCTGATTTTTCTTCCAGCGTCTCGCTATCACCCATTTATCACCGAGTGCATAATCAATCCGTGGCTTGGCTGGAGAAGCTGTCTCATCGCTTCGCGGCTTCGCGCTGCCCCAATCACCATAGATTAGCCGCTCATTGTTAAAGCGCTGAGAAACGGCTTTGAACAGTTCTCTCGATCCTATGGGAACTTCTTCTACACCGCTGATATGATCAAATAGCTTCGGAAAGCTGGTTGTCGATAATACTATCGGTGCCTTTTCAACGGCTGAAAAAATAAACTTGCAACAGTCTGTGAACCATAATTCGTCAAAAAGCGGATTATTAGACCATCCTCCGCAAATGTGAACACCGAACTGATCGGCATCCAGCCCCTCTAATACCGCTCCTAACTCTTCCGTCACATTAGAACGGTATCTGTCAACGCTTACCACTACTCCCTTGTCCAGCTTTAATGCGGCATCGATTTGATGACGAAGGCTTTCATAGTTTGCGCCAACAAGAAAAGCACACGGAATAGCTTGTTCTACTGATTTTGCGAAATCCAAGTAATCACGATAATGGTTTTCTCCGCCAGAAATTCGCGCAAAATCACGCTGCGCATCACTCTTTGTCTTCTCTTTCGGGTAGTAACGATCGATCCCGAGAATAAATGTTCGAGATCCGTACGATTTTTCAATTCGATTTATGCTAGCTAATAGGTTTGAGCTCCCTACCCAAGGGGAAAGCATAATGTAGGGAAAAATTACATCCTTATCTTTTTCCGGTAATTCTTCTAATGCGCGCATCTCTGACGGCCTAACGCAAAGAGATGGCATATATGTGCATTCGAAGATAGATTTGAGCATCTATATCCCTAGTCTTATCTGCGCAGCCTGAGCGGAGACGCCAAAATGTTTACTTGCATATTGGATAAGTTCGTCTTCCGAGACCCAGATCATCTTCAGAAGCTTTTCAACTTCGTTGCGTGGCATCAAAAGATCGGCCGCAAATCTGTTTGCTTCATATTCAACAGAGTTTGAAAGCTTTGATCGGTAAAGAGCGTCATCTGAAAGCCCATCACCTATCAAATCACGATGGAGCAAAAAATGCCCGAGTTCATGAGCCAGCGTAAACCGTTGGCGCTCAACTGTTTCGTGACGATTAATCCGGATCGCATACTGGTCTTCGCCAATCTTCTTAATCTCACCCGAAATCCCAGCCGGAAGCGTGGCTCGGAACACCTGGACGCCCAGTTTTGCTGCGAGGCTACCGAGCTTAACCGGAAGTTCGCCAATCGCCTCATCGATAAGTTCGGCGGTCTTAGCATCGATTTTGTGGTGGATTGTCATAGATCTTCCTCTTTGGGGTCAAGAATCCCGGATGATTCATCTATTCCAATACCTCGAAAGACTGATTCTCGATATAACCGTTCAGCCAAATTGTAAAGATCGCCTCCTGGTTGAGTTTGCTGTTTATATGTTCTGTTCAAAGTGTCAACCGCCAACTCATGCAATGAACCACCTGGCTGGAGCGCTGTACGCGTTTCCTGTTTGGCAATTTCATGCATGTGACCTTTAAGGAGGCCGTCCTGAACCGACTTCTCGATCTCAGCTTTTGAAGTGCTTTCGACACCGTCCTTTATGATGTTGAAGCCAAAGAAAGCGAGGACAGCTACGAATACTCCAAAGAATGTGAATATTACTGATATAGCAGAGAGCAACAAGCTTGAGAATGCATTGACGTCTAGCTGCTTCAAGTTCCCATTTGTTGTAAGAAAAAGGCAAGCAATCACTGCGCCAATCACAACCCCTGAGAGGGCTATGCCAATAGATATTATTAGCCAATAAGGACGAGCCATTTACATGCCACAATAAACTGAAAGATTTTGATTGTTCAGCACGCTTTGATTGCAAATGTCAACTGCTATGTTCACCATATAGGATCTATGGCGCAGCGTGGCTAACGTGGGACCGGGACTTACCGCCCCGGTCTGCCGGTCTTGCCCTTGGTGCGGCTTTTGCGCTTTTGCTCTGCCGGATCTTCGTAGGAGCCGACGCCGACTTTGCCGCGCACGAGGGGGCGCGGGTCGTCTGAATTGAGACGTTCCGGCTGGCCTTCGAGAAGTGGAGAGTGGCGGGACTTACCCCCCTCTGTCCTGCCGGACATCTCCCCCTCAAGGGGGGAGATCGCCTCGTGGCTTCTGTCATGCCTCGGCTTTTCCGGCAGTTTGCCGGGCACGGGCTTTTCGGTTCGGCCAACCGTCATTTCATCGAGTGTGTTCTTGCGGAACAGCGGTTTGGCCGTATCGGTGCCCGGTCCCATGTCGTCGAGGGAGGGCTTGGCGAAGTAGGAGGATTGGGCCTCTCTGTCTGCTGAGGCGGAATTCCCCTCCCGGCTCGCGTTGCTCGCCACCCTCCCCACAGGGGGGAGGGCCTGACTCGTGGCTGCCGCTTGCGCCCGGTCTCCCCCCTTGTGGGGGAGATGGCCCGCAGGGCCAGAGGGGGCTTTTTCCTGGTTCCGGGCCTCGTCCTTGGCGATTGGATCGTCCATGCTGGCGAGTTCGACCGCCTTGAGACGCTTGATTTCGTCGCGCAGGCGGGCGGCCTTTTCGAAGTCGAGATCTGCGGCGGCATCACGCATGCTCTTTTCCAGCGCATTGAGGTGAGCCTGCAGGTTGTTGCCCACCAGATGGCCGCCATCGGCGAAGCCTTTGCCAGCGGTACCGGAGATATCGGCCCGCACGTGATCGCGCTCGTAGACGCTATCGAGGATATCCGAAATACGCGCCTTGACCGATTCCGGCGTGATGCCGTGCTCGGTGTTATAGGCCATCTGTTTTTCGCGGCGGCGGCTGGTTTCTTCCATCGCGCGCTTCATGGAGCCGGTGACATTATCCGCATAGAGGATGACCTTGCCATCCACGTTACGGGCCGCGCGGCCAATGGTCTGGATGAGCGAGGTTTCCGAACGCAGGAAGCCTTCCTTATCCGCATCGAGAATGGCGACGAAGCCGCATTCGGGAATATCCAGACCCTCGCGCAGCAGGTTGATGCCCACCAGCACATCGAAGGCGCCGAGGCGCAGATCGCGGATGATTTCGATGCGTTCCAGCGTATCGATATCCGAGTGCATGTAGCGCACGCGCACGCCCTGTTCGTGCAGATATTCGGTGAGGTCTTCCGCCATGCGCTTGGTGAGAACCGTGACCAGCGTGCGGTAACCCTTGAGCGAGGTTTCCTTGATCTCGCCCAGAACATCGTCCACCTGGGAGCGGGCGCTGCGCACCTCGACCGGCGGATCAATGAGGCCTGTCGGACGGATGACCTGTTCGGCAAACACGCCGCCCGCCGCTTCCATCTCCCAATTTCCCGGCGTGGCGGACACGGCCACCGTTTGCGGGCGCATGGCATCCCATTCCTCGAAGCGAAGCGGGCGGTTATCCATGCAGGAGGGCAGGCGGAAGCCATATTCCGCCAGCGTCGCCTTGCGGCGGAAGTCGCCGCGATACATGCCGCCGATCTGCGGGATCGTGACGTGGCTTTCGTCAATGAAGATCAGGGCGTTATCCGGAATATATTCGAACAGCGTCGGTGGCGGCTCGCCCGGTCTGCGGCCCGTGAGATAGCGCGAATAGTTTTCGATGCCGTTGCAGGAGCCCGTGGCTTCCATCATCTCGACATCGTAGCGGGTGCGCTGCTCCAGTCGCTGCGCTTCCAGCAGGCGGCCCGCCTTTTCCAGCTCCGCCAGACGATGCTTCAGCTCTTCCTTGATGGCCTTGATCGCGCCGTTCAGCGTGGGGCGCGGGGTGACATAGTGCGAATTGGCGTAGATCTTCACCGACTTCAGGTCGCCGGTCTTGTGGCCCGTCAGCGGATCGAACTCGGTGATCGAGTCGATCTCGTCTCCGAAAAGCGAGATGCGCCAGGCGGCATCTTCCAGGTGGGCCGGGAAGATTTCAATGGTATCGCCGCGCACGCGGAAGGAACCGCGCACGAAATTGATGTCCTGCCGCTTGTATTGCTGGGCCACGAGATCCGCCAGCAATTGCCGCTGGTCGATACGGTCGCCGACTTCCATCTGGAAGGTCATGGCGGTGTAGGTTTCCACCGAACCAATACCGTAAATGCAGGATACCGACGCGATGATGATACAGTCGTCACGCTCCAGGATAGCGCGCGTGGCCGCGTGGCGCATGCGGTCGATCTGCTCGTTGATCGAGCTTTCCTTCTCGATGAAGGTATCGGAGCGCGGCACATAGGCTTCCGGCTGGTAGTAGTCGTAATAGGAGACGAAATACTCCACCGCGTTGTCCGGGAAGAAGTTCTTGAATTCCGAATAGAGCTGCGCTGCCAGCGTCTTGTTCGGCGCGAGAATGACGGCGGGGCGCTGCGTGGCCTCGATGACCTTCGCCATCGTGAAGGTTTTGCCCGAGCCGGTGACGCCGAGCAGAACCTGGCTTCGCTCGCCGCTGTTCAGTCCGTCCACCAGATCGGCAATCGCCGTGGGCTGGTCGCCCGCCGGCTGATAGTCCGACGCCATGCGGATAGGAATGCCACCTTCGGACTTGGCCGGACGGGCCGGACGGTGCGGCGTCCACAGCTTGCCATCCTTGAACAGCGGATTGCCGCTTTCAATGAGCTTCGACAGCGCGTCGACCGTGGCGGTCACAGCCCCGGGTGCAATGCTTTGCGCCTCCTCGAGCGACATATCCATGCCCGCGACAGGATTAAGACCGGCGGCGGCGCGCGTTTTCGGATCCGACGATGCGCCGATTGACACCCCGCGAGATGTTTTCTGTGAAGTCGTTTTTTTGTTTGTGCTCACGGCCGCTCCGCCCTTCGGGCTGGCCTCCGCACGGGGCGCCGGACGACCGGCGGCGGCCGCTTGGCCGCTGCGCTTCGCTCTGGCGGCCTCTTCCTTGGCTCGGGCGGCTTCTTCTTCCTTCGCCTCGCGGATGGCCTGCTCACGCGCGGCAATCTCGATTTTCTTGCGATGCTTGCCAGCCTTGGATGCGATTTCGCGCTGCGTTTCGACGGAAGAGGCCTCCGCTTCCGCTTCCAGTTGTTTCAACCAGTCCGACACAGAGCCCGACAGGGGGGCGCCTTCGAAAGCGGCCTGCGGCGCTTCCTCGAAACCGTTGCTGGAATTCTGGGGCGGGGATTTTTTCGGAGCTTTCGACATGCTTGCGAATATGGCGAGAGTCCTGCCAAATTGGAAGTGTTGGCGTGAAACAAATTAGGAACAGTGCAAGCTGACTTGCATAGGTGGCGCGGGTTGCCTAAGTGCGGGTCAAACGGAGTCATCGCCCATGCTTTCCCTTGAGAAGCGCATCGAGCTGAAGAACAGCACACCGCGCACGATGCTTTCATTGCATCACACCGAAAACTGCCGTCTGCTTCCCAACCGGACCGAGCTTCTTCACCGGCTTCCCCATGGCGGTATTGTCGCGGAGATCGGCGTCGCCTTTGGCGACTATTCGCGCGAGATCATGGATCACAACCGTCCGGCTCAGTTGCACCTGATCGATCCCTGGGATCTGACGCGCTACAACGAAGGCTATGAGCGCGTGAAGAGCATGTTTGCCAGCGAGATCAAGAGCGGTCAGGTGCAGTTGCATCTTGGAGGTTCCACCGAAAAGCTGCCGGAGTTTGCCGATCATTTCTTCGACTGGGTCTATATCGATACAGATCATTCCTACGCGAACACCTGGAACGAGTTGGTTCTTTGCGATCAGAAGGTAAAGCGCGACGGGCGCATCTGCGGCCATGATTTCTGCACTGGCAACGTCATCAAGCCTGTAGTCTATGGCGTTGTGCAGGCGGTCAACAAGTTCTGCGTCGACTATGGCTGGCAGTTCGAGTATCTGACCGTCGAACCGGACGCACACTTTTCCTACTGTCTGAAACGGCTGTAAAGCACCGTTTCGTTCAGGCGACGGCCGCTTTGGGAAGGCTGCGCGCACGTGGGTTGCGCAGCCATTCCTCCAGCGCCCGTGCGTTCATCGGACGCGAGAAAAGATAGCCCTGGCCGATCTTGCAGCCGAGCGAGCGAAGGGTTCTCGATTCCTCTTCCGTCTCCACACCCTCGGCAAGAATGGTCATGGACAGCGCTTCTCCTAGCCGGATAAGCGCTGAAATGATGGCCTGATTGCGCGGTGAGGCGGCAATGCCGGTGGTAATGCCACGATCGATCTTGAGGCGGTCTACCTTAAGATCGATGAGACGTGTCAGCGAGGAGTGTCCGGCACCGAAATCATCGACGGCTAGCGCAAAGCCGGATCTCTCCAACTGCTTCAACTGCTCTCCAGCGATAACGGTATCGAGCAGCGCTTCCTCCGTAATCTCGATCTCGAGCAGGCTAGGCTTGATGCCATGCTGTTTGACCTTGGCATCCAGCATCTCTGATACGGAATAGAGGGCGAATTCGCGCGGCGAGACGTTGATCGCAACGGTCGCTTCGGGCAGGCCGAGCTCTGGCAGGCGCTTGAGCATGGCGCAAGCCGCATCAGCAATGGCACCGGTTAGACGGTCGGATGCCTGGATCGAATAGGCGGCCTGCACGATTTCGGGTGGCGCGATGAAACCGAGGGTCGGGTGGTGCCACCGGACGAGCGCTTCAAACCCGAGAATAATGTTCCGCTGCAGGCAGACCTGCGGCTGAAACCATGCCTCGATCTTGTGCTTTTCGATCGCTTCGAGAATATCGGCTTCGATCTGTCGCTGTCGATCAGCCGCAATCCGCAGCTTCGGATCGAACTTGCGCCAACGACCGCGTCCCTGTTCCTTCGAGCGGTAGAGCGCCATATCTGCGGAAACGAACAGTTCATCCGCTTGCGTGGCGTGATCGGGATAGATCGCGAGGCCGACCGAAGTCCCGATGGAGCAGTTCTGACCGCTGAGGAAGAAGGGTTTGCGGACCTGATGCAAAATGATGTCTGCGGAGCGAGTTGCTTCTAGGACTGCATCGTTGCCGGTGACGATTATGGCGAATTCATCGCCGCCGAGCCGCGCGATGAATGTATTGCTCGGAGGGAGAGAATTGCGCAGACGCTGGGCAAATTCCGTCAATAGAGTATCCCCGGCCTTGTGGCCCATTGTATCGTTGACGTGCTTGAAGCGATCAAGATCGACCACCAGCAGCCCGATCTTGCCTTTGCTATCGCGGGCTTCCTGAATGGCATTTGCGAGCGTCGAGTTGAAGGCACTGCGGTTGGCAAGTCCAGTAAGGGGATCGCAGCTAGCGAGCAGCTCCAGCCGAGCATTTGCCTGGAGCATTTCGGAATGAGCTGCCGTCAGCGATGTCGCAAGCGCTGTCGCTTCCAGTTTCCGGGTAATGCTTTCTAGAAACGATCTTTCGCTGTTCTGACAGCTTCTGTGCAGGATCATGGTCAGGACCACGACATTCAGCGCGACGATGATACCCGAAATGCCCCCCGTGGACACCACCGAAACGATGACCGCCAGGTGGATCGGAGTAGAGAAGGCAACGGATACCCAACGATAACCTACGCCCAGCAGCACGGATCCGATCGAGATGCCGAGCATCATCAGGTAAAGCCCGGCATCAAGACTGAATGCGTTGAAATGAGGTAGAATGAATGGCAGGGTTCCCCAGGCAACACCTGACGAACAGGAACCGACTGTGATCAGCGAAAGGCTGAGCTGCGGATTCTTCCGATTTAGATCCACGCGCTGAATGTAACGGGAAATTCCAAAGCGGAACAGCAGAGAGAGATAGATCAGCGCCAGCCAATAGATACCTTCAGGCCCTGTACCTTCCCGAAAGAAAATGAGTGCGTAGGCCGAAGCGGAAATGCCCGCATTTGTCAAAACGGTCGAAACACTGCGGGCCCAGACAGTCTGGGCCTGCAGGTATCTTACATCTGCATTCAGGCTGTTGGAATGCTTCTGCTCGATTGCTGACTTTCGCGGCATCGTCTACATCCGGATATTCACATCACCGTGTTTACTAATGGATGCTCAATAAGATATCCTTAAAAGTACGCGGTAAACCCTTGTCCGACGAGCCATTTGGCCCATTTTGGACGTCTGACTCAGGCAAAACTTCAAATGAAAGCTAATCGATCCTTACCGAACCAATCTCCAAGTGATCGATCTGTCCGAAAATGGTCGTATTTCCAAACTCCAAACCTCGGTAGATTTTGACTGCGAAACCTGATCCAGACCGAATAGTTTAATAAGGATTTTGGATGGCCGCCTCCTTTCCGACCATCGCTGCGAGACGGTTCTGCTATGGGCTGAAACCGAGAGAGACGCCTCCATCTGACATCAATTCGCTGATGCTCCAGCTCCAGAAGGGGTCCAAGGCGGTGCCGCGTTTTCCACGCGAGGGCGCCCTCGGGCGTCGTGAAACGCTGGGTCGTCTCGTATCCGTACGAACGGTCGAGGAACGTGCCGCACAGGATGGACGCCCCAACCCCGCTCTCCGTCAGGAAACCCAGCGGGAGGCGGAACGTCTATTGCGTCGGGATGCCCTTTCCCGTGTCGCGCAGGCGGTGTATTCCGAAAACGGATTCTTTGAACGACTAGCCAGTTTCTGGGTCAATCACTTCGCCGTTAATGCGACGGCAACTTATGAAATGCGGCTTCTTGCACCGCTATTGGAGACGGAGGCTATACGCCCCAATCTTGCTGCCAGCTTCGCGGATCTGCTCAAGGCGGCTGTGCTACATCCGGCCATGCTGATCTACCTTGATCAGGCGTCTTCCGTTGGTCCGCAGTCTCCAGTTGCCGAGAGAAGCGGGGGTGCGTTGAACCAAAGCCTGGCGCAGGAGCTTCTTAGGGTCCATTCGCTTGGAGACCAGGCGGAATTTTCGGCTGCCGATATCAACGGTGCCGCGCTGATCCTTACTGGTCTGTCTCTCGATCCACGCAGTCTTGAGGTGAGCAATCGTCCAGGTCGGGCGGAGCCTGGTTCTCACGTTTTGCTTGGCAAATCCTATAGCGACCGTGCGCGTAACGGTTCCGACCACCTCGAGATGCTGACGGACCTCGCAAACCATCCGGCGACCGCCCGCAACATCTGCAATAAGCTCGTTCGTCATTTCATCAGCGAAGATGTCAATCACGACATGCTAGACGGGATGATCCAACGTTGGCAGGCGAGTGGCGGCAATCTGACCGAGGTCTATCGCGCGATGCTCGAGCATCCGGCAGCCTTCGCGCCCGAGGCCAGTAAAGTCGTTGCACCGTTCGAATTCGTTGTTTCGGCGCTTCGCGCCTTCGATGTAAAGGGCGGCGAGTTCGATGCACTCGTCAATGCTGATGATGATCGGGACGGCGACGATGTGCCACCTCCAGATGGCAAAGTTGCGCCAAGGCGAAAGCCAGGCGTTGCGCGGCTGCTGACGCTTCAATCGCTCCGGCGGATGGGGCAACCTGTTTGGGAGCCGCCGAGTCCTGCCGGTTTTCCGGATGACGCGGCGAGCTGGCTGCTGCCTGGGCAGTTTGCCGAACGAGTCGCTTGGGCCCGGATGGCGGTGCGACTTCTGGTGTCCGATGTCGCGCCCCTGACGCTTCTTGACATGGTACTTGCCGATCTTGTCAGTGCGCAGACCCGCGAACTGATTGCAGCGGCGCCCAGTAAAGTGCACGGCCTGACCATGGTGTTGACATCACCACAGTTCAACCGGAGATGACGATGGCGGCGCATACCGGTTTCCTCCTTAAGCGTCGCGGCTTTCTGGCATCGATCGGTGCACTTGGCGCTTCGTCAGTCTTGCCGAAGGTTAGTCTTTCCGCGACAGCGGGTGATCGTCGGCTTGTCGTCATCTTGCTGCGCGGTGGGATGGATGGAGTCGATCTCGTTCAGCCTTACGGCGACCCAAACTTCGCATTGCTTCGGCCTGAACTTGCTTTGACCCCGGCAACTGGACTGACTGACCTTAATGGCTTTTTCGGCCTGCATCCCGCAGCATCCGGTTTGATGCCGCTCTGGCGCGCTGGTCATCTATCCTTTGCGCACGCCATCGCCAGCCCTTACAGGGGCCGTGTCAGTCACTTCGATGCACAAGACGTGATCGAAACGGGAAATCCCGTTGGAAGCGGATCGCGGACTGGCTGGCTGAACCGGGCACTCGCTGTGATTCCACGGACGGCTTCGCGGGCTGCGGTCGACATAACCACGAGTGTCGAACTGATCATGACGGGCGGCAACAAGACCGACGTCTGGGCGACGCAAAGTGATTTTCCCATGGCCCCGGACGAAATCCGCAGTCTGCAAACACTGCTTCAAACCGATCCCGTTTTTGACAAGGCGGGTGCGGGCATGTCCGGTCTTGATCCGCTGCCGCAAATCGTGAACTCGCAGGCGCGCACTGCAGGTGTTGCGGAACTGGCCAGACTCGCGGGTTCGCTTCTGGCGGAGGATTATCGTGTCGCCAGCTTCTCTCTTGCTGGCTGGGATACGCATCGGGACCAGAAGCGGGATTTTACAGAATCCGCTCGTCTTCTGTCCGAAGCGGTTCTCAATCTTCAGGCCGGTATGGGTGAGGCGGCCTGGCAACAAACCGCAGTAGTTGCCATTACCGAATTTGGTCGCACGCTTCGTTTGAATTCAACCGCAGGTACAGATCACGGCACCGCCAGTGCGGCGCTCCTGGCCGGTGGTGCGATTGCCGGTGGGCGCATTCTTTGTGATTGGTCAGGACTTGCCGAAGGACAATTGTTTGATGGCCGGGATCTGGCTCCGACCCGTGACATCCGCGAACTTTTGGCAGCACTGTTGTTCCAGCAGTTCGATATTACTGCGACCAACCTGAACGCAAAGGTTTTTCCCGGTCTGGGCTTCGAGCCCAGTAGCCTGTTCATTAAGATGAACTGACGATGTAGTGTGCCTCAGGCCGGAACTGCAACCGGTTGTCCAGTCTCGTCAATCGCGACCATGATGAAGGTTGCTTCCGTTACCTTCTCCGTAATGCCATGCCGCGACCGGATAGCCCAGGCTTCTACATGTAGCGTGATCGACGTTCGTCCGATCCGCTCAATCGATGTGTAGATGCTCAGTGTATCGCCGATCTTGACCGGTCGCCGGAACGCCATTTCCTTGACCGCGGCCGTCACGACCCTGCCGCGTGCGCGCTCTCCGGCCCGGATACCCGCTGCAAGGTCCATCTGTGCCATGACCCAGCCCCCGAAGATATCCCCCGCCGGGTTTGCGTCTCCTGGCATTGCCAAAGTGCGCAAGGTCAGTTCCCCATCCGGCTTCAGAGCTTCGATCCTGTCAATCACTCGATCGTCCCCTTCGCTAAAACTGTGAAAGTAGCGTGTAATAAAATGCAGAATTCTACCTGAGAGCCGCACCTGCAATCCATCAGAACATTTTGCACCATAATATACCACTAAGAAAAAGCCAAAAGATTGAGGTGTTTAAATCCCAGGATTGATCAATGATAACAATTTCAGCTGGAATTTACCGATCTGTAATGAGCTGCATCTAATTTGACTTAATCGTCATACGGTGGGGTATTTCTATGAAGAAATTTGGTCTCTCGACGCGACTGTTCATGCTGGTTGGACTTGCAGTTGTCATCCTGATTTCTGCAATGACTATAAGCCTGATGCAAAGCTATTCAGCAGTCGAGGCCGAACGGAAATCGGCACTGGCTGCGATGAACGCGAATGCAATCAGCCTCCTTAAGGCTGCCTATGACCAGGAGAAAAGCGGAAAGCTGACACGCGAGCAGGCTCAGGCCGAAGCGAAGCGGGTTATTGGCGCGATGCGCTACGACAATGGGTCGGGCTATTTCTGGATCAACGACATGGCACCGCGCATGGTCATGCACCCAGTCAAGCCCGAGCTGAACGGTGCAGACCTGACGCAGAACAAGGACCCAAACGGCAAGTTCCTGTTCATGGAGATGGTAAAGGTCGTTAAGGCATCGGGTCAGGGCTATGTCGATTATGATTGGCCGAAGCCAGGCGCAGACAAGCCTGTGGGCAAGTATTCGCATGTCGTCGGCTTTGAGCCTTGGGGCTGGATCGTCGGCACGGGTGTCTATGTCGACGATCTTCAGGCGCTGTTCGCGCAAAAGGCTATTCGTTTCGGCATCGTATGCGGCGCGGGCCTGCTTGTACTGGCTGCGGCGGCCTATTTCATCGTGCGCGGCATTACAAAGCCTATAAACGCGATGCGGCAGGTTCTTGGCCGTATGGCGCAGGGTGAGGCCAATGTATCAGTGGAAATCGGCAGTTCCGCACGAGAGTTGAACGAGATGGCGCATTCCATCGAGGTTCTGCGCACGGCAGTCAACGAACGAGCGGAGTTGCAGGCGCGCGATGCCGAACAGCAGCGCGCCATTGCGCAGGATCGTGAACAGTCTGCACACCAGATCCAGGCTGCGGCAGAAAGCCAGCAGCGGGCCATGGGTGCACTCGGGCATGCGCTTGAAGCTCTTGCGCGTGGAGACCTTTCCGTCGCGCTTGATGATCTCGGCTCGGATTTCGCCAAACTTCGCAACGACTTCAATCTTGCTGTGAGTTCGCTGCGCTCGACCATCCAGCAGATTTCGGAAACGGGCCACGTTGTCCACAGCAGTTCCGCCAACATCTCCGATGCGACCAATAATCTCTCTCGCCGCACGGAACAGCAGGCTGCTGCCCTGGAACAGACGGCTGCGGCGCTCGAAGAGATTACCTCGACGGTGAAGACAGCGTCCGAGCGTGCTGTGGAGGCCCGCGCGATGGTGTCGGAAACCAAGAAGAGTGCCGGCCGCTCCGGCGAAATCGTCAGCGAGGCGATCACCGCGATGGGCCGTATCGAGGATTCCTCGAACCGTATCGGCCAGATCATCGGCGTGATCGACGAGATTGCCTTTCAGACCAACCTTCTGGCGCTCAACGCCGGCGTGGAAGCCGCCCGTGCAGGTGAGGCGGGGCGTGGCTTTGCTGTCGTGGCGCAGGAAGTGCGCGAGCTTGCGCAGCGATCTGCCAATGCGGCCAAGGAGATCAAGCAGTTAATCCAGAATTCGGCCCATGAGGTCGAGGCGGGCGTCTCGCTGGTGCGCACCACGGGCGACGCTCTCGTCGAGATTGTCAAGCTTGTTGAGCAGGTGAATGCGCAGGTGGAGGGAATCGCGACGGCTTCCCGCGAACAGGCCACGGGTCTGCAGGAAATCAATACCTCCGTCAGCCACATGGACCAGATGACCCAGCAGAACGCCGCCATGGTGGAAGAAACCACAGCCTCCAGCCAGACCTTGGAAGAGCAGAGCCGTCAGCTGCAGAGCCTTCTTTCTGGGTTCCGTCTCGGCGAGCAGGACATGCGTATGCACCGCGCCGCCTGATAAGCGAGTATCGAGACCCAACGAACGCCCGTTGCAAGACCGCAGCGGGCGTTTTGCATTTGAGCGATTTTCAAACACAATCGTTCAGGTCTGAGGTGGTTCCATCAGTCGTTGCTACAATGTTGCCCTGAAAAGACCCCGATCTCGAAAGTCTTTGTTTACCCTGTGTGCCTAGAATTTTGAGGTGTGGCATTCCGGCAAGGGTGGCACGCGATGGCCCTGGATGATTGTTTCCCGTTCAGGACGACGGCCCGGTTTCCCAATGTGAGCAGCTTGTATGGCGTATGCTTTGAACACCCGAAGGGCCGTGGCCTTCCTTCTGATCTCCACGATGCTGGTGGGTTGCACCGCGGACGGTTTGGTGCCGCCTGCACCCATTGACCGTGGCACACGGGTCAGCGCCATTCCGCCGGGACGGGTTCCGGTTCAACAGGCGCCTTCCATGGACGCCTATGCCGCGCCAGCCCAGCAGCCGATGGGGCAGGTGGGCAGTCCTTACGAGCCCGCCGCGCAGCCCATGCCACCCGCAGCGACGCGTCAGTCGCGCCTTCCCATGATTGACAGCGATGAGGCGATGACACAGCCCCGTCAGATGGGGGAGCCTCCAAAGACCCTTGGCACGCTGACCTATGACGCCAATGGCGTGAATATGGATGCGGCGCTCGGCGTCGGCGGCGGGCAGCCTGCCCCGCATGTGGTTGGCCTTGCCGAGGAGCAGAATAACGATATTGCGGAAGGCAATTCCTCGCAGCCTGTCGTGGACGGCATCGGCACCGATGCGCCTGTCCAGCGCAACAGGCCCACCCAGCGAAGCGCTCAGCCCTACGCAACAAGCGCGCCGGTGCAACCGGCGCAGGATCTCTATCTCCAGAACGAGCCGCAGCAGAATTCGCTCGCGCCAAAGCGGGTGCAACAGCCGGTGCGGGGCGATCTCGCCGCAACTCAACCGCGCTGGAGCGATTCCCGCCCTGTCGTCGCCCCGAGCAGGATCGAGCCGGAGCCGCAGCAGGTAGCGATGCTGATGCCGCGCAATCCGACACTCGCACCGCAATCCTCCCGCACCGATGCCTCTCCCATGCCGGCATCCGAAGCGAGTTGCCGCGCCCAGTTGAAGCGCATGGGTGTGCTTTACCGGGACAAGCCGCAGATTTCCGATGGCCCGAGTTGCGGCATCGACTATCCGGTTGAGCTCTATGGTCTCTCCGGCGGCGTGCAGGTAAAACCGGCGGTGACGCTCAATTGCCAGACGACGCTTGCTTTTGCGCAATGGGTGAAGAACGAGCTCGTGCCGTCCTCGCGTATCCGCTACTGGAGCGGCATCGGCAAGATCGAGCCCATGGGCGGATATTCCTGCCGTCGCATGAACAACAGTCGCCAGCGCTACAACCCGATGTCCGAGCACGCGCGCGGCAATGCCATCGATGTCGGCAAGTTCGTGTTGAAGAACGGCCACGAAATCGATGTTCGCAAGAAGGGCCTGTTCTCGTTCCGCGAGGGAGCGCTGCTGAAGGCGGTACGCGACGATAGCTGCAAGTATTTCAACACGGTTCTCGGTCCGGGCAGCAATGCCGAACACTGGAACCACTTCCATTTCGATCTGCGCAGCCGTGCTTCCGGCAATCGATACTGTGACTGATCTGAATTCCGGCTGATATATCTTTCACTCCGACGGCGCCTGCGATAAATGCGCTGCAACAAAGGCGGACGGCCATGTTCCGGCCGCCCAAGGGTGAGGACGGGAGTGGAATTTGCAGATCATCAAGACTCGTGAGGAATTGCGGGCCGCTGTCCGCGATCTGCGTGCCGACGGCAGGAGGATCGGCTTTGTTCCCACCATGGGATATCTGCATGTCGGGCACATGACGCTCGTGGAGCGCTCTCAGGCCGAGAACGGCGCCACCGTGGTTTCCATTTTCGTGAACCCGCTGCAATTTGGCAAGAACGAGGATCTGGACAAGTATCCCCGCGATCTGGCGCGCGACTGTGCGATGCTGGAAGCGGCTGGTGTTGATATTCTTTTTGCTCCTGACGTCAGCGAGATGTATCCGAGCCCGATGCTGACCGTGGTGGATGTGCCGACCATTGGTAGCCAGCTGGAGGGTGAGGTGCGGCCTGGCCATTTCGCAGGCGTGGCGACCGTCGTGACGAAGCTGTTCAATCTTGTTCAGCCTGATGCCGCCTATTTCGGCGAGAAGGATTATCAGCAGGTGCAGATCATTCGGCGCATGGTCGAGGATCTGGCGCAGCCGGTGCAGGTTGTTCCTGTAGCGACTGTTCGCGAGCCCGATGGACTGGCCTGCTCGTCGCGCAATGTCTATCTCACCAGCGACGAACGGAAGGCTGCGGTCATCGTGCCGCGCGCGCTCGACCTTGCCGAGCGGCTGGTACGCGAGGGTCTGAAGGATCCTGTGGCGCTGGAGGCGGAGCTCACGGCATTCCTGAAGCGCGAACCATTGGCCGAGCCGGATGTGGTGGCCGTGCGCCATGCGACCACGCTGCAGCGTGTGGCGGACCTGAGCGACGAGGCGGTGGTCGTTGCTCTCTTCGTTCGCTTTGGAACGACACGGCTATTGGACAACCGGGTCATTGCTCCCGTTTCTCGTGCAGAGGATACCCACTGATGAGCGCACCGACAAAGGTTCGACGCAAGACGATCACCGCCATTCGCGCGATGAAAGGCCAGCAGAAAATTGTTTCGCTGACCGCCTACACCACGCCTATGGCGCGCATGCTGGATCCGCACTGCGATCTCTTGCTGGTCGGCGATTCACTCGGAATGGTGCTGTATGGCATGGAGACGACCGTCTCGGTGACGCTCGACATGATGATCGCGCATGGGCAGGCCGTGATGCGCGGTGCAGCCCAAGCCTGCGTCATCGTCGACATGCCCTTTGGCAGCTACCAGGAATCAAAGGAGCAGGCCTATCGCAACGCCGTTCGCATTCTGCAGGAAACAGGCTGCGACGGTATCAAGCTCGAGGGCGGCGCGGAGATGGCCGAAACCATTCATTTCCTCTCGACCAGAGGCGTGCCCGTGCTGGCACATGTGGGTCTGATGCCGCAGATGGTGAATACATCCGGCGGCTTTCGTGCGCTGGGCCATAGCGATGAAGAGGCGGCCAAGATCGCCGCCGACGCTGCGGCTGTTGCGCAAGCGGGTGCATTTGCCGTGGTGATCGAAGGGACTGTCGAACCGGTCGCCAGAGAGATTTCAAAGTCGCTGGCCATCCCGACAATCGGGATTGGTGCCTCCGCCGCTTGCGACGGGCAGGTGCTGGTCTGTGATGACATGCTGGGTCTGTTCGATGCGTTCAAGCCGCGCTTCGTCAAACGCTATGCTGAACTCGGCGCTCTGGTCTCGCAAGCGGCGGCAGACTATGCACGCGACGTGCGGGAGGGTAGCTTTCCGGCGGAGGAACACACGTTCCAGCCCCGGCGTAAACCGGATTGATCTCAGATAGGAGCGCCCTCGTGCCGTTTGAGCCGCCCATCATCCAGCTTTGCCCAGTCACGGCTGACCTTGTGCCGAAGCTTCTCGACCTGCGTCTTCGACCGGATCAGGTGCGGATGGTTGCGAGCGTTAACGATTCCCTTGAGGAGGCCGAGACTGACGAAGACGCAAGACCGCGTGCCATTCTGCACGATGGTGAGCCTGTGGGTTTTCTGATGTATGACGCGACCAGTGCGGGTGATGTTGCGCAACTCTACCGCTTCATCATCGATGAATGGCAGCAGGGCAAGGGTTTCGGGCGGGCTGCTCTGTCGGCTGTCATTGCAGAGATCCGTCGCGAGCCGCATGTCTCAAAGATTTCCATCTGTTACGAACCGGAGAATATGGCCGCACGCCAGCTTTATCTCAGTGCAGGTTTTGTCGAGCAAGGGCTGGACGAGGATGGCGAAATGATTGCCCATCTGGCGTTGCCGCCTTCCTCCTGATCTGCGCATTTTTGACCTCCCTTTTCGGAGGTGGTTGCCTATATACATTGCGGGATCGTTGCAGATTCCCCTGCCACATTTCTACCTGCCATAATTTACGCGAAGGTCTGCGATGCCCGCGATTGTTTCCATTCGAAATCTTCAGAAGACCTATGCCAACGGATTTTCGGCGCTAAAGGGCGTCAACCTCGATATCGAGGAAGGCGAAATTCTCGCGCTGCTCGGCCCGAACGGTGCGGGCAAGACGACGATGATTTCCATTATCTGCGGAATATCTATGCCCACGGGCGGAACCGTGATGGTGGGAGGGCATGATGTAGTTCGCGACTTCCGGCAGACACGTAAACTCATCGGCCTTGTGCCGCAGGAGTTGACGATAGATCAGTTTGAGACCGTCTGGAATACGGTGAGCTTTTCGCGCGGTCTGCATGGCGAAAAAGCCAATCCAAAGCTTATCGAACAGATTCTTAAGGACCTCTCGCTCTGGGACAAGCGTGACAACAAGCTACGCGAGCTTTCCGGTGGCATGAAGCGTCGCGTGCTGATTGCCAAGGCGCTGGCACATGAGCCGCGCATTCTGTTTCTGGATGAACCGACGGCTGGCGTGGATGTCGAACTACGACGCGGCATGTGGGCGGCGATTGACCGCCTGCGGGAGGGCGGGGTGACCGTGATCCTGACCACGCATTACATCGAAGAGGCTGAAGAGATGGCGGACCGAATTGGCGTCATCAGCGGTGGCGAGATTCTGCTGGTTGAAGAAAAGCGCGCGCTGATGCAGAAGCTCGGACGCAAACAGTTGCGGCTTGAACTGAAGTCGCCGCTATCCGTCTTGCCGCCCTCGCTCGACGCTCTCCAGCTCTCTCTTTCAGAGGATGGACGCGCGATTATCCACGAATATGGAAATGGAGTCGGCGAAGGCCGCATTGGCGCGGTTCTTGCCGCAGTGGAACGGGAAGGGCTTTCCATCAGCGACGTTTCCACCCGCCAGAGTTCGCTTGAAGATATTTTTGTTTCGCTTGTAGGAGATCGCGCATGAACTGGGAAGCGATCAAAGCGATCTACTATTTCGAAATGGTGCGGATGAAGCGCACTTTACTGCAAAGCTTGATTGCGCCGGTCATCACGACATCACTCTATTTTATCGTATTTGGCACCGCCATCGGCTCACGTATTCAGGAGGTCAACGGTGTATCCTACGGAGCTTTTATCACGCCCGGCTTGATTATGCTGACGCTTCTTGGCCAGTGTATCAGCAATGGTGCTTTTGGCATCTATTTCCCGAAGTTTGCGGGTACGATCTATGAAATCCTATCGGCACCGGTTTCTATGAAAGAGGTGGTGATCGGTTATGTCGGGGCCGCGGCGACCAAAGGCGTCATCATCGGCCTTATCATTCTCGCGACGGCTTCGCTGTTCGTCGACCTGTCGGTCCAGTATCCGGTTATGATGCTCGTCTTCATGGTGCTGACGGCAATAACCTTCTCGATGGCTGGCTTCATCATCGGTATCTGGGCGGACAACTTCGAACAGCTGAACCTCGTGCCCATGCTTGTGGTGCCGCCGCTGACCTTCCTCGGTGGCAGCTTCTATTCCATCGATATGCTGCCGCCCTTCTGGCAGACGGTCAGCCACTTCAATCCGGTGCTTTATCTGGTCTCGGGCTTCCGCTGGAGCTTCTACGGCATTGCTGATGTGAACCCGGTGATCAGCCTCGTGATGATTGCGGTGTTCCTGATGATCTGTCTCAGCCTGCTGTTCTGGATCTTCCGGACGGGTTACCGGCTGCGGAAATAACTCGCGGCCAACGATATTCAGTCGCGCAGGCGCAGTTGATCTGTCTGCATCTGAAGCGAGCCGAGGGTGGAGAGGAAACTCATGCCCAGAAGGCTTTGCTCCAGGCGGCCCTGTTCGGCCACCAGCGCCCGCAGGTTTTGTCGGGCGATTGGCCCTATGCCGACATTATCCAGACGGACTGGCGCTGCCATTGCTCGCCCATTGGCGGTCATCACAGGTGTCGTGAAATCAAGCTTCGACGGATCAAGGCCGATTGCCTGCGCATCACGCCATGACAGGACGATAGAGCTTGCGCCCGTATCGACGAGCATGGGTATCGTCTTGCCATCGACGCTGACCTGCGCCTGGAAATGGCCGTTGCGGGCGCGGTAGAGCACGACTTCCGAACCGCCTTCACTCGTCGTCATCACCATCGGGCTGCCGGGGATCAGGCCATCGGTCACGCGTGCGCCGATGCTGCGGAAATCATCGCGGTAGACGTAACCAGCGACCAGAACAAGTGCGACAACCAGCCAGATGACGATGTTGCGGAGGACTTCGGATGCCTTGCCTCTTCGCCCCGCCAGAACGCCAGCGGACAGCAGGATGGCAATGGCCGACAATTGAACGAGATGGGCGAAATCATCATTGGCGAAGCCAAAGGTCTGGCCCGCATCGTTGTTGAAGATCAACAGCGCAAGACCGGCACCGAGAATGGCGAGCACGATCATCAGCATGGCCGGGCGTTCTCCTGTTGCGGAGGATCGACGGGGCCAAGCATTTGCAGGCGCGCAGGGAGCATTTCCATCAGCGCATGGCGCTCGGCCTCTGTCATGCTGGTCCAGCTTCCGATCTCATCGCCCGTGCGCCCGCAGCCCACGCAGATGCCGGATTGCGAATCGAGAGCACACACAAGAATGCAGGGCGTTATCATGGCCATTATATTGGCTCTCTACAGACTGACCACAAGAGTGGCGAGACATGCCATTTCCGTGATCTGCTGGGTCGCGCCAATGGTGTCGCCCGTGTGGCCGCCGATCTTCTCCCGCACATAGCGGATGAACAGGAGAGCGGCGCCTGCCGCGCATATGAGCATGGCGATGACCGACCCTGCGGAAGCGCCCGCAACGATGAGCAAAAGCGCGAACCCGAGAGCGGAGAAAACCGAGACGCGCAGGGCGGAGGATTGGGGCTGGCCCATGGCAACCGCTGTGCCGCTGACGCGCGCAGGGGGAAGATGTGCCCAGTGCCAGACCATGAGCGCACGCGAGATTGCGGCGGCCGATATCAGTGCTGAAGCGGCGAGTGTGCCGCCATGGGTGGAGATGAGGGCCGAAAGCGCCGCCGCACGAATGCCAAAGCTTGCGATGAGGGCTATGACGCCGAAGCTGCCGATGCGGCTGTCCTTCATGATGGTGAGCGCGTGCTCCTTGTCACGGCCACCGAACAGGCCATCGGCACTATCGGCCAGACCATCCTCGTGCAGGCCGCCCGTGAGCAAAGCGGCAAGCGCGAGCGCCAGAAATGCAGCAAGCAGAGACGCTTCGGGATAACCTTCCATCAGCCAGATGAGCAGCGCAGAGGGCAGGGCGATGAGCGCGCCAGCAGTCGGGAAGGCACGACAGGCGCGGGCCACGGAGCCATCATGCCCCTCGAAAAAGCGTGCGGGAACGGGCAGCCGCGACAGGAATGCGACGGAGCGCGCCAGATCGGTTATGAATTCAGGCACGTTTTGCAGTTGTTCCTCCGGGCTGCTCTCATTAAGGAGGACGCAGCAAATCAGATTCCATCGCCTAACTCAAAGGGCGAACTGGACTTAACGACAAGGAAGATTGATCCGATGAGCATGAGCGGCCTGCCATTCGATGATTTTCGCACGCTGTTGCGCGAGCTTCCCGGCCCGGACACCCGTGCGCTGGTGGCTGCGCGTGAACGCGACGCCCAATTGACCAAGCCCAAGGGGTCGCTGGGACGCCTGGAAGAAATCGCCTTCTGGCTGGCCGCCTGGACGGGGCGCGCGCCTGCCGTGACACGTCCGCTTGTTGCGATCTTCGCCGGGAATCACGGTGTCGCCCGCCATGGCATCACACCCTATCCGCCATCTGTCACGCAGCAGATGGTAGAGAATTTTGCTGCCGGCGGCGCGGCCATCAACCAGATCTGTGCCGCCAACGATCTGGGCCTGAAGATCTTCGATCTGGCGCTGGACTATCCGACGGGGGATATTACCTGCGAGGCGGCTCTTTCCGAACGGGATTGTGCCGCGACCATGGCATTCGGCATGGAGGCGATTGCCGGTGGCACCGATCTTCTGTGCATCGGCGAGATGGGCATAGGCAACACGACCATCGCGGCGGCCATCAATCTCGCGCTTTACGGTGGTGAGGCGGAAGACTGGGTTGGCCCCGGAACAGGGTCGGAGGGCGAGGTGCTGGCCCGCAAGATCGCGGCAGTCAAGCAGGCGGTTGCTTTCCACCGCGATCACCTGTCCGATCCGCTGGAAGTGCTGCGCCGATTGGGCGGACGCGAAGTGGCGGCGATGGCGGGTGCCATTCTTGCGGCGCGCGTGGAGAAAATCCCGGTCCTGATCGACGGTTATGTGGCGACAGCTGCTGCCTCTGTTCTGAAGGCAGCGAACCCGACCGCACTGGACCACTGCCTCATCGGCCATGTGTCCGGCGAGCCCGGCCACCTGCGCGCCATCGAACGGCTTGGCAAGACCCCGCTTCTGGCGCTGGGCATGCGGCTTGGTGAAGGCACGGGCGCGGCGCTGGCCGCAGGCATTGTGAAGGCAGCTGCCGCTTGCCATTCCGGCATGGCGACGTTTGCACAGGCAGGCGTCAGCACGGCGGGAACACCGACACCGCATCACCATTGAATGACTCCTCTTCGCTCATCGGGTTTCGTGCTGCATGTCGAAATCCGATGATCACCACTTCGGCATCGCCTATCTCGTAGAATACGAGATAGGGATAGGGCGTTGCTGCGAGGATTCGTAATGGCGGCGCTGAGGTCATCTTTCCGGCGTAGGGAAAGTCCGGAAGCAGGCTGATCAACTGATGAAGCCGTTTGGATACCTTGCTGGCTCCATAAGGTGATTGCGTTCGGATGTACTCAAGTATTTCAGCAAGTTCTTTCAGCGCAATCGGCGTATAGCGAAGGATCAGAGGCCGTGTCTGGCCCATACCGCGCTTACCTCAGCCTCGGATGCAAATTGCTGGTTTTCGGCCTGCTTGAGGGATGGCTTCAAACTTTCGAGTTCTTCCTCGCTGAGGCGATAGACGGATTGGTCCTCGCTTGCTATCTGCAAAACCAGACGTGCAATGTCATCCTGCTTTTCGGGCGGAAGCTGGCGAGCGGTCTCAACGGCGATGTCGAACAGCGTTGTCATAGTGCCATTATGCGCCGCTTGCCTTCTCGTGGAAAGAGGGTTTAGGCAAAGCTTTTGCGGCGAGGTTCCACCGCGCGTGTGGCTGCCACGGCGGGCAGGCTTTGCAGAACACGAGTGGCGGGCAAAATTGCGATGACTTCGGTGCCCTCACGCAATTTCGAACGCAGAATGAATTGACCGTCGTGCTTTGCCAGAATTGCCTGCACGATGGGAAGCCCGAGGCCGGTGCCTTGCTCTGCGCTCTTGATCGCGATTGAGCCCTGACCAAACGCAGAAAGCACGACCGGAATCTCATCTTCCGCGATGCCTGGTCCATTGTCCTTGATGGCGACATATTGACCGCCACCGGCGGTCCAGCCGACCTTCACCGTGACCTCGCCACCCTGGCTTGTAAACTTCACGGCGTTCGACAGCAGGTTCAGCAGAACCTGACGCATGGATTTCTCGTCGGCCCAGACCTGCGGCAGATTGGGTTCGAACTGCTGGTGGATGCTGATGTTCTTGGCGCGTGCGCGCAACTGCACCATGCCGATGCAATCCTCGGCGATTTCCAGCAGCGAAAGCGCTTCCTCGTTCAGTTCATAACGACCCGCCTCAATGCGCGACAAATCGAGAATCTCGTTGATGAGGTTGAGCAGATGCTGGCCTGAGCGGTGGATATCGCCAGCATATTCCCGGTAAGTGCCATTTCCCATCGGTCCCAGCACTTCCGAACTCATGACCTCCGAGAAGCCGAGAATAGCGTTCAAGGGGGTGCGCAGTTCGTGTGACATTGAGGCGAGGAAACGCGACTTGGCCAGATTGGCCTCTTCCGCGCGGCGGCGGGCTTCATCCGAAACAGACTTGGCAACCTCGAGTTCGGCAATCAGATCGTCCTTTTCCGACTGATAGGACATCAGCGTCAGGTTGGAGCGATAGAAGCGGTTTGAGACGTAGTGAAAAAACAGAACGGCTGTTGCGCACAGACCGAGAAGCCCGACATCGAAGACGTTGCGGCTATCGAGGGCGATCAGCCCAAGGCTTAGCATCGGCAACAGGAAGGCAACGATGACCGCCATGCGCAACAGGACATTGCTCATGGCTGTGATGGAAATCGCGATCAGCAGCACCGCGCCCTTGTAGAAGTAATAGCCATCGCCGCCGCAGACCGCGCATTCGCTAAAGGCAAAGGTTGCCCAGCAGGCGCCCATCAGGAACTGGCCGAAGATGAACATGCGCTGCCAGCGTTGGGTATTGAGCGCCGTCAGTTCAGTTTTCGAAGCGCGACGCGCAAGCAGGAGGTTCAGCGAGTGCGCCGCAAGCGTGAAGAGCGCCCAAGGCAGCAGGGAGGAATTGCCGGTGATATAGGTGCCGACTGCTGCGACGAGGACGATGAAGAAGGGCAGGATGAGCGCACTTTGCAGCATGTTATTGACATGCAAGGCAAGCGCATCGTGATCGAAGGCATGGCTTCCATTGGCGCTGGACTGCAAGCGTTCACGCGTGGCGCGAACCGCCTTCGACACCGCCTTGTTACGGTGGTGCCGCGATTTGTCCACGATGATCTTGTCGGTGGATGTACTGACGCCGCTGCTCATGCCATTTTTCGATCGAATACGCGTTTTGGGAATGGTAGGGTCTAAATCTTAAGAAGATCCTGACGGAAAGGTTTCGTTTGCCATCTTTGGCAGGCTTCCGTTTGCAATTAGAGCGGAGTTCAACCTGATTGAATCATTCTGCAGCAATGGATTTTCGTCAGGATCAAGGATTTTGCCGATGGGCATATCGGGATATACGTCCGAGGCGAAAGCCGAAGGTATTGGCGAAAATACATGCTGCCCAGAGGGTTGGCCGAAACCGGCCGTCCACTTTGTCGAAGGGCTTGGGCGTATGCTACGGCTACGCCACGCGCCCTTCTCCTCGTGGAACAACCGGTTTGGGCCAACAGAATTGATCCAATCAGGTCGAATTCCGCTCTAAGATTGAACTTGAATGAGTACATATAGAAGGCATCGACGTTACCGAAGGGCGCAGGACTGGCTTCTGACAAGCTGTTTCATTATGGGACTCATTGTCATTGCATCTGTGCTGCAGGACGGAGGCGAGCAGCGGGTTTTCCGTGGCCCATTTCATGTCATTGATGGCGATACGCTTGCAGAGGCGGGGTTTCGTCTACGGCTCGCGGGGATAGACGCGCCTGAGCTGGATCAAACCTGCCGCACCGTGGATGACCAGCCTTGGCCTTGTGGATGGGTCGCGCGGGATCGGCTGGTGGATCTCGTCAAGGATAGTGATGTCGAGTGTCGTGGTACGGAGGTGGATCGTTACGACCGTCCGCTCGTAATATGTTATCGGCTGACTACAAATCTGAACGTTCAGATGGTTCGTGCAGGGTTTGCGCTTTCAACGGGCTTGCTGACCTATCAGCGTGAACAGCTGAAAGCCGAAAACGAAAAGCGCGGCATCTGGGCCGGACGGTTTCAGCGTCCGTCACAGTGGCGGAGAGAGCGGAAGCTTGAACATCAGGGCGTCGATTTCTCCAATATTCTTGATGGTTTGAAAGGAGTACTGTCCCTGCAATGGCTTTGACGAGTGATGAGCAGCGTATCGAAATCTTGCAGACGGCGATTTCTGCCTGCCGGATCTGCCGGGATGTTCCTGCCAAAGGCATCGAGGACCGGCTGCCGCATGAACCCCGGCCCGTTGTCGTCATGTCCTCTACAGCCAGGATTTTGATTGCGGGGCAGGCGCCTGGGCTTCGCGTTCATGAAAGCGGCATACCGTTCAACGATGCATCCGGCGACAGGCTGCGCCAATGGTTGGATGTGACGCGCGAGGAGTTCTACGATCCGGCGAAGTTTGCGATCGTGCCGATGGGTTTCTGCTTCCCCGGCTACGATGCCAAGGGGCATGACCTGCCGCCGCGCCGGGAATGCGCTCCCCTGTGGCGTCGTGCCGTGATTGATGCGATGCCGCAGATCGAACTTGTTCTCGCAATTGGCGGGTATGCGCAAGACTGGCATCTAAACTGCGTCGGCAAAGAAAGCATGACGGAAACGGTGTTCAACTGGCGGCGAAGTTTCATGGTCAATGGTGGAGTCCGCATCCTGCCACTGCCGCATCCGAGTTGGCGCAACAGCGGCTGGTTGAAGCGCAACCCTTGGTTCGAAACAGAGTTGCTTCCCATTTTGCGACAGAGTGTGGACAGCTTCATTCGCTGAAACGATTTTCGGTTACATGCTCCAAATTTCACGCTAATAAGAAAAATAATCTCTGAAGGAGCAAATATGGACCGCCTTGACCGCAAGATTCTGCGCATTTTGCAGGAAGACTCGACACTTGCCGTGGCCGATCTTGCCAAGAAGGTTGGTCTTTCCACCACGCCTTGCTGGCGCCGCATCCAGAAGATGGAAGAGGATGGCGTTATCCGTCGCCGGGTTGCGCTGCTTGATCCTGCCAAGGTCAACACCAAAGTGACTGTATTCGTCTCCATCCGCACCAATAGTCACTCCATGGAATGGCTGAAGCGGTTCTCGGAGGTCATTTCGGAATTCCCGGAAGTCGTGGAGTTCTACCGTATGAGCGGCGATGTGGATTACCTTCTGCGCGTCGTCGTGCCGGATATCGCCGCCTATGATGCATTCTACAAGCGGATGATCTCCAAGATCGAAATCCGGGATGTTTCGTCGGTCTTTGCGATGGAGCAGATCAAATACACGACCGAACTGCCGCTTGATTATATGGTTCTGGATAACCAAAGATCCGGCGAAGAATGATAAAGGGATCAGCGATACGACAGATCGTCGGCACTTTCGACATGAGTTCTAGGGATCGTGTTGAGGATTGATGGAGACGTTCCAGACCGAAGAGCGGCGTATCCGGTTCGAGGCTAGGAAACTGGCCGTCGAGCTTCTCGTAAAAATCCACCTGGAGCATCTGGAAGGTTCACGTCATCTGGTGATGAACCATTATCGGCTGAATTTCGGTCTGTCGCTGAGTGCTGTCGCCGGTCTTGTATCGCTTTACGCGGCGGCAATCCGTTTCGGTGCCGAGTTGGGAAGCGACCCCGGTAGCCTAATGCGAATTGGATTTGCGCTTATTGCCATCGGCTGCCTGGTTGCATCTGCCATGCTGGCAACTCGCGCCTTGCGAAAACTTGCGTCCAGTTCGGCGCACCTGCTTCGCGACCCTTTTCCCAATGCAGAGACGGAACTGGCGGAGATATTCGAAAACCCGACGGCCGATGAGACCAATATTGTACGCAATATCCTGCAAGTGATGAAGCTGAGAGTGGAAGCAGAACCTGCATTCAATCACACTTCGGGGCGGAACACGTTTCTTCTGGTGCTTGGCGTCATCTTCGGACTGGCTCCCTTTGTTGTTGTCTGGCCATGGCCGATATGAGCCTTCAGCCTCGCACCGAATGGCGCGAGGCTGTTTTGCCTTACTTTTCCAGCCGCGCCAGCAGGGATGACGTGTCCCAACGGTTGCCGCCCATTTTCTGAACTTCGGCGTAGAATTGATCCACGAGAGCCGTCACCGGCAGGGTTGCGCCGTTGCGCTTGGCCTCGGTCAGAACAATGTCGAGATCCTTGCGCATCCAGTCGACAGCAAAGCCGAAGTCGTATTTTCCGGCGTTCATCGTCTTGTGGCGGTTTTCCATCTGCCAGGAGCCGGCAGCACCCTTGGAAATGACCTCAACCACCTTCTCAATGTCCATGCCTGCCTTCTTGCCGAAGTGAACAGCCTCTGAAAGGCCTTGAACGAGGCCGGCAATGCAGATCTGGTTCATCATCTTGGCCAGTTGGCCCGCGCCGACCGGACCCATGAGGCCGACCATGCGGGCATAGGCATCGATGACCTGTTTCGCTTTGTCGAAGGTTGCCTGATCTCCGCCGCACATGACGGTGAGGACGCCGTTTTCCGCACCTGCCTGGCCGCCGGACACCGGGGCATCAATGAAACCGCAGCCCTTGGCGGAGGCTGCCTGCGCCAGTTCCCGCGCCACTTCTGCAGAAGCGGTGGTGTTGTCGATCAGAATGGCGCCGGGCTTCATGGCGGCAAGAACACCGTCCGGTCCGATGGTCACCGAGCGAAGATCATCATCATTGCCGACGCAGGTGAAAACGAAATCGGCACCTTCGGCAGCTTCTGCCGGTGTCTTACCCAAACGACCGCCGAACTTCGACACCCAGGCCTCAGCCTTGGCGGTTGTGCGGTTGTACACAGACACCTCGTGTCCGCCCTTTTCCTTCAGGTGTCCCGCCATTGGAAAGCCCATAACGCCGAGACCGATGAAAGCTACCTTTGCCATTACCCATTCCTCTTTGAGTGCTGGCTTTCATTAGACCAGTTTTTCATCCCACGGAAGCACGCGAAATCCAACACGCCGGAAGTGGATAATTGTAATAGTCCATAGAAATAGAAGAAATTATCGTTTGCCTCGTCGAAAAGAGATTTTCTTATGTCGATGCAATTGGTCGTCTATGGGAGCCTTACCTCATCGCTGAACCACCGGACGCTCGGACGCCGGTTGTAAATCTGGAGATGGGGACATGACTGATTTTTCACGCCGGCAGACGCTGGCTCTATTCGGTGGCGCTGTTGTCGCTTCCACACTAACGTTGCCCGGCATCACACGGGCCGCGACCACGACCATCAGGATTGGTTGGCAGAAGGGCGGCGTTCTGGCGCTTGCGAAAGCAGAAGGTGCTCTGGAGAAGCGTTTTGCGGCCAAGGGTGTGACAATCACCTGGTCCGAGTTTTCATCCGGGCCGCCTCTGCTGGAGGCGCTGGGTGCTGGCGCGCTGGACTTTGGGCCGACAGGCGATGTGCCGCCGCTGTTTGCACAGGCCGCGCGTGGAAACCTGGTTTATGCCGGAACATATAAGGGCAGCTCCGAAGGCTCGGCAATTCTGGTCAAGGCGGATTCGCCCATCAAGACGATTGCCGATCTGAGGGGCAAGAAGCTGGCGTTCAAGCGCGGCTCCAGCGCACACAATGTCGCGGTGAAGGTTCTGCGCAAGGGTGGGCTTTCCCTGACGGACGTGACGCTGGTCGATCTTGCGCCACCGGATGCTGCAGCGGCGTTCAAGAATGGCAGCATCGATGCCTGGTCGATCTGGGATCCCTACACGGCGGTTGCTGAAGCTGATCCGCAGACGCGCGTGCTGACGACGGCGCAGAGCATTGTCGACAGCTGGAGCTACTTCCTCGCTAACGGCGATTTCGCCAAGGAAAATGGTGGGCTCATTCTCGAGATCTTCGATGAACTGGCGCAGGTGGGCAAGCGAGCGCAGGCCAACCTGGACAAGACGGTTCCGGCGCTTTCTGCCATCACCGGCGTGCCGGAAGACATTACCCGCAAGACGCTTCAGCGCACGGGTTTCAGCCTCGGGGACGTTGGCATGATCTCGGATCAGGCGATTGCCTACCAGCAGGCGCTGGCGGACGAGTTTTTCGAACTCAAGATCATTCCAAAGAAGCTGACGATCACGGACATCGTCTGGCGCCCGAAGGCAAGCTGAACCCACGAAAGGGAGTGAAACAATGTCCAATACGCAAAAACCCATCGATTTTCTGTGGTTCATTCCGACCAGCGGAGACGGCAGCTACATCGGAGCCAGTGATCTGAACCGGGCGCCGGACAATCGCTATCTGCGAGAGATCGCGGTTGCGGTGGATCGTCTCGGTTACAGCGGCGTGCTGTTGCCGACCGGCGTATCCTGCGAAGAGAGCTTCGTGACAGCGGCCTCGCTGGCACCTTTCACGGAACGCCTGAAGTTTCTCGTGGCCATTCGCCCAGGCACGGCATCGCCAGCCTACTATGCGCGCCTTGCATCGACGCTGGACCGCATCACGGAAGGTCGGCTTCTGCTGAATATCGTTGTAGGTGGTGCGCCTGCCGAACTGGCTGGTGACGGGATATTCCTGCCGCATGACGAGCGATACGACCATGCCGAAGAGTTCTTCCAGGTGTTCGAAGATCTGTTGAAGACCGGAAAAGCGGATCTTGATGGCAAACACATAAAGGCTAAGGAAGCCCGTCTTGGCTTCCCCTCGATCCAGCAGCCGCGCCCACCGCTGTATTTCGGCGGCTCTTCCGATGCGGGGATAGAATTCTCCACCGGGCGTGCAGACAAATATCTGACCTGGGGCGAACCGCCGGAACAGGTGGCGGAGAAGGTGGCGCGGGTTCGCAAATCCGCCGCGGCGAAGGGCAGGGATGTTTCATTCGGCATTCGCCTGCACTTCATCGTTCGTGAGACGGACGAGGAGGCGTGGGAAGCGGCCGACAGGCTGATTTCCAAACTCGACGACGAAACAATCGCCAAGGCACAGGCGCATTTTGCCACGGCCTCTGATTCCGTTGGACAGCAGCGCATGGCGGCTCTTCACGGCGGCCGTCGCGACAAGCTTGAGGTTTCCCCAAACCTCTGGGCGGGTATCGGCCTCGTGCGCTCCGGTGCAGGCACGGCGCTGGTTGGCTCACCGAAGACCGTGGCAGCGCGGCTGTGCGAGTATCAGGAGATCGGCATCGAGACGGTGATTGGCTCCGGCTATCCGCATCTGGAAGAGGCGTACCGGGTGGCCGAGCTTCTGTTCCCGGAATTGGGGATTGCCACGGTACCTCAGCGCACAGGCTTCGGTAGCGAGTTTTCCCAACGCACGGTCTTTTCCGGTGGTGGGCACCAGACACTGCGAGCAGTGGCAGCTTCCTGAGCTGCTTCCGCTGAATTGAACCCGGTTTGAGGAGACTCTCATGGCACTTGCCGATCTCACGTTCAGCCGCACGCTGAAGCAGACGAACAAACGCATCCCTTCCTTCCCAAGACTTGACCGCGCGCATGTTCTTCCGCTTGTCGTGCCTGTGACCTTGATTGCACTATGGCAGTTCGGGTCCTCAACCGGGTTCATATCCGACCGGATCATGCCGTCACCGGTTGCGGTTACGCAGGCCTTCTGGAGCGAAGCCGCGAGCGGTGACCTCGGGCATAATATCCTCGTCAGCGCCGGACGCGCGCTGGCGGGTCTTCTGGTCGGCGGCACAATCGGCTTTCTTCTCGGCATCATCAACGGTGTGTCGAAGCTTTCCGAGCAGCTGACCGATACGACGCTGCAAATGGTTCGCACCATTCCGCATCTCGCGCTTATTCCGCTGGTCATTCTGTGGTTCGGGATTGGCGAAGAGGCAAAGCTCTTCCTGACCTCACTGGGTGTGCTGTTCCCGATCTATCTCAATACCTATCACGGTGTGCGCAACGTGGACCGGGATCTGTTGGAGATGGGCCGGATTTACGGCATGAGCCGTTGGTCTCTGTTCCGCAAGGTTATCTTCCCCGGTGCGCTTCCCTCCATCTTCGTCGGTCTGCGCTATGCGCTCGGCATCATGTGGCTGACGCTGATCGTATCTGAGTCCATCGCAGCGTCTTCCGGTCTCGGCTACATGGCCAACAACGCCCGCGAGTTCATGATGACAGACGTGGTTGTGCTGGCGCTTGTGATCTATGCGCTGCTTGGCAAGCTTGCCGATGTCATTGCACGCCGCCTGGAAGGCTGGACGCTTTCCTGGAATGCAGCCTACCAGAAGTGAGGATCAGCGATGTCTCTCCATATTCATGAACGTCCGGCAACATCACCTTCCGCTATCACCACGAATGGCGCCACTCGCCCTGATGCTGCATCCACGACAACGCAGGCGGTTTCTCTCCATTTGCGGGGGGTCGAAAAACGCTTCGGTGACAACCAGGTTTTGCGTGGCATCGATCTCGATATCGAGGCCGGGCAATTCGTGGCCATTGTCGGGAAAAGCGGCTGTGGCAAGAGCACGCTTCTGAGGCTGCTGGTCGGTCTCGACCAGCACACTGGCGGCGAGATTGCATTTCGCGGCGAGGACGGGAATCCCGCCAAGGCCGACGCGCGCATCGTATTTCAGGAGCCGCGACTTCTGCCCTGGTTCAACGTTGCCAAGAACGTGGCGGTTGGTCTGGGCGAGGGTGTCGACAAGGACGAGGCCCGGACGAAGGCGCTTGCAGCGCTGTGGGAAGTGCACCTGCGCAACAAGGCGGAGGAATGGCCCTCCCAGCTATCGGGCGGTCAGAGGCAGCGCGTTGCTCTTGCACGGGCGCTGGTCAGCAGGCCTGGACTTCTGGTGCTGGATGAACCGCTTGGCGCGCTGGATGCTCTCACCCGCATCAGCATGCAGACCCTGATCGCCCGTGTCTGGCGGGAACTGGGTTTTACCGCTGTTCTCGTGACCCACGATGTAAGCGAGGCGGTGCATCTGGCCGACCGGGTGATCGTGCTGGATGAGGGCAGGATCTCGCTCGACCTTGCCATTCCGCAGCCGCATCCGCGCAAGCACGGAGATGCTGAACTGGCGGAACTGGAAGGCAAATTGCTGGCCGCGATCCTGAAGGATCGTTGAACAGCAACGATCAGAAGGGTTTCACGATCGCCAGAAGCACAACAACGATGGTTGAAACCAGCACGATGGGCATCCCCGCGCGCACGAAGGCGGGAGGATCCAGAAGCGGGTTGGCTTCCATTCGGCGCAACCAGGCGCTCTGCATGCCATGCAGGGCGGACAGCATGACGACGATCAGCAGTTTCAGGTGAAGCCAGCCGCCGGAAAAGCCAATATAGCCGATTGCCAGAATGAGGCCGAAGACCCAGGCGCCCGCAAGCGCGCCGGTGGTAATGATGCGGTCATACCGGCGGAGCGCCGTGATGACGCCACCACGGATGGGGGCGGGCACCATGGAGATGACGAAGGCGTTGATCAGCATGCCGCCGACCCAGATGATGTCCGACGCGACGTGCAGGGCCTTGAGAAGGAAGTACAGCATAAGTTCCGTTCCAGATCGGGAGTCTATGGGACAGGCAGCAGGCGAAGACCGCCAATAACGTCGAGGCCCGATGTGAGCCCCGGCGTTTGTTCAATCTAGAGCGGTTCCAAACAAATTGGAATGGCCGGATCGCGTTGTTCAGCCCTTCAGACGGGCAACCACCAGATGTCCGGGTGTAGGGTTGCCATCCTGCATGCGTACATTGATGTCGGAAATCTCGATCAGTTCGAAACCGGTGGCAGCCAGGCGCTCGCGCACATAGGTTTCAGCGTGGGCAAAGCGCTGATGCGGGCCGACCATGTAGGAGCGACCTGCGAAAACCTCTTCCGGCAATGTTTCCGACGAGAAGATGAAAATGCCGCCTTCCACCATGTTTTCCGCCGCGCCGAAGAAAAGTGGCTCGAGCGCACCCAGATAGGGCAGGACGTCGGTTGCCGTAACGAGATCAAAGGCTTCATCGTCATTGTCTTCGAGAAAGTCCTCGACTTCCGCGACGTAAAGCGTCTCGTAGAGATCCTTCTCGTGGGCGATCTCAACCATGTTTTCGGAGATGTCGATGCCGGTGATATCGTCCACCATGTCGCGCAGGGTGCCGCCGGTAAGGCCGGTGCCGCAACCGAGATCCAGCATGCGCTTGAATGGTCCGAGCTTCAGATCCTGAAGACGCTGGCGCACCAGAACAGGGACCGCATAGCCAAGCTGTTCGACAAGGATATCCTCAAAGCTCTCGGCGTGCTGATCGAACAGCGTCTCGACATAGGCATCCGGGGCCTTGGGGGGCGTTTCGCCACGGCCCATGGCCGCAATGCGGACGGCCGCGCCGCCATGATCGTCCGGATCGATTTCCAGCACCTGCTGGTAGGCAGCAACGGCTGCATCGATCTCGCCCGACTTTTCCAGCGCAAGCGCACGGTTATAGGCTTCCGCCAGCGCTTCTTCGTCGATCTTGCTCATGGCTGCCTCTCGTCAAAACTTCGTCTCTAGAGAGGCGGCTTTAAGCTGAAGGTCGCCGGAAGGCAAGCGCAGGCGGCATTTGCCGACATTTCGTGTTCTCAGTGGATGATGAATTCGCCCTTCAGAGCACGCCATTCATTGGCCGCGATGAGTTTTCGGTGGACATAGCGCACCGAGTGCAATGGCCCGTCCAGCTTCTCCTGCCAGAATTTGAGAAAGGTCTTCATTTCCGGGAAGTCCGGGGCAAGATCGTAGTGCTGCCAGATATAGGTCTGCAGCAGGTTCTTGTGGTCGGGCATGCGATAGAGGATCTGGGCCGTTGTCATGCCGTAGCCCTTCAGCATCAGTTCCATTTCAGGCGTCATTCCGTGGCTCCGTAACGTCAATCTCTTCTGCGGCAATTTGCGGTTTGCCAAGAAGATTGGACCATTGGAGCCTTAACCGAAGCTTAAGGTCAAGACGCTAAATCACGCTTATTATTGTTTGTATTCAATGTCTTAGCACTCAATCTGAATGGCTGCTGCCAAAGCGATTCATCGCCGGTTCAGGCGGCGCGGCGCCAATTTCCCTCTGGAACAAAGTACTGACCTTCCCGTTGGTGCGAGCCGAATGCCCCTGAAAAGAAGGGTATCGGCAAGGGTTTCATACCATCGTTGGTATGACGCCCTTGCATTTGCATCTACGCATCGTTCTTGCCGAAAATCGCTGATTTTCGGGCCGATGCTTCGGGACGACCGACTGATAACGCAGTTAGGGAGCAATCATGCCCAAGCGTACAAGACTCCTCGCCAGTGTGGCGATGCCATTGATTTCCATCAGCCTTCTGGCACCCAGCGTGCATGCCGCGATGCCGGGCATTCAGGTGCCTGCACAGGGCATCCAGTCCGACATCATTCACGTTCAGGCTCCGCCGCCGGGACCGGAAGGTGCAGCAGGCGAGGAAGAGCAGAAGAAGCGTCGCCCGCCGCCAGAAGCACAGGGCGGAGGCCCGCGTGGAGAGCCTGAGCAGCCGCGCGGCGCACAGGGTGGCGCCCGCCCGGAGCGTCCCGCCGCTGAACCGCAAGCCGAGCCGCAAGCGGAAGCACCTGCCCGTGCAGCGCCAGAGCCCAAGACAGGACAGCCCAAGGCAGAGCAGCCCAAGGCAGAGCAGCCGAGAGCCGAACAGCCCAAACCGGAAGCCAAGCCAGAGCCCCAGAGAGAGCCGAAGCCGCAGGGCGATAATCCGCCACGCCGCGAGCCGAAAGCTGCAGAGCCGGCACCTGCCGAACGTCCCGCGCTGCCTGCCGAGCCAGCGCAGCGCGCGGCACCACCGGCTGAACCTGCGCAGCGCCCAAGTGCCGAGCGTCCTGCGGGAGAGCGTCCTGCAGGTGAACGTCCAGCGGGTGAACGTCCGCGCAACGATGCGCGACCGGAAACACGCCCCGGTGAAGCGCCTCAAGGTCAAGCACCCCAGGGTCAGGCGCCTCAGGGCGAGCCCGGGAGACCGGCACCAGCCGAGCGTCCTGCAGCACCGCCCGCTGCCGGCGCGCAGCCGCCTGTGCCACCGGTTCCTCCAGCAGCACCCCCGGCAGATCCGCCAGTAGCTCCGCCTGCTGCCCAGCCACCGGCTGCACCTGCGCCCGGTCAGCCGCCGGTAGCGCCGGGCCAGCGTTCCGACGCTCCAGCCGTTGCGCCGGCTCCCGGTCAAGCAGCAGGTCAGGCGGCAGGTCAGCCTCCTGTTGCTGCGTCACCGACCACGCCGCAGGAAATCGAGCGGGCAAAGGCCATTGCCAACAATCCTGCGCAGGCTCAGGGGCCAGTGGTTCTGCCCGTTCAGAACGGTGCCGCTGTGCTTGATAGTGCCAAGGAAGCGCCTGCCGCTGCCGCAGCACCCAGCCAGCCCGGAGCACCAGGTGCTCCCGGACAGCGTCAAGATGGTCAGCGTCGAGATGGTCAGCGTCCCGGTATGCCTCCGGCGCCAGGTCAGGCGCAGGCGCCTGCACCAGCACCGACAGCTCCGCCGCCACCACCGCCGACATCCGATGCCGCTGCCCAGGCCGCCGCGCCGGGTGGGCAACCGGCAGCACCTGTTCGCATCGAATCCTTCTCGCGCGTTCAGGGTGAGAGATTGCGCGAGCGCCCGCGCTTCGAAGACCCACGTGGCTGGGATGACGTGCGCCGTGCCAATGATGGCCGCGTGATCATTCAGTTCGATAACCGGACGTTCGTTCGCCATGACGATAGTGAGCGTTTCATCAGCGACGGCTATCGTCCCGAATATGACCGTCTGCCGGGTGGACGTACCCGTGAGATCTACGAGCGTGATGGCGGCGTGCAGATCGTGACGATCCGCAATCGCTATGGCGATGTGGTCCAGCGTTCTCGCGTCGGACGCGATGGCCGCGAAATCATCCTGTTCTATGCGCCGGAGCTTGCCGATGAACGCGCCGACCGCGACTACCGCTGGCGTGATCCGGGTGCGGAATTGCCCCCGATGCGCCTGACGATCCCGGTCAACCAGTATATCATAGATACGACCAGCGATCCGGATCGCGACTACTATCGCTTCCTCGAACAGCCGCCTGTCGAACGGGTGGAGCGGGTCTACTCCGTCGATGAAGTGCGTTACTCGGCCCGTATCCGCGACAAGGTTCGTCGTATCGATCTCGATACGGTCACCTTTGCCACGGGCAGTGCCGACATTCCGATGAACCAGGCATCCAGCCTGCGGAAGGTGGCGGACGCCATCAAGAAGGTTCTGGACCGCGATCCATCCGAGACCTTCCTGATCGAAGGCCATACGGATGCTGTCGGCTCTGACGAGAGCAATCTTGTGCTTTCTGACCGCCGTGCTGAATCGGTCGCGCGGGTTCTGACGGATGCCTTTGGTATTCCGCCGGAGAACATGGTGACGCAGGGCTATGGCGAGCGTTACCTCAAGGTCGCGACCCAAGGACCGGAGCAGCAGAACCGCCGCGTGACGATCCGTCGTATCACTGCGCTGGTGAAGCCGGTCGCACAGAACCGCTAAACGGTATCCGAATGATGCAAAGATCGCCGGGCCAGATCGTCCCGGCGGTCTTTTCGCATCAGGTGTTCAGGCCTGTCGTCTCGATGACGAAATCGACAATTGCATTGGTATCATCGAGATTGAAGACGGGCAGGGTGGCGCCTTCCACGGCATGATCCGCAGCAATGCCTAAGATGAATGGATCACTGGGCGCCAGCGGTTCGCGCTTGGCTGCCTCAAGGCGGCGTGCCTCGATTTTCGGGATCGGTTCGCGCTTGTAGCCCTCGATGATGACGATATCGCATGGGGCGAGGCGGGAGATGATCTCCTCGAAGCTTGGTTCATCGGCACCACGCAATTCATGCATGATTGCATATCGCGTGCCGGAGACGAGGGCGACCTCGTGCGCGCCTGCCTGCCTATGACGGTAGCTGTCTGCGCCGACCTTATCGATATCGAAATCATGATGCGCGTGCTTGACGGTCGAGACGCGAAAGCCGCGGCGCGTCAGTTCCTCCACCACGCGTACGGCGAGGCCCGTCTTGCCGGAGTTTTTCCAGCCGGCAATACCAAACAGCTTTGGGGTCATCCCACAAACTCCACATAGCGATGGGCCAATTGCAGGTCCTCCGGCGTATTGACGTTGAAGAAAGGGTCGAGCGGACCAACGGGCGTATCGATGTCGGCAAACTCGACAGTCCGGACCTCGTGGAGGGACAGAAACGTCTTGACGCGCGGATTTTCCGGACCTTCGAGAAACGCCTGCAACTCATCAGCCAAACGGATCGGCCACAAGCCGACAACCGGATGCAGAGCGCCTTGTGACACGGCGATTACGATGCTTTCATCGGATGTCGCAGCCGCGGTCAATCTGGCCGCAAGATCCAGCGGTATGAAGGGGCTATCGATCGGGACCGTCAGCACATGGCTCGTGGGATCGGGCAGGCTTGCGCCGTGGCGCATGGCGGCAAGAATTCCGGCGAGCGGCCCCCGATGACCCTGTAGCGTATCCGGAACAAGGGGGAGCGACGTTCCGAGATCATCCGACGCGTTGAGGAATACGGACAGGTTCTGGTAGCGCAACCGGGCGTCCACGCGATCCACCAGTCTGGTTCCCGCCAGCAAGACCTCGGCCTTGTCTCGACCCATCCGGCGGGAAAGACCCCCGGCGAGGATAATGGCGACGGCAGGTACGGAAGGCAGAGGCATTTGCGTTCTCAATTGGGTGTCTGCGTACTCTTGGCAGCGGGCGTTTCCCGTGTGCGCTGTTTCTCACGGTAGAAGGCATAAAGACCCGATGCAACAATGAGACTGGCGCCGAGCGTCATGTAGCCGTCCGGTCTCTCCTGAAACAGATAATAGCCAAGGCTCAGCGAGAAGATGAGGCTCGTGTAGCGAAACGGCGCGATGAAGGAGATGTCTCCCGTTCGCATGGCACTGATGATCGACAGATAGCCCGCAATGATGAAACAGGCGGCCACGACGATGATGAGCACGGAGTGACCGCTCACGGGCATCCAGCCGCCCATGGGAACGATGAGAACCGCGCCGAAGACCGTGTTCGTCAAGCCAGCAAAAAGCGAGACGAGCAGGGTCGGGATGGCCGAGTTGATCCGCCGCGTGGTCAGGTCGCGGCCAGCTGTGAAGAAGACCGTGATGACCGCCAACAGAGATGCGGGCACGAAAGCTTCCGGGCTCGGCTTCAGGATGATGATGACGCCGACGAAGCCGACGATGATGGCGAGCCAGCGCCTCCATCCGACCGGTTCCTTGAAAAAGGCCCAGGCTCCGAAGGTCACGGCAAGCGGCAGAGAGAGCAATATTGTCGCGGCCACAGACAGATCGATGTGCGAAAGGGCGCTGATATAGGTAATGGTCGCGCCGATCTCGAAGCCGGATCTGAGGATGACGGCCTTATTGAACATCAACCGGAACTGCCCGAGGATTCCGTAGGACCAGGCCATGACGGCGAGAATGATGGCTGTCGCGATGCCGCGCAGAAAGATGATCTGCGCAATGTTCAGGTCATGCGTAATCGATTTGATGAGCGCATCATTGGTGGTGAAGGCTCCCATGGCAATCGTCATCATCAGGGCGCCACGCGAATTCGCTGATAACGGCATTCTGGATTCCCTCAGGCATATATTAGCGATTTCGCTGTAGTCGATCACAGCGGCACGCACCAGTTGTTTGGTTATGAAAAGGCGATTTACCAAATGGCATGCCAAGATTGGCGCGCCGTTCCAGCAGACGCTTCAACACTTGGCGGCGATTGGCTGAAATGCAAGCCTCCGCCGCTGGAAAACCGAATTGACTGGATTAATCACGGTGAGGCTCTACTGTACGGTGAAAGACACTCGATGTAAAACCTGACTTGCATTTTAATATAAAGACTTCTTTTTTGCTTATTTTCGAACTCGGAACTTCGGCTCGTCTGCATTATCTATCAAAAACGTGAAAATTAAAAATTTTAAAATTTAAAATCATAATATAAAAACCTAAAATTGCATAAATCTATTATATTATCCAGATTTATATTCATAAATGTTATATTTTTTAAATCTATGACGACACTTTTTTGTAGAATTCAATTTTTGATTGTATATCGCTTTCAAATGCTAGATTTGTGAATTAACGATTGCTCAATAGCTGCTTGGCAAAGCTTCGTTTCAAGCTCCTGCATGATGGGGATAGCCGTGTACCGCCGCCCATGATTGGACGCGTAGCAGATGCACGAGGAGGTGTAATGTCGTTCCTGGATCGTTTGTTGCAAAGCCGCCGTATTGTCACGAAGGTTTTGCTGTTTGTCGTTCCCCTGATCCTTTTGATCGCAGGCGTGGGGCTCGCTGGTTTCTACACCGCGCGCATGCTCAACGGGCATATGACCGTGACGCGTGCCACTATCGAAAACATCGGCGATTTCGAGCGATTGCAGGCATCTCTTCTTGGCTTCCTTGCCCAGCCAAGCAGCGCAAGCCTCAAGGCATTGAACGATGCGATTGCCGAGCAGGAGAAGGGAATCTCCGTTCTGGAAGGGCTGGTGATTACGCCTGAAGATCGGCAGCGTCTTTACGTCGTCCAGCAGGCCGCCCCAGCCCTCAAGCTGTCTACTGCCGGGCTTTGGGAGATTGAACGGAAGACAACCCGCACTCAACAGACCATGGAGGCAAGTGTGGATGAGATCCGTGCGCTTGCCGGTGCTGTCAGTGCGCAGTTCGAGACTGTTCGCAAGGAAGGCGAGAGCAAGGAAAAGTTTGCGAAAGGCGCGCTCTTCGATGCCTATGCCCTGAGAACGACAGCTGCCCGCATGGACAGCCTGTTCGACGCTGTGAAGAACATTACAAGTGACGAGGCGCTTCCACGTGCCGCCGTGACCTATATCGGAGTTCTTCGCAAGGATTTGCCGAAGCTTGAGGCGAAGGCGACCACAAAGGCCTTGAGTTCGCTCTCCACCCTTAAGGACAAGCTGACAGCAATTGAGACCGTTGCAAAGAGCGACCAGCCTGCAGCCGACAAGGCGAATGCCATTCGTGACGCTATGGCTGCTCTCCAACCGGTTCGCGATACCTATCTGATGACGGCGAATCAGAACACCAATACCGCGGCAGACCGGTTCGCGACGCTGGAAGACGACTTGCAGATCAACCGTGCTTTGGTGGGCCAGTTGACCGAGGCTTTGCGTCTGAACGACATGCTGCAGCTGCATTCGGAGCGGCTACGGGTGGCACTGACGAATGAAGCACGCGAAGAGCTGCTCGCCACCATACGCGCACTGCGTACTGCCAGCGAAAAGATCTCGGATCTCGGAAAGAAGAATCCAACGATGCGAGATTTCGCTTCGCAAGTGACCCCCATTCTCGATACTGTCGACAAGCAATCCAAGAGCATGCTTGATCTGGCAGGGCAGTGGAAAGCCGCACGCGTTACGACCGAGAAGCAGTTGCTGGATGGTATGGCCGGTCTGAAGAATTTCGTGGCCGAGGCGCAGGAGGCTGGCAAGCAGGACAGTGAACGATCCGCCAATCTCTCAATTGCTGCAACTGTCATAGGCACGCTTCTGGCCATAATCGGCGCGCTCATGCTGGTCGAGACACTTCGTGCACCGCTGCGCCGGGTTACCGAAATAATGACCCGCCTTGCGAGCGGCGATCTGGACGTCCGCATCGAGGGTCGTGAACGTGGCGATGAAATCGGCGATATGGTTCGTTCTGTTACGGTGTTCCGCGATGCGGCGCTGGAAAACATCCGGCTGGAGCAGGAAGCCTCTGCTGCGCGTGACGCCACGACTGCTGAAGCCGAACGTCGCGCCGCAGAGCGTGCCAAGGTGTCGAACGAGCAGCGGATGGCCCTTTCCGCCCTTTCGGATGTTCTTCACCAGCTTGCCGAAGGCAATTTGCAAGTTGAGATGAACGAGAACCTGCCGGCCGATTTCGTCGACATGGCACGTACATACAACGTGGCTGTCCGCACGCTCTCCGCAACGCTTGCAGATGTGCGCTCCGTTGCGGCTGACATCAACAGCGGTTCGAGCAATCTATCCAGCTCTGCGGATGACCTGGCTCGCCGTACGGAACAGCAGGCGGCGGCACTGGAACAGTCCACTCGTGCCCTCAGACAGCTGAGTGACATCGTGAAGTCGACAGCGAGCAGCGCTCAGCGAACGTCAGAATCGGTCAATCAGACGGAAGCCTTTGCGGTACAGTCCGGCCAGGTCGTGACCAACGCAATTACCGCCATGGGTGAAATCAGCCGGTCTTCCGAAAAGATCAGCACGATTATCGGCGTGATCGATGAGATCGCGTTCCAGACGAACCTTCTCGCGTTGAACGCAGGAGTCGAAGCGGCGCGTGCAGGCGAGGCAGGCCGCGGCTTTGCGGTCGTGGCACAGGAAGTGCGCGAATTGGCCCAACGGTGCGCGAATGCTGCTAAAGAGATCAAGGGGCTAATTTCCCAGAGTGCGCATCAGGTAACAAACGGCGTTCAGTTGGTGGAGCAGACCGGTGAGGCTCTGAGCCAGATCATTTCCCATGTCAGCACAGTCCAGAAGCTGGTGGCCGATATCTCATCCGCCACGCGCGAACAGTCTGTGGGCATAGGCGAAGTGAGCCAGGCTCTGGGCGAGGTCGAGCTCATCACACAACGCAACGCTGCAATGGTTGAGGAAAACAACGCTGAAATCCACGGATTGAGAGGCCGCGCGGTGGCACTTGCCGAAAAGATCGAGCACTTCCGCGTTGGAGATGCCGGTGGCGCGCAAGTGCGTCGCGGTAGGGCGGCCTGAACGAGGCCCAAAAGTCAGACTTGTAGCTCCCAGGGTCGCGCGTCATTGTGCGGCCTTTATTCGTTACAGGCGTTTCCTCAGCAGGGTGCCTTTTCAGTTCGGATGAATGCGACGGACTTCATCACCCGCAAACAGGATGAGATACCCACCTTCATCCTCGCTTCGGCGCGCGAGTTCTGCGAGCATCGAAGCATATTTGCCCTGTTGCCACGCGTTGCCAAGCTTTGGGTCAACAAGCACGGTTGTCTGGAGTCCTTGACGGTAAACCATCATATGACATTCCAATGGGTTCCAGGCCGCATCGAGAGTGACATCTGTCAACCATTGGCAGCGAAAATCGCGGCAGGTTTGTGGTCGTTTCTCATAGGTCCGGCAGCCGAAACCGTGGATGCAGTGCGTGCAACTGACATTGGCTGGCTTGTCGAGTTCATCGATATCCGGGAGACGGCAGCACAGCGTGCATTGACTGCAACTGCGAGTTTCCGAACCACCGGGGTAATTCGGTTTAGACGCGATCGCTAAAAGATTAGGCTTTAAGGACACAAATTCTCAACCAGTGGAAGTGAGGATTGATATTTAACAGTTAATTAAATACTCAACAGTTGTAATCCGGCAATATTACTCCATCGGATTAAAATTGTATGGCCATTCGTCACCTGTTCAGTGCATCTCGTCTTGTCAACGAAATGGCGGCGATTTCCCGCTCCCAGGCCATGATATGGTTTGATCCGGCTGGCAAGATCCTTCACGCCAATGAAAATTTCTGTAAGGCGTTGGGCTATGATATTTCGGAGATCCTTGGTCAACACCACAGGATTTTCTGTGGCGAGACGCTCCGCTCCTCTGATGCTTACCGCAAGTTTTGGACAGATCTCTCTGTCGGAAAGTTCCAGCACGGCCAGTTTTTGCGCCAGACGAAGGCGGGTGACGATCTCTGGATCGAGGCGTCCTACAATCCCGTTATGCGAAACGGCAAGGTCGTGCGCATCCTGAAAATCGCAAGTGACATTACCGCCAGCAAGCTTGCAGCTCAGGATGACGAGAACCGTCTGACAGCTATCGATCAGAGTCAGGCGATCATTGAGTTCGAGCGTGATGGCCGCATCGTCAAGGCGAACCAGAATTTTCTGGGCGCCATGGGGTATCAACTCACTGAGATTGTTGGCCAACATCACTCTATGTTCTGCGATCCCGATTACGTACGCAGTTCCGATTATAGCGCATTCTGGGAAAGACTGAGACGTGGAGAATTTGTTGCTGACAACTTCATTCGCTTTGGAAAAGGCGGACGAAAAGTCTGGATCCAGGCGGCCTATACGCCTGTCTTCAATTCGAAAGGCATCGTCTACAAGGTCATCAAGGTTGCGACGGACATTACAGCGCGCATGAGTTCCGTTGAACGGATCGGGCAGGCTATCGGCAGGCTTTCGCAAGGAGACCTTACCGCACAAATCACTGAAGGGCTGGACCCTGCGCTGGAGCAGGTCCGACTTGATCTCAATTTGGCCTTCCAAAAGCTCGGTGAGACGGTTTCAGGCATCAAATCGTTGGCTCAGGGCCTCAACGGGAATGTGCATACAATCAATTCGGTTTCGAACGATATTGCCCGTAGCGCTGAAACGCAGTCGGCTTCGCTGGAGGAAACGGCCGCAGCGCTCGATGAATTGACTGCAAGGGTTCGCGATGCGGCAAATCGTGCAACTGAGGCTCAGCGTCTGGTAGCGGAGACGCGACAGGGGGCGGAGAGATCTGGCGCCATTGTCGAAAATGCGACAGCGGCTATGGCGAAGATCGAAACGTCTTCTCGCGAAATCAGCAACATCATCGGAGTGATTGATTCCATCGCATTCCAGACAAACCTCCTCGCACTGAACGCGGGTGTGGAAGCCGCCCGTGCCGGGGAAGCCGGGAAAGGATTTGCCGTCGTTGCCCAAGAGGTTCGCGAACTGGCGCAGCGATCTGCGAGCGCGGCAAAGGACATCAAGGAGCTGATTTCTTCATCCGGTGCAGCGGTTGCCGAGGGCGTTTCACTTGTGAATCAGACAGGCTCAGCGTTGGACGAAATCGTTCGACAGGTCAAAGATGTCGACCTTAACGTGGTTGCGATCTCCCAGGCTTCTCGCGAACAGGCCACCGGAATTGCGGAGATCAGTTCTGCCATCAACGTTCTTGATCAGACGACCCAGAGAAATGCCGCCACAGTGGAGGAGGCAAGTGCCGCTGCCCAATCCCTAGCAGAAGAGGCGCGCGCGCTCTATGACAGCATTTCGGGCTTTGTCATCCAGCAATCGGCACAATCGGCGGTTCGGCGGGCCTCATAAGGAATCAACCTCCCGTTACGCTCATATGCCGACTGACGGCAGGGCGATTGTTCCGGTCGATGATGAAGTCGTGACCTTTCGGCTTACGCGAAATGGCTTCGTCAATTGCAGCGTAAAGGTCAACGTCATCCGGCGATGCCCGAAGTGCGGATCTAAGGTCTGCCGCATCGTTCTGGCCCAAGCACATATAAATCGTTCCTGTGCAGGTGAGCCTGACGCGATTGCAGCTTTCGCAAAAGTTGTGTGTCATCGGCGTGATGAAGCCGAGCCTGCCGCCGGTTTCCTGAACGGTGACATAGCGGGCAGGACCGCCGGTCTTCAACGGGATATCCGACAGGGTGAACTGTTCTTCGAGCGAGGCTCGCACTTGGGAGAGCGGCAGATATTGGTCCGTGCGATCCTCTTCGATCTCACCCATCGGCATGGTTTCGATGACCGTCAGATCCATGCCGCGTTCATGTGCAAATCGCAGCATCGATGGAATCTCGTGCTCGTTGAACCCTTTCAGCGCCACGGCATTCAGCTTGATCTTCAGGCCCGCCTTGCGAGCGGCTTCAATGCCTTCGAGAACTTTCTGCAGGTCACCCCAGCGCGTGACGGCCTTGAACTTGTCCGGATCCAGCGTATCCACGGAGACATTGATGCGCCTGACACCGCAGTCGTAAAGTTCATCGGCATAACGCGTCAGCTGCGAGCCGTTTGTCGTCAGAGTTAATTCCTCAAGAGCGCCGGACTCGATATGTCTGCCAAGCGCTCTGACAAGGAACATGATGTTCTTTCGCACGAGCGGTTCGCCGCCTGTCAGGCGCAGTTTGCGCACGCCTTTGGCGATGAAAGCAGAACAGAGCCGATCCAGTTCCTCCAGCGTCAGAAGATCTTTCTTAGGAAGAAAGGTCATGTTTTCCGCCATGCAGTAGGTGCAGCGGAAATCGCACCGATCCGTCACGGACACACGGAGATAGCTCACCATGCGACCGAAGGGGTCAATCATCGGATGCGCATTCGTACGCAATGGCGTATGTGTGTCTTTGGGATTGACCAAACTATTCAAGGCGCGTGTCCTCCTGCACGGAAGATGGGACTTGCTGCGACAGGCGTCAAGGCGGATGGAAATGGTTTTGACAGAAGATGCTTGAATGGGCCCCAACATCAGAACCAGCGAGCAAAAACAATGCGGAACAGACGATATGAGTGAAATGAGCGCCTCTTCCTGGCCGACCGAAATCAAGGTGGCTGCTGACAAGCGCAGCCTGACAATCACTTTCGACGACGGGGCTGCTTTTGCCGTACCCGCGGAAATGATGCGGGTGCTATCTCCCTCAGCAGAGGTGCAGGGACATGGTCCGGGGCAAAAAGTGACGGTTGCGGGAAAGCGTATGGTCGGTATTCGCAACGTTGTGGCCGCCGGTAACTACGCAATCCGAATTGCGTTCGATGATGGCCACGACAGCGGTATATTCACCTGGAGATATCTGAGAGAGCTCGGTGAAAGGGGAAGGGATCTCTTCGCAGAATACGAACGGGAACTTGCGGCGAAGGGCATGAACCGGGACACGCCCGGCATCGCTCGCTAGCTTCAGCTGAGACAGACCAAAGTTGATGGAACTTTTAAGCCGCCAGTGATTTGACGGTCGCGTGGCATCGTGTTTTTCCTGCCTCTCATTGAATGCATACGTTTCATGGCGCACACCGACACTAAAGCCGACGACCATTGGGTCAAGGATGGCGACCAACATGAACGCACGGTCGGCTTTCCCGAACTGTTCTTCGATCTCGTTTTCGTCTTCGCGCTCATCCAGCTTTCCCAATTCATCGTCGAAGACTTTACACTAGCGGGACTGACAGAAGGTGGCGTTTTTGCGCTGGCTCTCTGGTGGGTCTGGATTCATACGGCCTGGGTGACGAACAGGTTGGACCCTGAGCGCATGCCCGTTCGGGCGCTGCTGTTCGGTCTCATGTTTCTAGGCCTGCTGATGTCTTCGGCCATTCCGAAGGCCTTCGAGGAGCGGGGCCTGATGTTTGCCGCGACCTATGTCGCCATGCAGTTGGGCCGGTCGCTTTTTGCGATATACGCCTTCAAAGGTGTTATGGAAAATGTCAGGCGCAACTTCGTGCGGGTTTCCCTGTGGTTTGCGCTGTCCGCCATCCTTTGGATCTGGGGTGCGCTGAGCGATCCGCATGCGCGACTGATCATCTGGTATGGCGCCCTGCTACTGGAATTTCTAGCCCCCGAGCTACGGTTCGTGGTGCCCGGCTATGGCCGCTCTACAACCGAAGACTGGGATATATCCGGTGAGCATATGGCCGAGCGCTGCGGATTGTTCGTTATGATCTGTCTTGGCGAGTCGGTCCTGGCGACGGGTCGCAGTTTTTCGGATCAGGACATATCTCCGCTGATCGTTGTCATTCTCGCAGGTTCATTTCTGGCGACCGGTCTAATGTGGTGGATCTATTTCCACTTCGGCCACGAAAAGGCATCGCAGGAGATCGAGGATTCGGACGAACCGGGCGAGGTTGCGCTTCATGTATTCACATACGGTCATATTCCCGTCATTGCCGGGATCATACTCTGTGCCGTTGCTGCCGAACACCTGATTGCGCATCCGGTTGAAATCGGAGGATTGGCCAGAGCGCTGGTGATATGTGGTGGCCCGATGGTATTTCTGGCCGGGAACCTGTGGGTCAAGCGGGTGACGACCGGCTATCTGCCCTGGTCACATATTGCCGGCATTGCCGCTCTCCTTGCGCTTCTTCTCGTTACACAAGGATGGGTAACTCTCTGGACTGCTGCGCTTGCAGTATGCATCCTGCTGGCTGTTGCGATCTGGGAGTACAGGCGGCTGGCGCGCATACCCCATGAGGCGGATGAAATTGGAGAACTGCGCGGCGAGTAGAGCACGCACTTGCAGCCCCGGATCGCGTGATTTACTCCAGTGATGCAACGGGAGGAACACATGACCATCATAACATCCGTCGAGCAATTGAGGGACATCTACAAGAACCCGAGCGAAGCGTCGCTTGTGAAAGTGACACAGGCGCTGACACCGGAATATCGCCAGATGATCGAGGCGTCGCCTTTTGTGGCACTCGCGAGTGTTGCACTAGAGGGGCTGGACTGCTCTCCCCGGGGAGACCTCGGAGGTGTAGTTCGAGTTCAGGATAACCGGACCATCCTGCTGCCGGATTGGAGAGGAAATAACCGGGTCGATTCGCTAGAGAATATCGTGCGCGATCCCCGTGTCGCCCTGATGTTTCTAATTCCCGGCTCTACGAGTGTGATGCGCGTCAATGGTCGGGCCGTGGTTTCCATTGAGCCGGAACTGCTGCAGAGCTTCGAGATGGATGGGCATCATCCGCGCAGTGTGACCGTTGTGACCATCGTGGAGGTGTATTTCCAGTGTGCGCGTGCGGTCATGCGTGCCGAGCTTTGGAATGCAGATAAATTTGTCGACCCACAAGCACTGCCGACACCTGGGCTTATGTTGAAGGGAGCGAAGGCGGATTTCGATCAACAGACCTATGACAAGGAATGGCCTGAACGTGCAAAAGCGACCATGTGGTGATGGTCGCTTGCCGAGAACGCAGATTACAAGGTGCTACTTTTTGTAAATAAGCCAGCTCTTTCCGCCATAGTCCTTGCGCATGCCATCCTCGAAGAGGATCGAGCGATTGCGACCTGTATTCTTGGCGCAATAGAGAGCCGTATCCGACTTTACATAGAGATCACCGGCGTCATCGGCCTGCGATGCCATGGCGACGCCGATCGAAATCGTAATTGGCCCATAATCCATGCCGGTGCGTGAATTGCGAAATGGCCGAGTTTCGAGGGCTTTTCGTAGGCGCTCACAGATGGCAAGCACTTCATCGGTCGTGTTGCCCTCGATGATGAGTGCAAACTCCTCACCACCCGTCCGCGCCACAAACACGTCCTTGCGCACGCTTGACCTGAGGACGGCAGCAACGGATGCGAGGATCTTGTCACCCACAGGGTGGCCATAGGCATCGTTGAATTTCTTGAAGTGGTCAATGTCGGCCAGAACAAGCGCCGTGACAGGCAGTTGCATACTATCGTCGTACAATGTCGCCAGCTTCTCGTCAAAGGCGCGACGGTTCGATAGGCGAGTTAGCGAGTCAGTGTTTGCAATGCGCTTGTACTCGTCGAGTTCCTTGCGAACTTGATCGACTTCCTGGCTGCGCTGAACCACGCCTTCAACCGTTTTTTCGCCCTGTGCGATCGTATCCCCAGTGGCCTTGCTCAGGAGGGAGATTGCGTTACTGAGGAGGTCTGCGGAGAAATAGTTCTTCGCATTAATGGTTGTGGCAGTTTCATCTAACAGACGATTGTAGCTCTCGAGCGAACTCTGTTCCCGGCGTAGAAGGTTGAGAAGCGCATCGAGTTCTTCCACCAATCTACGGTGAGCCTTCTCCATAATCGATGCCTGACCGGACCCAATGAAATTGGCGGCAAGATTGTCGAGTTCTTCCTGGCGAGGCCGGTTGCCCAATTGCGAGAGCTCCCGAGTCAACGTCGGATTCGTACCGATGTAGGCCTCGTAGAAGAGCTGGTAGTTCCGCGGGATGGGAGAGACATTCATGGCACGCATGGCGTGTATTATTTGTCCAGCCACATCGGCGGCTTGCGCCTTCTGCGCAGCTGCCGTCGTCATTGCTCTGCTCCGGTCATCGATTTGAGACTGATGATATGGTTATTCGCAATTTATTGGAAAAGGATTAATGTCAAATCGCCTAAAACGCTAAAATACCATTGCAATTAGACGATTATGGAGTTGGTATAAATTTCGGCTTGATTATCGTCAAGTGTCAATGCGGTTATTCGTCCGCAGTCGGGCGAAACTTTTTTGCTTTCCGTCCTTAACACAAGGGATGGACATTATTTGTCCATCCGCTCGCGCCAGTTAACTGCCTATTACTTTGGACCAATCATATTCTCGGGACGGACATATTGGTCGAATTCCTCATTGGTAAGGTATCCGCCGCCGACTGCCTCTTCACGCAGGGTCGTGCCGTTCTTATGCGCGGTCTTGGCGATCTTGGCGCAGGCATCGTAGCCCAGTTTGCCGTTTAGGGCCGTAACCAGCATCAGCGAATTTTCGACACCGCGCTTGATGTTGTCTTCGCGCGCCTCGATGCCGACAACGCAGTTATCCGCGAAGGAAACCGCTGCGTCTGCCAGAAGCTGCACGGACTGCAGGAAGTTGTAGGCCATCATCGGGTTGAACACGTTGAGTTCGAAATGCCCCTGGCTTCCAGCGAATGTTATGGCTGCCTGATTGCCGAAGATATGAGCGCAGACCTGCGTCAAGGCTTCCGACTGGGTCGGGTTAACCTTGCCCGGCATGATGGACGATCCAGGCTCGTTTTCCGGCAGGGCCAGTTCGCCGAGGCCAGCACGGGGGCCGGAACCGAGAAAGCGGATGTCGTTTGCGATCTTGAATAGGGCGGCGGCTGCGGCGTTGATAGCGCCATGTGCGAAGACCATGGCATCATGCGCGGCCAGCGCTTCGAACTTGTTTGGCGCGGTGACGAAGGGCAGGCCGGTGATCGCGGCGATTTCTTCGGCAACTTTTTCGGCAAAGCCGACGGGCGCATTGAGGCCCGTACCAACGGCTGTGCCGCCCTGTGCCAGTTCGTAGAGGCCCGACAGGGAGACTTCGATCCGCTTGATGGCGGAAGCAACTTGCGCCGTATAGCCACCAAACTCCTGACCCAGGGTCAGCGGCGTCGCGTCCTGGGTGTGCGTGCGACCAATCTTGATGATGTGGGCAAAGGCTTTTGACTTCGCATCCAGTGCCGCGTGCAGATGCTTGAGGCTCGGGATGAGATGGCGAACGATCTGCTCTGCGCAGGCAATGTGCATGGCCGTCGGATAGGTATCGTTCGACGACTGGCTCATATTGACATGATCGTTCGGATGGACTGGCTTCTTCGAGCCCATCACGCCGCCGAGAATTTCAATTGCCCGGTTCGAGATAACCTCGTTGGCATTCATGTTGGATTGCGTGCCGGAGCCTGTTTGCCAGACAACGAGCGGAAAGTGATCGTTTAGCTTTCCGTCGATGACTTCCTGCGCGGCGGCAATGATCGTTTCCCCGATCTTCGCATCCAGACCGCCAAGAGCTATGTTGGCGCGCGCGGCAGCCTGTTTGACGATGCCGAGCGCACGAATGACAGAGAGGGGTTGCTTTTCCCAACCGATCTTGAAATTTCCAAGCGAGCGTTGCGCCTGAGCGCCCCAGTAGCGGTCGCTGGCAACTTCAATCGGGCCAAATGTGTCGGTTTCTGTGCGCGTGGTCATCTTGAAGCCTCTGCGTAACACGGACGTAAACGGGATTGCTCGGCTGCACCTATGCGGTGTCGGTGGCCGATGCAAGGTCGGGCGCGCGCATTACTATACGTTTGTTTTGCGACTGCAAGCACTGCGAAGGTTGATGAGTGTAGGCTAAAGTGAGGTTTCGCCGCGTGTTTTTAATGACACGCCAAGGATTTATATTGAGCCCGATCAAGCGTCTGTGAACCGTCTTGATGCCTCTTCAAGCAAGTTATCAGTAAAAAATTAACCAATGATTTCTTAATCTTGCGTCAACGATTGCGGGCAGGATCAGCGCTCTCTCACCGGTCAGGCATCGCTTTTCGTTTACTTTTCACAGCGCTCACGACCAGCTATTCAGGCGCAAAGGCTTACAAGGCCCACTGATTCAAGGCCCTCAACGTGACGGGGATGACGTTGCCGCACGCACATACAAAGACTTCTCTCGCAATTGCCCTTTTTTCCGGCATTGCTTCTTCTGCCGTCGGCGCAGGCACGGCCAACGCCCTGACACTTATGGATATGCTGCGCGGCGAAAATCGCGGAACCATTCAGGAGCAGCTTGAAGGTCGCGTACCGGCGAGTGCGCAGCCGCCAATCAGCCAGCGTGCCATTGACCTCAGCGATCCAGAGCCACTGCCGAAGGTTTCTGCGCCAAAATACTTCACCTACAAGGCGGACTCCGCCCGTGCCGTGAAGACATCCGGTTTCGCTGCTGCATCCGCGGCGGATGCCAGCCGCTTCCTCGCGCAGGCCAAGGTTTCTGCACCGAGCGATGTGGCGGCGGCGGTTGAAGCGTTCTATGCCAAGAATACCGCGCCTTTGTGGGTGGAGCGGGAAGACGTAAGTGAGCGCGCCCGCGCGGTGATTGCGCTGATGGAAAAGGCTGGAGATTACGGTCTGAACCCGGCTGATTATCGCATTCCGGTGCCAACTTTCGTGACATCCAGCGTCTCCGACGCCCAGAAGCCTGCGGAAGCACCGGCGGTCACGCCCGTCTCAGCCGATGCTTCTTCAGTAGCTGCTCCCGATTCGGAGAGCCCTTCGGTCACGGCGGTCAAGCCTGCTGTCGCTCAGGTTCCCGATGAGCATCAGAAGGAACTGATGCAGTTCGAGCTGGCGCTGTCTGCAAAGGCTTTGCTGTTCGCGCAGGACATGGCGCGTGGCCGCATCGACCCGAACCGGATCTCGGAATATCACGACCTGAAGCGACGCGACGTCAACCTTCCCTCCATTCTGCCTGGGCTGCAGAGCGCTGCAGATGCAAGCGCCTATCTGGATGGGATGGCGCCGAAGAGCCCGCAATTCCTGGCGCTGAAGGCGGAGCTGGCCAAGGTGCGCGCCGCTGCCGGGAATGAAGCGCAAGCGGTGCAGGTGCCTGAAACTCTGAAGCTGAAGCCGGGTGAAAGCAATGCTGATCTGGCCAAAGTTATCGCGGCGATCCAGCACAAGGGTTCCGAGGCATTGAAGACGCAGCATTCCGCTGTGTTTGCGTCATACCAGAATACGCCGACCTACGCGCCGGAACTGGTGGAGGTGGTCAAGAGCTTCCAGAAGGAAATCGGCCTGAAGGCCGATGGCGTCATCGGTCCGGCGACAGTGCGCGCCATGACCGGCCATACCTCCGACGACAAGATCGAGAAGCTGATCGTGGCGATGGAGCAGAGCAAATGGTTGCCGGACGATCTCGGCAGCCGCTATGTCTTCATCAACCAGCCAGCATTCCGGGTTTACTATCACCAGAACGGGCAGGAGCAGTTCTCCATGCGCGTTGTGGTCGGTTCGCCGAGCCATCAGACCTTCTTCTTCCAGGACGAAATCCAGACGGTCGAGCTTAATCCGTATTGGGGCGTCCCGCAGTCGATCATCATCAATGAGATGTTGCCGAAGCTTCGGCAGGATCCAAGTTATCTCGACCGCATGGGCTACCAGGTCGAAGTGTCTGGCAAGGCGGTCTCATCCACTGCCGTCGACTGGCGCGGATCCACGCAGGCGATTTCCGTGCGCCAGCCGCCATCGAGCGACAATGCTCTGGGCGAGTTGAAGATCCTGTTCCCGAACGCCCACGCCATCTATATGCATGACACGCCGCAGAAGAGCTTCTTCCAGCGTGACATGCGCGCGCTGAGCCACGGCTGTGTGCGTTTGGCGGAGCCCCGCAAGATGGCCGCCGCCGTGCTGGGCATTACCGAACAGGACCTGGCCGGCAAGATCGCTCAGGGCAAGAACCAGGCTATACAGGTTCCGCAGAAGTTCCCGGTCTACGTGGCTTATTTCACGGCATGGCCGAACAAGGACGGTCACATCGAGTATTTCGATGATGTCTACAAGCGTGATGCTGCTGTTGAAAAGGCCTTCGAAATCACAAGCAAGGCGCGCGGCGCCTGATTTCCGAATGCTTATGTAAGCGATAGGGGCCAGCCTTCATAGGGCTGGCCTTTTCCGTTCAGGCGGTGACCGGGAACTTGGCGCGATTGCCTGCGGCGAGCGTTTCCTGCACCAGCTCGACGGTCAGTTCGTCGAAATGGCTGATGATGCGTGTGGGGTTCAGATCGGCGATCGGCACATCGGAATAGCCGAATGTTACGCCAAGCGATGCCACCGAGGCATTGTGGGCAGCCTGGATGTCGTTGACGCTGTCGCCGACAAGTATGCTTTTGGCAGGATCGCCGCCTGCCAATCTGATCGTCTCGAGCAGGTGCCGCCCATCCGGTTTGCGGAAAGCAAAGGTATCTCCCCCGGTGATGACTGCCATTCGGTCCGCGAGGCCCAGCTTCCGCAGAAGGGGCACTGCCAGCTGCTCTGCCTTGTTGGTGCAGACAGCAACGCGGCAGCCATCGCGTTCCAGCCGGTCCAGGCTTGCCTCAAGACCGGCGAAGGGCCTGCTCTGTCCCGGCATATGCGCCTTGTAGTGATCGATGAAGCGATCAAACAGCGGGTCCACTTCCTGATCCGACAGCGGGTATCCGCGCAGGTCAAATGCACGCCGGATCATGACCCTCGCGCCTTGTCCGACCAGATGCGTCAGGTCATCGAAGCTGACTGGTTCCAGATCGCGGGCTGCGATGGTGTGGTTGAGGCTTTCGATCAAATCAGGCGCAGTGTCGATCATCGTGCCGTCGAGATCGAAAACAACAAGGGTAGCAGTCAAAATCAAACCTTCCGAAGCAGAGAATGAGGGTGTCGCCAAGTCCATGGGTGGCGCGAGATTAAGGATCGTGAGCAAGAATTGCAAATGGAGAGGGGAGGGTGTGCCTCTGTATTCTGGTCTTCGAATAGTCTCCAAGAAGCATAAACTGGGACTTTTGTTTATCAGGCGGGCCGTGTAAACAGCACACAACGAAACAGATGGGAGCTTGCGGCGGATGGACGCCCGGGAAATGAAAATCAAGGCAGCCGAGGCTGCGCTCCAGCATGTTGAAGACGGGATGCGTCTTGGAATCGGCACCGGATCGACGGCGGAAGAATTTGTTCGACTGCTTGCGGAAAAGGTGTCGGGCGGCCTGCGGGTTCAGGGTGTGCCAACATCGGAGCGAACCGCGCGCCTCTGCCTGGAGCTTGGTGTTCCACTCAAGTCCCTGGATGAACTTCCCGAGCTGGATCTTACCATTGACGGTGCCGACGAAGTTGACGGCGCGCTGCGTCTGGTGAAGGGCGGCGGCGGCGCTCTGTTGCGCGAAAAGATCGTCGCGTCTGCGTCGAGCCGGATGATCGTGATCGCGGATGAAAGCAAGGTCGTTGAAACTCTCGGCAAATTTCCATTGCCGATCGAGGTCAATCCGTTTGGACTCGCCACAACGCGCATTGCGATTGAGAAACTGGCTTCCAAGCTTGGGCTTTCGGGCGATCTGAAGTTGAGAAAATCGGACGATGGCGCCTTCACGACCGACGGCGGCCACCTGATTCTCGATGCTTTTTTTGGCCGTATTCCTGATGCAGAGGCATTGGCGACCCAGCTGAATTCAATACCCGGCGTCGTAGAGCACGGGCTGTTCATCAATATGGCATCGTTTGCGATCATTGCCGGACCGGCGGGTGCGCGAACGATGCAGGCGAAATAAGACAGGAGCAACGAAACATGATCAGACAAGCGGTTTTCGGCCGTACCGCCGCGCTCGCCATTCTTCTTTCCGGTGTAGCGTTGAGCGCCCCCGTCAGCGCCCAGGAAATTCCTGCCGATCATCTGAAGGCGGCACGGGATGCGATTGCAGCCCTGAATGCCACGGATCGTTTCGATGCCATTCTTCCAAACCTCGCCGAGCGCTTGAAGAATGAGTACACGGTTGCTTCGCCGAACTTCCAGACGCAGATCTCCAAGACGGTCGAGGCCGAGGCTCTGGCTCTCGCTCCGCGTCGTGCCGACCTGGAAAAGGAAGTCGCGGTCACCTTCGCAAAGTCCTTCACGGTTGATGAGTTGAAGCAGATCGCTTCTTTCTACTCCTCGCCAGTTGGCAAGAAATATCTTCAGACGCTTCCGCTCGTGCAGCGCGAAACGATGCGCGCCGCAGAAATCTGGGCGAATGGCATTTCGCGTGATCTGACTGCCAACAGCACCGCCAAGCTGCGCACCGTGATGGATGCCAACAAGGTGAAGGCTCCGACGGCAGACGCAACGGGCAACGCTCCGAAGCCCTGATCTACCGCTTCCAGATGTTTATAAGATGAGCCCGGTTCTGCCGGGCTTTTCCTTGTGTGCCATTGCACACTATATGAAGTGCCAATCCCATTCGCCGGACATTCCATAGGAGCCTCACATGACCAGCTATGATTACGACCTCTTTGTTATCGGCGGCGGGTCAGGTGGTGTGAGATCCGGACGGCTTGCTGCATCCATAGGCAAGAAGGTCGCGATTGCGGAAGAATACCGTTTCGGCGGCACATGTGTCATCCGCGGCTGCGTGCCGAAGAAGCTTTTCGTCTATGCTTCCCAATATCATGAGCACTTCGAAGATGCCGCCGGATATGGCTGGACTGTCGGTGAAAGCAGCTTCAACTGGAAAGCGCTCATTGAAGCTAAGGACAAGGAAATTGCCCGCCTCGAAGGGCTTTATCGCCGCGGGTTGGAAAATGCCGGGGCGGAAATTCTGGATACGCGTGCAGAACTTGTGGATGCCCACACGATCCGTCTCGTCAAAACGGACACCACAGTGACAGCAGAACGCATCGTAATTGCCACTGGTGGCACGGCAAATCCGCACGCATCGCTGCCTGGTTCTGAATTCTGCATTACCTCCAACGAAGCCTTCCATCTGGAAGAGTTGCCGAAATCCATCCTGATCGCGGGCGGTGGTTACATCGCTGTCGAATTCGCCAACATCTTCCATGGGCTTGGTGTTGACACGACGTTGATCTATCGCGGTCAGGAAATTCTGTCCCGCTTCGATCGCGATATGCGTGAGGGCCTTCATAAAGCAATGGTCGACAAGGGCATCCGCATCATGCTGACAGACGTGATCGAAGAGGTCACGAAATCTCCGGCGGGCGGGCTGACAGCGCGCACCAAGGCGGGCGCCAGCGTTTCTGCCGATCAGATCATGCTCGCACTCGGCCGTGATCCGAACACTGCTGGCCTCGGTCTGGAGAAGGCGGGTGTCGAAGTCGATGCGCGGGGCGCCATTGTCGTGGATGCCTACTCACGCACGAATGTGCCGCATATCTTCGCGTTGGGTGATGTGACGGATCGGGTCCAGCTCACTCCAGTCGCCATTCACGAAGCGATGTGCTTCATCGAGACCGAGTTCAAGAACAATCCGACCGCGCCGGACCATGATCTGATCGCGACCGCCGTGTTCTCCCAGCCGGAAATCGGAACGGTTGGGCTTTCCGAAGAAGAGGCGTGCAAACGCTTCAATGAAATCGAAGTGTATCGTGCGGAGTTCCGTCCGATGAAAGCAACGCTTTCCGGGCGCGCCGAAAAGATGATCATGAAGCTCGTGGTCAATGCGGCAGATCGGAAGGTGCTCGGAGCGCATATCCTGGGGCACGACGCGGGTGAAATGGCGCAGTTGCTGGGCATATCGCTCAAGGCCGGAGTGACCAAGGGCGACTTCGACCGCACCATGGCGGTTCATCCGACCGCTGCCGAAGAGCTTGTGACCATGTACAAGCCGAGCTACCGCGTGAAGGGTGGAGAGCGCATCAACGCTTGATGCATTCGATTTGCTTGATTCTTGAGAGGCGCGAGCCAAGGCTCGCGCTTCGATGCACTCAATGCGGTCCTCAGGTTGTCAGGCGAGGGGAGTTCATCAGCTTGCGGAACAGCGTCTGCATGGCTTTGCCGATATCCTCGTTCGGAGATGCTTCGATAAAGTAGCCTGGTGTTGCGCAAGCTTCCATGTTTGGGCGCAGACGCGCGTTGAAGGGCTTAATTCTGTTAACCCAAAAATCATCGTCAGGCAGCGGAATGTATGTCGTGTAGACGACGGCGACCTTGATGCCTTTGTCTTTGAGATCTCTGCAAATGGCAGGATCAATCGGCTCCATGCAGCGGGTTTCTTTCTGGCTGCCGGAGCAGACCGCCTTTTCTGCATCGGTCATGCCGTCTGAAACAAGAAAGACCACCTTTTGCCGGTCGGTCGCGCTGTTGCCCGTGCCAACTGTGCCAACCACCGGCTTGATGCTCGCGAAAGTGCTGGCAAAGTCTGTTAGTGTATTGTCGTTATAGTTGTTCCTGACCGTGGATATCAAATCGAGATTGTCTACAGCTTTATCAACATTGTCCATGTTGGATGTCAGCTTGGCGATCTCCTTCAGTCCGAGATCATCTGCTGTTGTGCCAAATGAATAGACCGCCATGCGGTATTGATTGTTCACCAGCTTGTACAAGTCGACGTCTTCCGTGAGCTTCTTCGTGGCATCACGAACAACATCAATACGGAGCTTTACGCCCAGGTTACTAGCAGCCTTTAGCGTGTTGTCCTGGGGCTTTCCTGTCGCGTGACAGGCAAAGGCGCAGCCGAAGTTTGCTTCCAACTTAGCGATATCGGCATTCGTTGCGCCCAGACCCATGGAAGGGGTGTTGTCCAGCAGCATGAAGAAATCAATGAAGGCGTTCGTCTGGTATGTCGCTTTGGCCGTGCCGCTCACGCCGATACTGTCCTTGCCTAAAACGCCCATGAAGGCGGTGGGTATGGCAGCGGTAAAGGTGACGTTGGACGTAAGTTGGGAGTTCTCGCGCTTTATACTAACGCTGACAGATTTGAGGCGGTCGCGAAGTGTCTGCGGCAATTGTGCTAAGAAAATTCGCTTGGCATCCTCGTTGCCTAGTTGGATCTCTCCGTTGGCGGGCATGATCATGGCTTGCGCCACGGATGTCGATTTTTCCGACAAGGCTCCCAATGCAGCCGCATCGGCGGCATTCATGAGTGCGGCTCTTTCATCCACGGCCATACCGAAATCTACTGCCAGGCCGGCTGTCGCGATCAACGGCACAAGCAAAAGTGCTGTCAAAACGCCAAAGTTTCCATGCTGATCCGACGCAATTGCTTTATGGTTGTTTAGTCGAAATTTTTTCATCAAATCTACTCGGCTACGTCAGTAATAATTGTATCTATCCTTAGATATTTTGTATTTATATATTCAAAACGAGATTGGTTTAGCACGAATTAACTTATATTAGTTGCATTTTACATGAGTATTTACTTATATTTTGGACATAAGATTTTGGAAGCGTTACAAGCAATATAAGTCTTGGTCTCCGCTTTGCATGAGGCGTCCTGCTATTCATCCATCTGTAGGCTGGGCATTCGCCTTTCAGCTCTATGCAAGGCTGCCTCAAAGGTTTATAAGCCGCCAACTTCAAACAAGGTGCGATACGGCACTGCGTAATCAAAACGGACGAAAGACAATGGCAGAAACCTGGACACCAAGCACATGGCGGCAAAAACCGATCCAGCAGGTTCCGGATTATCCGGATGCGGACGCGCTGAAGGCGACGGAAGCCCAGCTTTCCACTTTCCCGCCACTCGTCTTTGCAGGTGAGGCGCGTCGCCTCAAGAAGTCTCTCGCCAATGTTGCCGAAGGCAATGGCTTCCTGTTGCAGGGCGGCGATTGCGCGGAAAGCTTCCTGGAGCATGGCGCAGACAATATTCGCGATTTCTTCCGCGCGTTCCTGCAGATGGCCGTCGTTCTGACTTTCGGCGCGCAGCAGCCGGTGGTGAAGGTTGGCCGCATCGCAGGTCAATTCGCAAAGCCGCGCTCCTCGAATTTCGAGAAGCAGGGTGATATTGAGCTTCCGTCCTACCGCGGCGATATCATCAACGGCATCGAGTTCACGCCGGAAGCGCGCATTCCCGCACCTGAGCGTCAGCTAAAGGCCTATCGCCAGTCGGCAGCCACGCTGAACCTTTTGCGTGCCTTTGCCATGGGTGGTTATGCGAACCTCGAAAACGTTCATCAGTGGATGCTGGGCTTCGTCAAGGACAGCCCGCAGGGTGAGCGCTATAAGAAATTGGCGGATCGCATTTCCGAAACAATGGACTTCATGAAGGCCGTCGGCATTACTTCGGAAAACAATCCTGCGCTGCGTGAAACGGATTTCTTCACCAGCCACGAGGCGCTGCTGCTGGGTTACGAAGAGGCATTGACGCGCGTCGATTCGACTTCCGGCGACTGGTATGCCACGTCTGGTCACATGATCTGGATCGGCGACCGTACGCGTCAACCCGACCATGCCCATGTTGAGTTCTGCCGCGGCATCAAGAATCCGATCGGCCTGAAGGCGGGGCCATCCATGACTGCCGATGGTTTGCTTCAGCTGATCGATATCCTGAATCCGACCAACGAAGCAGGCCGTCTGACGCTTATCTGCCGCTTCGGCTATGACAAGGTTGCCGAACACCTGCCGCGCCTCATCCGCGCTGTGGAGCGTGAGGGCCGCAAAGTGGTCTGGTCGTGCGACCCGATGCATGGCAACACGATTACGCTGAACAACTACAAGACCCGTCCGTTCGACCGAGTTCTGTCGGAAGTGGAGAGCTTCTTCCAGATCCATCGTTCGGAAGGCTCTCATCCGGGTGGTATCCACATCGAGATGACCGGCAAGGACGTGACCGAATGCACCGGCGGCGCGCGTGCCGTTTCCGCCGGCGATCTTCAGGATCGCTACCACACGCATTGCGATCCGCGTCTCAACGCCGATCAGGCGCTTGAACTGGCATTCCTGCTGGCAGAGCGTATGAAGTCGGGGCGTGAGGAGAAGCGTCTGGCGGTTAACGCCTGATCTTATCTTCTAGATAGTTCGAAAAAAAGGAAAGGCCGGTGGGGGGAACCGGCCTTTCTCTTTTTGAGGCTGTGCTGGCATAGCCTCAAGTCCCGGACTAAGTGGAAGGGCACCTTCACCCGAGATTTATAACTGCTTGCTTATATAGTTCAGGTTATAGTTGCATTCTTACCAATCTGTTAAAGGTTGCGACATTGCAAAGCCGTGCATTCCAAAATCCGTAATAAAGTCCTCAACTTTCTGTCATTCCTCGTGATTAGGTGGATGGCGCCGTATCTCGCATATTCTTTCTCCCTTATTGACGTGGCACTGAGGCGGACCGTCAAGTTTACAGGCGAATTTGTGTCATGCGCGTTGCGGAGGTTTGTTGCGCACGCTAAATCATTGTCATGACTCAGGATATCGTTTCGAACTTCCGTATTGCTCTTGCGCAGCTAAACCCGACTGTCGGGGACATCGCAGGGAACCTTGTTCTTGCGCGTCAGGCGAGGCGTGAAGCCGCGCAAAGTGGTGCGCATATCGTGGTCTTCACCGAACTCTTTCTGAGCGGCTATCCCCCGGAGGATCTGGTGCTCAAGCCCGCTTTTCTGAAAGCATGCTGGAAGGCGCTGGAAGATCTGGTCGAGGACAGCAAGGACGGTGGACCGGGCTTCGTAATAGGCCTTCCGCGCCAGAGCGGGAAGGGACGCCACAATTCGGTTGCCATCGTCGATAACGGTCGGATTCTGGCGCTGCGCGACAAGATCGATCTGCCGAACTATGGCGAGTTCGACGAGAAGCGCGTGTTCGTTGAAGGCGAGATGCCAGGACCGGTGAATTTCCGCGGCGTGCGCATCGGTGTTCCGATCTGCGAGGAGATCTGGAACGATCTTGGTGTTTGCGAAACACTGGCGGAAAGCGGCGCGGAGATCCTCATCGTGCCGAATGGCTCGCCCTATTATCGCGGTAAGGTGGAAGTTCGCCATCAAGTGGCGCTGAAGCAGGTTATCGAAAGCGGTTTGCCGCTGATTTTCGTCAACCAGCTGGGCGGACAGGACGAACTGGTTTTCGATGGTGCGAGCTTCGGTCTGAATGCCGATAAGACGCTTGCTTTCCAGATGGCGGAATTTGAAACCGGGCTGGAGACTATGGATTGGGTTCGTTCCGACAATGGATGGCGTTGCAACAACGGACCCATTGTCACCATTCCTGAGCGGGAAGAGGCGGACTATCGCGCCTGCCTTCTGGGTTTCCGCGATTACGTGAACAAGAACGGGTTCAAATCTGTCGTCCTCGGCATGTCCGGGGGCATCGATTCTGCGGTCTGCGCCGCCATTGCCGTGGATGCACTCGGAAGCGACCGGGTGCGCACCGTCATGCTACCTTACCGCTATACATCCGAGGAAAGCTTCAAGGATGCGGCGGAATGCGCGAAGGCGCTCGGTGCGCATTACGACATCGTGCCGATCTCCGAGCCGGTTGAAGGCTTTCTCTCGGCTCTTTCGGAAATGTTCGAGGGGACCGAGGAAGGTATCACGGAAGAGAATCTGCAAAGCAGAACGCGTGGCACCATTCTCATGGCCATTTCCAACAAGTTCGGCGCCATGGTTGTGACAACCGGCAACAAGTCCGAAATGTCGGTTGGCTATGCGACGCTTTACGGTGATATGAACGGCGGCTTCAACCCTATCAAGGACCTGTACAAGATGCAGGTCTATGCTCTGGCAGCCTGGCGCAATCAGAATGTGCCGCATGGGGCGCTTGGTCCCGGCGGCGAAGTCATTCCCTCCAATATTCTGTCCAAGGCACCCTCTGCAGAGCTGCGCCCCAACCAGACGGATCAGGATTCGCTGCCGCCTTACCCCGTGCTCGACGACATCCTCGAATGCCTTGTGGAGGGCGAAATGGGGGTCGACCAGATCGTGGCACGTGGTCATGACATTGCGACCGTGCATCGCGTGGAACATCTTCTCTATCTGGCGGAATACAAACGTCGTCAGTCTGCTCCCGGCGTAAAGATCACGAAGAAGAATTTTGGCCGGGATCGTCGCTATCCGATTACCAACCGGTTTCGCGACCGGTGAGGTAGGGCGGAGCTTGATCGTCTCACTCTGTGTCCGTCGACGCTGGTTGCGTCTTAAGGCTGGAAGGCTTTACGTTTGATCCGGACATCGATGCGATATGGAGAGGTATGTCGGCGTGCGAGACTGTATGGTCGATGGTGAAGCCTTTGCAGCCGACGCCCGGGAGGCCGTATACCGAGCCATTCACACGCGTCGGGATGTGCGCGACCAGTTCTTGAGTGATCCCCTGCCGGACGATCTGGTCCGTCGCTTGCTAGAGGCTGCCCATGCCGCGCCCTCCGTCGGGTTTATGCAGCCCTGGAGTTTCATTCTAGTGCGGTCAGAGGAAACGAAGCATGCAGCCTGGGAGGCCTTCAGCAAGGCGAATGCAGAAGCAGAGGCGATGTTCGCCGATGAGAAGCGAGATCTCTATCGGAGCCTGAAGCTTGAGGGCATACGCAAGGCGCCGCTTTCCATTATCGTAACCTGCGACCCGGACCGCGCCGGACCGGTGGTGCTGGGGCGTACCCATAATCCGCGCATGGACGTTTATTCGACTGTCTGCGCGGTTCAGAACCTCTGGCTTGCCGCGCGAGCCGAAGGGGTAGGTGTTGGCTGGGTCAGCATTTTCCATGATGACGATGTTCGCGCGCTGCTCGGAATCCCCAGGCGCATCGAGATCGTGGCATGGCTTTGCCTCGGCTATGTTCGCGAACTTTATCAGGAGCCGGAACTGGCGGTGAAAGGCTGGCGGCAAAGGCTCGATCTCGACCAGCTTATTTGCGAGGAGCGGTGGATTGATCAAGATAACAAATAGAAGATGCCCAGACAGCCGGTATGGGCATCTTCATCATCGCTTAGGCTGGAGTATTTCCTATATAGGAGGAAACATCCGAAACGCTTTATCTTGCTGTTTTTACGCGGTGCGTACGCAAAGCCGCTGACGCAGTTTGGCTGAGCGCGTGCTAGATCGCTTGTAGAAGTGCATCGCCTACCTCCTGCAACTCTTCAATCAGGAAGCTATCGGCACCTCCTCCTGCTTGAAGGATGACCGCATTCTGATAGACGAGTTCATTAGTGCTTCCAAACAGTTGTTCGGCAATTATATTGCCTGGATCGCTGCCGTCAAAGAAGTCTTCCATGCCTGTCGCGCCTGAATTGAAGGTGTTGGCGGCAAACTCGGTTACGGAAGTCCTCTGTTCAAGAAGTGTGGCGCCTTTGAACCTGTAGGCTATCGAAGTGTTTGCTACCTCTGCTGTCCAGCTGCTGTTGACGATGTGTATCAATGTCTGAGGCATAATCTATCTCGCCAACTCTTCAGATCGCTTCTTCGAGGTATCCGTTCCCCTCCTCTTGCGAGCCGCCATAATCAAGGCTTCGCATATCACCTGACCTACCTCTTCAAGATCATCGATGAGCAGTTCGCCTTCAACTGCTGTAAATTCCACCGTGGAATTGATAACCAGTTCATCTGTGGTCGAGAACAATTGATCGATGACCACATCATTATCGTCGGTGGTTGCAATGTATCTGCCCAGCGGTTGCGCGTCGGGGTTCGTCAAAGCTACCCCGAAGAGTTGAACATTGGTGCTTTGTTCACTGAGTGTTTCACCTACGAACTTGTAGCTTATGTCCGTATTGGCGACCTCGGCCACCCAGCTATTTTGGACAATGTGAATAAGTGTCTGGGGCATGATACTGATTTACCTGTCCTGGATGACAACGTCGACGAAGAGGGAGGAGTGGCCGGCAGTGGGCGTGCCGACAATGCGATAGCCAACTTTATCGACGTCCCAAGTGTACGGCTTTGACGTCTGAGCGTTCGAGAGCGCCCAGTTGCTTCCATTCGTGCTCACGTACCAGACTGGTGCGTCGCCCAATCCGAGCAACTGATAGTTGAAGTGGGTCCATACACCGAAGTTGTTGCCCGGACCGGCCCAGCAGAGCCAAATGTCGGAATTAAACGCGACGCCGGAACTATAGTTTTGAGATGCCGCCATTGTTTGGCGGCCGCTGCGTTCACGAAGAATATCGCCCGGAGACTGGCTTAGCCAGCTAAAGCCGGACCAAAGATTGGCACCGTGAGTGCTGATCTTGAAAGATGTAGCAGAATAGTTCGTATACTGGATTTGAAGATAAGGTGCATCTCCTCCGACTTTTTTGTTCACGAACTCCCGGTGCGCTTCGGTGATCTGGGTTGTGACCTCTAGCTTCGCAGTCGGTCCGGACTCGGTGCAAATCATGGTTTCGCTGCGATATGGGCCGGTCTCACCAGTTTCGCTCAGAATATAGTAGCGCTTTCCCGCTTCAAGTCGATCGGACCCCATCAATCTAAATTCGAGGCTGGCGTGAATTTCCTCGTCACTTGTCACGCAACGATACAGAGCGTCATGCCCTTCTGCAATAATTATATTCGAATCATTGTATATATCAAATGTTTTTATCAATATATGCATCATATACCTCTTTAATTTATTTGATGGCAAGACGATTTTTACGAGAAATGTTGGTAAATACGCAAGTTTAATGCGATTTATAATTGTAAACGTACGTGTATGTTATGGCGTTAGAAGATTACCGTGAAGGAAACGGGAGGTTAACCGATGCGTCTGTCCCAAATCGGGATGCATCACGGCTCTGTGCCCGGGACAAGTGAACGCTTGCGGATGCGCATGTAATTATGCGCCTTCGTCTCGCCCGCATTGCACGGGCAGCGGTATTAAATTCTGTTTTTGGGTGTATTCTAGCGATCTGGTTCTATGCCGGGCCGGTTCAATTCTGCGTCCTGACTGTCTGGATAGAATTGTGGACCAACGGTGCGCACCGGCTGGTCCGGTTTCCATTCCCTGACCGGCGGGACCGGGGACAGATCCTTCGGCGTGGAGGGGCGCATTTTGCCAAGCGTGATGACCGAGGAACCCGGTTTCTGCGCATCTGTTCGCTGAATAGACGAAGAGGCTGCGCCCGGAGCATCGGGATTGATCGAGGCCGGAACGTTGGCATAGTCGATCTCGCCGCATTTGAGCTGCAGCATTTCCTTGCGGATGATCTCTGGATCCCTGCCGAGAGAATTCACCAGCTTTCCCTGAGCCGTACGAGAGGCAAGGACGGCCTGCCTGTCTCGCTCCGTATCGACAAGCTGCTGCTCCAGAACTCGACAGGGGTCGTTTCGCCCGAAGGTGACGATGCTGCCGGTGCCACAACGAAGTTGCAGCATTTCTCCCCGAATTTCGCGGGCTGTTGCGGTGATATCGCTCAATGCCTTTGCGTGGGAATTGGCAGTTTGCGTGCTGCCGATGACAGTCGTCGCGCTTGATAGTTCTTTGCCCAGAGCCACGCAACGCGCCGCATTATCTGCTGCAGAAGCGACTGCGGGCAGACACAGGACGATAGCCGCGAATAGCTGGCGATGAGGCATGAACGATGCTTCCCTGCTTCGAAACAAACGAAAACCCGGAGGCAGTTTCCGGCCCCCGAGTTTAAATTATCATAATCGGCCTGTGTGAGGCTTAAGAGATCGCAGCGAAATCCGTATGGGATGCCTCCACTACCGCCAAAGCCGCCATGTTGACGACACCGCGGGACGTGACTGAGGTGGACAGGATATGCGCCGGCTGGGCCGCACCCAGAAGGATTGGCCCCACATGCAGGGCATCCATCATGGTGCGAACAAGGCCCAGCGAGATGTTCGACGAATCGAGGTTCGGGAACACCAGGAGATTGGCCTCACCAGAAAGATCGCTGTTGGGCATTGCACGCTTGCGCAGGCTTTCCGACAGGGCAGAACCCGCCTGCATTTCACCGTCGACTTCAAGGTCGGGAGCGCGCTGGCGGATGATCTCCAGTGCTGCGCGCATCTTGCGTGCGCTTTCGGAATCACGGCTGCCGAAATTGGAATGCGACAGCAGAGCTGCCTTTGGCACGATGCCGAAGCGGCGGATTTCCTGCGCCGCCAGAATGGTGATCTCGGCGATCTCCTCATGCGTAGGGTTGTCGTTCACGAAGGTATCCGTGAAGAAGACCGGGCCCTTCTGCGTGATCAGAAGGCTCAAGCTGGAGAATGCGCAGACGCCCTTCCGCTTGCCGATGATCTGGCTGACATCACGCAGGTGACGGTCAAAGCCACCTTCAACGCCGCAGATCAGGGCATCGGCATCGCCCCGCTTGACGGCGAGCGCGCCGATCACTGTGTTGTTTGTACGCACGATAGTCCGCGCCGTTTCCGGGTTGATGCCCGCACGACCGACGAGCGAAAGATATTCCTCGACATAGTCGCGGTAGCGCGGATCATCCTCCGGGTTGACCACCTCGAAGTCTACGTTTGGCCTAATGCGGATACCGAAGCGCTGCAGACGTGCCTCGATGACCGAGGGGCGCCCGATGAGAACCGGTACGCCTGTCTTTTCTTCAAGCAGAACCTGGGCGGCGCGCAGCACGCGCTCATCCTCGCCTTCCGAGAAGATCACGCGCTTCTTTTCTGCGGCGCGAGCACTGGTGAAGATCGGCTTCATGACGAAGCCGGAGCGCCAGACAAAACGGCTCAACTGATCCAGGTAGTGATCGAAGTCAGCGATCGGGCGGGCCGCAACGCCGCTCTCTGCAGCAGCCTTTGCCACTGCAGGCGCAATGCGCAGGATCAGGCGCGGGTCGAACGGCGAGGGGATGAGGTAGTTCGGTCCGAATACCGGCGTCTCATCAGCGTAGGCGCGTGCGGCGACATCGGAAATTTCTTCGCGTGCCAGACCGGCAATCGCCTTGACCGCCGCCATCTTCATTTCTTCGTTGATGGTCGTTGCGCCGCAATCCAGCGCACCGCGGAAGATGTAGGGGAAGCAGAGGACGTTGTTGACCTGGTTCGGGAAATCGGAGCGGCCAGTACAGATCATCGCGTCCGGACGGGCAGCGCGTGCGAGTTCCGGCATGATTTCCGGGGTCGGATTGGCCAGCGCCATGATGAGCGGCTTTTCGGCCATCTGCTCCAGCAGTTCCGGCTTCAGGACACCAGCGGCGGAGAGGCCGAGGAAAACGTCCGCACCGCCAATGCTTTCGGCCAACAGGCGCTTGTCGCTCTTCTGGGCGTAGATTTCCTTCCACGGGTCCATGAGAACGTTGCGGCCGTCGTAGACCAGACCTTCGATATCATGGACCCAGATGTTTTCGCGTTTCGCGCCCAGCGACACGAGCAAGTTCAGGCAGGCCAGGGCAGCGGCGCCAGCGCCCGAAGTGACGATCTTGACGTTCTCGATGTTCTTCCCGGCCAGTTCCAGACCGTTGAGGATGGCTGCGGCGACGATGATGGCAGTACCATGCTGGTCATCATGGAACACCGGTATGTTCATCTTTTCACGAAGCTGGCGCTCCACTTCGAAGCATTCCGGCGCCTTGATGTCTTCAAGGTTGATGCCGCCGAAGGTGGGCTCCAGAGCGGCAATTGTGGAGACCATGCTGTCGACCGTTTCGGCAGCGATCTCGATATCGAAAACATCGATGGCAGCAAATTTCTTGAAGAGGACGGCCTTGCCTTCCATCACTGGCTTGGAGGCGAGGGGACCAATATTGCCGAGACCGAGAACAGCGGTTCCGTTGGAAACGACTGCGACGAGATTGGCGCGGGCAGTGTAGTCGGCAGCGGCTTCCGGATTGTCACGAATCGCAAGGCAGGGAGCCGCTACACCCGGCGAATAGGCGAGTGCGAGATCACGCTGATTGCCAAGTGGCTTTGTCGGCTGGATTTCGAGCTTTCCGGGGCGCGGGTAGCGGTGGAAGAACAAAGCCTGTTCATCCAGATCCGCCTGTGGGGCTGCTTTCGCCGAATGAACCTTGCCCTGCTGCTCCATCGCCATCTCCTTCCTGGTCATCATTTACTTTGGTCTCTTACAACAATCCGTGCCTGGGAACAGTACTGAATTCTTAGGTAGCGGATACGCCCTTACATGACAGCCTCTGCCACCAGGGATGCATGGAAAACTCGTTATCCCGGTCACCTGTCATCTTCCTGATAAATGACTCTGATTTCTGAATGTCATGGGGGCGGTGCGACGAAAGGAAGATCTCGTGACTGTGACGACGGAAACCAGACACTTCAGAACGCTTTTCATTTCGGATATCCACTTGGGATCGAAGGCGGCGCGGACGGACTTTCTTCTCGACTTTCTGCGATACCACGAGGCGGAGACGTTGGTTCTCGTCGGCGACATCGTCGATGGCTGGCGCCTGAAGCGTAACTGGTATTGGCCGCAGGGCTGCAACGATGTGGTCCAGAAACTGTTGCGCAAAGCGCGCAAGGGAACGCGTATCGTCTACATTCCCGGCAATCACGATGAGTTTCTCCGCTCCTTCCCCGGCGTTCACTTCGGCGGCATCGAGGTTGCCGAGCGCATGATCCACGAAGCGGCGGACGGAAAAAGATATCTGGTTCTTCATGGCGACGAGTTCGATGTCGTGGTGCGCAACATTCGACTGCTCGCCTATCTGGGCGATTGGGCCTATGACGCGGCCATTGCAATTAACGTGGTTCTGGCCGCCATTCGCCGCAAGCTGCATTTGCCTTACTGGTCGTTTTCCGCCTGGGCCAAGCTGCAGGTAAAGCAGGCGATCAATTTCATCGGCGAGTTCCAGAACGTCGTTGCCGAGGAGGCGCGCCGCAACAATGTGGACGGCGTCATCTGCGGTCATATCCATCACGCCACGATGGAGGATATCGGTGACATTCGCTACATCAATACGGGCGATTGGGTGGAAAGCTGCACTGCCATTGCCGAGCATATTGATGGCACGTTCGAGCTGATCTCCTGGCAAAAGATTGCCTTGACCGCCGATATCAAGGCACTGCCCATGCCTAAGGACAAGCGTGAGGACATGCAGGCAGCATAGGGCAGAACCCAAAAAACGCCTGCATGCTGCCCGTACCTGCGCAGCTTCCATTGCCGTTGCGCAACATTGCCAAGCATTTATCAGAATTGCCGGTCTGGCTGCCCAAACTGCTGCAGCCGGGGCTGTCAATCATTCTAAATTTCTTTAAGAGAGGCGAACTCTGAATTCGAGAATCGCCGGAGCCCGCCGTGGCCGAGACTGCCGCTCCTTCCGCACCTTCGGGCTTTGCCGTGCGCTGCGCCTTTGCCTATGCGGCGGCGATGAGCGTGAACGGTATCCTGCTGCCTTTCTTTCCGGCGTGGCTGAAGTCGCTATCACTGAACGAATTCGAGATCGGCGTCATCTTGACAGTTCCGATCATTCTTCGGCTTGTCTCTGCGCCGCTTGCAGGCGCCCTCGCAGACCGTATGTCGGAGCGCGTCTTGGTCCTCATCGTTTCTGCGGCGCTTTCCCTGATGACCGCTGTGCTTCTGATCTGGGCCGGTGGCTTCTGGACAGTCCTCATCATTTTCAGCCTTCAGGGGGCAGCTTTTGCTCCGTTCATGCCGGTTCTCGAATCAATCACCGTTATGGGCGTTCGCCGCTGGGGATATCGTTACGGAACCATTCGTGTCTGGGGATCGATCGGTTTTGTCGTTTCTACCCTGATCGCTGGTTGGGCGATCTCGCATCTGTCCAGCCGGATCGTTCCGGAAGCGACAGCGCTGACCTATCTGCTGACGCTGTGTGCCGCCCTTATGGCGCCGCGGCTGGGAAGAGCGATGAGGGCGCAGACGGCGGATCCAACCAGTATGCGTCAGGTGGCCCGCTTGCCGTTTCGTTCAAGTCTCAACCTGCTCATGATCGGTTGTACGATCGTTCAGTCCACGCATGGAATGTATTACGCGTTCTCTGGAATTTACTGGCAGGGCATAGGCTTCAGCGGTCAGGAGATCGGCATTCTCTGGGCGTCGGGAGTCATTGCCGAGATCCTGTTCTTTTTCTGCGCGGGACGGATCGTCAGGCATATTTCGGCGGTCAGCTTGATCCTGATTGGGTCGGTCGCCGCCATGATTCGTTGGTCGCTGTTTGCCACCCCTTTGAGCTTTGAAGCCTCCGTTCTGCTGCAGTGCAGCCACGCCCTGAGTTTTGCGTTTCTTCATTTCGGAATGCAGCAGAAGATCGTCGAGGTGGTGCACGAAAGTCAGGAATCGTCCATTCAGGGCACGTTCTTCTTCTACAATGGCGCCTTCCTGGCCACATCTACATTCCTATCAGGCCTGATCTATCATTCGCTCGGCCAGCATTCCTACTACGTCATGTCTGCTGTCGCAGCTTTCGGCTTGTTGATTACATGGACCGTTTCACGCCGAGCTTGGAAAGCTTAGATGGACAAAGGTTGAAGTTGCAGACTATTGACGACCTAACCTGAAATTGTTCTGTGGCTTTAGGGTTACTGAAGGGTGATTTCGGGCCGGGATGCCATGGCAATTCAAGTGTTGGCGGATATATTGCCGACAGGTTCTATTCAATTTTCGAAAGCGTATCGAGCACCTCTACATGCAGGCAAAGCCGAAGACGGCCGATGAGCAGGCCGCAACCCTTGAGATGACCTCTACGGCTGACAGTGTTGAGCGATTCGTTCTGGCTGGAGACTGGCGCAACCGCGGCATCAGTCAGGTCCTGAACGACCTTATGGCCGCCGAGCAGAAGCAAGGCCAGGGGAAACTCGAAATCGATGCATCGAGCATCGAAGCTGTTGATACGTCCGGTGCCTGGCTGATTCGGCGCCTGATCAACGGCAAGCAGGCCGAAGGACGCGATGTGGAACTGATCGGCGCAAGCAAGACGCTGTCCGATCTGGTTGACGTCCTCCCAGAGGGCGGGCTGAAAAGACCTTCTGCCGATAAAGATCAACGCACACTGTTCCAGCGCATATTCGAGCCAGCAGGCAAGGCCGTCTGGAGCCTGGGGCAGGACGCGCTGGCGGGTTTGCACATCCTTGGCTCAGCCGTCGGCGGCGCGCAGCTCAAGGGTGGTCGCGGCGCGGGCGTTTCCCCGGCATCGGTCGTTACGCATATCGACCGCATGGGTGTGCGCGCCGTACCCATCATCGTGCTGATGTCCTTTCTGATTGGAGCTATCATTGCCCAGCAGGGCGCCTTCCAGCTTCGCTACTTCGGCGCTGAACTTTTCGTCGTGGATTTAGTTGGCATTCTCCAATTGCGCGAGATCGGCGTGCTTTTGACCGCCATCATGATTGCGGGTAGGTCTGGCAGCGCCATCACTGCCGAAATCGGCTCCATGAAGATGCGCGAGGAGATCGACGCCCTGACCGTGATCGGTCTCAATCCTGTCGGGGTTCTGGTCTTTCCGCGTCTCGTGGCGCTGACGATTGCACTGCCTTTGCTGACCATCATCGCCAATTTTTCGGCACTGTACGGTGCAGCCATCGTGACCTTCATTTATTCCGGCATCACCTTCCAGACCTTCCTCTCACGGCTGCATGAAGCGGTGGATTATTCGTCTGTCGCCTCCGGCATGATCAAGGCGCCGTTCATGGCGCTTGCCATTGGCATTGTTTCGGCTGTCGAAGGGATGAAGGTGGGCGGCAGTGCCGAATCGCTCGGTACACATGTTACGGCCTCGGTAGTGAAATCCATCTTCGTGGTCATCCTTATGGATGCACTTTTTGCAATCTTCTATTCCGCAATCGACTTCTAGGATGAGCATGGCAGTTCAGGACGATACCACGGCTGACGAGAAGCACCCGGATGATGACCGGGTGATCCTGTCCGTGCGGGATCTAACCGTCAGCTTCGGCACCAAGACCGTGCTGGATCATCTTGATCTCGACGTCTATCGCGGGGAGATTTTGGGCTTCGTCGGCGCGTCCGGTACGGGCAAATCCGTTCTCATGCGCACGGTTTTGCGGCTGGTTCCGCATAGTTCGGGATCGATCCATATTCTCGGTGTCGATTACGAAAAGGCCGATGTGAAGACTCGCATGGCGCTGGATATGCGGATGGGCGTCCTGTTCCAGCACGGCGCTCTTTTCTCCTCGCTCACCGTGAAGGAGAACATCCAACTGCCGATGCGAGAATATCTTGATCTGCCGCAATCGCTCATGGATGAGCTGGCCTACCTCAAGATCGACATGGTCGGGTTGGCGGCGGATGCGGCTGACAAGTATCCTTCAGAGCTTTCGGGCGGCATGATCAAGCGTGCGGCGCTCGCTCGTGCGCTCGCTCTGGACCCGGACCTCGTTTTCCTTGATGAACCAACCTCCGGTCTTGACCCGATCGGCGCCGCCGAGTTCGACATGCTGATTGCCCGGCTGCGTGATACGCTGGGGCTGACGGTTTATATGGTGACACACGACCTGGACAGCCTGTTTTCTGTCTGCGACCGCATTGCGGTTCTGGGCCAGAAACGAGTGCTGGTGGAAGGAACGTTGGACGACATGCTGGCCTGCGACGATGCGTGGGTTCAGTCTTATTTCCGCGGAAAGCGCGCCCGGTCCGTTACGACGGATTACGGCGATGCGAACGCGGTGCCAGGAAAGTAACGCCTATGGAAACTAAAGCAAATTACGCCCTTGTCGGCTTCTTCACGCTGCTGGTGGTCGCTGCCGCATTCGGCTTCGTCTACTGGATGGCGCAGTATGGCCGCAGCGGGCCCATGGCCGAGCTTGCCATTCGCATTCCCGGTTCCGCAAACGGTCTCTCGGTCGGATCTGCGGTGCGGTTCAACGGCATTCCCGTCGGTTCCGTTCGCAGTCTGAATATCGACCCGGATGACCCGCGCTATTCCATCGCATTCACAGAGGTCCAGACCAGCGCTCCGGTGTACCCTTCGACGAAGGCGGTTCTGGAAGTGCAGGGCCTGACGGGGGCTGCCTATATTGAACTGTCAGGCGGCAAAACCGGCGAGGACAACCTGTTGCAGAAGGCGCAGGATACGGGCCGACCCGCAGTGCTGATCGCGGATCAATCGAGCGTGACCAACCTTCTGGCGACTGCAGACAAGATTCTGCAGCGTGCGGACGATGCTATTGGCCAGATTCAAGGCTTCGTGACGGATGCGCGCGGTCCATTGACCCGGACGATCCAGCACGCCGAAGCCTTCACCGGCGCGCTGAGTGCGAATTCGGATGCAATCGACGACTTCCTACGCAGCCTCTCCGCGCTTTCGGGCACATTCAATCGTGTTTCGGAACGTCTGGATTCAACACTGGCTGCTGCGGAAGGGCTGGTGAAGGCCGTCAATCCGGACAAGATCAACAATATCCTGACCAACGCCGAAACCGTGACAGGTAACATTGCCAAGTCTTCCGACAAGATCGACGGCATAATGCTGGAAGTGCGCGATGCGGCAGCTGGGTTCAACAAGGCAAGCGAAGAGGCTCAGTCGGTTCTGAAGCGTGCCGATCAATTGCTGGCAGCGGTCGATCCGAATAAGGTCAATACGGCGGTCGACAACATTACCTCTGCGGCGGCGGACGCGCGCAGCGCGCTTTCCTCCGCCCGCGAGGTTGTGGATGGAGTGGCCGACCGACGCGATGAGATCAACAAGGCGATTGAAGATTTCACGCAGCTGGCGCAGAAGCTGAACCAGGCGTCCACGCGTGTCGACGGCATTCTGGCAAAGGTGGACACGATGGTCAGCGGCGATGAATCCAAGGGTCTGTTTGCCGAAGCGCAGAAAACCCTGCAATCCATTCGGGCCACTGCCGACAATCTGAATTCTCGTATCGGGCCGATTGCGGACAACCTTGCTCGCTTCTCCAATACCGGCCTGCGTGATGTTCAAACCTTGATTGGCGATACCCGTAAGGCTGTTCAGAATCTCAATGAGACGATCACCAACTTCGACCAGAACCCGCAGCGCCTGATCTTTGGCGGGGAAACGGTGAAGGAATATGATGGCAGGACGCGGCGCTGATGCGAACATTTGTTAAAACCGAGGTGCAGATGGTTTCGGCAATTTCTATTCCCAAGGCGCTCTTTGCCCTCCCGGTCATGGCTCTGCTGCTTATCGGCTGTGGTAGCAAGGCGAACAACGACACGTTCGATCTGTCGATCACGCCGATGGCGCAAGGACCGTCTGCCAAGAGCAAGCAGATCCTCGTGCCGGAGCCGACCGCACTGAAATCGCTGGATAGCGAGCAGGTGGTGGTGCGCGTTTCGCCTTCTGAAATCCAGTATCTGGCGAATTCACAATGGGGTGACAGGCTGCCGAAGATGGTGCAGTCCAAGCTCGTCGAGGCATTCGAGAACTCGGGCAAGCTGGCAGGTGTCGGCAAGCCGGGGCAGGGCCTTGCCATAGACTACCAGGTGGTAGCGGATATTCGTTCGTTCGAAATCGACACGTCGGGCCCACGGGCTGCGAAGGTTGAGATCTCCGTCAAGATCCTCAACGATCGCAACGGATCGGTGCGGGCCCATAACGTGTTTCGGGCTTCCGTGCCGGTATCCGGCGAAGACAATGCAAAGTTCATTGGTGCTATCAATCGGGCTTTCGCGAAGGTGGGAGCCGACATCGTGGACTGGACGCTTCGCTCGATCTGAGTTTTCGAAGATCAATGATATTTCAGGGAGGGGCCGACAGCACCTCTCTTTTTCTGGTGTGATTAGGGTGTAGGCCCCAGACACTACGCATTGTGCAAAATCTGATTGGCTGGACTATCCAGCCTTATGCACAAGGACCCGATGAAAACCCGGGTAGCTCTTCTGGCCGCCGATCCGCCAGACAACACAGCAACGCAACCTATCCCGTTTTCAAGGCCCGAGTCTCTCTCGGTCCGTTGCATCAAATGTAAAAAATCTTCATGCAAACAGCTGGCGCGCGCTGGTTCCCCATGGATTCGTGCCTAGTCGGGGTTCTGGGTGAACTACCATCCTTGATGTAGTTCTAGAGCGGGATTCGACCTGATTGAATCATTCTGTGGCCATGAATTTTCGTCAGGATCAAGGATTTTGCCGAAGGGCATATCTGGATATACGTCCGAGGCGAAAGCCGCCGATAGTGGCGAAAATGCATGTCGCCCACCGGCCACGCCGCTTTGCCGAGGCAAAGCGACAAGCGTGTCCGGCACTTCAAATGCTTGCCGGATTGAAAGGCAATCCGGCGGGAGGGTTGGACGAAACCGGCCATCCACTTTGTCGAAGTGCTTGGGCGTAGCTTAAGGCTACGCCACGCGCCCATCGTCCCAAGTGGAACGAACCGGTTTGGGCTAACAGAATTGATCCAATCAGGTCGAACCCCGCTCTAACCCGCCCGTGTAGAATCTGACCTATAGTGCTTCCTTTCATTCGAGGGAAAATAGTGGACCATCAAAGCCCGGGATCAAACACCTACACCGTCTTAGTTTTCAGACGGTCTCGCAAGTCCCTAAGCCTTACTAGTTCCGATGCCGGATCAGATCGTGTTCCAAGGAAATCCCGTAGATTCAAATAGTTCTAAAGTATACAAATTTTGACCAGTTTTCTGTGAATTAAAATTGACAATTGCAGTCAAGTTAGTAGTTATCGCCCAACCTCGTTTCGGCATTTCTGTCGACCAAGCCAGCTAACTGCCCGCTGCTTCGGGCTCTGATGTCAGTTGCGCTTTGATCAAACAGCTAAGGAGTTCGCGATGACAGAGTTGGTTTCGCCCCTTGCGGCACCTGGATTCCAGAATGCTCATACTTTTCTGCTCTCGACACCGGAACACGAACTGGAAGCGCATGGCGTGATCAGAACCCTCCCGCGTGGAGCAGCCGATAGCCTGAGCGACCGGGTATCAAGCTTCTTCCGGACTGCGTCAGATGGACCCGCTCTTCTTGTCGGTGCTGTGCCGTTTGCTTCCAGCGACGAGGACTACCTGTTCCAGCCCGCTCGCATTGGTCGCCTACTAGGGGCAAAGTCCGGCAGTGATACCGCCTCCGGCTCCGGGCGCTGGATGCTACGCGCGTGCCCTTCCGCCGAAGACTATGCCGGGAGCGTAGCAAGATGCGTTGCTGCTCTCGTGGATCCCGCAGCTGCAACGCAGGTAATAAAGGCAGTTCTCTCCAGAAGTCTGGAACTGCAATCGGATGCTATCATCCCCGTTGCACAGGTTATCAACCGCCTGCGGCGCGATCCATCCGTGGCCGTGTTCAGGACGCCGCTTCCCGCCAAAGCTGCGACCGCTCTTGTTGGAGCGACCCCTGAACTGCTTCTCTCGAAGAGGGCTGAACTGGCTTTGTCCTATCCGCTCGCTGGATCCGCGCGACGTTCGAGCGACCCTTCGGCAGACCGTCAGGCGGCCCGTGATCTTCTGGCGTCCGAAAAGGACCAGCGAGAGCATCGCATCACGAGGGAAATGATTTTCGATACGCTTGGTCCATATTCGATAGAGATCACAGCGCCCGAGGGCACGACGATCCGTTCTACGGCCACCATGCATCATCTGGGAACCCGGATCGTCGCGAGATTGAAGGATCGCGCTACGCCGGTTGCGCATCTGCTTTCGCTGCTCCATCCCACGCCCGCCGTCTGCGGATTGCCGAGGCGGGAAGCGGCAGATCTGATCTCCCGACTGGAAGGATATGACCGCGGCTTCTATGCCGGTGCCGTCGGCTGGATCGACGACCAGCAGGATGGCGAATGGTACGTCTCCATCCGGTGTGCGGAAATTTCGGAGCGCCGCGCGCGGGTCTTTGCCGGTGCCGGCATCGTACCGGGGTCTGATCCCGTCAAGGAAACCGAAGAAACATCCGCCAAATTCGCAGCCATGCTGACGGCGCTCGGCATCGATGAGCAGGGGCGCCCCTTGCAGGAGTTCGCGGCATGATTCCGCTTGAAGCAAATTTCCCGACCGACTTCGCAGCTCGCTATCGGGAAAAAGGTTACTGGCGCGGTGAAACCTTTTCGGCATTGCTGCGTGAGCGGGCCGAACGGTTTGGTTCGCGCACGGCTTTGGTCGGAGGGGACCAGCGCTGGACCTATGCCGATCTTCTGGACAAGGCCGAAGTCGCCGCGTGCGGATTTCTCAAACTGGGTCTGAAACCGGGCGATCGCGTCGTTGTGCAGTTGCCAAATATACCGGAGTTCTTCTCCGTTGTTTTTGGCCTCTTCATCGCCCGTCTGGTTCCGGTTTATGCGTTGCCCGCGCACCGCCAGACTGAGATAGTGCACTTCCTCCAGAAATCAGAAGCTGCGGCCTATGTGACGGCTGCCACTCACGATGGTTTCGATTACCGCGATCTTGCGCGGTCGATCAAACTTGAGCGGCCTGAACTGGAGCGTGTGATCATCATTGGGGAGGCGCAGGAGTTCATCTCCTTTGCCTCCTTCGAGCGCGACCAGGCCATCGTGTTCGAGCCGGCCGACCCTTCCTCTGTCGCCTTCCTGCAGATCTCCGGCGGCAGCACAGGATTGTCGAAGCTCATTCCGCGCACGCATGATGATTACATTTATTCCTTCCGGGCGAGCGCTGAGATCTGCCAGCTGACGGAAGAGAGCGCGTATCTCGTCGCTTTGCCAGCGGCTCATAACTTTCCCATGAGTTCGCCGGGCTATTTCGGAGTGTTCTACGCGGGCGGCACCGTCGTGCTTGCGCCATCGCCCAGCCCTGAGACCGCGTTTCCCTTGATCGAGCGGGAAAAGGTCACGATCACCGGGCTTGTTCCGCCGCTCGCACTTCTGTGGCTGCAGGCGGCACCTTCATCAAAGCATGATCTTTCCAGCTTGCAGGTGCTGCAGGTCGGTGGTGCGAAGTTCATGCCGGAATCGGCAAAGCGCGTGCGTCCAACGCTCGGCTGCACGCTGCAGCAAGTGTTTGGTATGGCGGAAGGGCTGGTGAACTACACCCGCCTGGACGATCCCGAAGAGATTATCGTTGAAACCCAAGGGCGTCCCATCTCTCCGGATGACGAGATCCTGATCGTCGACGATCAGGGCAATCCCGTCGCGGAAGGCGAAGCGGGCAACCTGCTGACGCGCGGCCCCTATACGATCCGCAATTACCATAACGATCCGGGTGCGAATTCCCGTTCCTTCACACAAGACGGGTTCTACAAAACCGGCGATATCGTGAAGCGTACGCCCGAGGGCTACCTGGTGGTGCAGGGTCGCGCCACCGATCACATCAACCGGGCAGGCGAGAAAATTTCCGCAGACGAGGTAGAAGATCACCTGCTGGCGCATCCAAACGTCTTTGACGCAGCGGTCGTCTCCATACCGGATCCGTTCCTTGGCGAGCGCATTTGCGCTTTCGTTATTCCGCAAGGTGAAAAGCCAAAGGGACCAGCGCTGAAAGCCTTCATGCGCACGCGTAGGGTCGCGGACTTCAAGGTTCCGGATCAGATCGTTTTTGTCGACGCCTTCGAACTGACGGCAGTCGGCAAGGTCAGCCGCAAAGAATTGCGGGCCCGCCTGAGAGCCCAGTTTCTTGGCGATGAACAATTGAAAGCAGGACAATAGACTGATGGCTTTGCCGAAGATTGCACCCTATGCGTTGCCCACAGCGGAGGAATTGCCGACACCGAAAGGTCCATGGCAGCTGGAGCCGAAGAGGGCGGCTCTGCTGATCCATGACATGCAGAACTATTTCGTAAACGCCTTTACGCCGGACGCATCGCCCATAACGCCTGCGGCCGCGCACATTGCACAACTGGCGAAGGCCTGCCGCGCGATTGGTATTCCGGTTTTCTACACTGCGCAGAATGGCAATCAGGATCGCCGCGATCGCGGTTTGCAGGCAGATCTCTGGGGGCCGGGCATGACTTCCGCACCGGAGCATCAATCGATTGTGCCGGAGCTTCAGCCGGAAGCATCAGACTTCGTTCTGGTCAAGCATCGCTACAGTGCTTTCCAGCGTTCGAACCTCGAGACCATGATGCGGGCGAGGGGTCGCGACCAGATGATCGTCACCGGCATCTACGCGCATATCGGCTGCATGATGACAGCCGCCGAAGCCTTCCAGCGCGATATCGAGGCCTTTTTCATTGCCGATGCCCTCGCAGATTTCTCGCGCGACCAGCACGACCTCGCAATCAACTGGGTCGCGGGGCGTTGCGGCATTCCAATGACCACGCAACAGGCTCTCGCCCGACTTGGAGCGTGAAGGAGAACGCGATGACCATCACTCTCGAAAAGATGCGCGCCGATGTGGCAGCGATCATTCACGAAGATCCGTCCGAGATCGGGTTTGACGACAACCTCATGGATCTCGGTCTTGATTCGATGCGGCTGATGAACCTCATCCTCACCTGGCAGGAAGCGGGCGTTGACCTCGATTTTGGTGAGTTTGCCGAGGAGTTCACACTGAACGGCTGGTGGCGGGCAATCGAGGCGAAGCAGGCAAACGCATGAGCAGCCTTTCGGCCAAACCTATCGGGTCCGCCATGCCATCCGGCGAGCACTTGCTGACGGAAGCGCAGTCGGGCTTGTGGTATGTTCAGCAGATCGATCCGTCCAATCCGATCCTCAACGCCAGCCAATATGTCGAATTGGCGGGTGAGCTCGATATCGATCTTTTTCGCCAAGCCTTTGCGCAGATGGTGGAGGAAGCCGATTGCCTTTCGCTGACATTCCACAGTGGTGTTTTCGGCCCATCCCAGCGCCTTGATGCGGGCACACGTCCTCTCCTTGAGATCGTGGACCTCCGTTCGGAGGCTAACCCCGCCTCTGTGGCGGTTGCGCTCATGCAGGCGGATACTGCAAGGCCGGTCGACCTTGGCCAAGGCCCGGTTTCTCGTTTCACCCTCTTCAGGCTCAGCGAAGACAGACACTATTGGTACGAACGGATCCACCATCTGGCGATCGATGGATACGGGATCGTTCTCGTGACCAACCGTGTTGGCGAAATCTACTCGGGCCTGAAGTCAGGTACCGGAACGGGCACACCGTTTGCGCCTTTCACTCAGGCAATGGACGATGGAGCCGCTTATCTTTTTGACGACAGGCGGCGACGCGATGCCGAATTCTGGCGGAATGAACTGGCTAACCTGCCCGAGGTGGTGAGCCTGGCCAGTGGCCGCGCCGTGAGCGAACATTCGTTCCGGCGGGAGACAAGGCATTTATCCCAAGACCTATTCAGCGCTCTCGTAGCGCGGGCCGAACGTGCAAAGGTCACGTGGCCGGATCTTCTTACCACATTGGTCGCATCCTATTGCCGTCGTTTTGCGTCGGCTGCTGAGCTCGTTACGGGTGTGCCGCATATGGGCCGGCTTGGAAGCAAGGCGGCGCGTGTTCCCTGCACCTTGATGAATGTGCTACCGGTAAGGTTCGAAAACACGGATCATATGCCGCTCGATGAGGCAGCTGTCGTCCACGCAAAACGGCTCATGGCCTGCCGCCGTCACGGTCGTTATCGCAGCGAACAATTGCGCCGCGATCTGGGCTTAATTGGTGGGCAGCGTCGGCTGTTCGGTCCATTGATCAACGTGCAGCCATTCGACATGCCGCCGAAGTTCGATGGCCTCGATGTCAGCCTTCACATCCTGGGCGCCGGGGCAGTGGATGACATCACCTTCACGTTCCGGGGTGATGCCAAAACCAGCCTGATGATGGAAGTGGATAGCAATCCGGCCCTTTACAGCGATCAGGACACCAAGGACCATTCGGCAAGGCTGATTGCCTATCTCGAAAATGCTTTGAAGGCGGAGCGTCTGGCCGATGTCGTACTCGCCAGTCCTGATGAACGCCAACGATATCTGTTCGAGGTGAACGCCACCCTGCATTCGGTCGAAGATGTCACGCTGGTCGAGTTGATCGAAAGGACGATGAGAACGCATCCCGATGCGCCTGCCGTCATCTTCGAAGGCCAGACGCTGACCTATGCGGAACTGGATCGCCGTAGCCTCGCGCTCGCATCCCAACTTGTCGAGAAAGGGGCTGGACCGGACCGCCTCGTCGCCGTGGCGCTTCCGCGCTCCCTTGAGCTGATCATCGCCCTGTTTGCAATCCTCCGGTCCGGCGCGGCTTACCTGCCGCTGGATGTCAGCCATCCCAAGGACCGCCTGTCGCGCATCCTTTCGTCGGCGCAGCCGGTGGTCATTCTTGGAGAGGAGAATTCTGCCGATCTTTTCGACCACGCGCTTCTGCCGCCAAGTCGCTGGCGATGGAATGCGCAGCGCACGGACTGGCCGGTCGCTACTACCGACAATCTCGCCTACGTTATCTACACGTCTGGCTCCACGGGCGAGCCAAAGGGCGTGATGATCGAACACCGAGCCATCGTCAATCGACTCGAGTGGATGCGTCAGCATTATCGTTTCGGCCCAGCAGATCGCATCCTGCAGAAGACGCCCGTGACCTTCGATGTTTCGGTCTGGGAGTTCTTTTTGCCCGCACTGTGCAGCGCGACATTGGTGGTAGGACCGCCGGAAGCGCATCGTGATCCGCTGGCCATCGCGCGCATCATCCGCAACGAAAACATCACGACTCTGCATTTCGTGCCGTCCATGCTGTCCGCTTTCATGGCCGAGCCCTCAGTGGAAGGCTTGGAGGTCTCACGCGTCTTTTGTAGCGGCGAGGAACTGACCGCAGAGCAGCGTGACCGCTTCCACAGACTGATCAAGGGCGAACTGCATAATCTTTACGGACCGACGGAAGCGGCTGTCGATGTCAGCTATTGGGAGGCCTCGGCGTCCGATACCTCTTCGCCACTGCCTATTGGCTGGCCAGTCTGGAATACCAGACTCTACGTCCTGGATGATCATCTTCAGCCATTGCCGCCCGGTGTGGCGGGTCATCTGTATCTCGGTGGCGTGCAATTGGCGCGGGGCTATCTCGGGCGAGACGATCTGACATCAGACCGCTTTCTACCGGACCCCTTCACAGAAGGGCGGCGCATTTACAAGACCGGTGACATGGCAAAGCTTCGTGCCGATGGCGCCGTCGTCTATCTTGGCCGGTCGGATCATCAAGTCAAAATCCGCGGCCTGCGGATCGAGCTTGGAGAGATCGAGGCGGCTATCATGACCTCTGGTCTGGTGCGCGAGGCCGTCGTGGTCGCGCGGGAGGATCGACCGGGTGACAAGCGCATCGTGGCCTATGTCGTTGCAGATCCACTACTTGCCATTGAGACCCTGCGCGAGAGCATTTCTTCGAAAGTACCGGATTACATGATGCCTGCCGGTTTCGTTAGGCTGGATGCTTTGCCGGTCACGTCCAACGGAAAGCTCGACCGCCGCGCTCTGCCTGCACCAGTCATCGATATTGCAGCGGGTCGGCGTGCTTCGTCACCGCTGGAGCAGCTTCTAGCTATCCTGTTCAAGGAGATCCTTGAGCTGGATGACGAACCGACGGCGGAAAGCGATTTCTTCTCACTGGGCGGTGATAGTCTGTCTGCGGTTCAGCTATGCCTTCGCATTCGCACCGAAACGGGCACTGATCCGGGCCTCGGCGCAATCTTCGAGCATCCGGCCATTTGCGATCTCGCAAAGGTGCTGGAGAAGGCAGGAAGCGACGAAGGACTTGGTCCGATCATCCGTCTTGTGCGGGGCGACGAGACCCTGGCGCCCGTCTTTCTCATTCATCCGGCAGGTGGCATTGCCTGGGGTTACCGTCATCTGGCCCAGCAACTCGGTCGCCGACCGGTCTACGGCATCCAGTCTCCGACGCTTTCAAAAGAAGCGGTGTCGCCGGAAGACCTGACATCGCTTGCCGCATCCTATGCGGAACTGATCCGGCGGACCTATACCGGCATCTATCACATCGCTGGCTGGTCCGTTGGTGGCATTCTTGCGCAGGCGGTTGCCGTTGAGCTTCATGAGCAGGGTCTCGCTGTCGGTCTCGTTGCGCTTCTCGACAGTTATCCTTGCGATTGCTGGCGCGCGGAGCCGGAGCCTGATGAGACGGCGGCGCTGCGAGCACTGCTGGCCATTGCCGGTCACGATCCGCTTGAACACCCGGAACTCGTCACGAAGGACGCGATCATCGCGTTCTTGAAACAGGACGGCAGCTCGCTAGGCGGACTGCCGGACGCTGCCCTGGGCGGCGTTATCCGGTCGGTCCTCGATACGAACCGGCTGGTCCGTGGGCACTACCACAAACGTTTCGATGGCACGCTCACGCATTTCCGCGCTGCGCTGGATCACAAGGACATGAACCTGAATCCGGCGCTCTGGGCTGCCTATTGCGCGGAAGTCGAGACAGTCGATGTCGCATGCCTTCATCCGCAGATGACCTCGGCCGGCGCTGTTCAGACCATCGCGCCTGAAATCCTGTCCAGACTCACATTGCTTGAAAAGAAAGGAACCGCCTGATGCAGTTGACAGGCATTCAGGGAAAACGCGCTCTTGTCACCGGCGCAGCTGGCGGCATCGGAGCTGCAGTCGTGAAACTGCTCGTAGAAGCGGGCGCTCATGTCGTCGCCACCGATCACAATGCCAATCATCCGCTTGAAATCGGACCAGAACATACGAGCGACGTCACGCTGCTTGAACTCGACGTTCGAGACAGTGCGGCCGTTGGTGCGCTGGTCAATGAAATCGAAGATCAGCTTGGGCCGATCGATCTCGGGATCAACGTCGCCGGAATTCTGTCCACGACCAAGGTGGTAGACACGGATGATGCATCCTGGCGGAACATTTTTGCGGTCAACACGGATGGCGTTTTTCATGTCTCGCGCGCTCTTGCGCGTGTCATGCTGCCTCGCAAACGCGGAGCAATGGTCACCGTCAGCTCCAATGCCGCCGGAATTCCAAGGCAGGCAATGGCTGCCTATGCAGCCTCGAAGGCGGCGGCCACGATGTTTACCCGATGCCTTGGCCTCGAACTCGCGCCGCACGGCATCCGCTGCAACATCGTTGCGCCCGGTTCCACCCTCACGCCGATGCAAACGGGCATGTGGGCAGACGAGCGTGGCGCAGAGCGCGTGATTGCGGGATTGCCGGAGCAGTTCAAGACCGGCATTCCGCTGCAAAAACTCGCGACACCCGAAGATGTCGCGCATTCGGTCCTCTTTCTTCTGTCCGATCAGGCCAGCCACATCACCATGACGGATCTTTATGTCGATGGTGGCGCGACGATGCGGGCCTGATCGCAGGCATCTCAAGCTGTCGGGCAGGGTTCAACCCATGCCGCATTTCCTTCGATCCATCACAGTCATCACAGGATAAAACCAATGACGAAACTTTCGAGATCAAGCCAAATCATCCTGCGCACCGGTGTGGCACGGGTGGCAATCCTCACGGGCGCCATGTTGCTCGGCATGACCAGCGCCTTCGCGCAGGTCGCCTTTGAACAGCCGGAGAAAGACTACAAGGGTCAGGTCCGGCTTGGTTCCGCAACACGCGGCCAGCCATTGTTCTCGGGCGGAGAAGTGTCTGTGCAGGGGCAGAACTTCAAGCCGGGTCAAAAGGTCCAGTTGCTGAAAGGTGCGGTTGCGCTGAGCGAAAACGGTTTCACTGCCGACCAGGAAGGCAAGTTCGAGGGCAAATTCAAGCTGCCGGAAAATGCAGCCGTCGGAACTTATCCGCTGATCGTGACGACCGATTCGCCCTATTTTGCAGACATCACAAAGCTGAAGATCTCGCCGAAGGTCCCGCTGTCCGGTGAGGACAAGTTCACGCTTTCGTCCGAGAAACTTTCGCCCGGCCTCTATCAGATCGGCGTCAGTGAAAAGAGCAATGCGGTCTTTGTTACGTCCGCGGTCGGTCGCCCACCCGTCAAGACATCGGAGATCCTCAAGCTGGATCCTGAGACGCTGAAAGTCGTTGCTCGCGGAAAGCCTGCCGACGCAAAAGACGGCGGTGTACACGCAGTTTACGGTCTGGGTGTGGACGATGCAAAGGGTACGGTCTGGGTGACTAATACCCGTCAGAATACGGTTGCGGTCTACAAGCAGTCAGACCTTTCGCTGGTCAAGCAGTTCGAGCCAGGGCTTGCCCAGCATGCGCGCGATGTGAAAATCGACGAGAAGGATGGCAAGGCCTATGTCAGCCAGGTCGGAGAGCCGGAGGTGGCTGTGTTTGATACCAACACGCTGGAAAAGCTGCCATCGGTGAAGATCGAGTCCAAGGTTCGCGGCGAGAAATTCTCCCCCGCGAGCATCGATTTCGATCCGATCAGCGGCAAGGTGTTCGTCATCAGCCTCTCGACAAATGAGGTAGCAATCATCGATTCGGTCGCTGGCAAGGTGGACAAGGTTCTGCCGGTCAAGGGCGGTCTCTCGACGATCGGCATTGCCTACGATGCAGCTGATGACCGCATTTTCGTAGCCGGGCAGGGCAGCGACAACCTGCTGATTCTCGATGGCAAGACGGGCGAGACGCTTCACAATGTTGCAGTGGGCGCCGGTTCGCTCAACGTCACTTTCGAACCGGTCAAGAAGCATGCTTATGTGAGCAGCCGCGATGCGGGTACGGTGACTGTCGTTGATGCAAACGGAAAGATCGTCGCCAACCTTCCGATCGCACCCTTTGCAAACCACGTGGTGGCGGATGGTAAGGGCGGCGTTTACGCGGTCAACAAGTCGATGAACCCGGACGATCCGAATGGCGACCGCGTCACGCTGATCACTGCGAAATAAGATACACAAAAGGCTCCGGCGCTTATCGTGCCGGAGCCTCTCGAAATATCTCAGAATCATCGTTGATCAGAAGGCGCTGTGGCGCTTTGCGAAGGCTCGGAGATTGGCTTGCTCTCGGCGCAACTCGCTGATGGTGGATGCCACTGTCGCTACGAACATGGTGCTGATCAATCCAGCAAGTGCAATCATGGTAACGTACATAGGCATCTCCCTTCTGATCAAGGAGCCCTATTCTCAGTAATAGGGCTGTCCGTAGTGTTGACTGGTCAGCTGCGTGTACTTCACAGCCTGAGTTTCATTTCGGTCTTGGTAGAGTGTCACAGTAGCGGTCATCATGACTGCGATAACGGCGGTCCATACGAGATTGATCATCGTAATGGTGTCCGGCATTGCCGTTTTCTTCTTGGCGAACATCTCCGAATTCCTTTTTCATGACCAGAACGCGCTAAACGCGAACCGGTTCCGCACCAGTATGAAAGAATGGTTAAACGACGGGCTCTGAAGCGACCCTGAAAGCGCCGTTCATCTGGCGTTCAGGATTCCATCTCGTTCCAGTTCTCGCGGATCGCCTCGATTGCAAGTTCCACAGCAAATGAAGCAAGAACTGCGACAGCCATCAGCAAGATCAACATCGTTTTCCCCATCTCCAGTCAGGGCGTCCTTGCCTCTGCCTTGGATGATCCCACTTAATCAGAGTGCGTCTGAAACGGGTTTGAACACCGCATTCATCTGGCGTTCAACCGCTGCGGGGTGCGCTGTCTTGCGATTCGTGGCAGTCCATGACACAAGGCGAACGCGACGCTGGAGGTATGCTTGACGAGCGCTTTCTATCCCGGATCCTTCGATCCCATGACAAACGGCCATCTGGATGTGCTTGTTCAGGCGTTGAACGTTGCCGAGCGCGTTATCGTCGGCATCGGCGTCCATCCCGGCAAGGTACCTTTGTTCAGCTTCGAAGAGCGTGCCGCAATGATCCGGACCTCTTTGACGGAAGCGTTGCCGGGCCGTACAGATTCGCTCGACGTGATCTCTTTCGATGGTCTCGTGATCAATGCGGCGAGGGCGCACAATGCCCGCCTGCTGATCCGTGGATTACGCGATGGCACCGATTTCGACTATGAAATGCAGATGGCCGGGATGAATGCCGAAATGGCGCCGGATATCCAGACCGTGTTTCTGCCAGCCAGCGTTGCTTCCAGACCCATAACGGCCACATTGGTTCGTCAGATCGCGAAAATGGGCGGTGATGTAAGCTCGTTCGTACCGGCTTGCGTCGCTGGCGCTTTGTCATCCCGGTTCGCAAGCTGACGATCTTTTTCAAACGGAGTTCACGATGAAGCTTCTTTCTCTCGCATTCGCTGGCGTACTGGCCGCGGCTTCAGTTGCATCGCAGGCCTTTGCGGCTACCGACGATTTCCTGACGATCCAGTTGAAGAATGGTCCAGTGGTCGTTCAGTTGATGCCGGAAATTGCGCCGAAGCATGTGGCGCAGGTCAAGAAGCTGGCCGCGGAAGGCAAGTATAACGATGTTGCCTTTCACCGCGTAATCGACGGTTTCATGGCGCAGACCGGCGACGTGAAGTTCGGCAATCTGACGAAGGGCTTTGACGCCCGCCGCGCCGGAATGGGCGGCTCCGATCTGCCGAATATTCCTGCCGAATTTTCCAAGGTGCCGTTCGAGCGCGGCACTGTGGGCATGGCGCGTTCGCAGGATCCGAATTCCGCAAACTCGCAGTTCTTCATTATGTTCGCACCGGGCTCATTCCTCAACGGTCAGTACACCGTAATCGGCAAGGTCGTTTCCGGCATGGAAAATGTCGACAAGATCAAGCGCGGCGCAGGCGGCAACGGCGAAGTTTCAGATCCCGACCGGATGATCAAGGTCACCGTCGGCAAGTAAAGGGCGGACATTCCGCATAGAAGGAGAGTGACTATGGCCGAGATCAAGGATCCGGAAAACACCATCATCATGGAAACGACAAAGGGCAAGGTTGTCATTGCTCTGATGCCGGATCTCGCACCGGGCCACGTTGCCCGCATCAAGGAACTGGCCCGTGAAGGCGCCTATGACGGCGTTGTCTTCCATCGCGTCATCGCAGACTTCATGGCCCAGACCGGCGACGTGAAGTTCGGCAAGAAGGGCGGCGAGAGCTTCAACCCGGCTCGTGCCGGTATGGGCGGCTCCGACAAGCCGGACCTGAAGGCCGAATTCTCGGCTGTTCCGCATGTTCGCGGCACCTGCTCCATGGCCCGTTCGCAGAGCCCGAATTCGGCCAACTCGCAGTTCTTCATCTGCTTCACCGATGCTCCATGGCTGAACAAGCAGTACTCCGTCTGGGGTCAGGTCATTGAAGGCATGGACTTCATCGACCAGATCAAGAAGGGCGAGCCTGTTTCCGATCCGGACTCCATCGTTTCGATGAAGGTTGCTGCGGATATCGCTGCCTGATCTCTCCATCGTGAGCGAATTGAAGCGCTCCGGTGTGGCCGGGGCGCTTTTCTTTTTGGGATGATGCCTTTATCAGCGTGCCTGATTTTGAGCATCCCCGATCCAACGAACGGCTTTTGCACATGCGCGTCGATCTATTCGATTTCGATCTGCCAGAGGAAAACATTGCACTGCGACCCGCCAATCCGCGGGATAGCGCGCGGTTGCTGCTGGTTCAGCCGCAGGGTGAAACCGTGTTGTCGGACCAGATCGTGCGCGATCTGCCGCGCTTTCTGAGAGCGGGAGATGCGCTGGTCTTCAACGATACCAAAGTCATTCCCGCCCAGTTGGAAGGTGTTCGAACCCGTGAAGGCGCGCCCGATATCGCCGTTTCTGCGACGCTTCACATGCGCACCGAGCCGGATGTCTGGAAGGCTTTCGCCAAGCCGGGCAAGCGCCTGAAGATCGGCGACCGCATTCACTTCGGCCATTCGGCGGAAACCTGCGCTCTTGGCAGCCTGGACGCGACGCTGGAAGACAAGGGCGACGGTGGCGAAGTGACGCTTCGCTTCGATCTGTCCGGTCCGGCGCTGGATGAGGCAATCATGGCTGTCGGGCATATTCCGCTGCCGCCTTACATTGCCGCCAAGCGACCGGAAGATGCGCAGGACAGCAAGGATTACCAGACCATCTATGCGCGGGAAGAGGGCGCTGTTGCTGCCCCGACCGCCGGACTGCATTTCACGCCGGATCTCTTTGAAGCCCTCGATGCGGCGGGGATCGAGCGGCATTTCGTGACGCTGCATGTGGGCGCGGGAACATTTCTGCCGGTCAAGGCGGATGATACGACCGAACACAAGATGCATTCCGAAATCGGCTATGTTTCGCAAACGACAGCCGATGCTCTGAACGCCGTGCGGGCGAGGGGCGGGCGGATCGTCTCCGTTGGCACGACATCGCTGCGTCTTCTGGAAAGTGCCGCAGCTGACGATGGCAGCCTGAAGGCCTGGAGCGGCGCGACGGATATCTTCATCACACCCGGTTACCGCTTCAAGATCATCGATGCGCTGATGACCAATTTCCACCTGCCGCGCTCGACGCTGTTCATGCTCGTTTCCGCTTTTGCCGGTTACGAGACGATGCGCGCGGCTTACGATCATGCGATTTCCACAGGCTATCGCTTCTATTCCTATGGCGATTCCAGCCTGCTTTTCCGGAACGATTCACGATGACCGAGAACTTCACGTTCAACCTCAAGGCCACTGACGGCAAGGCGCGGCTTGGCGAAATTACCATGCCGCGCGGCACCATCCGTACGCCCGCCTTCATGCCTGTCGGTACGGTTGGCACGGTCAAGGCCATGTATCTGGATCAGGTGCGGGACGCCGGTGCCGATATCATTCTCGGCAACACCTATCACCTGATGCTTCGCCCCGGCGCGGAGCGGGTGGCGCGCCTTGGTGGCCTGCACGAACTGATCCGCTGGCCGGAACCGATCCTCACCGATTCCGGCGGCTTCCAGGTCATGTCGCTTTCCGGCCTGCGCAAGCTGGATGAGCAGGGCGTGACCTTCAAGAGCCATATCGATGGCTCGCTGCATCATATGTCGCCGGAACGCTCCATCGAGATACAGGGCCTGCTGGATTCCGATATCCAGATGCAGCTTGATGAATGTGTGGCGCTTCCGGCTGAGCCGAAGGAAATCGAACGCGCCATGGAGTTGTCCTTGCGCTGGGCAGAACGCTGCCGGGTGGCCTTCGGCAACCAGCCGGGCAAGGCTATGTTTGGCATCGTGCAGGGCGGCGATCAGCCAAACTTGCGCATTCGCTCTGCGGAAGGTTTGAAACAGCTCGACCTGAAAGGCTATGCGGTGGGCGGTCTTGCGGTGGGCGAGCCGCAGGATGTCATGCTCGACATGCTGAACATCACGCTGCCGGTCCTGCCGACCGAGAAGCCGCGGTACTTGATGGGCGTCGGTACGCCGGACGACATCATCAAATCGGTGGCACGCGGTATCGATATGTTCGACTGCGTCATGCCGACCCGGTCCGGTCGCCACGGTCTGGCCTTCACCCGCAAGGGCAAGGTCAACATCCGCAACGCCAAGCACGCCGAGGACATGCGTCCGCTTGACGAACAATCCAGCTGCCCGGCGACGCGCGATTATTCCCGCGCCTATCTGCACCACCTGGTGCGCTCCAATGAAGCGCTCGGCGGCATGCTGCTCTCTTGGAACAATCTTTCCTATTATCAGGAGCTGATGCAGGGGATTCGCAAGTCGATTGCAGAAGGGCGCTTCGAGGATTTCATGGCGGAAACGCAGGAAGCTTGGGCGCGCGGCGACGATTGAGAAGACTGAGACCGATTGTCAAAGAGCAGACGCGACTTCGCGCTCACGCGGCAGAACCTGCCCGTGGCATGAGGGTCAGTGCGGGCCGTATCCGTGTCAGGGGTACGGGGTATGCGGTCGGGGCACTGAAAGCTGCCTCGTAGAAGTAGTATAGGTGACACCTCTCAGCGCCCCGTTCAGCGGTTTATGCCCGCGACTTCGGTCTCTCTGCCTAGAATGGCTGCCGGAAAGGTTTGTTGAAACCTATCGGCTCCCGGTGATCCGGCGGACTTGACCCGACAGACCTTCCCGACACCATTCCCCATGTGTGCCACACAGGCACGCCTGACGCGCCAGTTCGGAGATGAAACAACAGGCTGGAATCCGTCGCCTGCCATTTCCCCCGTGTCGCCAGAGGGAGACCATTTTCCGCGAACCCGGAGGTGAAGGTTTTGCGTCTTGCCCTTCACACCCGCGCCGGTCCCGCATCGCCAGCACGCCTGCTGGTGTAACCGTTGCGGAACGGGAGCAGTGAAACATGAGTGGAATAGGGTGGCGGAGTGAGGGGCGAAAAAATATTGGCGAAGGGCGACGATTTTTTCGAACGTAGGTGGGTCGGATCGGACCTGAGTGCTCGACGCATGAAAAGATCCCCTCCCCAACCCTCCCCACAAGGGGGAGGGAGTCCACCTGCATTCCTGGCAAACCCCTGTCTTCTTTTCGTAAATTACCATGGCTGCGGCGTACTCAACCTGCGCCCTCCCTCTTGTGGGAGGGAGTCTGCTCGCGTCCTTGGCAAACCCCTGTTTTCTTTTCGTAATTTACGATGGCTGCGGCGTACTCAACCTGCGCCCTCCCCACAAGGGGGAGGGAGTCCGCTCGCGTCCTTGGCAAACCCCTGTTTTCTTTTCGTAATTTACGATGGATGCGGCGTACTCAACCTGCTCCCTCCCCCTTGTGGGGAGGGTTGGGGAGGGGCCTTATCTAAAAGCCAAGCCATTCGGGCCGTGTACCATGGGATTGAACCTGCCTCCATCTCTCAACCACCTGATTGCATGCGCAACCACGGAATAAATCCCCCACATCTTGCAATTGCAGATGCAACCTCGGCGGCATAGACTGACTGCGGAACCGGAAGTAACGGGCCGGTTCCGGGGCGTCGAAAACCCCTCCGAGAACGGCTGGCATCCGCGATACGAGATGCCCTCTCAGTCACTGGTTGGTGGCTGAGTGATTGAGCTTGGCTTATAAGCTCTCCACCTTCTATGGCTGGGGAGGCCCTGACGCATGTCCAAGGTGCTTGCACCTAAAGGTCAGGGCGGTCGTTTTTCGGCGATTTTTCGAACTCCCCGGCCGCCAGAGGCTTCCAAGCAACTTGGCCTTTGGCGCGCCTTCTCCTCCGTTTCAAACACTGCGTGTTACACGATGCGGCGTGTCGGTGGGCGGGCTTTTGGTCGTTCACCGGCTGCCCGTGTTCCGCGCCTTGAAGACGCGTAGACCGGGAGGCGTCAAAGCCATGGACAATTACAATCTCGCTGCCGACCTGCTGGCCACCTTCCGAGCCTCGCCGGATATCATCAAGGCGCTATGGCTGATCGTGCCGCCGGGCTTTGCATTTGCAGTGCTCAAACTGCTGCTTTCAGGGCGAAGTGCGGCGCGAATACCAGCGAAGACTATTGATCAAGGCGCTGCAACGCTTGCAACTGCCCAGCTTGATCTTGAGCCTTTCGCAATTACGCATCTTTCGGCGCCGAAACTCGCATGCGTCATTGACCAGCCGCTGCCGGATAGACGCGATTGATAAGATCGACGAGCGAAACAGTTCAGATTCCCTGACTGGTGGTCTTGGCCAGCATTCGAACGCCATTCACCTTGTAGGTGCCATCATCCTGCAGGCGCATGTCGTAGATCGCTGTGAAATCCTTCGTTCCGCGACCTGTCAGAATGACTTCCTGGAATACGACCTCGCCGCCGCCGACAAGCTTGGACCGACCGAAGGCATAGTTCACGGCGTGATAAAGCGGCTCGTATTTCTCACGCACCATGGTGAGGAAAACCCGCTCATCGGGAAACATGCTGCGGATGCCGGGCGATGCGAAGGAGTAGGCGGTGCGCGCGTCATCGGTCTTCAGGGCCTTGATCTGATCAGCGATGATTTTCTGCGCTTCCGCGACCGGATCTTCCGCCGAAGCCGGGCGCACGAAAGCAAGGACGAGGGCAACAAGAGCGAATGCGAGTCGAAATGCCATGCGCGTTCTCCTCGAAGATAGAGTGACAGGATAATCCAGTTTTTGCCGAGGTGAAGAGGGGAAACCGCGCATACCTTCACAAAGCCGACACAAACTGTTTCCGAGACGCAACTACGGCGATAATTCAGAATCCGATCATGCATTGGTTTGGGCGGCGATCTTGTTTCCGCCACAGCGAAGTGAGATTCGTTGGTTCGCACTCCCTCCCGGTTATCTCGACATGAAAATCCTTGGCGCTCCGGCGTTGCTGTTTTTCTGCAACGCCATTGTCTTCGTTACATTGTTCACCCGTCTGCCTGCGATCCAGCAAAGCCTGGGCGTGGACAAGGCCTGGCTTGGCCTTGCGCTTCTTGGCGCGCCGATTGGCACCTTCCTGGCGCTGCCCGTTGCAGGGCGCGTGGTGAACGCGCTGACCCCTCGTGTGGCCGCACCGCTTCTGCTTTCGGCTGCGGCGCTGACGACGCCGTTCCTGACCATCACGCCCTTCTGGGGGTTCTTTCTCTGCTTCCTGCTGTTTGGTTTCCTGCGCACCATTCAGGATGTCGCAGCCAACATGATCGCCACCGGGATCGAGCAGCGGACGGGCAAGAAGGTGCTTTCGCGAAGCCATGGTTTCTGGTCGATCGGTCTTCTGATCGGTTCGCTGGCGTCGGGGTATCTGGCGGAAGCAGGGCTCAGCCCGTTCCTGCACCAGTCCGGTGCGGTGCTCGTGGTTTTCCTCTGCTGCTTTACGGTCTGGCGCATCGCGCCGCCCGACATGCAGTTTGCGGCGACGGCGGGAAAGCGACAGGTTTTCGTGTTGCCGGATCGCATCATCATTCTCATCTGCGTCATGGTCTTCGGCATCTGCATCAGCGAAGGGGCCGTGTACGACTGGGGGATTTTCTACCTTCGGGAAGTTCTTTCCGCCGATCCCGCGACCGCCGGCATTCTCTATGCGCTGTTTACCGTCGGCATGGGCGCCACGCGGCTGGTGGGAGACAAGCTGCGGGAGAAGTTCGGCGCCAAGACGCTGGTTCGCGGCTCTGCAAGCGGAGTCGCTGTTGGGATCGCGCTGCTCTTGTCTGCGCAGGGCCTTTGGCAGGCGGGGGTTGCGCTCTTCCTGATCGGATGTGGTGTTGCGCTTGCATTCCCATTGGCCGTGGCCACGGCGATCGAACGGGGGCAGGGGCAGCCGGCAGACAATCTGGCCGCACTCTCGCTGACGCTTCTGCTTTCGAATATCGGCGTTCCACCGCTGCTCGGGTTCGTTGCGGAACATGCCGGGCTTCCCGCAAGCTTTGCCGTGCTCTTGCCCTTCCTGGTCATAAGCTTCATCATGGCGCCGGTCGCTCAGGGACGGGTGCCCCGATTGCTGGCAGGGCGTGTGCCTGTTGCTGCAAATGATGGGGAAAAAGAGGTGCTGGCCGCTGTTTCGCCACAAGATGCGGCGAGGGGTTGAGGCGAGCGATGTGACGCAGTACGAGAGGGTGACCTTGGAAAATCTTGCACCAGGTGGAACCGTGATCGACCCATACAAGATGCTGGGCGTGGCGCGCGATGCAGACGGCGCAGCCATTAAAACCGCCTACCGCTCCCGTGCAAAGACAGCACATCCGGATGCAGGTGGTGATGTGGACGCATTTTCGAAGCTGACGGCATCTTATGAACTGCTGCTCGATCCCGTGCGCCGCAAGGTTTACGATGACACGGGTTATGATCCGCAACTGACCGACAGCAAGGATCTGGAAGGACTGCTGGTCCTGGACACGCTGGTCAACGAGATCATTCTCGACGAGCGGGCACCCGGCAGCTTCGACCCGATTGCCGCCATGCGCCGCAAATTGACAGACAGGATCGTCAATACGCGTTTTCATATTCTGGAACTGGAGCGCCATCGCGGGCGCATTCGCAACCATATGGACCGCATGGGCAAGCGCCCGGACAGCGACGTCATAGGCCGCATGCTGACAGCCCGTTGCGATACGATTGCCGATGCCATTACCAAGGCCGAGGGTGAGATCAAAGTGATTGAACAGGCCTATTCCATGCTCGACGGCTATACCTATGAGCTGGAAGTGGAACTTCCCAAGGCGGCGGAATAAAACGGAAGGGTGATCCCGGGCTGTTCTAGACCAGTTACATAAAAAGCGGGAGTTGGGCGGACGGTTCTGTTGCTTCCTCGCTGAGGCTGGACAGCTTGACGCCGAGTAATCGCACACCCTTGCGAAACGGATAGACGGTTTCCAGAAGCGACTCCGATACGCCCAGAACCTCTGCCTCGTTGACGAAGCACAATGTTTGGGTGCGACTGCGGGTGATCTGCTGGAAATCGCTGTACTTGACCTTCAGCGTGACTGTCTTGGCGGTCATGTTGCGGGCGCCACAATAGGCCCAGATCTTGCCGACAAGCAGCGCAAGTTCCGCCTTTGCAGCACCAAGGTCGCTGATATCGGCCGCGAACGTATCTTCCGAACCGATGGATTTGCGCACGCGATCCGGCTTCACCTGACGATTGTCGATGCCCCGCGCGATACCATAGAAATAGGGGCCGGACTTGCCGAAATGATCGGTCAGGAAGGAGAGCGATTTCGTCTTGAGGTCGCCGCCGGTATGGATGCCGAGCCGGTGCATTTTCTCCGCCGTTGCGGGACCGACGCCGTGAAACTTCTTCACCGGAAGCTGTTCCACAAATGCCGGGCCGTTGCGGGGCGTGATGACGGCCTGACCATTGGGCTTGTTCAGGTCACTCGCCATCTTGGCCAGAAACTTGTTGTAGGAGATGCCCGCCGAGGCATTCAAGCCTGTGACAGCCTTGATCTTCTGGCGAATTTCCAGAGCAATTTCCGTCGCGATCGGCATGTCCTTCAGGTTCTCGGTTACATCGAGATAGGCTTCATCCAGCGAGAGCGGCTCGATGAGCGGCGTATATTCCGCAAAGATCTCGCGGATCTGCTGCGACACGGCCTTGTAGACCTCGAAGCGCGGGCGGACGAAAATGAGGTCTGGACATTTGCGCGCCGCCGTTACCGAGGGCATGGCGGAATGCACGCCGAATTTGCGCGCCTCGTAGCTGGCGGCGGCCACGACACCGCGCGCTGCTGCCCCGCCAACGGCAACCGGCTTGCCTCTCAGATCCGGGTTATCTCGCTGCTCCACAGATGCGTAGAAGGCATCCATATCGACATGGATGATCTTGCGGATCACGTATGTCGACGCCGACTTTGTGACATCGACCAACTGATTTTCTGCAGACACCTGCACGGCCATTTCCATCGGTTGCATATTTAGAACAAATATGGAACATATCAGTCTCGGCTTTAAGTGTGAAGATGGATGTATGGATTGTGGAGGTTGCTTCTTCTACCCAGCATGAGAATTGCAGAATACGCTGCGAGCTGCGTAACAATTGCGATGGATCCCGCGTAGGAGGATCGGAAATTCGCTCACTGCGCCTCGCCAGTTGCAATCCTTGCACTAGATGAAGCCCGGTCCAGATCCGCTGGCGCCAGTCCGTGCGTTTTCGTCTGTACACGTTTTTTCATGGCTTGATCCGGGGAAGGGATTTTCAATGACTGCCATCCGCAAACACATCAGCGCCCTCGTTGTGGCGCTTGGACTATCGGTGACAGCGGCACAGGCCCAGGTCGTCGTTTCCTCGAAGATCGACACCGAAGGCGGCGTGCTGGGCAACATCATTCTCAGCATGTTGAAGGCCAACAACATCGAGGCGACCGATCGCCTGCAACTGGGTGCAACGCCGATCGTGCGCAAGGCGCTTCTGGCAGGGGAAATCGACATCTACCCGGAGTATACGGGAAATGGCGCGTTCTTCTTCAACAAGGCGGACGATCCTGCCTGGAAGGATGCGGCAAAGGCGTTCGAGACCGTAAAGAAGCTGGATTACGATACCAACAAGGTGGTCTGGCTTTCAGCATCACCGGCCAACAACACCTGGGCGATTGCCCTGCGTAAGGATGTGGCCGACAAGAACAAGCTGAAATCGCTTTCGGATTTCGGGAAATATGTGACGGGTGGCGGGCAGGTCGTTCTCGCGGCATCTGCGGAGTTCGTCAATTCCGCTGCAGCTTTGCCAGCCTTCCAGACGACCTACAGCTTCAAGCTCCAGCCCAACCAGTTGATTACGCTTTCCGGTGGCGATACGGCTGCGACAATCGCGGCGGCGGCCAATCAGACCAATGGCGCAAATGCTGCCATGGTTTACGGTACCGACGGTGGCATTGCGCCATCCGGGCTCGTGGTTCTGGAAGACGACAAGGGCGTGCAGCCGGTCTACCAGCCCGCGCCCGTCATTCGTGAAGACGTTCTCAAGAAGAACCCGAAGATCGAGGAAATCCTCAAGCCGGTTTTCGCCAAGCTCGATCTCGTGACGTTGCAGGAACTGAATGGACGCGTTCAATTGGGTGGCGAACCTGCCAAGGCGGTGGCCGATGATTTTCTGAAGAAGAACGGCTTTCTGAAGTAATACTATGCATTGATCGAGGAGCCGGATCAGCCTCCGGCTCCGTTCGGGAAACGTAAAACGGGTAGCGCGGATTTGATCAAACAGAAGATCGACAAACTGGGGGTTGTCATCGCGCTTATCGCCATGCCAACACTCCTGTTTGTCCCGTTCGTCACGTTCAAGGCCAACCGGATCGTACAGGGACAGCCGGTTTGGGTTTTCTCGGCCTTGCCCACATGGGCCGCCGCCTGTTTGATGCTGGTAGTCATTGCCGTGCTCGTAAGCGCGATCTTGAAAGCGGGCGTGCTGGTCCGAATGACCGCGGCATGCCTTGGTCTTGTCACGGTGCTCATCGCGATCGGCCTCGCAGCCAGCTTTCTGACGCCGGAAGGCAATAGTTTTGCGCGCGTCTCGACGGCGACCGGTTTCTGGATGCTGCTGTTTGCGTTTGCGATGCTGCTGATTGATGCGCTGGCCCGATTGCGTCCAAGACCACTGGCCAGAATTCTCCTTCTCCTGGCCGGCCTCGCGCTACTCGGGCTGCTGGCGAGAATCGGCGTCTGGAATGAGCTTTCTCTCTTGAAAGAGTTTTCAAGCCGAGCCGACAGCTTCTGGCGCGAAGGTTGGCGACATCTGGCGCTTGCAGTCGGATCGCTTGTGATTGCCTTTGCCTTCGGATTGCCGCTTGGCATTCTGTGCTACCGGGTCGAGCGTTTGAGAGCCGCGATACTGAACGTTCTCAATGTCATTCAGACCATTCCATCGATCGCGCTCTTCGGACTGCTGATTGCGCCGCTCGGTTGGATAGCGGCAAATCTGCCTGGCGCATCCGAACTCGGCATCCGGGGTATCGGAGCCGCACCCGCCTTCATCGCGCTCGTTCTTTATGCGCTTCTTCCCATCGTGGCCAATACGGTGAGCGGCCTGGTTGGCGTGGATGCTGCCGTCAGCAATGCTGCCAAAGGCCTTGGCATGACCGATGGCCAGATCCTGCGACGGATAGAGTTGCCGCTTGCCATGCCCGCCATCCTCACGGCCATTCGCATTGTATTGGTGCAAAACATCGGCATGGCGACGATCGCGGCACTCATTGGCGGTGGCGGCTTCGGCGTCTTCGTTTTTCAGGGAATAGGGCAGACTGCGACGGATCTTGTGCTGCTTGGGGCGCTGCCAACTGTCGCGCTTGCCCTCTGTGCCGCCGTGATCATGGACGCGTTGACCGAACTTGCCACCCGCGCTCGCAAGGAGATTGCCACCGCATGATCGAGATAGACGAGATCTCCAAACTTTACGATGGGCGCGCTGTCGTGGACCGGGTTTCGATGCAGATTCCAGCGTCGACGATCACCGCGATCGTGGGCACATCCGGCTCCGGCAAGACCACGCTCATGCGCATGGTCAATCGCCTGATCGACCAAACCTCCGGGCAGATCAAAATCAACGGGCAGGATATAACAGGCACACAGCCCCACGAATTGCGGAGGCGAATAGGCTATGTCATCCAGGGACACGGCCTCTTCCCGCACCAAACGGTCTACGACAACATCGCGACGGTACCGCGTCTCCTGAAATGGGATAGAGCAAAGATCGAGCAAAAGGTGCGCGAACTGCTGGCCCTTTTTCAGCTGGAATTCGACAGCTTCGCGCGGCGATATCCGCATGAACTGTCCGGCGGTCAGCAGCAACGCGTCGGTGTAGCACGCGCCCTTGCGGCAGAGCCCGACCTGCTGCTGATGGACGAACCTTTTGGCGCGCTCGATCCGATCATCCGGGCCAAGGCGCAAAGCGATTTGCGGGATATTCAGCGTAAACTCGGCATGACAATTCTGCTTGTGACCCACGACATGGACGAAGCATTTCGTCTTTCCGATCGGATTGCCGTGATGAATGCGGGCAAGTTGCTGCAGTATGCAGAACCGCGAACGCTTTTGACGCATCCAGCGGATTCATTCGTGGCGGAAATGGTGGGGCAGGCAGAGCGCGCTTTCCGTCTCCTGTCCTTGAATGGCATCGACGCAATTGCCGAAGATGGGCAGGCCGCTGGCGCAGCTTTGCCCGCGGATCTGACCCAGCGCGAAGCCTTGTCAGACCTTCTCTGGAGCGGACGTGATGCGGCGCCCATTGCCCAGCCAGATGGAAACGCACCACGGCGGGTAACGCTTTCGCGCCTGCTTGCGGCGGCGGCGGAGCGATGATGCAGATCGCGGCGGGATCGTTGACAAGAGCGCTATTCGGCCTCGGCATTCTGGCCTTTCTTGTGAGGCCGGAATGGTTTGAACCGGCTCTTCGGCTGCTTGTCGATCAGAACATGCCGGTCATCTACCTTCAGGGCAATCTGCTGTCTCTTCTGCTCCAACATCTGGCCCTGGTTCTTGCCGCGACGACGGTAGCTGCCATCCTGGCTATCAGCGCCGCCATTTTCGTCACGCGGCCGGTCGGTAGTGATTTTCTGCCTCTTTCCCGCAGCATCGTTTCAATCGGCCAAACGTTTCCGCCCGTTGCAGTTCTGGCCCTTTGCGTGCCGGTTCTGGGGTTCGGCAACGGCCCCACCCTCGTAGCACTCATCTTCTATGGCCTTCTTCCGATCTTCGAGAATGCGCTGACGGCGCTGCGCACGATAGATCCAGCGGTTCTCGAGGCGGCACGAGGCAGCGGGATGAGCGAGCCACAGAGGCTCATGCGGGTTGAACTGCCACTCGCCATGCCCTTGATCATATCCGGCATTCGACTATCCGCAGTTATCAGCGTTGCGACGGCCACGATCGGTTCCACGGTGGCGGCAAAGACGCTGGGCGAAGTCATCGTTGCAGGTCTGCAAAGCTACAACTACGCCTTCATTCTCCAGGGGGGGGTGCTTGTGGCGGCACTGGCCTTGCTGATCCATGATAGCTTGACGATTCTAGAACGCCGGTTCGGTCTACGTCGGCTCGCAACGACTGACGGAAAACCCTGACAAGCACATCATCCGGCGTCCTGAAACAAACCCCGCCGAGTGTGTCTATCGATACAACGACTTCAGATTGGCGTCATGAGATGCGCCCCAAAAAAGCTCACCGCGCAAAGAAAGCAATGGGCTTCTTGTTTCTGCCCGCCATATTGGCGGAAGAACAATTCAAGCGCGGCAGGCTGGAGCTTGTTTTGCCGAGCGTCATCAACGTCGCTCCACCCCTTTATGCGGTTTATTCTTACAGTGCCTATCTTCCGGCGAAAATCAGAACATTCCGGGATTTCATCCGCCATCGCAGCAATCTCGGCTGGGTTCTCACCGGGGATGAACCACCGACCGAACCGGGCACACTGTAGCAATCTAACTCGGGATGTGGTGTCGCTTTGAATCTCGCGCACTCTAAAGAATGGTGCGGTCATGGCGGAAGAGGTGGGATTCGAACCCACGGTACGCTTTCACGCACGCCGGTTTTCAAGACCGGTTCCTTAAACCACTCGGACACTCTTCCATGTCTGCCGACGCAAAGCGCGACGGCTCGGTTTGGAGCGGTTTATAGTGATGTGATGGCTTGCGTCAACTGCACTCATACCGCACGCAACTGATTTTACGTGATCGTCAGACATTGGCGCGCACTCGAGCGGAACAGTGGCTCCAACAGTCGCGATGCACCCTTGGGGTTTTAGTCAAATGTTAACCATATTTGCGAGTAATTTTAATTATCCACTCTTTTGGATCGCAATTTGGCCACGTTGAGGGCAAAACTTCAGGCACATGAGAGCGACAGGGTCTCGGCCCTTGCGTGCTCGCCGTTTTGGGACGGTGCGTGTAGTGTGTTATGCGTGGGGCAAGAGTTTGAGTTCGCGAAAGAATAAGCTCGTTTTGGGTGCAAAGTGGCTTGGCGTCGCCTTTGTTTGTGCAAGCATGGCATCCTGCGCTTCGACATCCAACACGCCGACAGCGGCCAAAAAGAACAAGCCCAAAAGTAAGGAATATTTTGCGGAGAGCGAATATGGCGTGAAGGCCAGTCCGCGCGTGGTAGCAGATGGCCAGCCCGTACCGAAGGGTGGCGGCCGCTACATGGTGGGCAATCCTTACGAGGTCAAAGGCAAGGTCTACGTTCCCAAGGAAGATCCCAATTACAACAAGACTGGATTGGCTTCCTGGTACGGTTCTGCCTTCCACGGGCGGTACACGGCTAACGGGGAGGTGTATGACAGCGAACACCTGTCTGCGGCGCACCCGACATTCCCGCTGCCGAGCTATGCCCGCGTGACCAACATGGACACCGGCTCCTCCGTTGTTGTTCGTGTGAATGATCGTGGTCCATTCCATTCGGGTCGTATCATCGATGTCTCCGACAAGACGGCTGAACTGCTGGACTTCAAGCGGATCGGCACGGCACGCGTGAATGTTCAGTACGTCGGCAAGGCGGATCTCAGCGGTCACGACATGCCGTACTTGATGGCATCCTATGTGCGTAAGGGCAGCCGCCTGCCAGGTATCTATCCTGACCCGCAGATCGCAACAGGCGTGATGGTGGCTTCCAACCAGCCGCTGGGCGACCAGTTGCAGAGCTTTGCCCGCAATGGCGGCACGACCACCCCAGCGGCGCGCCCTAACACACCTAAAGCAGCAAAGCCGGAAACACGTATGCCCGCCGCGCCTGTGATGGCGCAGACCGCCGCTGTTTCTGCTCCGAAGCCGGTTCAGACTGCGGCAATTTCCGCACCGAAGCCGAGTGACAGACCGGCCAATCTTCCCAATGCACGTCCGCAAGTTGCGGCTGCCGCTCCCGTTGTTGCGCCAGTGACGTCCAGGCCCGTGGCGGCACCCGTTCATGCGCCTCAGCCCGCGCAAGTGGCAGTTGCAACACCTCAGCCCAAGAACGCAGTGCAGCCCGTCAAGCGCAGTGCTGCGCCGGCCTACACGTCTGAAACTGCCTATGCGGCACCGGCAAAGCGCGCACCAAGCGGGCCGCAGGTGGTTTTTGGAAACGTCATTCTTCGCGATGACGGAATGATGCAACAGGTCAACGATTCCGCAGGGCAAAAGCCTGCCAAGCGCTGATCCTTTGGTTGCGCAGGCGCCACTGCACTGCTAGCTATGCAAGCATGCGCTTGGCGAGTTTTACCATGATTTGCGGCTATACCCGTTCGACGCTTCTGATGGTCGCCGCCATGGCTGGCGGCCTGTTGACTGCCAGTCCTTCGGGTGCGCAGGGCCTGGCAGACCTGAAGGCGAAGCAAGTCTATCTGGTTGAATCAAAAAGCGGGACGGTGCTTCTCGCGCAGAACGAGAACCAGGCTTTTCCGCCCGCCTCACTTGCCAAGCTCATGACCATGGATCTGGTGTTCGAAGCCCTCAAGCAGGGTGAGCTTCAGCCGGACAACACCTTCCCTGTATCGGAAAATGCATGGCGAACCGGCGGCGCGCCATCTGGCACGACGACCATGTTTGCCGCTTTGCGATCCCAGATTCCGGTGATGGATCTGGTGCGCGGCGTCGTGGTGCATAATGCCAATGATGCCTGTATCATTCTCGCCGAAGGCATCTCTGGAAATGAGGCCAGCTTCGCAGCCCGCATGACCGCCAGGGCGAAGGACCTCGGGCTGACGCGCACCACATTCGGCAATTCGACCGGTCTGCCCGAACAGGAGAGCCGCACGACAGCGCGTGATCTGGTTGAACTTGCCCGCCACATTTACACGACCTATCCGGATTTCTACAAGCTCTATAGCCAGCCGGACTTTACGTGGAACAAGATTTTTCAGCGCAACAAGAATCCGCTTCTTACGCTGGGGATCGGTATAGATGGACTGGGAGCAGGCTATGCCGAAGGTGCCGGTTTCGCAGCCGTCGCTTCGGTAGAGCGTAACGGTACGCGACTGTTCATGGCGCTCGGCGGGCTTGCCAGCGACAAGGAGCGTTCAGAGGAATCGCGCCGGATCCTGGAATGGGCTCTGAGTTCGTTCGAAACCAGAACGGTGTTCAAGGCACAGGAAGTCATCGGGCAGGCCGCCGTCTATGGTGGCGCTCGTTCGCATGTCGATCTCGTGGCCAAGGATTCGGTGGATGTCTATGTGCCGAGCAAGAATCCGGAGCGGCTATCCGGGCGTATCGTCTATCACTGGCCTTTGCGTGCGCCCATCGAGCAGGGACAGCAGATCGGAACGCTCCGGATTTCGGAAGGCGAACGCGAGATAAAGTCGGTTCCTCTCTACGCAAATCAATCCGTTGGTGTCGGCGGACTTGTGTCAAAGGCCACGGATGCCGTACTGGAACTCATGTTCTTCTGGCTGTGATCTTGCGGCCAGTCGATCAAATTCAATTTTTGCGTGGTAGCAGCCGGTGCAGGACGATGCACCGACCAGCGCCACCGGAGACATGATGACCGTGACTGGAGCCACTGGCTTGTTCGTGACATTCGAAGGCGGCGAGGGGGCTGGCAAATCCACCCAGATCCGCCGGCTTGCCGCGAGCCTGAAGGACAAGGGCCATGATGTGTTGGTGACACGCGAACCGGGCGGATCGCCGGGTGCGGAAGCCGTTCGCCATGTGCTGCTGTCCGGTGGGGCAGAACGCTTTGGCGTTCGCATGGAGGCCATGCTGTTTGCCGCGGCACGCAACGACCATGTGGAGCAGGTCATCCGGCCAGCGCTGAACTCCGGCAGGGTGGTGCTGTGTGATCGTTTCATTGATTCGTCGCGAGTCTATCAGGGCATAACCGGAAATCTGGATGCGGCTTTCGTCGATGCGCTGGAAGAAATCGCAATCGATGGAGTTCGTCCTGATCTGACGATCATTCTGGACCTTCCGGCTTCGGTTGGCCTTGCCAGAGCACGCCAGCGCGGCGAGGCGGAAGGCGCATCGGACGCACCAGATCGCTTTGAAAAGGAAGAGGTCGAGGTTCACGAAAAGCGCAGGCAGGCGTTTTGCGAAATTGCTGAAGCCGCCCCAGAACGCTGTCGCCTGATCGATGCACAGCAGACCGAGGACGAGGTCGCAAGCGAGATCATGGCCATGGTGGATGCCATTATGCAAGAGCGCGGCGGCACGGGCATGGAACGATGAGCGAGACGAGCGGCGCGGTGCTGGATGGAGCAATCCCACCGCAACTGAACAACCGTCTGTTCGGACATGAACAGGCCGAGGAATTTCTGGCGCGCTTCTACAAGTCCGGGCGCAGTCATCACGCGATTCTCGTCGAAGGCCCCGAAGGGATTGGCAAGGCTACGCTTGCCTTCCGGTTTGCGAATCACGTTCTCTCTCATCCCATCCCTGAAGAGGCGCCGGATCATCTGGCCGATCCTGATCTCGACAGTATGGTCAGCCGGCAGATCGCGTCGGGCGCATCGCACAATCTGCTGCATCTTGCGCGACCCGTTGACGAAAAAACCGGGAAAACGAAAACCGCCATTACCGTTGACGAGGTGAGGCGGGCAGGGCACTTCTTTTCGCAGACCTCCGGTACTGGCAATTGGCGTATCGTGATTATCGATCCAGCCGACGATCTCAATCGCAATGCTGCAAATGCCATTTTGAAGATCCTCGAAGAGCCGCCCAAGCGCTCATTATTTCTGGTGCTGAGTCACGCGCCGGGCAAGCTTTTGCCCACCATTCGCTCGCGCTGCCTGCCGCTGAAGCTCAACCCGCTTTCGACCGACGACCTTACCCAAGCACTTGGCCACCTGCGGATCGAGCTGGACGGTGGTCAAACTGCGTTGAACGTGCTTGCCTCTGCTGGCGGTAGCGTATCGCGGGCGCTGAAGCTCCTGAACTATGGCGGCACGGAGATCGTCTCGGCCTTCGATGATATTCTTGCCGCGGAAGGACCTTCGGCACGGCGCGCAATGCACAGACTGGCCGATGTCCTGTCCGGCAAGGACAATGACGTGATCTTCGGTTTCTTCCTCGATCACATTTCCACCCACCTGATGCGACGAGCGCGCGATGCGGCTCTCGCGGGAGATCTGAGGCAAGCGGATCGTGTGTCCCGTCTGGTCTCGGAGGTCAGCGAACGCATTTCGATCTCGCAAGGGTACAATCTGGACCGCAAGCAGACCATCCTTTCACTGCTCGAAGACATTGCCCGCTGAGATTACGCAACTTGCTTGTTTCGCGATGCCGAAACATGGGGTAAGACGCGGGCGATAGAAATCACGAACTGAACGCTGGCTTTGATGTCCTCAAAAACGCCCTACTACATTACGACCGCCATTTCCTATCCCAACGGCAAGCCGCATATCGGCCATGCCTATGAGTTGATTGCGACCGATGCCATGGCACGCTTCCAGCGGCTGGACGGCAAGGACGTGTTCTTCCTTACAGGAACGGATGAACACGGCCAGAAAATGCAGCAGACGGCGCGCAATGAAGGCATTACTGCTGCGGAACTGGCCGAGCGGAATTCCAGCGAATTCCGCGAGATGGGCAAGCTGCTGAACTCCTCCAACGACGACTTCATTCGCACGACCGAGGCGCGTCACCACGCGACCGTGCAGGAAGTGTGGCGCCGGATGGAAAAGAACGGCGACATCTACAAGGACAGCTACGCAGGCTGGTACTCCGTTCGCGACGAAGCCTATTTTCAGGAAGAAGAGACGGAACTGCGGGCCGACGGCGTACGCTATGGTCCGCAGGGAGCGCCTGTGGAGTGGGTGGAGGAGGAGAGCTATTTCTTCAAGCTGTCCGCCTATGAAGACAAGCTGCTGAAGCTTTACGAAGACCAGCCGGATTTCATTGGTCCGAATGAGCGCCGTAACGAGGTTATTTCCTTCGTCAAATCCGGCCTCAAGGATCTTTCGATTTCGCGCACCACATTCGACTGGGGCATCAAGGTACCGGGCGACGACAAGCATGTGATGTATGTCTGGGTCGATGCCCTGACCAACTACATCACCGCCACCGGCTATGTGGAAGATGAGAACGGTCCGCGCGCGAAATACTGGCCTGCGGATGCGCACATCATTGGCAAGGACATCATTCGCTTTCACGCCGTCTATTGGCCGGCCTTCCTGATGTCGGCGGGCCTGCCGCTGCCGAAACGCGTCTATGCACACGGCTTCCTGCTCAACAAGGGCGAGAAGATGTCGAAGTCGGTGGGCAACGTGATCGATCCGGTCAATCTGGTGAACCATTTCGGTCTCGACCAGGTGCGCTATTTCTTCCTGCGCGAAGTGTCGTTCGGTCAGGACGGCAGCTATTCGGAGGAGGGGATTGCAACCCGCATCAACGCCGATCTCGCCAATGGCATCGGCAATCTGGCATCGCGTTCTCTTTCGATGATTGCCAAAAACTGCGAGGGCAAAATCCCGGAACCCGGTCCGCTGACGGATGCCGACAAGGCCATTCTGGCAACGGCAGATGAGGCAATCGCCATCTGCCGCGAGGAAATGGGCCGCCAGCAGATCCACAAGGCCGTGGCGGCGGTGATCAACATCGTCAACGAAGCCGACCGCTATTTCGCGGCGCAGGAGCCATGGGTTCTGCGCAAGACGGATGTCGCCCGCATGGGTACAGTGCTGTGGGTAACGGCAGAAGTCGTTCGCCAGATCGCCATTCTCTTCCAGCCGATCATGCCTGCATCATCAGCAAAGATCCTCGATCTGGTGGCCGTTGCGGAAGAGGACCGCACCTTCGACAAACTGGGCGAGGCGGGTCGCCTGAAGCCCGGTACCGTGCTGGAAGCGCCGAGCCCGGTTTTCCCGCGCTACGTTGCCCCGGAAGCAGACAAGGCCTGATAGTCGAAATGCTGATTGATACCCATTGCCATCTGGATTTTGCCGACTTCGACGCGGAGCGTGACGAGCTTGTGGCTCGCGCGCATGCCGCAGGTGTCAAGCAGATGGTGACTATCTCGACTTGCGTGCGCAAACTTCAGACCTTGCTGGATCTGACCGAGCGTTACGACAGCGTATTCTGTTCCGTAGGCACGCACCCGAACAATGCTGGTGAAGAACTGGACGTAACCGCTGACGATCTGGTGCGGCTGGCGGAAAGCCACGAGAAGATCGTGGCGATCGGCGAGGCGGGTCTCGATTACTTCTATGACACGCAGAAGCCGGAGGACCAGCAGACGGGTCTTCGCCGCCATATCGAGGCGGCGCGACGCACACGGCTTCCACTGGTGATCCATAGTCGCAGCGCTGACGATGACATGGCCGCCATCCTGCGTGAAGAGACAGAGAAGGGGGACTTTCCCTTCATTCTTCACTGCTTCTCTGCCGGTCAGGCGCTTGCCGATGCGGGTGTCGAACTCGGCGGGTATGTTTCCTTTTCCGGTATTCTGACATTCCCGAAATCCGAGGACATTCGCGAGATAGCCCAAACGGTCCCACTCGACCGGCTGCTGGTGGAGACCGATGCGCCCTACCTTGCGCCAAAGCGCTGGCGTGGGAAACGCAACGAGCCTTCCTATGTCGTCAACACAGCGGAAGTGCTGGCCGAGGTGAAGGCCATCTCCTACGAGGAGATGGCGCGCATCACGACCGAGAATGCGTTCCGCTGCTTTTCGAAGATGAAGAAGGTCGCATAAGTGCTGGCAAAGGGTTACAGGCGGCGGTTCACCATACTGGGATGTTCGTCGTCTCCCGGCGTGCCGCGTCTGGATGGTGACTGGGGCGCGTGCGACCCTCTGGAACCGAAAAACCGCCGGCGGCGCGCTTCGTTTCTTGTCCAGCAGATTGCACCGGATGGCGAGATGACCACTGTCGTCATCGACACCGGGCCGGACTTTCGCGAACAGATGATTTCGGCTGGCGTGAAGCGGATCAATGCCGTGCTCTACACGCACGCGCACGCCGATCACCTGCACGGTATCGACGATATTCGCGGCTATTTTCATTCTCAGCGGATGCGGATTCCGATCTATGCGGACCCGTTCACGATGGATCGCATCCGGGCCGGTTTCGGTTATTGCCTCGAAACACCGGCGGGCGGCAATTATCCGCCAATCGTAACGCCGAACCTGATAACCAATCTCGATCAACCGATCATCGTTGAAGGGCCGGGGGGCGCGATCCCGTTTGTCGCGCATCGCCAGTTCCATGGAGACATCGAGTCACTCGGGTTTCGCATCGGCGATGTTGCCTATTGTAGCGATGTGAGCGGTTTTCCACCCGAAACGCCGGAAAAGCTGCAGGATCTCGATACGCTGATCATTGACGCACTTCAGTATCGGCCGCATCCCAGCCATTATTCCCTGAGCGAAGCGCTGGAGTGGATCGAGAGGCTCAAGCCGCGCAAGGCCTTGCTGACGCATATGCATATTCCGCTGGACTATTGGACGGTGCAGCAGGAAACTCCCGACCATGTCGAACCGGCCTATGACGGGCTGAGTTTCGAAGTGCACGGACACGATTGAAGCTGAGGATTGAAGCGTATGGGTCTGCTGATCTGTCACGGCATTCTGATCGGATTGGCGGCGACCGTCGCGATGGATATCTGGGCACTCATCCTGCATCTGGTTTTCAAGCAGAACAAACCAAACTGGGCGCCGGCGGGACGCTGGTTTCACCGCGTCGCGCGCGGACATTTCCTGCATCAGGATCTCAGTGCAATCGAAGCGTTTCCTCAGGAACAGGCAGTCGGCTGGTTTGGTCATTACGCGGTTGGCGTGGCCTACGGTATCATCTTCGCGCTGATCGTCGGGCCTTTATGGTTCGCAGCGCCAACATTCATCCCGGCCTGGATCTTCGGGATCGTGACCATCGGCGCCGGTTGGTTCATCATGCAGCCGGGCATGGGGTTTGGGGTAGCTGCGTCGAAGACACCCAGTCCAAACAAGGTGCGTCTCTTGAATTTTGCAGCTCACACAGTGTTTGCGCTGGGCATGTATGGCAGCGGGCTGATCCTGATCGCATAGCGACGATGATAGAATAGAAGAACGCATACGAGAAAAGGGCACAATCAAGCATATATTATAGAACAGCCCTTGATTGAAATCAGATAAGCCAAATTATGGAACTGAAAGTCGCCTTTGCTGAACCATCAAATCGACCAATGTGATGATCAAAGTTCCGGTAGATATATAATCAACCCCCTTGAGCGGCAGCGCGTTTGCAGGAAATAACGGTCACGTGCTACCGATATACTGGAAGTAAGCCCAGGCTAGGATAAAGGCCGCCATGACGCCTACAATGACCAGTGCCTTTTTCACGGTCGGCGGCGTTTGCCGCGGCGGTTTGACCGGCTTCGGCTTGTTGAACTTGATGACGTCACCCATAATAAATTCCGTAGTTCTGATCTTCTGCGTTTAACCGGCCGATGCTGTCGCACCATGTCGGCAGTTCGTGGAATGATTCCGGTCCGTCCTCCATTCTAAAGCCTGTATTGTTCATGGCAACATCACTGGTGCGGGGCTAACACGCCTTCTGAGGAAGCGCTGAAGACCTATGCTTTGAAGGATTAAAGCCTACAAATCTCCAGTGACACTGCAAAGCTCGATATGCAGGAGACGTCCTACGAGAGATCCATCGAGAAATATATTTCTGAATAACCGGATCAGATCAAATCGTGGCTTTGTTAATAATCCTAAATTCTCGAGAGTCGGCATTCGTTCCGAACTTTTCCGACGTTAGGAATTCTTCCAGACAGTGCCTCAGCTTAGCTAAAGGAGCGAGAAATGAGATTCAGTAGCATCACAGGCTATGGTAATGAGCCGGAACAGAATACGATTGGGGGCCGCATCTCAATCGCCCGGGAGACGCTAGAACTATCTTTGAACAAAGCTGCCGGGACAGTGGATGTCAGCCAAACTGTGTGGTCCAACTGGGAGCGCGATCGATGTGAGCCACCCCCGCAAATGCTTGTTCGTATTGCCGAGACCCTGCAGGTGACCCTTTACTGGCTCTTGACCGGCCGAGGTGTTGGTCCGTGCTGGCGGGATCTCATCGAGATTTCGCCCTCCACATTAGAGTGCTGCTGGCAAGCTATGGAGCCATCCCCTCTGGCAGAAATCTTTTTCCCGTCAAGCCGGTTGACTGCCCCTCGTTAGTGGCTATTTCTCGCCTCCTCGCAACGACGATGCCGAATCTTGATCGGGTTCGGTCCAGATTGAAACCATGACCCAAATTGAGACGTTCGAGAGTGTAGATTGGCGGAACGGTTGGCGAATTCCAGCCAGACGCAAGCATGAGGTGGTAACCCTTATGTCACAGCCAGGATGAACCGGGCGCAGAAAGGGGCAATGATATGACCGACTTGGAACAGCATATGGACTCACAAGAAGTAGCACTGGCACTGTATCTGGAAGAGAACGACGGTGACCGTCTGACCGATATCCTTGTTGCTGCGCTCGATGATGCCCTGCGCCTCATGCAGGAAGATGCCGGGCGCCAGACCCTCCATTAATAGGCATATCGTCGTGCGTTTGTGTGCGCAGCGGTTTAGCGATAACGATATGCGCTTTAGCTCCTAACGTTTGGAGTTACCGTATCTACGGTGACAAAATGTTACTTACGTAAAATGCGGAAGATCGATTTTCACGATCAGGCCACGCTGGTTCAACCCCGAGTACAATGAAACAGACCCACCGTGCACAGTGGCTATTTCCTCGACAATGGGAAGACCCAGGCCTGTGCCACGATCGTCAGCCCGGTCCGCACGATCAAAACGTCTCATCACTGTTCCGATCTTGTCAGGTGGGATTCCCGGTCCATCATCCTCGATTTCCAGCCGAATGGATCGTTCCGTCCGCACTACCCGCGTAGTCACCTCAGCGCCCGGCCCTGCGTAGAGCAGCGCGTTTGAGATAAGGTTCTTCATTAGCTCGGCGATGAGAAGCGGTTCTGCCCGAATGAACGCCTCGCCCTCGCCCTCAAAACCAAGATCAATTCCGGCTTCTGCGGCCGCCGGCACGTATTCGCCTGTCACATCGCGCGCCAGATGAACAAGATCGACTTGTTCAAGCTTTGAGATGGAAGATGCGGTTGCGTCCAGCCGCGACATGGTCAGCAGTTGCGCAAGCACACGTTCGGCACGAGCGATTGCCGCGTCTGCATGCTCGATCGCTTCTCGTGCAACAGTCGGATCATTCGACCTGGCGGCCAGAGCGAGCTGCGTTCGCACCACAGCGAGCGGTGTTCGCAGCTGATGGCTGGCATTGCCGGTAAAGTGACGGAGCGCCTCCAGCGAGGACTGAAGCCTGATCATGAAGGAGTTGATGGTCTCCACGAGGCCCTCGACCTCAGACGGGACTGTCTCCTGAATGGGTTCCAGATCTTCAGGATTGCGCCGGGCAATGGCCTCTCCCAGACGATTGAGCGGTCGCAAGGCAAGGGAAACCGCCACCCAAACGATGACAGCCGCTCCGGACATCATCAGGATCAGCCGCAACGCGGAATGCAGAAGGATCGACCGCGCCAGCTGTCGCCTCGCGATCGTCGTTTCCGCAACCGTAACCGTGAAGGGAACAGAGGAAATGCCCGTGGAAGCAGAGCGCGCTAGGGTAGCCACCCTGATCGGATCACCCCGGAACTGCAAATTGTCGAAGACCGCCGCCTGCCCTTCCTTCTGGGGAAGCGTCGGCAAGGTCTGATAGCCGGTGATGAAGCTGCCCGATGGGCCATCGACCCTGTAGAACACACGGTCCTGCGCAGCGGAGGTCAGCATTTCCAAGGCCACGTAAGGAATATCCACTTCCAGCGAGCCGTCTTCGGCAACGACCACCCGCTCGGCAATGGCCAGCGCGGAGCCAGCCAGCACGCGGTCAGATACCTCGTTGGCGGTTTGCTGCGCTTCTCTCCAGGTATCGACCAGAGCAATGCTGCCGAGCACCGCCGTACCGGCCAGCAGCCAGAGAAGCAGGCGTCCGCGGATGGAGTGCGTGACCGACCTCATGTTTCGGTCTGGGCCTGATCAAGGTAATACCCTATCCCGCGGGCCGTCTTCACGGTAAGCCCATAGGCTTGGAGCCGTTTGCGCAGGCGGCTGACATATTGCTCGATCGCATTCGCGGACAGATCATCATCGAAACCAGAGAGCGAGCCGATGATGGCATCCTTGCTGACCACTTTCCCAGCCCGCAAAAAAAGAAGCTCCAGCAGAGCCAGTTCACGCGCCGGAATATCAACCGGACGTCCAGCACTCGTGAAGCTGCGCGATGTCAGATCGAAGGCCAGCGCCCCAAACTCGACGCGCGAACTGCGCAAACCCGCCTGACGCCTGAGGAGAACGCGAATACGCGCTTCAAGCTCGGAAACATCGAACGGCTTCGTGAGATAATCATCTGCGCCGAGATCCAGCCCCCTCACCCGTTCTTCAGGCGCGCCACGCGCCGTAACGATGATAACGGCTGCCTGATTCTGATGCGAGCGAAGAGAGCGCAATACATCCAGCCCATCCATCTCCGGGAGGTTCAGATCGAGGATGATGAGATCGAAGGCTTCCGCTCTTGCGGCCGATTCTGCCGAGAGACCGTCACCCACGACATCGACCGTGTAGCCGCTGCCGCGCAGGATTGTCGCCAGACCTTCCGAAAGCGTCGCGTTGTCTTCAACCAGCAGAATTCGCAAAGAAATCTCCCCCTAGATAAGCTTCACGATAGAGGCGAAATGAGCGCCTGTCACGCCGCGATGGCCCAGATTCGCGAGCTTCCGCTTGTGGATAGCGATGGCGTTCGGCATCATGGCCAGCATGAAAGCCTCACGCCTTGCCATGTTCATCGCACTTTTTTTCTCCGCATCGGTCGTGCATGCGGAAGTCACACTGTTTCCGGCTATTTCCGGGCGGGCCAATGCGCCAGAACTGGTGGTTTATTCCTCGCTCGACGAACCACTGGCAAAGCCGATGATCGTGAAGTTCCAGCAGGCAAATCCCGACATTGCCGTCCGTTATGAGGATATGCTGACCGGTGTCATCTACGACCGGATCGTACAGGAAACGGACTCTGGGCGGAAAACGGCGGATTTCGCGTTTTCATCGGCCATGGACCTGCAGGTCAAACTGGCCAATGACGGCTATGCGCAGGCAAGCCATCTGCCGATGAGCCTTCGGTGGCCGAACTGGGCGAACTGGCGCGATACCGCCTATGCGCTGACCTTCGAACCTGCCGTCTTCGTCTACCACAAGCCGAGCTTCAAGAACCTGACGGTGCCTTCAACCCGCGCCGAATTCATTCAGTTCCTGCAGAGCCAGGGCGATGCGGTACATGGGCGCATCGCAACCTACGATATCGAGCGATCGGGCGTCGGGTTCCTCTTCATGTCGCGCGATCAGGAACAGTTCGACGATATCTGGTCCGTTGTGAAGGCAATGGGCGCCGCGGGCGTGAAGCTCTATTCGACAAGCCAGGCGATTCTGGAACGGGTGGCAGACGGGCGCTTCGTGCTGGGCTACAACATTCTTGGCTCCTACGCCGCCGATTGGGCGGCGCGTCATCCCGATGTCGGTATCGTCCTGCCAAAGGATTACACCGTCGTCATGTCACGTATCGGGCTTGTTCCGCAGGCGGCAGCGACACCGGAACTGGGGCGCAAGTTTCTGGATTTCTTCATGTCACGAGAGGGCCAGACCATCCTGACGCAGGAACTCCAGATCCCAGCCGTCAATCCTGACGTCGCGGTCGGAAATACGGCAACGACGATGCGCGAAATGCTGGGAGGTCAGTTGAAGCCCGTACCGGTCAGCCCCGGCCTCATGGTCTACCTTGATCAGGTCAAGCGCTCGCGACTCATCGCGAAGTGGAACGACGTTCTCAGATTGCAATAAAGTAATTATAATTCCCGTATCAGGCGAATTTATTAAACGTCAGTTAAATGTCAGGATAATGTGGTCGCTTAATGGCATTCGGGATCGTGGAGGCGCTCCCGATGTGACTGGGGGGAGTGAGCCGATCCGAGCCAGGATTGGCCGAATGACGTGAACCGTTCTCCTTCCGGCACAGCCAGAACATGCGCAGCCAGTGCGCCAACGGAGGACAACACTTGAAACACGTATTTCTCGCATCCCTGATTGCAGGTTCCATCGCTCTTCCGGCCTATGCCGCTGACTACACCATCATGGCTCCTGCAGCGCCAGGCGGCGGCTGGGACCAGACGGCGCGTTCTCTGCAGACGGCATTCCAGCAGGAAGGCATTTCCAAGAACGTACAGGTCATGAACGTTCCGGGCGCCGGCGGCACTATCGGTCTCGCACAGTTCGCCAGCCAGCAGAAGGGCAAGGACAACGCCCTGATCGTCGGCGGCTACGTCATGGTCGGCGCAATCCTGACCAACAAGTCCCCGGTCACCTTGAAGGACGTTACCCCGATCGCACGTCTGACCGGCGAAGACGAAGCGATCGTCGTTCCTGCATCCTCGCCGATCAAGTCGATGGCCGACCTCGTCGCAGCCCTCAAGAAGGATCCGGGCAAGGTTTCCTGGGGCGGCGGTTCCGCAGGCGGCGTGGACCATATCGCTGCCGGCCTGATTGCAAAGGCTTCCGGCGTTGATCCGACCAAGATCAACTACATCGCGTTTTCCGGCGGCGGTGAAGCGCTTGCTGCTATTCTCGGCTCGCAGGTGACCGTCGGCATTTCCGGCTACGGTGAATTCGAAAGCCAGGTCAAGTCCGGAACGCTTCGCCTGCTGGCAACTTCTGGCGAGAAGCGCATTCCGGGCGTGGATGCCCCGACGCTGAAGGAAGCCGGTGTAGATGTTGCCGTTCAGAACTGGCGCATGGTCGCCGCAGCTCCTGGCCTTTCCGCAGAGCAGAAGGCAAAGGTAACAGCTGACGTTCAGAAGCTCGCAACCTCCAAGACCTGGCAGGAAACCCTGAAGACAAAGGGCTGGCAGGACACTTTCCTCGCAGGCCCGGCTTTTGAAGCGCAGCTTGCCAAGGACATCTCCGCCACCGAAGGCATCCTGAAAGATATCGGTCTGGTGAAATGAGCCAAGAGCCTTTGATCAAGGCAGAACAGCGCCGCCCCGATTGGGCGGCGCTTGTTATCGCCGCTATTCTCATTGCCATTGCTGGCGTCATCTTTTTCGATGCTGCACGGCTGCGCGAAGTCACCGGTTATTCTCCGGTCGGTCCCGCAACGGTTCCCCACTGGATCGCTATCGGTCTGGTTCTTTTGGCCATCTGGACCATCATTGCAGCCTTCCGAGGCGATTTTCCGGAGCGTGAAAAGCAGGAAATCAAGCCGGTTGTATGGGTGATCGGCGGCCTTGCGGCACAGATGCTTCTCCTGAACACGGCCGGATTCTCCATTGCGACCGGCATCCTGTTTGCCGCGACTGCTGCCGGTTTCGGCAAGCGCAAGATCTGGTTCTCACTGCCGATCGGAATCGTGCTCTGTCTTGTCGTATGGCTGATCTTTGCCGGATTGCTGCAGCTTTCGCTTCCTGCCGGTCCGCTCGAGCGCCTCTTCCAGTAAAGGTATTGCCATGAGCACTTTTGAGTTCCTCATGCAGGGCGTCGTGGTTGCCATGCAACCCATGAACCTGCTCTACGCCTTGATCGGCGTGACGCTCGGCACGGCTGTCGGTGTGCTTCCGGGCATCGGTCCGGCGTTGACGGTCGCCCTTCTGCTGCCCGTTACATACCAGTTGGACCCGGCCGGCTCACTCATCATGTTTGCCGGGATCTATTACGGCGGCATGTATGGCGGTTCGACGACATCGATCCTTCTCAACACGCCAGGTGAAAGTGCCTCCATCGTCACCGCGCTCGAAGGCAACAAGATGGCACGGGCCGGACGCGGCGGACCGGCCTTGGCGACAGCGGCAATCGGCTCCTTCGTTGCGGGCCTCATTGCCACCGTCGGCCTCGCCTTCATTGCTCCCTATATCGTCAAGCTGGCGCTGGTCTTCGGCCCTTGCGAATATTTCGCACTCATGGTGCTCGCCTTCATCACGGTCTCGTCCGCCTTTGGCGATTCCACATTGCGCGGCCTCACCTCGCTGTTCATCGGTCTCGCCCTGTCGCTGATCGGCATCGACCAGTTGACCGGACAGACCCGCCTCGCCTTCGGCGTGCCCGACCTTCTGGACGGCGTCGAGGTCACCACGCTGGCGGTTGCCATGTTCGCCATCGGCGAAACGCTGTTCATCGCAGCACATGGGTCGTTTGGTCCTGATAAGGTCGAGGCTGTCAAAGGCTCGATCTGGATGAGCGCGAATGACTGGGCGCGTTCCTGGAAGCCGTGGTTGCGCGGCACGGCGATTGGCTTCCCTATCGGCGCAATGCCGGCGGGCGGCGCCGAAATTGGCACTTTTCTTTCCTATGCTACTGAGAAGCGGCTGACGAAACATCCGGAAGAGTTCGGCAACGGCGCAATCGAAGGCGTTGCGGGGCCGGAGGCTGCCAACAATGCATCGGCTGCGGGAACGCTCGTGCCGCTGTTGACGCTGGGCCTTCCGACGACTGCGACCGCCGCGATCATGCTTGCGGGCTTCCAGCAATATGGTCTCCAGCCGGGTCCACTGCTGTTTGCCACCAATCCGCAACTGGTCTGGGGCCTGATCGCCTCGTTGCTGATTGCCAACTTCATGCTGCTGGTGCTGAACCTTCCGCTGATCGGTCTCTGGGTCCGCCTGCTGACAATCCCGAAGCCCTGGCTTTACGCAGGGATCCTCGTGTTCGCCACACTCGGAACCATCGGTGCGAACCCCTCCGTCTTCGAACTGGGCATGCTGCTGGCGTTCGGCGTAATGGGCTACATCATGCGCGTTCTGGGCTACCCGATCGCACCGGTTGTCGTTGGCCTGATCCTCGGGCCTCTTGCGGAGCAGCAGTTGCGTCGCGCTTTGGCGATCAGCCAAGGTGACTTCACAGTGCTCTTCACATCACCGATTGCGGCCGTACTTCTTGCCATTGCCGCGCTGGCGCTGATCGTACCGCTTATCCTGCGGGCACGCGGTCGCGGAGAAGTTCTCTCCCAAATGGCTGCCAACGAGGATTGATCCAACACCGATTACCCCCCCCCCCCCCCCCCGCTTAAATTGAGCGGGGGCAATTCCGTTCGAGGCTGCAAAGACGGAACCATTGTCCCAGGGTCGCGTTTAGGCGGTTCATTGGGGACAGCATACATGACAGGCCTCGCAGCGCCTTTTTTCCTTCGCTCGACGCGCGTTGCAACTCGCACACTTCGGCATAGCGCGAGGTGCGGAAGATGAGCGGCAAAAAGCGCCTCTTCACCTACGGCACAATGGTGTTCGGCCTTGCGATCGCCGCTTTTCTTCTCTATCGCGGCCTGAGCCAGTTTACCTGGGATGAGATCGTCCAGTCTGTTACAGCGATTCCGACGAAGAACCTGCTTCTGGCGCTGGCTTATTGTGCCGGTTCCTATATTTGCCTGACGGGGTTCGACTGGACAGGCGTTCGCTATGTGAAAAGCGACCTGCCCTACCCCAAGATCGCGCTCGCATCCTTCGTGGCCTTGGGCCTTGGCCAGAGCATCGGGCTCGCAGGTCTCAGCAGCGGCGCCATCCGTTATCGCTACTACGCCCATTGGGGCCTCTCGACCGAGGATGTCGCGAAGATCGTTCTTCTGTCGGGCGTGACGGTTGGGCTTGGGCTCATGGTTCTGGGCGGAATCGTGATGGTCCTGAACCCGGATGACACGGCGAAGATCCTGAAAATCGGCCCCTCTGCGGTTCTGCTGATCGGCATCGGGCTTCTGCTCGCGGCAATCGGTTATGTGTTGTTGGCAGCGTTTGCCCGAGCGCCGGTGAAGATCCGCAAGTGGACGTTCAAGATGCCGACAGCGCGTCTGGCGGTCGCACAGATCGTGATCGGTACAATCAACTTCGCACTGGTTTCTGCCTGCCTGATGGAACTGATGCAGGCGACTGAAAACGTCAGCTACCTCAAGGCTGCAACGGCATTCGTGCTCGGCAATATTGCCATTCTCATCACTCACGCGCCAGGTGGCCTTGGCGTTCTCGAGGTCACGGTTCGCCATGTGATGGGCGAGCAGGCCTCCATCGGTGCGCTGGTTGCGTTTCGTGTGATCTACTTCTTCATTCCATTCTTCGTGGCACTGCCGATTTCGCTGATCGGTGAAGCGGTCTTCCGGGCCCGCAAGGGACGCGATAAGACTGAACCCGCCGCATCTGTCTGAGGTTCATGGCTGGACGGTGCCGACAGGCTACAGCAACGGGTTTCGCCAGCGCAGAGCCAAGAATCGGGATCTGCTCAGGATGAAATCCTGTTCCCATGGGCGCGACGCTGCGAATGCAGTGCCTGCTGTGCAAGTTGATTTGACGAAGAACCTGTTCCTTTTCCGCTCCCTCACATGAATTCTCACGCTTCTTTTGGTCGGACATACCTTCAATTCTCGTGCAGTTTGTTCTAGAGACATTGCTCCAGACCCGCCGGAATGGCGGCTTTCGTATGTTTTGCAAGGTAATGTCGATCGATGCTTGATACGCTTAGAAGCGCCGCCCGGTCCTGGGTCGCGAAATTGCTGCTTATGCTGCTCGTGGTTTCCTTCGCCATTTGGGGCGTCTCCGCATCGATATTCAGTGGTGCCAACAACTCGGTCATGACCGTGGGCAACCAGCGGGTTTCTCCGGAAGAGTTCCGCCTCGCCTATCAGAGGCAGCTGGGCGCGATCAGCCGTCAGCTTGGCATGCAGCTGACCTCCGAGCAGGCACGTGCTTTCGGCATCGAACAGCAGACCTTCTCGCAGCTTTCTGCCGGTGCCGCGCTGGATGAACTCTCTTCCAAGATGCGCCTGGGCCTGTCTCAGGACCGGCTTGCCAACCTGATTGCAGAAGATCCTGCATTCCACGGCAACAACGGCCAGTTCGACCGAAACGTGTTCAGTGCGCGCTTGCGCAATGCTGGACTGCGCGAACAGGACTACATTACCGAACGCAGCAAGGTCGCCGTGCGCAGCCAGGTGGTGGACGCCATCGCCGACGGCTTCCAGGCTCCGACAGTCATGGTCGATGCGCTCAAGAAGTACCGCGACGAAAGCCGCGATCTGGAGTTCCTTGTTCTCTCCAATGCCAATATCGATCCGATCAAGGCGCCGACCGAGGCCGTTCTTGCCTCCTGGTTCCAGACCAACAAGAGCAAGTATCGCGCGCCTGAGCTCCGTCGTTTCGCTTACGTGACCCTTCAGCCGACGGATGTTGCCGACCCGGCAGCCGTGACTGATGAGCAGGTTCGTGCGGAGTACGATCGGCGCAAGGATGCCTACAAGACACCGGCAACACGCACTATCGAGCAACTGGCCTTCCCGAGCAAGGAAATGGCCGTTGCAGCACTTCAGCAGATGAAAGAGCGCCAGCTGACGTTCGACCAGCTGGTTGCAGATCAGGGCAAGACGGCTGCGGACGTAATGCTCGGCGACTTCACCAAGGACCAGATTCCGGATCAGACGATTGCTGATGCGGCATTCGCGGTTCCCGCCTCCGGTGGCACGACCGGCATCATCCAGGGCTCCTTTGGTCCGGTGATGCTGCGTGTGACCAATGTGCGCGCCGAGACCACGAAGTCCTTCGATGAAGTGAAGGACGAGGTTCGCAAGACGCTGGCGCTTGCTGCTGCAAGTCAGGCCGTTCAATCCGTGCATGACCGTTTCGAGGATTTGCGCGGCTCCGGCTCGTCGCTCGAAGAAGCTGCATCTCAGTTGAAGCTGAAGGCTGTTACCGTTGCGAGTGATCGCACCGGCCATGATGGCGACGGAAAAACAATTGATCTGCCGCCTGCCGACACGCTTCTGACCGATGTTTTCCGGACGGATGTGGGCGCTGAGTCCATCCCATCCAACCTTGGCAATGACGGCTATGTCTGGTTCGACGTGCGCGAAGTCATTCCAGAGCGTGATCGTGCATTAAGCGAAGTTCGTGAGCGCGCTACTACTGACTGGACAGCAGAACAGCAGCGCGAAGCGCTGTCGAAGAAGACGACCGACTTGAAGGCGCAGCTGGACAAGGGCGGACTTACGCTGGCCGCCATTGCGACCGAACTCGGCCTGACGGTGGAAACCAAGACTGGCCTGCGCCGTCAGAGCAATGACGCTATCTTGGGCGGTGACGCGGCCAAAGCTGCCTTCTCGGGTCCGAACGGCATCTATGCCACGGCACTCGCGGCAGATGGCGAATCCCGTCTTCTGATGCATGTGACCAATGTCCAGCAGCAGCCGTCTGACGCGCTCGATGCCAATGATCAGCAAATCAAGCAGATTGCCGGCGCGGCAGGTGACGATCTTCTGGATCAGATGGTTGTGCAATTGCAGAACGATTATGGCGTCTCCATCAATCGTGCGCTCGCCGAACAGGCGATGGTTCGCTAACGTCTGGGCAAACCTGGTCGGTAGCAGACCTTAGGGGGGAACTGAAGAATGTCGGATCTGAAGACCTTTATCGGCAAAGTGGCGATGGGAGATCCGCTCTCGCTTGAGGAGGCTCGTGCCGCTTTCGACATCTTGATGTCGGGTGAGGCAACGCCATCGCAGATTGGTGGCTTTCTCATGGCTCTGCGGGTTCGCGGCGAAACCGTCGAGGAAATTGCCGGTGCGGTTTCGACCATGCGGGCGAAGATGCTGCCAGTTGCGGCGCCTGGCGGCGTGATGGATATTGTCGGGACTGGCGGCGATGGGCTTGGCACCTACAATATCTCGACGCTCGCCGCTCTCATCGTGGCGGGTGCCGGGGTTCCCGTTGCCAAGCATGGCAACCGTGCGCTCAGCTCCAAGTCCGGCACGGCCGATGCCCTGACGGCTTTGGGCGTGAAACTTGATATTCCGCCACAGCAGATCGCTCGATGCATTTCCGAGGCCGGAATCGGCTTCATGTTCGCCCAGGTGCACCACGCCGCCATGCGACATGTCGGTCCCAGCCGTGTGGAGCTTGGAACACGCACGATCTTCAACCTGCTCGGTCCGCTTTCGAATCCGGCGGGTGCCAAACGGCAATTGCTTGGCGTCTTCTCTCCTCGCTGGCTGCAGCCAATCGCCGAGGTGATGCGCGATCTCGGTTCAGAGGCCATATGGGTCGTACATGGCGATGGCATGGACGAAATCACCACGACGGGCGTGACCCATGTCACCGCACTCGAGAACGGGCAGATCCGCAGCTTCGAGCTGATACCGGAAGATTTTGGCGTTGGGCGTGCAACGATTGATGAGTTGAAGGGTGGCGACGGCGAAGTGAACGCCAAGGCGTTGCGGGCTGTCCTTGGCGGTGCAAAGAACGCCTATCGCGACATCGCACTTTGCAACGCTGCGGCCTCGCTGGTCATCGCCGGCAAGGCAGCCGATGTTCTGGAGGGCATGATCCTTGCGACGCAATCACTTGAAAGCGGCAGCGCGGCCTCTGTGCTTGACAAGCTTGTCGCCGTCTCGAACGAGGATATCTAAGCTGTCATGAGCGACATTCTGCAGAAAATCGAGGCCTACAAGCGCGAAGAAATCGCAGCGGCCAAAGCGCGCGTTACCCTGGCCGACCTGAAGGCCATGGCACAGGATCAACCTGCGCCACGCGGCTTTTACAAAGCACTCGCGGACCGTCGTGCGCGCGGCGAACTCGGGCTGATTGCCGAAATCAAGAAGGCGAGCCCGTCGAAGGGTTTGATCCGCCCGGATTTCGATCCTCCAATGCTGGCCAAAGCCTATGAGGCCGGCGGTGCGGCCTGCCTTTCCGTTTTGACGGATGCTCCGAGTTTCCAGGGTGCGCCCGAGTTTCTGACGGCAGCCCGCAATGCCTGCTCGCTTCCGGCCTTGCGCAAGGATTTCATGTTTGAGACCTATCAGGTGCATGAGGCTCGCGCCTGGGGCGGCGATTGTATTCTCCTGATCATGGCATCGCTGACCGATGACGATGCGAAGCGTCTTGAGGATGAAGCATTTTCGCTTGGCATGGATGTGCTGATTGAGGTTCATGACGAACAGGAAACCGAGCGTTCCTTGAAGCTCGCCTCGCCTATGATTGGCGTCAACAATCGTAATCTGCGTACTTTCGAAGTCAGCCTTACGAATAGCGAAAGGCTGGCCCCAATGGTGCCAGCGGACCGATTGCTGGTGGGTGAAAGCGGCATCTTCACGAATGCCGATTGCCTGCGTCTGAAGGCGGTCGGTATCTCCACCTATCTGGTCGGCGAAAGCCTGATGCGTCAGCAGGACGTTTCGGCTGCAACAAGGCTGTTGCTGACCGGTGAGAGCGCAAGCCAGGCAGCAGAATGAGCATGACCGAGCAGGGCCTGACGCATATTACCGAAACCGGCGAGGCCCACATGGTGGATGTGGGCGGCAAGGCTGAAACGGTACGTGAGGCAACCGCCGAAGGCTTCGTGCGAATGTTGCCGGAAACGCTTCAACTCATCCGCAAGGGCGATGCCAAGAAGGGCGATGTCATCGGTACGGCCCGGCTGGCGGGCATCATGGCGGCCAAGCAAACCTCCAGTCTCATTCCGCTCTGCCATCCGCTGATGCTGACCAAGGTATCCGTCGATATTGCGGAAGACGCGGATCTCCCCGGCCTGCGGGTTACGGCGACAGCAAAGCTGACCGGCAAGACGGGCGTCGAGATGGAAGCGCTGACGGCGGTATCTGTTGCCTGCCTTACCATCTACGACATGGCGAAGGCCGTCGATAAAGGCATGGAGATCGGCGGTATTCAATTGCTTGCCAAGAGCGGCGGAAAATCCGGCGACTGGCGAAAAACCTAGGAATTGACTGTGGCGTCACCTCTCCTTCCCGTTTCCGAAGCTCTGACACGTTTGCTGGAACCGGTGCGAGCAGTTGCGGATACCGAAAGCGTTCCCCTTGGTGAGGCAGCAGGCCGCATTCTGGCCGTGGATCTGGTAGCGAAACTGACACAGCCGCCATTTCACGCCTCTGCCATGGATGGCTATGCTCTTCGCTCCGCCGACGCGCCAGACGTTGGGGCAGAACTGACGGTCGTCGGCCAGGCAGCGGCGGGCCATGCATTCAATGGCCAGGCAGGACCGGGAGAATGCGTGCGCATTTTCACCGGTGCTCCATTGCCAGAAGGTGCCGACAGCATTCTCATTCAGGAGGACGCCGAGCGACTGTCTGAAAACCGAATTCGCACGAAGTTTCCGGTAACGGTCGGGCGCCATATTCGCCCGCGTGGGCAGGATTTTGCCGAAGGCGAAACCGTGCTGCGCGCTGGGGTCCGGCTCGACTATGCCCATCTGACCGTTGCAGCGGCGATGAACCACCCGCAGGTCGAGGTTCTGCGTCGCCCGCGCGTGGCGGTGCTGGCGACCGGTGATGAACTGGTGCACCCCGGCAGCAGTTTGCAGCCTTCACAGATCATCGCATCCAATACATTTGGCATCAGCGCCCTCATTCGCGCCAACGGTGGCGAAGTCATCGATCTCGGAATTATACCTGATAGGCAGGATCTGATCGAGAATGCGATTGCCAAGGCTGTGGCGGAAAAGGTCGACGTGCTGGTCACGCTGGGCGGGGCATCGGTCGGTGACCACGATCTGGTGCAGGCCAGCCTGAAAGCGCAAGGCATGTCACTCGATTTCTGGCGTATCGCCATGCGCCCGGGCAAGCCGCTGATGGTGGGCTCGCTGAGAGATATGCGCGTGCTGGGCCTTCCGGGAAATCCGGTTGCGAGCCTTGTCTGCGGCACGCTGTTTCTGGAACCTGTCGTCGCGAAGCTTTCCGGCACACGACCGAAGGCGCGGATGGCTGAAGCCCTTGCCGCAAAGCCGCTTGCCGCCAATGACCAGCGACAGGATTACCTTCGGGCACGGCTGAGCAGAGACGCTGACGGCCGTCTGATTGCTGAACCTTTCGACAAGCAGGATTCTTCGATGATGAAGATTTTTGCCCATTCGGATTGCCTTATCGTGCGCCCCCCGCATGCACCGGAACTTGCCGCACTGACGCCCTGCCCTATCCTTCTGCTGAGGGATTTCGATCGGTGATCCGCGTTTGATGTTTGGACGTAAATATCGGTAATTATTCGATAACCGGAGTTTACGCCTTGTCGTCAGATCATCAGCCGCCAATCCTTCTCTGGTTTCGAAAGGATCTTCGTCTCGACGACAATGGCGCTTTGTCGCAAGCCTGCGAAAGTGGCAGGCCTGTTGTCTGCATCTACATCCGCGAACCGAAACAGGACGGGATCGGCCCGCTGGGCGGTGCTCAGGAGTGGTGGCTGCATCACTCGCTGGAGGCGCTGGCGACGGCTCTTGCCGACAAGGGCAACAGGCTGATCCTGCGAAGCGGAGAAGCAGCCAAGGTGCTTTCCGGACTGGCCCAGGAGACGCAGGCTGAAGCGCTCTTTTACAACCGTCACTACGAGCGTGATGCGGCCGACAAGGACATCGTCGGTGCCTTGAAGTCGTCAGGGCTGGAGATCAAGCGCTTTCGCGGCCAATTGCTGCATGATCCAGAGACGATGAAGACGGGTTCTGGTGGCGCTTACCGGGTTTATTCGCCGTTCTGGCGTGCGCTGGAGAAGGATGGTGAACCGCGCGATCCGGTGTCGGCACCATCCAGGATACCCGCGCCGGGCTCTTTCCCGAAATCCGAGGCGCTCAAGGACTGGAGCCTGCTTCCGACGAAACCGGACTGGGCGACCGAGTTCGGACGGATATGGCAACCGGGGGAAGCAGGCGCGCACAAAAAACTGAAGCGTTTCCTGAAGAAGCCGATACAGACCTACAAAAGCGATCGCGATCACCCCGGTCTTGAGGATGCGACATCGCTGCTTTCCCCTCACCTCGCCTTCGGCGAAATTTCGCCTGCCCGGATCTGGCATGAGACCAAGGGGCTGGAGGCAACGAATGACGTCATCCATTTCCGCAAGGAACTGGTCTGGCGGGAGTTTTCCTATCACCTTCTCGTCGAGTTTCCGAAGCTTGCCACCGATAACTGGAACGACAAGTTCGACGCTTTTCCGTGGCATTTCAGCAAGGCACAGTTTTCTGCCTGGACCAAGGGCATGACCGGATATCCGATCGTGGATGCCGGAATGCGCCAGCTTTGGCGCCATGGCTACATGCATAACCGCGTTCGCATGATCACCGCATCTTTCCTGATCAAGGATCTGATGATCGATTGGCGCAAGGGCGAGGAGTGGTTCAAGGACACGCTTGTGGATGCGGACCCAGCCTCCAACGCCAGCAACTGGCAGTGGGTCGCGGGATCAGGCGCTGATGCCTCTCCCTTTTTCCGGGTCTTCAACCCGATCCTGCAGGGCGAGAAATTCGATCCGGATGGCGACTATGTCTGCCGTTTCGTGCCGGAACTGCGCAAGCTGCCGAAGAAATATATCCATCGACCCTTCGAGGCGCCAAAGGAGGTTCTGGAGCGTGCCGGGATCAAACTTGGCGAGACCTATCCAAAGCCCATCGTCAATCACGGAGAGGCGCGTGACAAGGCTCTGGCCGCCTACGCACATGTGACGGGCCGCAGCGGTGACGCAGATCCGCGCGATTGAGCGTTGGCACGTATGAATGCGAAAAGGGCCGGAGGATAATCACCACCGGCCCTTTGAATTTCAATCTGGTACCTGATCAGACCAGTCGGCTCTGTTCCAGCGCCGCCGTGATGAAGCTGGAGAACAGCGGATGCGGATCCAGCGGGCGGCTCTTCAGTTCGGGGTGATACTGAACGCCAATGAACCATGGATGGTCCGGATACTCGATCGTTTCCGGCAACAGCCCATCCGGTGACATGCCGGAGAAGACGAGGCCGCAGTTTTCCAGACGGTCCTTATAGTCCACGTTCACCTCATAACGGTGACGGTGACGCTCGGAGATATCTGTCGAACCATAGATCTCGGCGATCTTCGTGTCGCGCTTCAGCGCCGCCTTATAAGCTCCCAAGCGCATGGTGCCGCCCAGGTCGCCCGCAGCCGAACGCTTCTGCAACTCGTTGCCCTTGACCCATTCGGTCATGAGACCAACGACAGGTTCCTTGGACGGACCGAACTCGGTGGAGCTTGCGTCTTCGATGCCAGCGAGATTGCGAGCTGCTTCCAGAACCGCCATCTGCATGCCGAAGCAAATGCCAAAATACGGCACCTTGCGCTCACGCGCAAAGCGGGCTGCGTTGATCTTGCCCTGTGCGCCGCGCTCACCGAAGCCACCGGGCACCAGGATGCCGTTGACCTTCTCAAGGTAGGGAGCCGGATCTTCCTTTTCGAAGATTTCCGACTCGATCCACTCAAGCTTGACCTTGACCTGGTTCGCGATGCCACCGTGGTAGAGCGCCTCGATCAGCGATTTGTACGCATCCTTCAGGCCGGTGTACTTGCCAACGATCGCGATGGTGACTTCGCCTTCCGGCGTACGGATGCGGTTGGAAACCTCTTCCCACGGCTCCAGACGCGGCTTTGGTGCCGGTTCAATGCCGAATGCCGCCAGGACTTCCGAGTCCAGACCTTCCTTGTGGTAGGCCATCGGCACATCGTAGATGTTGGAAACGTCCAGCGCCTGAATGACAGCGGATGGACGAACGTTGCAGAACAGCGAAAGCTTGCGGCGTTCCGCTTCCGGGATCTCGCGGTCCGCACGAACCAGCAGGATATCGGGCGCAATGCCGAGCGCCTGGAGTTCCTTGACCGAATGCTGCGTTGGCTTGGTCTTCAACTCGCCAGCAGCCGGGATGTAGGGCATCAGGGTAAGATGCAGATAGACAGCGGTTCCACGCGGCAGTTCATTGCCAAGCTGACGGATCGCTTCCACGAAGGGCATCGCCTCGATGTCACCGACGGTGCCGCCGATTTCGCAGATCACGAAATCATAGTCGTCATTGCCCTCGACCACGAAATCCTTGATCTCGTTGGTGACGTGCGGAATGACCTGAACCGTCGCACCGAGGTAATCCCCGCGCCGTTCCTTGTCGATGATGTTCTTGTAGATCCGACCTGTGGTGATGTTGTCGGTCTTTGTCGCAGAGCGCCCCGTGAAACGCTCGTAGTGGCCGAGATCGAGGTCGGTCTCCGCACCGTCATCGGTCACGAAGACTTCGCCGTGTTGAGTCGGGCTCATGGTGCCCGGGTCAACGTTGAGATAAGGATCGAGCTTACGTAGCCGAACCCGATAACCTCTGGCCTGTAGCAAGGCTCCGAGGGCTGCGGCCGCAATTCCTTTTCCGAGGGAAGAAACCACGCCGCCTGTGATGAATACATATCGCGCCATGGGAGTCACCGGATACCTTTTCACGATCGATTCCGCCAGCCCAAAAATTCTTCGGGACGGTTAAAGCTGTGGAATCTGAACAAAAGAAAACCGGCAGGCTTTTCGACCTGCCGGATGATGGGAGCTTGACGCGGCTTAGTTGCCGGTCGGAACAGACGACGGATTTGCCGGAGCCGGGGCCGGAGCTCCCGGTGCAGGCGCTGTGCCGTTTGCCGGTGCACCAGGCGTTGCCGCCGGACCGAGCGAATCGAGGATGCCGTTGCCCTGACCCTGCTGCGTTGCCGGGATACGGTTCAGAATGTCCGTCGGACGAGACTCGTGACGCGCCATGATGCCAAGCGCCATGGAGGTCACGAAGAACAATGTCGCCAGGATTGCGGTCGTGCGGGTCAAGGCATTTGCCGTGCCGCGCGCCGACATGAAGCCGGAACCGCCGCCAATACCAAGGCCACCGCCCTCGGAACGCTGGATCAGTACCACGCCAACAAGCGCAAGCACGATCATGAGATGAATAACGATCAATACGGTCTGCATATCAGTCCAGTCCTGCGCGCGGGTTGCGGCACATATAAAGCTTTGCCGGTCCTTTAGCTCAGCCGGACCGGCATTCCAAGGGGCTAGTGCCGATTAAACGCGATTTAACGCACCAATGCCTCATACGCGCCATAGATGGCGAGGAAGTCTGCGGCTTTCAAGCTGGCGCCGCCAACGAGAGCACCATCAACATTGCTGATGGCCATCAGTTCCGCCGCGTTGGAAGGCTTCACCGATCCGCCATAGAGAATGCGGAATTTTGCGCCTTCTGCACCGAAGCGGCTCTTCAGCTCATCGCGCATGAAAGCATGCGCCTTTTCGACATCGTCAGCGGTCGGCGTGAGGCCAGTACCGATGGCCCAGACAGGCTCATAGGCAATAACCGTGTTCTCGGCATTGGCATCGTCAGGAACCGAGCCTGCAAGCTGGCGCTTGAGAATCTCCAACGTCTGGCCTGCCTTGCGCTCATCTGCCGTCTCGCCAATGCAGATGATGGCGGTCAGATCGGCGGCATAGGCGGCTTCAGCCTTGATGCGAACCAGATGATCGGTCTCGGCGTGGTCCACCCGACGCTCGGAGTGCCCAACGATGACATGGGTGCCAAAGCAGTCGGCAATCATTTCGGCGGAGATGTCACCTGTATGAGCGCCGGATTTGTTCTGATGGCAATCCTGTGCGCCGATCATCAGCGGGCTGTCGGTGCACAAGGCCGTCGCCACATAGAGAAGCGTTGCAGGAGGGCAGATGAGCACGTCAACCTTCTCAGCCAGCGGGCCGCTCACTCCGGCAGAAATCGCCTTGATCTGATCGAGCGAGTCCCGCGTTCCGTTCATCTTCCAGTTTCCCGCTACAAGCGGACGAACATCCGGCGTCATATCTGCGAATTCCCTTATGCTCCCGGCCAGCAGTCACTGGCCACCCCGTTGACTTGATCGAACCGTCATAACCGCAATGCGGCCGCAAGCCCATTGCTTTCATAGGATCCGTTTCAGGAATGTCGGTTTAGCGGATGCGTTCGAAGGATCAACCTGCCGCGAGCATAAAATTCAGAATTTCCCGCCAATCGCTCATCCGGATCGGCGTTCCATGGCCGCCGGTCTGAAACAGCCGGAAAATTGTCGGATAACCGGCCTTTCGCATCTTTCGGTACAGAGCGATCTGCTCCTCCGCCTTGTAGACGCTATCGGCGCTGCCATGTGAAAAATAGACCGGGATCTTCAGCTTGGCCGCGGGCGTCGTCAAAAACCCCGGATCCGACGGGCCGCCCATAACGACCAGACCCTTCAGATATCGGACGGCTTCCTTGTCACGCGACACACTCTGACAGATAAAGTTGCCCATGGAGGCGCAAGCGAGAATGACAGGGCGACCGGACGACAGTTCGAAAACGTGGCGAATGAGCGCCGCAATGTCGGCCGCACCATTTGGATCGAAGGATTTGACCGTGGGGGCGTAATAGGCGCCGCCGCTTTGCACGACAAGATTTTTCAGCCGATTGAAATTGCCGCCGAAAGTGTAGTCATTCACACCCAGGCGACGATCCCCGCCCCTGCCATGAATGAAGATGATGGTGAATGTGGCATCACGCATGCGCCCGACGCGCGCAACATCGAGGCGGCTGGAGGCAATCGTCAGCGTTTCGTTGGCCTGAAACTCCCGCACCCCAAGATCGACATAATCCGGCTTGACGCGACGCTCCGGCTCTTCATCGCGCTGGTTGATGTCGCGCAGCTCCTGGTAATCCAGCACCTTGAAGGCGCCTTCATCCTCCGTTTTCAGGACTGTCTGGGAGGAGAACAAGACATCCTTGAAAGAGCGAATCGGTCCGTCTGCTGCTGCCGTAGCGGTCGCGAGCAAGCACAGACAGAGGGCCGCCAGCACACGCAAATGCAAATGATCTGTGGACATAGGCGACCGGTTTCGTTTCCTCTAAGCAGCACGACTTGCGTTCTTCATCTCTGCGGCGCAAATCCTGATGCGAACCATTCGTGAACGAACAGGTCGCGAGACGCCGTTTTATCTGGCACACTCGCCAGCGATTCGAAAGCCGATAAGGGCAATCAACGCGACTCCGTTCAGCATGCCATCCATTCAAGGCAAGGCCAGCGAACCCATATGGATAATAACGACCTTTTTGCCAGTCTTCCCGCGCAGCCTGAAAAGCCGTCAGAGCCCAAAGGCAAGACCGAGGCTACCGCCAAGCCCGCGACGGCTGCGGCAAGCACTGCGGCATCTTCCCCGGCGGCCAACCCCGATACCTATGACGCCTCGTCGATCCGTGTTCTGGAGGGACTGGAGCCGGTCCGGATGCGCCCCGGCATGTATATCGGCGGTACAGATGAAAAGGCGCTGCACCACCTGTTTGCCGAAGTCATCGACAACTCGATGGACGAGGCCGTGGCAGGCCACGCCAACTTCATCGAAGTACATCTGGATGCTCACGGTTTCTTGACGGTCACTGATAACGGTCGCGGTATTCCGGTGGAAAACCATCCACAGGTGCCGGGCAAATCCACGCTTGAAGTCATCATGACCAAGCTGCATGCGGGCGGGAAGTTCGACGGCAAGGCGTATGAGACATCCGGCGGTCTGCATGGTGTCGGCGTTTCCGTGGTCAACGCGCTTTCAGACGTTCTGGAAGTGGAAGTCGCGCGCAATCGCAAACTGTATCGCCAGCGTTTTTCTCGCGGCGTTCCGCAGGGCGGACTGGAAGAACTGGGCGATGTGCACAACCGTCGCGGCACGCGGGTGCGCTTCCACCCCGACCCGCAGATTTTTGGAGAGCATGCCAAGTTCGATGCGGGCCGTATTTTCCGCATGGCGCGCTCCAAGGCCTATCTTTTTGGGGGCGTTGAAATCCGCTGGAGCTGTGATCCGGGCGTCGTCATCGCCGGCGGTGAAATACCCGATAAGGCCGTGTTCCATTTCCCGGGCGGGCTGAAGGATTATCTCTCCGCGACACTTGGCAAGGACTTTACCGTCACCCGCGAGATCTTTTCGGGCAAGACGGAAAAGACCGGCGGTCACGGTGCACTGGAATGGGCGGTTACCTGGTATGGCGGCGACCCGCAGATCCACTCCTACTGCAATACGATCCCTACACCCGAAGGCGGCACGCATGAGGCGGGTCTACGTATTGCTCTTCTCAAGGGTTTGAAGAATTATGCCGAACTGACGCAGAACAAGCGTGCCAAGGACATCACTACCGACGACGTGATGATTTCGGCTGTTGGCATGCTTTCGGTCTTTATTCGTGAGCCGGAATTCGTCGGCCAGACCAAGGACAAGCTTGCCACCGTTGAGGCACAGCGGATTGTCGAAAACGCGTTACGCGATCCCTTCGACCACTATCTCGCAGGCAATCCCGGCGAAGCGGCCAAACTCCTCGACTGGGTGATCGAGCGAGCAGAAGAGCGCCTGCGTCGCCGCAAGGAAAAGGAAGTCAACCGCAAGACTGCCGTTCGAAAGTTGCGTCTTCCCGGCAAACTCGCCGATTGCTCTCAGAACACAGCGGAAGGTGCGGAACTGTTTATCGTCGAGGGTGACTCGGCTGGTGGTTCCGCCAAGCAGGCACGCAACCGCACGAACCAGGCCATTCTGCCGCTCCGTGGCAAGATCCTGAACGTCGGCAGCGCCAGCCGCGAAAAGCTATCGGCAAACCAGCAGATCGCGGATCTCATTCAGGCACTCGGCTGCGGGACGCGAACCAAATACCGGGACGAGGATCTGCGGTACGAGCGCGTGATCATTATGACCGATGCGGACGTGGACGGAGCCCACATTGCCTCGCTTCTGATTACCTTCTTCTATCAGGAAATGCCGGAGCTCGTGCGCGGTGGGCACCTGTTCCTGGCGGTGCCGCCGCTTTACGTGATCCGGCAGGGCGCGAAGACTGTCTACGCCCGTGATGACGGGCATCGCGCGGAACTGATGGAGACTGTCTTCAAGGGCAAAAAGGTGGAAATTGGTCGCTTCAAAGGCCTAGGAGAAATGATGCCCGCCCAGTTAAAGGAAACCACCATGGATCCTGCCAAACGTACACTTCTGCGCGTGGCGATCGACGAGGTGGATTTTGAGGGGACGCGCGAAGCCGTCGACAACTTGATGGGCACCAAAGCGGACGCACGTTTCCGCTTTATTCAGGAACGGGCTGCCTTTGCAGACAATCTCGATATCTGATCATCGCTTGGCAATCTCCGGATCGGGTTTTGATGACCTAGCCAGGATCTATTGAGCACTTTCACGCGCAGCAAGAACGCGTAGAACCGCGCCTACGAGAGCTTTCGCCTCGTAAGGCTTGCGCACAACCGGTGCGGAGAAGCTTGCCGGGACGACCGAGCGATCACTGTAGCCGGTCGCAAATATGAATGGCACGCCACGTCGCTCCATCTCCTCCGCAATCGGAAGCGAGGTCCCTGTGCCGAGATTGACGTCGAGAATAGCAACATCTGGCGTAAAGTTCTTCAGACGCTTCATCGCCTCGTCGACCGAGGGAGCCGTCGTGACGTTGTTCACGCCGTTCTCAGCCAGCATCACCTCGACATCAGCAGCAACCAGCATCTGGTCTTCCACCAATAGAACTTCGATCTCCTGGAGGACATCATTGATCTCACGTGTTGAGGCAGAATTGAGATCCGCATCGGAGACAATCTCGCCCCCATCGTCGCTTTGCACGTTCTTTGCCGGAATAAGGAACCGGGCCCGTAGTCCGCTTTCGAGATAGTCGACCGAACTGTCGCCAGAGAGTTCGTAAGGGATGCTTCGCTCTATCAGAACCGTACCAAATCCTGCTCGACTGGGCTTGCTTACCAGTGGCCCGCCAGACTCGTGCCAGGAAATTTCGAGATCTCCCCTCTCGGTGCGCTTCCAATTGACATCAAGCCGACCACCGGCTTCCGAAAGGGACCCATATTTCGCGGCATTGGTGGACATTTCATGAAGCACGAGCGCCATGACCGAAAAGGCGCGGCTATCCAGCCATAGATCAGAACCCTTCATCGAGATTATACGATGCTCGCCGCTATAGGGATTGAGTTCGGCCTCGAGCAATTCCTTAAGAGATCCTCCGTCTGCGCCTCGTACGACCTGATCATGCGCGAAGGAAAGCGCTTGGATGCGTCCCTTCAGCGTAGAGACATACTCGCCGATATCGCGCCCTTCCCGAACCGGATGGCCGACAAGCGCCTTGATGACGGCCAGGATATTCTTGACGCGGTGATTCAGCTCCTCGTTCAGCATCCGCTGGCGGACGTCCGCCTTTCCGCGTTCATCCGCAAGCAGCTCATTGTGATGCAGCACCACCTCGACGAGAACCGCGCGAATGGCTTCCGCGATCTCCCGCTCTTCTTCCGTCCAGCGTTGCGCCTTCAGATGAACCGTTTCCTTCCATATCGCAAAGCTTTTGCGGGGCGTTAGTCGATCACCAAACGCCCCGTTTTCGTAGGATTTTTCTGGGTTTCCAGCCCAGTTCAGCGTCTGAACCAGTTCCTTGCGGAAAAAGAACAGATAGTCTTTTGGCCTTTGTGACAAGGGTATAGCCAGAACACCGCAGGCTGTAGAGGCATAGGATGCCGCTTCCGGCAACTGCAGCGCCAGTTGTTCCGTACCCCAGATACGTCCACCGGAGGTGGCGCCAACCAGTTCGGCAATTTTTGCCATATCGAGCAGCGGTGGCACGGAACCCATGCTCGTCCAGCCGCCCTCAAGCCAGAGACCGATACCATCGCTGGGCATGATATGCGCGAACTCTGGAAGAGAGTCGCGCAGTAATTGTGTGATGTCCGCACTCTGAGATGCAGCCTGCAGAAAGCGATCGAGTGAGCGACGCGCACGATTGGCCGTGTCCAGAATTTGTTTCTGCTTTAGCGCACTCAGATGCAGCGACAGGAATTCGCCAAACATTTCTGCAGCCACCCGCTGCTGCATTGCAAGCGACTTCGGTGAATAGTGATGACAGGCGACAAGTCCCCACAATTCACCGTCAACCACGATCGAGATCGACATTGAAGCGGCTACGCCCATGTTACGAAGATATTCGCAATGGATCGGTGAGACGCTTCGCAAGTGGGCAAAGGACAGATCCAGTGGTTCTACAGATGCATGGCCATTTGATACAAGCGGGATGCGCTCATCTCGTGCGTCTGAAATTATGCGGATGGTATTCTTCAGATACAGGACGCGTGCTTGTTTCGGAATGTCGCTCGCCGGAAAATACTGCCCCTTAAAGCTCTCTAGATCGCGGCGCTTATGCTCGCTGACGACCTTGCCGGAACCATCATGTTCGAACCGGTAGATCATAACACGATCATAGGCCAGCATCGCGAAGATCAGCCGAACGGACTTATCCACCAGTTCGTCGATCCCACCAATCGATCGCACCCGGCTGATCAGCATGCGTGCTGTTTCCAGAGGTTGGTCAGAATGTTTGACGTGCGGCTCAAATTCCATGAAAGCACCCTGAGGCGTCCTGTGAACCGCTACATCGAAAAATCCGCCAGGAAGCTCCAGGCCCATCCGCAATGCCGGGCGGCTAGGGTCATCACTCGTCGCCAGAGCATTACGCAGCGTATGTGCTACATCCGGGCCTACGGCGTCTTCAAGCCGACTGCCTTCGACTGGTGCCGGGATACCCAGCATGTCTGCAATATTCGCAGAATAAGCAAGAACGTCGCCGCCGGTACCATCGCATACGATGAGAGCGCCATGTGCTTGGATGCTTCCGGGTATGTGGATCGGTTCCCGGTCGCAATTCGTCAGATCGACATTTGACGGCTCATTCATTCACATTGTCCTTGAAGGCCGTCTCTGCCCATTGAAAGGCCAGGTCTGAAGCCCCTATTACCTTGTTCATATCGACATCAGGTGCGGCATCGAGGATCTGTAGGAAACGAACAAATCCATCCGAAGCAGCCTGCTCGTGCAGATGTCTTGCACCGTGTGTCCCATCCAATCCAAGCTCGTTAGCCCGTCGATAAAGAATGCGCGCGCCCAGCGTAGACCCTTCCAGGACGTAGAGCGTACCCAGAAGGCTTTCCAGATCACGTTTCAGATAAATCGCGTCTGAAACTAATTTCGGTGCCAGAGTGAGATCCTTCATATCAGCGACAATAAGAGGGCTTATTGCCTTCGGGCGCCAGCCTCCGAATTCATCTGGTAAGTGGCATAATAACATTTGGTCATCCAGGGGCCTGCGAAAGGCAAGCAGACCTTGCAAATAGGTCTTGTAATGTACCAATGTACGAAATGAGCCTACGGCAGCGTCAACCGCTGCGTGGCGATCTGACGTACGCTCCCGCAGGAGGAAGCGGCGTGAAGATGGGGGCATATATCGTAAAGCTGAGTTGACGTTACCCACATTTCTAGCGCATCTGCGCTTTACGGCAAGCTTGAATCTTCGATATTTCTAATCTTAGCTCTCGTCAGGCTCGCCTGAAAACAAACGAGAGATTCAAACAGGGTGGCAGTCAATCGTGCGTGAGAATGACAGACCGAGAACGGAACCGCGATGGCTCGGGCCCGTTGCGCCAATGCGCATAGCGCTCATTCCGCCGATATCGGCTGCGCGATGGCTTCTCGTTCTTATTGTCTTTGCAGGGATCTACTTCTTCCACGGCTTTGTGATCCCTGTTTTGGCCGCACTCGTCATCGGTTTTGCCAGCTGGCCGCTGTATCGGGATCTGTTGCGGCGCATCGGTGGCAACACGACCATCGGCGCGACGATTGCGATCATATGCGTTCTAAGCTTCATCATTATCCCGATCAGTATCGCCCTCACTTACGCGATAGGCGAATTGCGCGATTGGATCGGTTGGGCGCTTCAGATCAACCGTGTCGGCTCTGCCCCGCCGCAATGGATCGTGGACCTGCCTGTCGCGGGGGACTGGCTTTCGACCCTGTGGGAACGCCACATCGGCGAGCCAGGTGCCATCGGTCAACTGGTTCAATTGGTCAGCGGCGCCAATATTGGGAATATCTATCGCGCGGTGATCGCTGCCGGAGATGGCGCGTTTCATCTACTACTGACGTTGCTGTTCATGCTGATCGCCCTGTTCTTCGTGTATCGTGACGGTGCGGCCTTCGCGCGCCAGATGGATTTGCTGGGTGAACGCATACTGCCGTCCCGGTGGGAGCGAATATCGCGGGTGGTTCCCGCTACTATAAGCTCTACAGTGACCGGTATGACGCTGATCGCGATTGGTGAAGGCATCATTCTCGGCATTGCTTACTGGATTGCGGGCGTTCCGTCCCACGTCACCCTCGGTGTTCTCACCGGCATTATGGCGCTGATTCCCGGCGGAGCGCCCTTGTCCTTCACGCTTGTTTCAATCTACCTCGTGGCAAGCGGATCACTTTTCGCAGGTGTGGCGCTGTTTGTCTGGGGCTCTGTCGAACTTTTTATCGTGGATAAGACGGTACGCCCAAGACTGGTCGGAGGTCCCATCAAGCTTCCGTTCCTGCCGACCTTCTTCGGCCTCGTAGGCGGTGTAAAGACGCTCGGATTCCTAGGCTTATTCATCGGTCCTGTGCTGATGGCGCTGCTCGTTGCGATCTGGCGCGAGTGGATGCGGGAGATAGAACTCTCATCCAGCGCTGAAGCGGTAGAGACCCCGACTGTTCCGGAGCCGCCAAAACGCCTCAAGTCCGATCCGGCCCCCGTCAACGAAGGCGCTTCTCCATAAACAGGCTGAGTGGATCAAGCTTATAGTCGCCGAATGGCGGAATCTCTTCGTATCCAGCATTCCGATAAAGGCCAATCGCCTCTGGCTGATAGATCCCTGTTTCAAGGCGGATGATCGAAATGGCGAGGCTTCGGGCCTCGCTTTCTAGCTGGTCGAGCAAACGCTTCCCGAGTTTCAAGCCCCGTGCGGATCCGTCAACAAACATGCGCTTGATCTCCGTCGTGCCATCGTCATTTCGGACAAGGGATGCGCAACCAAAAACGTCTTTGCCTCGTCGGGCCACGAAGAACGAAACTGTATCGGCTTCCAGCTCCTCGATCGACAGCATATGGTTGCTTTCGGCAGGGTAGAGCGATGCAACATAGGCGTCGGATAACTCCAGCAGTCTCAGCACGCCGGGCTGCCGTGGTGCTTCTCGTTGAATGACCATATCCTGCATAGCTTTCCCGTCTGCCTCCACAAAGTGTCAAGCTAGGCCTTAACGTTCTTGCAAGATCCCATGCAAGGAAGTTCATTTGCGCACCGCGATGGTCATCATAACAATACTTGGCTGCGGCGACAGCGCCACGGATTGCTAATAGGTGGCGACGCTCAATCAACGCTGGCCCAGCGTCGAACTTTGCAATGCGGTTTCTGAAAAGGAGTTGGGCCGGTTCGCCAATGTTTCCTATCCCGTCGTCATTGCCGTTTGCCAAGATCCGACCGTGGCGAGCGCATCCCCGACCGCACCGAAATCTACAGACACGACAGGTGCCCATGCACCGACAGCGGAGGAAACAAGGCAGGAGGAACAGTCGATGGCCGCAAAGGCCATGGACCGTGTAAAGACTATCCTGCCGACGCGGGATAACGTCGAGAGCCTGATCAAGGGGCCGGTACGGATCGTGGAAAGCGGATATTCCTGGGTCGTCCAGCGGCTGCACTAGTAATCTTGCGCCAGAGATTTATGCGATGCGAAAGCCTTCAAGCAGCGTAGGCAGTCTGATCTGCGTATGCGCGGGCCATATCCCTGTATTCCTGGCGCTGCAGTGACTCGACAATGTCCAGAAGCTCGTTGATGCTGGTGTAGGTATCAACCGTGCGCGGATACCGTTCGATCAATGCATCGAAGATCCCCTCGCCGCTGCCATGAAACTCACGCACTTTCTCGCGCCAGAGCGAGGTCGCCTCTACGAAGACTTCCGATATTTCACGAGACAATCCGCAGGCTTCATACAGAGCGCGGATTGCATGTCGACGACCAGTCGCCATGATCGAGCGAACGCGGCGATCGTCCAGGCCAGAAAGATCGGTGATCGCAGCAGCAAAGAATTCGATCCGTCCCGAGCATAGCGCGTGCATGAGGAAAGCCGACGTGAGGCGGCCATCTTCACGCATCGTCTGAACCAGCAGCGGAATTTCATCCGACAGAGCGTTTCCGACAAGACGCAGCGTGGCGAGCGTAGCCGCCTCTTCAGTCAGGTATGCAATGCGCGGTGCACTCAACGTGGCCTGAACCAGCAGCGAACCAGCTAAAGCGCGACTGATCTCGCGGACCAGAACATCGCGCGCTTCCGCAGGGAGATCTTCGCGGTCCAGAAGCAGGTTACGCACCTCGCAACTACGGGCGTGGCGCTCTGCCAGCCGCTTGAGAACGTATCGGGAGAGCTCGGCGGAATCGTTTTCCAACAGGATTACCGCCTCAGCCGTATCACCAATCTCGGCAATCGCAGCGGCAACACCGCGGCCCAGTTCGGGACGGGCCGCAATCAAGCCGCGGGTCATGCTGGACCCTCTACCAGCGATATCCACGAGATCCATATCCGTCAGTACCGGTGAAAACGTAATGACGGGGCAGGCGATATCCGGCTGGTCCTCCGCCAGCGCCAGAATGACGGCACGTGGTGCTGACGGCTCTTCAGCAAGGCTCTCGGAAAGCGCGAAGCGAACGGCTGACGAGGGGTCATCCAGCAGGTGGATCATTGCGTGCAAGGCAGCCTGCTTTTGCGGATCATCTGACCGAAGACGAAAATAGGCGGCAGCCAATGCGCGCGCTGCTTTCGCGCGGTCTGCCGCGCCTGCTGTTTCCGCCCATCGCAAAAAAGCCTGGATAATCAACTGACCTACCCCAAACGCCGGAGCGACTCTACGCTCTCCATTCGTCCATGAGGCCAAGCTAGTCAGAAATAGTTTACGATCGGTTCACCATACGCCTTAAGAATCAAGAAAAGAGACCACCAAACTTCTATTTCCGTTTATTAACACCATGCATTGCAACCTCTGAGCAAACCATGTTTCGATGGCAGAACAGACATGATGGAACATAAGACACTGAGGTCGCAACTTATCATAAGGCGTCGCTAATACTCAACGTTTGCTATCGGGTCGGTCTTTGTAGTTGGAAGACATCGCTGCCACCATCCGCATAATCCATATAGCCCATACGGGCGACGGGTTTTGCCAAACCCATGTCGATGCGGCCGTCCCGGAGAATAGCTTCACTGATATGGATGCCGACCACCTGACCGAACACAATAACCGATTCGGACATGGTTTCATTCAAGCCCTTTGGTCGAAGGACCTCCGTCACCTTGCATTCGAGCGCAGCATAGGCCTCGGCCACGTATGGAGCATCCACCAGCTCACCAAATTTCGGCGTCAGCCCAGCAAGATCGAATTCGTTGACACCATAGGGCACCGGCGCAGAGGATGCGTTCATCGGTTCGATGAGATTTCGGCTGACGAGGCTTGCGGTGAAGACGCCCGTTTCTTCGGCGTTTCGGCTACTGTGTTTCGGCGTACTGGAAGAGAACATCACAATTTTCGGATTGTCCGAAACGATGTTGAAAAACGAATAGGGCGAGAGGTTCAGCGAACCATCCCTGCCCTTCGTACCGATCCACCCGATGGGTCGCGGCGCTACAATGGCCTTGAACGGGTCGTGCGCAAGACCATGCTGGTTGAGATCGGTGGTATAAAACATCACTCGCTTGCCTCACCGACCCAGCTGACGATATCCTTGAGTTCAGGGCGCGGACGGTCGGTTTGCGGGAACGTCGTGGAGCCGATGTAGACCAAGCCGGCGATTTTTTCTTGCCGCTTCACGCCAAGAGCGGCCTTGGCATCGACGTCATAGGCGACCCATTCGCTCAGCCAATTGGCGGCATAACCATGGGCATTGGCCGCCATGAACAGGTTGAGGCAGACGGCGCCGGCAGACAATTCCTGTTCCCAGACCGGGATCTTGACGTGCTCCGCCGCAGTGCTGACCACAGCAATGACGACCGGAGAACGCGTCAAGCGCGACCGCTCGATCTGCCGGGCTTCTTCGGTCATTTCGGGGTTCTTCTTCAGAGCAATGGCCAGAAGCTGCTCGCCGAGCTCTGCCCTCGCCTGTCCCCGATAAACGATGAAGCGCCAGGGAGCGAGCTTGCCGTGATCAGGAACGCGTGAGGCGAGCGTCAGGATCTGCTCCAGCTCGGTCCGGTCCGGGCCCGGTTCCGTCATCTGGAGCGCAGGAATGGATCGACGCGTGCTGAGATAATCGAAGAGTGGCTTCTGAATGGGCATCCGACGACTCTGTGAATGGAGGGATCTTGAAATTGCCGCTAGGTTGGTTTTGAAGTGACGTTTCGGAATTCAAGAGTCAACGGTCAGCAACCACTATGAACGCAGTTTCTCGGAAGGTCTCGCTCTCGATGGCGCTGCTGGCGGCGCTTGCCCTGGCGCCATCCGCTCAAGCTCAGGACGCATTCCAGCCTTTCAAGCAGTTGGAAGGCACGCCAAAGATGCCGAAGCTGAATGCTTTTACCGCGCCATCTGCCCGTAAGGTTCCGGCCCTGCGCGATGTGACGCTGGAAGCGAAGTTGACGGCAGATGGAACATCTCTCCAGACCGGGCTCAACTGGCGTGTGTTCAGCCCGAGCCCCGGCCCGGATGGCAAGCTTCAGCTTGTTGCCTCCTCGGAAGGCGGCGAAGCCCATCTTCAGCTGGCGCCAGGTGATTATTTCGTCAACGTCGCATTCGGACGCGCTGGAATCACAAAGCGGCTGAGTGTTCCGGAAAATGGTGACGTCAAGAAGCTGTCCTTCGTTCTTGATGCGGGCGGCCTTGTGTTGAACGCAGTTGCGGGCACTGATCAACGGATACAGGCCAACAAGCTGAAGTTCTCGATCTATTCCGCGGAGGTGCGCGAAGACGGCGAGCGTGCGCTTGTGATGGCCAATGTAAAGCCAAACACGATCATCCGGCTGAATACCGGCACATATCACATTGTTTCAGAATATGGCGATATCAACGCCAGCGTTCGGGCTGACCTTCAGGTGGAGGCAGGCAAGTTGACCGAGGCGACGCTGCAGCACAAGGCGGCGCAGATTACCCTGAAGCTTGTTTCCCAGCACGGCGGCGAAGCCGTGGCTGATACCGCATGGTCCGTGCTGACTGCCGGTGGCGACGTGGTGAGTGAAAGCGTCAGCGCCTTTACAACCATGGTGCTGGCGGAGGGCGAATATACCGCCGTCGCCCGTAACAAGGACAAGATCTATCAGCGAGAGTTCACCGTTCAATCCGGCAAGAACGCGGATATCGAAGTTTCCATGAAGGAACAACAGGCGTCCGTCGTCGGTCAGGATTGATCCCCGCGATCGCTTGAAACAAAAACCCCGGTGGATCGCTCCACCGGGGTTATTTGTTTTACTCGGCAGCCATCTTGCGTGCTGCTTGACGCCGCTTGACATCCGGCGGCGTTGCTTCTTCCGAAAGCGATGCAATGGCATCTTCCAGCGACATCGGTGTCTGTGCCTGCGAACCCAGGCGGCGGATGTTGACCGAGCGGTTTTCGGCTTCCTGACGACCACAGACAATGATGACCGGCACCTTCGTGACCGAATGCTCGCGGATCTTGTAGTTGATCTTCTCGTTGCGGAAGTCCTCTTCCACGATCAGGCCCGCATCGCGCAGTTGCTGGGCAACCTCGCGGCCATAATCATCCGCATCGGAGGTGATCGTTGCGACGACCACCTGAAGCGGTGCAAACCACAGCGGCATATGCCCGGCGAAGTTCTCGATCAGGATCCCGAGGAAGCGCTCCATCGAGCCGCAGATGGCGCGGTGGATCATGACGGGCTGGGTCTTTTCCGAGTTCGCATCGATGTAGAAGGCACCGAAGCGCTCTGGAAGGTTGAAGTCAACTTGAGTCGTTCCGCACTGCCAGTCACGGCCGATAGCGTCCTTCAGAGTGTACTCGAACTTCGGCCCGTAAAACGCGCCCTCACCTGGCAAAATTCCGGTTTTGATGCGCCCGCCAGACTGCTCTTCAATCGTCTTGAGAACGTCCATCATGACCGATTCCGCGCGGTCCCAAAGCTCGTCGGATCCAACGCGCTTTTCTGGACGGGTGGAGAGCTTCACCACGACTTCCTTGAAGCCGAAGTCCTCATAGACCGACAGGATGAGATCATTGATGCGCAGGCATTCGGCTGCCATCTGCTCTTCCGTGCAGAATACGTGGGCATCGTCCTGCGTGAAGCCGCGAACGCGCATCAACCCATGCAATGCGCCGGATGCTTCGTAACGATGAACGAGACCAAATTCCGCAAGGCGAACAGGCATTTCACGGTAAGACTTCAAGCCATGCTTGAAGATCTGGACGTGACCCGGGCAGTTCATCGGCTTCAAGGCGAAGACGCGATTATCGGCTTCCTTGTCATCCGGATGGGTAAACGCGTAAGCCGATTTCACAGCGAACATGTTTTCCTGATACCAGCCCCAGTGACCGGAGGTTTCCCATAGCGAGGCATCCAGCACCTGCGGTGCATTGACCTCTTCATAGGTGTTGGCCAGACGGCGGCGCATGTAGGCGGTCAGGGTCTGGAACATGCGCCAGCCCTTGCCATGCCAGAACACGACGCCCGGACCTTCTTCCTGGAAATGGAACAGGTCCATCTCGCGGCCAAGCTTACGGTGATCGCGCTTCTCGGCTTCCGCAAGTACATGCAGGTATTGATCTAGTTGCTCCTGCTCTGCCCAGGCGGTGCCGTAGATACGGGTCAGCATCGGACGGGTGGAATCACCGCGCCAATAGGCACCGGCCACCTTCATGAGCTTGAAGGCCGTCCCAATCTGTCCGGTCGAGGCCATGTGCGGACCACGGCAAAGGTCGAACCAGTCGCCCTGCGCATAGATCTTGACGTCTTGATCTTCCGGGATCGCATCAACGAGCTCGACCTTGAAGCTCTCACCCTTGGCAGCAAACACATCCTTGGTTTTCTGACGGGACCAGACTTCCTTGGTGAAGGGTTTGTTGCGACCAATGATCTCCTTCATCTTCTTTTCGATCTTTGGCAGATCGTCAGGCGTGAAGGGCCAGTCTTCCCTGGTGTCTGGGTGAACGCGCTTGAAGTCGTAGTAGAAGCCGTTTTCGATCACCGGGCCGATCGTGACTTGCGTGCCGGGCCAAAGCTCCTGGACGGCTTCTGCCATCACGTGCGCGGCGTCATGGCGAATGAGTTCCAGAGCGCGCGGATCCGTGCGGGTAATGATCTCGATCTTGCCGTCGGAGACAGGGTCCGACAGGTCGCGGACTTCGCCGTCGATCGCAATGGCGATGGCCTTCTTGGCAAGCGACTTCGAGATGGACTCAGCGACCGCAAGCCCGGTCGCACCGGCTTCATACGAACGGACAGAGCCATCAGGGAATGTGAGGGAAACGGACATTATATTCTCCTGTTATCCAGTCCCGCCAACGAATGCGGGTGGGTAAATCGCGCCGCTTATTACGGCATCCAACGCGCGCGTAGATACCCGCGAAAGCCCGGCGAGTAAAGGCTAGGCTGGTTAGCTCCTGTAGCCCCAAAACGCCAGCGCGCCTTCCGGCAACTGGCCCAGCAGCGCCCTCAGCTTTGTCTCATCCACATGGCGACGAATCGCGGTCGTCACATCCTCAATTGCCGAGGGGGTTGAGAGATTGTGGTTGTGGCGCAACTGGCGCACTTCAGCCATCATCTGCTCATGGGTCTCGAAAGGCTTCAGCGGCTCATCCGTATTCCAGTCACTCACGAAAATGGCGCGAACGACGGGCGGCAGAATGCCAGCAAACTCAATAGCCTGCGGCAGTGTCAACCGGCGTCGAAAAACCTGCAAAACGGCCTGCAACATCGTGTAGGCCTGATGCCGGGTTTTCAAAAGAGATATGTCCAGCAGATCAGACATGAAGGCGTCGAAATCCGTCGATGCCTGAAAATATTCCATCGGCATCGGCATGACGGTTACTCCTGTTTTGTAGGTGCTGTGGTTGGAGCTGCGCGACTGTAGCGCCAGGGTGTCCACCATCGTTGGTGTTCTGCCATCCTCTCCGGCACGGGATCCAGCCCGGACGAGCCGAATGGCCCGCAACGGGCAAAGCGGTAGGCCGTCATCCAGCCACCGAACCAGAGACCATGACGCGCGACCGCCTCATAACCGAACTCTGAACATGTAGGGATGTGACGACAGGAATTGCCGATGAAGCCGGAGAGCGTCAACTGATAGAGGCGGATCAGGCCCATTCCGACAAGACGATCGGGCGTTTTGCGAAAAGGACCGGACCAGTTCCGACTTCTTCTCCGCGGCTTTTCATCCTCGTCATCATGCAGACCAGAACAGTGCTGGCACATAAGTCAGACCGCCTGCGGCTGCGCTTTGGCTTCAATCTGATCGAGACAGTCTACCACGGCATCGAAGGTCAACATGGTCGAGGCATGTCGGGCCTTGTAGTCCTTCACGGGTTTCAGAACACGCATTTCCTCAAAACGACCGATGGGTCCTTCACCATCCTCCTTCAGCATGGCCAGCATGTCCCGACGTGCCTGACGAATTTCGTCAACAGATGCGCCAACGACCACCCGCGCCATGGCCGATGAAGACGCCTGCCCTAAAGCGCAGGCGCGCACCTGATGCGCGAAGTCGGTCACGACCCCATCGCGCACCTTCAGAAAGACGCGCACCTTCGAGCCGCAGAGCTTCGAGTGCTTTTCGCTGGTCGCATCTGCATCATCGAGCGTACCGGCACGCTGGATGTTGCCTGCCAGTTCGAGAATTCGACTGTTGTAAATATCGTCCATGCCGAAGAATCCTGACGCTTCCTGCGTCGCTTGCCAGTGGACAGTGTGTGCTTCAGCCCGCCGACTGGTCGTCCCTAGTCTCATGCTCTATATGATGCCGGAAACGATCGGTTCAAGAAACATGTTTCGCCAAGTCTTCAATCGAGAGTAACTCGTATCTTGTAAAAAGGGATCCGACAGGTCAGATAACGCGTAGCCTGCTTTGAACGTCATTGCAGTTCAAAGAACTTCGGCAGGTGCGGCCTTGAACCGCACGGGAGATATGAACATGGATTCAGTCGTGAAGAATTTCCCTGCGGGGCAGAAGCAACCTCGCCCGACACAGCAAGAGGCCGAGGATGCGGTGCGCGTTCTGCTGCGCTGGGCCGGTGACGATCCGTCCCGCGAGGGCCTCATCGATACGCCGAAGCGCGTCGCCAAATCCTATCGTGAACTCTTCGGTGGTTACGATCAGTCGCCAGAGGAAATTCTTGGCCGTACCTTCGAGGAGGTCGGCGGCTATGACGACATGGTCCTTGTAAAGGACATTCCGTTCTATTCCCATTGCGAGCACCACATGGTGCCAATTATCGGCAAGGCTCACGTGGCTTACCTGCCGAAGGGCCGTGTACTGGGGCTATCAAAGATTGCCCGCCTCGTGGAAGTGTTTGGCCGCCGATTGCAGACGCAGGAAAACATGACCGCGCAAGTCGCTCAGGCGATACAGTCCGGTCTGGCACCGCGCGGCGTTGCGGTGATGATCGAAGCGGAGCACATGTGCATGGCCATGCGCGGCATCCAGAAGCAGGGCTCGACCACGCTTACGACGACATTTACCGGCGAATTCAAGGAAAAGGCTCAGGAACAGGCCCGTTTTCTCAGCATGATCCGTCGCTGATACAGGCTGACAGAGAGTTACATGACCATTCAGTTCGACCCGGCGCCCTCAGACAAAGCTCAACTTGAGGGCTACGGTGTTTTCACGCCGCGCTTTGATGACCATGGTCTGGTGACAGCCATCGTGACAGATCATCGCGATGGTGAACTTCTGATGGTCGCCCACATGAACAGCGAGGCGCTGGCTCTTACCATCGAGACTGGAATCGCGCACTATTACAGCCGTTCGCGCGCAAAAATCTGGAAGAAGGGCGAAACATCCGGCAATCTTCAGACCGTGGTCGAGCTTCTGACCGATTGCGATCAGGATGCCGTGTGGCTGAAGGTGCAGGTTGCCGGACATGATGCCAGCTGCCACACCGGACGTCGCTCATGCTTCTATCGCGCCGTCGAATTGGTGGACGGCGAAGCAAAGGTCAGGATCGTTGATGAGCATCGTCATTTCGATCCAGACGCGATCTATTCAGACAAGGGAACCGATTAGGCAACTGCTTCGTTTTTCGGCAAGTCTGACGGACATGAACTGATTCTAAACCAGTGTCTGCGTTCAATGGTAGTCTGGCTTACATAGCCTGAAGGGCGGGATCAGATGCTGAACTGGAACTGGAATCGCGGTGAGGCTCCGACATCCGGAGCAGATGCAAATAGTGGCGGCAACAAGCCGCCTCATACTCCCGAACACAAACCCAAAAAGCCGAAGCTTGCTCTGGCACTCGGCGGCGGTGCCGCCAGAGGCTGGGCGCATATCGGTGTCCTACGCGCGCTGGAAGAGGCTGGAATTGAGGTCGGCATGGTTGCCGGCACCTCCATCGGTGCGCTGGTGGGCGGTTGCTATCTCGCCGGCAAGCTTGATGAACTCGAAAACTTCGCGCGCTCGCTTACCATGCGGCGCATCGCCGGCCTTCTGGATCTGACCATTGGCGGCGGCGGCTTGCTGGGTGGAATGCGGCTGACGAAACGCATGCAGGAGCATCTCGAAGACGTCGCCATCGAAGACCTTGATCGTCCGTTCGTGGCGGTCGCGACCGAGCTTCACAGTGGTCACGAAGTCTGGATTACGAGTGGCTCGCTGATCACCGGCCTTCGCGCATCCTACGCACTTCCCGGCATTTTCGAGCCGGTGAAATGCAACAACCGGACGCTTGTGGATGGAGCGCTGGTCAATCCTGTCCCGACATCTGTCTGCCGGGCCTATGAGCAACCGCTCGTGGTCGCGATCAATCTGAACTATGACATTTTCGGTCGATCCGCCGTCGTCAAACACAATGCCAGCGTTCAGCCCGTTCATCAGGGACAGCACACAAAGGTTCAGGAAGCACGGATTGGGATGACCGGCACGATGGTGCAGGCATTCAACATCATTCAGGAGCGAATCTCACGCGCGCGCTTGGCGGGAGACCCACCCGATCTCGCGCTTCATCCACGCCTCAGCGATATAGGTCTTTCCGAATTTCACCGGGCCGGTGAAGCAATCGACCGCGGCTATCAGGAGGCCCAGAGCCGCATTACCGAACTAAAGCGGATGCAGGAGATATTCACTCTTCCCTGAAAATGGGCAGCCGCCCCACCGGGCGGCTGGTGGGTGTTCAGCTGGCGATATAGGCCCGGATATGCTCTGCCTCGGCCTCAACTTCCTGAATGCGCGCCTTGACGACGTCGCCGATGGAAATGATGCCCGCAAGCTTGCCGCCATTTTCGACAGGTACGTGGCGGAAGCGGCCACTGCTCATGATTTCCATGAGTTCGTTCAAGGTGGTTTCTTCCCGGCAGCGCGTCACAGACGTTGTCATTGCCGATGAAACCGGATTGGAAAGAGCCGCCTGACCCTCTTTCGCAACACAGCGGACAAGGTCACGCTCCGTAAAAATCCCGGCAATCCGGTCTTCGAGACTCGTGACGACGATCGCGCCAATGCGCTTCTGCTCTAGGATCTTTGCGACATCCTCAATGGTCGCATCGCGTGACACAGTCACGACATCCCGGCCTTTTCTATCGAGCATGTGCTTCACGGAGATAGACATCAATTCCTCCTATTGATCAGCTCTTCGAAACCTTTGATTCGCTCCTCCAAGCGTTTCGAAAGTCCTACGATGGTGCTCCTCAATGGAACGGATTGCAAGAAGCGCAGGCTTCAGGCTCTGTCATGTCTTTCGATGACGCCGGGATCAAAGGCCGAAAATAGCAGATAGCCAAAGAGGAAACCGCCGATATGCGCGTCCCAGGCGATGGCCGAATCGTCACCCCCTACGAGCGGAATGCCCAAAGCGATCAGCACGTTTCCGAGGAACCATAGGATTGTAAAAATGAGGACCGTTCTGTTGCGCATGGCGCCGACAATTCCCTGGCGCGGCAGAAGATGAACATCGCGCCCGAACATGCCGGTGCCGCTGGCGGGAAATGCGAACCGACATGCGGCGCCCATTAATGCGGAAATGACACCCGATGCGCCGATCAGGATCGTCTCCTGACCCCAGTTCAGCGCGGCGTGGAAAAAGGCGGAACAGGCAGCCGACAAGGCCCAGAACACCATGAAACGCTTGAAGCCGATGCGACGGAAAACGGGGGCCCCAAATGCTGCGAGCCAAAGCCCGTTGAAGGCCAGATGCTCGATACTCCCGTGCAGGAAAGAATAGGTGACCGGGGTCCAAAGCCATTCCAGCCCCTGCCCCGATAGCGGAAACACATACCGTAGCGGTGTATAGGCAAGCTCGAACAGGAAGTAAGCTCGCATCTCGTCGGACAGCACGTAGGCATCCAGGACGAACAGGACGATCAGAAGTCCTAGAATTGCGAGTAATGGTCCCGGCAGGTTGATTGCCGGCTCACGGCGCTGTGACGCGCGGCGAATATCTTCATTCATTCCACGACCGTGGTGAATGCCTCGCTGTGCGGGCGTCTCTTCCTCTGGCGGGGTGGCTCCCCAGGGTGTTTCGGGCGGTTTTTCCATGCGGGTCGGGTTCCTCTGCCGAAATCTATTAGCAGATCGCAACCCCATGAGCGAGCAACGATTGCGGGATTTGCTGCTCCTGCAGTGGCCCAACGCGTTGGAGTGGCATGCTTTTCGCTCCGTGGATTAGAAATGGCAGGCATGACGCCTGATGCGACACAGAATGGAACAAAACGTGCAGATGTTGAGCAACCACAGTAACGAAGTGTTGAGCTATTGGTACAGCCTGCGCCGCGCGAACAAAGCGCCACTTAGGACCCAGTTCGATCCCACGGAAATCCGCTCGCGTCTGCCCGATCTCATCATGCTAGGCTGGCAGGATCTCGATCTTGTGTTTCGTTTGGCAGGCACGCGGGTCTGCGAACTTTTCGGCGAAGAGTTGCGAGACCGAACCTTTGAGACGTTGTGGAATCCGCGGTCCCGTGATCAGGTAGCCGAAGCCACCTTGTCCGCCTTCAGATCAGAGACCGCGATCCATTGCAGCGTGAACGCCATCCAAAATGGACGTGCCGTGCGCTTGGAGATGCTTCTGCTCCCCTTGCGTTCAGCGGACGGGGCATGTGATCGTCTGCTGGGCTCCATTGTTCTGGGAGAAGACGCACCCCCCTCCTATATCATTAATCCTGGCACGCTCGTGCTCGATACATGGCAGCCAACCTTTGCGCCCGGAACCGTCTTTGGCTCGACAACGGAAATCACCAGAGACAGGGTCGGCCAAAGCTTCATCAGGCGGCTTTTCCATCTAAGCTGAGCAGTCGCGACAACCCCAGGAGTCGGATTGACCCAATGTTAACCGGCTGAGAGTAAGCATGTCTGGTAGATGACGGACGAAAGAGTGCAATGTTCTCATTCCAGCCAGCAGCACAACCACAGAAGCCCGCTCCTCCCCGTACCTTCCAAAGAGTGACGGTCAATATGAGCGGCCGTCTTATGCTTGCCTCGCGCGAGGAATACCCCTGCCTTGCCTCCGAAATGTCGCCCGGCGATGTCATGCTCGAATGCATCGGCGCTCCGCGCGTCGGCGAACGGATCATTGCCTACATCGATCATCTTGGCCGGCTGGAAGGCCAGGCATTGCAACTGACAGATACTGGCTTCGTAATGTCGATCACGGCCACGGATCGCAAGCGGGAAAAGCTGGCCGCGCAGCTGACATGGCTGGCAAACCGACACGAACTCGGCCTGCCGGAAGACCGACGCCATGACCGCCTTTCACCGCGCATCACGCGCGCCGAACTGCGGCTTGAGGACGGTACGAGTTATCCTTGCCGTCTCGCCGACCTCTCGCTGTCCGGTGCGGCGGTGGATTGCGATGTTCGCCCACCCGTCGGCACCCCCGTTTTCCTCAACAACATGCGTGGACGCGTCGTTCGCCATTTCGCAGAAGGTGTCGCGATCGAATTTGCGATGGTGCAAACGCGCGAAAGCCTGCGCGACTTCCTCTAGGAACAGCTCACAGTCGCCTCAGATTGAACCCGGCCATCGCGCCGGGTTTTTGATTCCTGGCACCCGAGAGATCCGTTGCCTGAAATGCGGTTCGATGCGTACCGAATTTAACCAATGCTCCACCATGTTTTGTGTCGTACAGAGTCCGTGCAGAAAAAAATGTACGAAAAAGACGCGTTTTTTTGACTGCAATCTCGGCCTCAACTTCCGTCTGGGCCTCGCTTCCGCATTCAATTTCCCGCCTGAGGGGCGGGATTTCAGACGCGAAAATGATGTTGATCATTTCCTGAAGCTCGTGATTTGTGACCCGAATTGGTCATCACGGATTACTACGGTCCAACCAAGGCGACGCAATTTCAGCAACTTACCTGATCATCTATCGAATTATCCTCAAACTTGCGCATAATTTGAATGAAATTTGGGTCAAAACCGATTCAGATTCGAATTGCATTTGGATCAAATCAGCGCTCAATTTTAGACGCATTAAATTCAATTAAGCATCTGATTTTACTGTCAATTTTGGCACAGTTTGAAGGTGCGTGTGAGACATTCCCCTCATCGAAACGGGGAGAACAAAATGTTTCACATCAAGAAGATCGCCGCTGGCTTGGCCATCGTCGCAGCAGCCCTCAGCGCAGGCAATGCCAACGCCGCAAGCACCGCGCAGATGCAGGTGACCGGCAAGGCCAATCCACCCATCGGCCATTATGAATTCTGCCAGACCTATCGCAGCGAATGCGTTCCAACGGACGGGGACCGTGGTCCTCTGGTTCTGACGGAAGATCGCTGGAGAAAAATTCTCGATGTGAATTTCACCGTCAACTCGACGATCACTCCCATGACAGACCAGGAGATTTACGGCGTCGAGGAACGTTGGGCCTATCCGCGGACAGTCGGCGATTGTGAAGACTTCGTTCTCCTCAAGAGAAAGCTTCTAATCAATCAGGGTATCAGCCCTTCGGATCTCTTGATCACCGTTGTCCTGCAGCCGAATGGCGAAGGCCATGCCGTACTCACGGTCCGGACCGATCGCGGCGATTTCGTTCTCGACAATATGCGCAACAAGGTCATGCTGTGGTCCGAAACCGAATACACCTATCTCAAACGTCAGGCCGTCGATGATCCAGGCGCATGGGTGAAATTGCAGGATGGCCGCGCCAACGCGGTGGCTAGCGTCAGAAAATAAGCTTCATCCCCGTGAAGCCAAAGGCGTCGCTCCACTCCCCGTGGGCGGCGCCTTTTATTCGTTTAATGATTGGTTAACCATAAACGCGAATGCTTCGGACAATGATGCGCAGCTAGTTTGGCGCTTCCGGAACATGGTGTGCGACAATGGCTTCTCATACGAATGATAGCGATGAAGGCTTCGAGCCAATCATCTCCAATCGGCTTGCCATCAAATTGGTATCGGCTCTCGCAGGGCTGGTCCTTATAGCCGGGCTGATTACAACTGCAGGCCACTGGCTTGGTCAGCGAATGGCTTCTGGCGGGCATACCGAGAGTGCAGAAGTATTCGACATTGCGATAGGCTCAGACATCGTTTCGGTTCCAGCCAACATGATCAGGCTGGCCGAACAACGGGCATCCGGCAAAGCCTCGGGTTTGAACCTTTATCTGACCTGGCCGGAGATGCAGGGATACTCGGCCGCGGAGAGGGGCCGCTTCGATACGCCCGACACGTCCAATGACCTGATTTTTGTCGAACTTTCAGAAGCCACTATGTCCCGCGATATGTCTGGACGGTTCGAGCCGATCTATCAGAGGCTCTTATCCGGTGATTCAACAGACTTTGGCCATGGCCTCACGCTGCATCATCTGAAAGCCGATAGCGGGTATGGCGATGAAGTTCTTCTATCCGCCCACCGTCCAGGAAAGCCAGACTATGTGGTGCGGTGCCTTCTGCCCCAACGCGGACAGGAGGCGAGCAGCGCCGATTGTCAGCGGGATATTCATGCGGGAAACGGGTTGAGCATCCTCTATCGCTTCTCATCCAAACGTTTAGCCGAGTGGGACCATATTGATGCCGCTATTGGAGCTTTTGTCGCAAACAGGCTAACGGGCCAAAAATCCGACAATCCGTGAAAAGTCGAACAGAGTTTGTAAACGTCTGTTCATCATAAACCACTTGGTAAGGCTAAGCCCCTAAAGTGATGAGAACGGTGCTGCGGGGGCAGCCGGACCCGATAACATGAATTGCAGTGAGTGAGTGCAAACGTGCTGAATTACATCAACACGACATCCTTCCCCAAGGGTGGCGCCTCGATTTTCCAGAAGATCGTCGGCCTCGTTTTCGTCGTAGCCTTGTTCGTCTTGCTTGGCGGGCATACGGCACACGCCAATCCGAAATATGCAGGTATCGTGGTTGATGCCAAAACCGGCAAGGTGCTCTATTCGGATGATCCGGATTCGCTGCGCTATCCGGCATCGCTCACCAAGATGATGACCCTTTACCTCACATTCGAGGCGCTTGAAGCGGGTCGCATTACCCTCGATACGGCGATTCCGGTCTCTACCCATGCGGCAGCAGAGCCACCATCGAAACTCGGCGTTCGCGCTGGCGGGTCCGTTACCGTCGAGCAGGCCATCTTTGCGCTTATCACCCGCTCTGCCAACGATATCTCAACTGCTCTTGGTGAGTATCTGGGTGGCAACGAAGCCCGCTTTGCCATGATGATGACGAACAAGGCCCGTGCACTAGGCATGACTCGCACAACTTATCGTAACGCCAATGGCCTGCCCAACACGGCGCAGATGACGACGGCGCGGGACCAGGCACGCCTTGGCATCGCCTTGCGTCAGCATTTCCCCCAGTATTATGGCTATTTTTCCACGCGCTCCTTCAAGTTCGGCAAGCAGGTTATAGGCAATCATAATCGTCTGGTCGGTAGCGTTGCAGGCGTGGACGGCATCAAGACGGGCTACACCCGTGCTGCAGGTTTCAACCTTGTTACCTCAGCACAGCTGAACGGTCGTTCCATCGTTGCGGTCGTTCTTGGCGGCACCAGCACGGCCGCTCGTGATGGCCAGATGCGCAAGCTGGTTGCTACCTATCTGCCACAAGCCTCTCAGGGCAGTGCCAGCAACCTGATCGCACAAGTTCGCACTCCAGCCCCACCAGTGGCTGCGTCTGTTCCGACGCCGATCACGGCGCAACCTTCCCCTGTTGCTGCTGCAGCGCAGGAGGTGGCCGTCAATCTTCCTACGGGCGCGCCACGTCCGTCAGCACGCTATGCCGAGGAAAAGCTGCCAGGCGCCTCAGCCTATTCGTCTGAACCAAGGGCTAATGGTGCCGCTGCGGCCGTGACTGCTGCACTGGATACGCCACCCTCTGTTATCCCCACGCCTGCACCGGAATACATGCCGACAGCCCGCGCAAAGGATCCAACGGACTCGTTGACGACTGCTTCGACACGTCCGGTCGCTGAAATGGCCCGAGCCGCAGCATCGCAGCCTTCAGGCTGGGTTATCCAGATCGGCGTGTCTCCGAACAAGGACTCCGCACTGGAAATGCTGGAAACCGCGCAGGCAAAGGTTGGTGGCGCGCTTCGTTCCGCAAAGCCATTCGCCATGCCGGTGGATGCAAATGGCGGTCAGGTTTACCGTGCGCGTTTTGCCGGTTTCGATGACCAGAAGGCGGCTGTAAATGCATGCAACAGCCTGAAAAAGAAGGGCGTTGCCTGCTGGGCTGCACAACAGTGAAATGAGTAATACCAAATGTCGATGATAGGAACCTATTGCGTGGGACCGGAGGCCTTTATCCGACGAGAAGCATACCGGAGAGCGATGCTCCTGCATCGGTCGAGGATTGCGACAAAGTCGGTGAAGGAAATCCGGCCCATCCAGAGGACCGGGCGCTTTTGGTCTTCGGACGTCGTCGAAAATCCGCGCCGGACGGATTGGTCCGGCTGTGGTTTTCTTCTTGCCGCAAACCAAAATCGCTCCGGCGCAATCGGTCCCTATCATCGACATTTGGTATAGGGGAGGCAGTGCGCCTCCCGACACCATCTGCGTTTCGGATGGAAAACAGATCCTCGCTTGTATTGCGTTACGAGGTCACCATGGCGACGAATGAGAACAATCTCGACTTCGAGTTGCCGACAGGCTCGAAATCGAAACACCGTGGGGGCGCGCTTCATCCTCTGCACGAAGCCGCCATGCGGTTAGCCGCTATGGGGATGGGAATTGGTCGACCGAAAGAGAAGACGCGTGATCTCGTGTCGCTTCTTCTTTCCCATGGCGCACGGGCCTGGCGCCATACCCAGCCAAGGGTACATATACATCTGCATTTGGCAGCAAGGAGCGGTCGTTCACCGCTGCGTCTACGGCTCAAATAGTTCAACGAGGGCGCGGCGGAATGCGCCCTTTTCGCTTTCAGAGCAAGCCGAGTTCGGCCAGTTCCCGACGCAGATCTTCCGGCATGGAAGCGACATCATCGCCAATCGCACCCAGATCTCGCGGAGCATCCTCCTGCGGCAGATAACGCCAGCCCTGGAACGGACGCTTGGGCTGTGGGACCGTTTCGATGATTTCCGGCCCCAGCACGAGGTTGCATCGACCGATGCCATCTCCCCCGGTGAAGGTCACGATATCCAGCAGAGGTTGACGTGCTGTGACCTGCCCCTTGATGACCCAATAGAGCGAGCCGCCATCGAGCAGTTCCTCGACGCGTTTTGGCACCATGCGTGTCGTATGCGTGGAGTGGGGTTGAAGTCCGGCAGCAATAGCCGTCAACGAACGTTCGGCCACCCATTCCCTCAGATCCTGAAGGGAGTCGGCGCCAACGCAAAGCTTGATCAAATGAAGAGCCATAGAATGCTAAAAGACCCTCTTGCCGTTCCGGTCAAGAGGGTCCTTCACAGTCCAATCCTAAATTCCTGTGATCAACATTCGACGACGTTGACGGCGAGGCCACCTGTCGAAGTTTCCTTGTACTTCTCGCTCATATCGTTTCCGGTCTGACGCATTGTCTCGATGGCTGCATCGAGTGGAACAAAGTGAGAGCCGTCGCCCTTGATGGCGAGCGACGCTGCCGTAACGGCTTTCACGGCCCCGAGGGCATTGCGCTCGATGCAGGGAACCTGCACCAAGCCGGCAACGGGATCACACGTCATTCCCAGATGATGCTCAAGCGCAATTTCTGCGGCATTCTCGATCTGCTCTGGCGTTCCGTCCATCACAGCTGCCAGACCCGCCGCCGCCATGGCCGCGGCTGAGCCAACTTCGCCCTGACAGCCGACTTCAGCACCCGAAATTGAAGCGTTGTGCTTGATGATGCCGCCCACTGCTGCTGCGGTTAGCAGGAAGGTTCGCACATCCTTGATCGTTGCATCTTCATGGAAGTGTAAAAAGTAGCGAATGCTGGCCGGGATCACACCAGCGGCGCCATTGGTTGGAGCGGTGACCACACGTCCGCCGCCGGCATTTTCCTCGTTGACCGCCATAGCATAGACGCTCAGCCAATCGTTTGCGAGAACGGGATTAAGCCTATTGCTTCGGGCATCATTCGTCAGCTTTTCATAAATGGACTTGGCGCGGCGACGGACCTTCAAGCCACCCGGCATGATGCCGTCCACTTTCAGGCCCCTATCGATACAGCCGCTCATGGCAGACCAGATTTCATCCAGCCCGCGGTCCAGCTTCTCTTCGCTCATGCGCGTCAATTCATTGGCACGCTTCATGTCAGCAATGCTGAGGCCGGACGCCCTCGCCATTTCCAGCATCTGCTTCGCCGTGGAGAAGGGATAGGGAACCTTGGCTGCTGCTGCGTTTTTTTGCCCGCGCATTGCTTCGAGTTCCGTATCGGTTACAACGAACCCGCCACCAATCGAATAATAGATCCGCTTAAGGAGAAGGCGACCGTCCTTATCAAATGCCGAAAAGCTCATACCATTTGCGTGACCGGGCAAGGGTTGCTTCTTGTCGAAAATCAGATCCGTCGCGGGCTGGAAATCATAGCCGGGATGGCCCGGTGGCGTAATCCTGCCACTGCGTTCAACCTGTTCGATGACATCGTCCATCCGGTCCGGATCGACGGTATTGGGCGCTTCGCCCATCAAGCCCAGGATAACCGCCCTGCCCGTTCCATGGCCGATACCGGTGAAAGCGAGCGAGCCATGCAGGCTTGCCTTGATGGCGGAAACATGTGAGCCGACCGGCCGCGGCCATTCATTGGATACGATCAGGTCCAAAAAGCGATTGGCGGCCGACATGGGTCCCATCGTATGCGAACTAGACGGACCTACTCCAATCTTAAAGACATCAAATACAGATAAAAACATACTGCTATCGTTCCCAAATCGATCTCGTCAGGATGCGACAAACTAGCTGGACTGAACGCCAAGTCCAGTCCTTACAGCGACAGCTCACTGTATAATTGTACGCTTCAGGCAGAGAGTGCTGCTGCTACAGCCAACGACTTAGAATGAGCTGACGAGATAAGCGATTGCGAGAATCCCCGCGAAACCGCATAGGGCCTTGAACGTGACACCCCAGCAGGATTTAACGACGCTGTCTTCCATGATTTCCTCAGTTGGCGCCCAAGAATTTCGGCGCCGATATCGATTATTAAGGACTTATTAATCTCCGAGGCGTTTCGCAAGTGCGAAATTTAATCCATTCACTATTGGTTAATCCAGACATCAGGACGCCTCTTGGCAGCCAGCCGCGCAGGCGACTTGAGCCGAATCCAGAAGTGGCGCATAGAAACCGGACAGGGCACCAGCAGGACGTCTCATGACATCGGTCGACATTATCGCACTTCTTTTGTTCGTGGCACTTTGGGTTGGGTACTCATGGGTGACCAGCGGCGACCCGATTCTGCCGCGCAAGAGTCTGAACCAGGTGATGGCAGAGCGACGCCGTGACTGGATCTACAATTCGCTGAAACGCGACTTGAAGATGATCGATACACAGATCATGGCAGGGCTACAGAACGGAACCGCCTTCTTCGCATCAACCTCTATCTTTGCGATCGGCGGCTGCTTTGCATTGCTGGGCGCGACCGATCGTGTCGATGCGGTGTTTCGCGATCTGGCCTTTGTCGAATATTCCGGGCGTGCAGCTTTCGAATCCAAGGTCGTGGGTCTAACGGCGCTCTTCGGCTATTCCTTCTTTAAGTTCGGCTGGTCCTATCGCCTCTTTAACTATTGCACCATTTTGTTTGGCACCTTGCCGATGGCGAGCGACACTTCGATGCCGCGCAACGAGGTCGAGCGCATCGCGGAGAATGTAATCAGGATGAATATTATCGCTGCGCGACACTTCAATGCCGGGCTGCGTACAATTTTCCTGTCGATCGGGTATCTCGGTTGGTTTATCGGGCCCTATATGTTCATGGCATCCACGCTGTTCGTGATCGTGGTACTCATGCGGCGTCAGTTCTTCTCTGAAGCGCGCCGTGCGCTCATGGACCACCCGGCCCCGTAATATTCAAGGATATGCAAAGAGTTGAGCCATTCATCGACCGACGTGACCATTCAGCGCGTGCCCCGACTGCCGTTTATCGATACCCTGCGCGGCGTCGCCCTCATTGCCATGGCAACCTATCACTTCACGTGGGATCTGGAGTTCTTCCACTACCTTGAAGCGGGCACCGCGACGCACGGCTGGCCGAAGATTTATGCCCGAGGCATCGCCTCCGCCTTTCTGTTCCTGGTGGGCTTCAGCCTTGTTCTGGCGCACAGCAATGGCATACGCTGGCAGTCTTTCATCAAGCGTCTTGGCATGGTGGCGGGTGCTGCGCTTTTGATCAGCGTCGGGACCTATATCGCGTTGCCGGATCAATGGATCTTTTTCGGCATTCTCCACAACATCGCCGTATCCAGCCTGATCGCCTTGGCCTTCCTGCGCCTTCCGCCTTTCATCACCGGCCTTATAGCGGTCCTGCTGCTCGGTGGAATGATCGCCGACAATTGGGTTCAGCCTGGCATTCTGAGCTTCTCGCTTTTTGACTCCCGTTGGCTCGCATGGATCGGCTTCGCAGAGACCATTCCACGCTCGAATGACTACGTGCCCCTTTTCCCGTGGTTTTCAGCCGTTCTATTTGGAGTAGCCGCTGCCGGTCTTTGTCTGCGCCACGGCGTCTTTGCCTATGTCGAACGCTTGCAGCAGAAGCCTAACCTTCTGACAAAGGCCGGGCGTCACAGCCTCCTGTTCTACCTGTTGCATCAGCCGATCCTGATCGCCTGCGTTTACCTTGCGTCGCTGGTCATTCCGCCGCCTGCACCCGATCTGGTGTCCGGCTATCAGCGGGATTGCCGCCCCTCCTGCGAGGCGCAGGGCAATGATGCCGGTCTGTGCGAGCGTTTCTGCGGCTGCACAGCGCGGGCGCTGGGTGGCCAATCCCTGCTTCAGCCGCTTTACCGCGGCGAGATCAATCTTGAAGGTGATGAGCGGGTGAACAAGATCGTTCAGGAGTGTTCGATCCAGTCGCGGTAGCTGCTGGCGGGCGGAGGCTAAAGCGTTTTCGCCCCGGCCTCGATCAGGTTCCGACGCCGATTTCCGCGAGACGCGTGAGGCATGCCTCTTCGACGTTATCCAGTTCGCTTAACGTATCGTCTATATCCTTGCGTTTCTGGCGAAGCTCGTCGCGTTTGACGTCGACGCGCTTCATCAGAAGCTTTAACTGGCCGATCTCTCCGGGCGGCTCCTTGTAGACCTGAATGATTTCCCGTATTTCTGCAATTGTAAAGCCGATGCGGCGACCACGCAGGATTTCTTGAATAAGGCGTCTGTCAGCAGCGCGGAAAAGGCGGGTTCGACCTCGGCGCTCAGGGTGGATTAGCCCCTCGTCTTCGTAGAAGCGCAAGGTTCGGGTGGAAACGCCGAATTCCCGCGTCAGCTCAGTGATGGTATAATACTTATTCACGCCAGTATCCCGTATGATGCCCCGAAAATAATTGACTTTTACGTGCAAGTCAATTTCGGGTGCGACGGTCTGACTTGCTGGATTCAACTGATCGCAAACCACCATGTCGCAAGACCGAGGAACGAAAAGAATCCGGTCACGTCGGTCACTGTGGTTACGAAGACAGCGGATGCAACGGCGGGGTCTGCGCCAACCTTGTCAAGGAGAAGCGGAATCATGATGCCTGCCAAAGCAGCCGCCATCATGTTTATCAGCATGGCAGCCGCGATAATGCCGCCGATATTGATATCCTGAAACCAAAGGCCAGCGGCGACGCCGATAAGGACACCAAATATGATGCCGTTCAGCAGGCCTACGCCCGCCTCGCGTCGAACCACGCGCCAGGCATTATAGATATCGAGATTGCGGGTTGCCAGCGCGCGTACTGTCACCGTCATCGTTTGAGAACCGGCATTGCCGCCCATGCCTGCAACGATTGGCATCAGTACGGCGAGCGCCACGATCTGCTCAATCGTCGCTTCGAAAAGCGATATAACCGAGGCGGCCAGCAGGGCTGTCAGCAGGTTCACCAGCAGCCACGGAACGCGGGAGCGCGACGTTTCCGGAATGGTGTCCGACAGCTCTTCGTCACCCACGCCACCAAGGCGCATGATGTCTTCCTCGGCTTCTTCCTGAATGACGTCAACGACATCATCGATGGTCAGAATACCGACAAGGCGACCGTTTTCGTCCACAACAGCGGCGGATAGAAGGTCGTACTGTTCGAACAGTTGGGCCGCCTCTTCCTGGTCCATATCGGCGGGGATTGGATAGTTGGTTTCCCGCATGATGGTTTCGATCTTTACCTGGCGCTTGGTGCGCAAGATGCGGTCAAGATCCACGATGCCTAGAAGCTTGAATGTGGGATCGATCACGAAAATCTGTGTGAAACTTTCCGGCAGATCTTCTTCATCCCGCATGTAGTCGATGGTCTGGCCAACGGTCCAGAACGGAGGTACCGCCACAAATTCCGTCTGCATTCGACGACCGGCGGAACTTTCCGGATAGTCTAGCGCGCGGCGCAGACGTACGCGTTCGGTGAATGGCAGTTGAGCGAGGATCTCTTCCCGATCCTCCTGATCGAGATCTTCCAGAATGTAGACGGCGTCGTCAGAATCCAGTTCGCCGATGGCAGCAGCGATCTGCTCGTTCGGCATCTGATCGACGATTTCGAGGCGGATCGCCTCATCGACCTCAGTCAGAGCTGTCAGGTCGAAATCGTTGCCGAGCAGTTTGACAAGCGCCAAACGCTGATCCGGCAGGATGGACTCTAGCAGGTCACCCAGCTCGGATTCATGCAGGGAGGCGACATTCTGCCGGAGGAACAGCAAATCGCGGTCCGCAATCGCTGCACCAACCATGGCCAGGAAGTCGGAGCGAATCGAGCCGTTCTCCGCGTAGATATCCTCGTCTACGTCATCGGTTTGCGGTTTCGCACGGCTTTCGTCAAGTTCCGTCATTGCCGCTCCTTGTACCAAACGCCTGTGCCGAGGTGGATCCTACTGAGTCGGCAGAATGGCTGCGAAAAGTCGATTGTCAACAAACGGATAGGCGAAGCTGGCATAATGATGATCTTTGCCGGAAAGCCTGCCCGTCATGCATTGGACGTGCTAACAGATATCGACCGCAGATTAACAAAGACCAATTTGTAGATACGATGGCTGTACGCACGATTCTTCGTTACCCCGACCCGTTGCTTTCGCGGCCCTGTGCCCGCGTTATCTCTTTTGACGCCCAGCTGAAGAGCCTGTGCGACGACCTGCTGGACACGATGAGAGCAGCGCCCGGTGTCGGCATCACGGCTGCACATATCGGGGTGGATCAGCGCGTTTCGGTTATTCAGCTTGCGCCTGACCAGCCGCTGCACATCCATATCAATCCCGAAATTGTTTCAGCTTCCGGCGAACTCCAGCGTTTCACAGAGGGAAGCGTGTCCATGCCCGGCATGACAGACGACGTGGAAAGGCCCTCTCGCACAGAATTCCGGTATCAGGATCTCGACGGACAGATTTTCACGGATCATGCGGAGGGGTTTCTTGCCACCTGTATCCAGCACGAAATTGACCAGCTGGACGGCATATTCTGGATCCGAAAACTGTCCCGTCTCAAGCGGGACCGGCTGCTGAAGAAATGGGAAAAGCATTCTGTCCGCTGAAGATTGAGAACCATAATGCCTTCTGCACGTTGTGCGGCTGAGCAAACTCAGGAGGTCTCATCATGCCCGCCAAGAAATCGGTCAACGACATTTCCCGCGAGGAAGATTACCGCGATTACGACACAAGGAACATCGACGACGGATGGCCCTATGCGGATCAGGCCGGTGCAACCGCGGCGCCTGTCGGCAATGCTGCCTATGGCGATACGGCTGCGAATTTCGACCGCGAGCGCAACAAAGGCTTTCAGGTGGATAGTGCCGATCAAACCGTTCTGGAAGAGGGTGTTACCGATCGCACCACTCCGGCCACAAAAGGAATGGAGCTGAGCGACGATCTGGAAGAGCGGGTCAGCGACGCAATTGAAGCGCTCGACCTCGTTGCCATGGAAACCATCGACATTCGCGCCGACGGGACCACTGTGACCATTGAGGGCGAGGTCGATGACGCGCAGACCGCACGCAAGCTCGTGGCGCATGTCAAGCGCGTGCCAGGCGTTGGAAAAGTCGTCAACGAGCTCACGCTGCTGGGTATCGACAGCCTTATTCCCGATGAGGATTGAGCCAAATCGATTGGCAGGTCGTTAAAAAATTTATGCTGCCGAATTGACCTGCAAATCAATGGGTGGAGCTGCGGCAATCGTGTTGCTGATCGTGCAAAGATGTTTCGCCAGCGTCGCGATTTCGTGGCGCTGGCTTTCATCATAGTCACCTGAGATGTTCAGTGTGGCCGTTATGCTTTCAACGCGGGACGGCTCATCATGCGCCTTTTCCCCGGTGACGATTGCTTCGGCGCCCTCAAACCGATCCAGCATTTGCAGCTTGATCACAGCGCCCTTGACGCTGAGCACCAGACAGGCCGCGAGCGAAGAATACAGAAGATCGAGCGGATTGAAGCCAGCCTCGGAAACGCCAGTGACGACCTCGAGTTCGCCGCCGGTCACCGTTCGCAAGCTTGCGCGCCCCCGCACGCCCAAGACAGACGTCGCTCCGGTTTCTCTCGTCTTTACGCGAATATCGACCACTGGTTTTTCCTCGACTCATCCATGTGACGTTAGAAGAGCACCGAACGATCTATCTCGGCAAGCGAAGCTTTTCCGAGCAGAGCCATCGCCAATTCGAACTCTGTCTGCAGAACAGTCAGCATGTGAGCAACCCCCGGCATGCCGCCAATGTGGAGGGCATGCAGCACCGGCTCACCCACCATGACAGCCGATGCCCCGAGAGCCAGAGCCTTGACGATATCCGTCCCGCGACGAATGCCACCATCAAGGATGAGTGGAACTCGTCCATCGAGCCGGTCAGCAATCAGCGGCAAGACATCAAGGCTGGCGGGCAGGCCATCCAGTATACGACCGCCGTGGTTGGACACCACGAGAGCATCGACGCCGAGTTCGACGGCACGCAGCGCATCCTGCGGATTGAGGATGCCTTTCAAGATGAGCGGTAGGCGACAATTATCCCTTAGCCACGCAATATCCTCCCATCGCGCCGCGTCATCAAGCATGCCTTGAAACACGGGGCTTCCATTGACAGCCCGAACCGGCGCGGAGCCTTCCAGCCCATCGAGATTGACCGGTCGGATCTGTATCGGAAGTTTGAAGCCAGCCCTCGCCTGCGCATTCCGCATTCCATTGACCGGCGCGTCCACCGTGACGACGAGAGCTCGGTAACCGGCCTCCTCTGCCCGCCGGACGAGGGATAGGGTTTCCTCTCGCCGCCGCTGAAGATAGAGCTGAAACCAAAGCGGTGATATCGATCGTTTTGCGATCGCTTCCAGCCTAACACTGGAAAGCAGGCTGACCGTCATCACGGTTCTGGTCAGGCCCGCCGCCTCAACAGTCGCTAGCTCTCCTTGCGGGTGCGCAAGTTGATGATAGGCAGTCGGAGCCAGAAGGATGGGATAGGCCATCTCTGAACCGAGAAGGACTGATTTCGCCGAAGCGCCGCGCATATCCCTCAAGACGCTTGGCAGCAAACGATGACGCTCGAAAGCCTCGCGGTTTGCGCGTTTCGTCTGCCCGTCTCCAGCAGGGCCATTGATGTAGGACCCGATCGCCGGATCGATCCGTGCGCGAAAGTGGCGTTCATAATCAAGCAGTGAAACAGTATCGTCCGGAACAGCCATCACCGCAGCACTTTCTCTGCCAGCAGCATATCCAGGCGTGCCTTCAATTCATCCGCACGTGCGCCTTTGAAACACGAAAGTGCCGCCTGCAATTGCCGCCAGAAATCCGGAAAGCCAAATGATACCGACTTTTCGAGAAGATCGAATGCATCCCCGTGACTGCCCTTCGCCACCAGAATTCGGGCTGCATTCAGGTGCGCCCAGCAATCGCCTTGCGCGGCACCCGCGCGATAAAATTCAAGCGCAATGTTTTCATCCGGCGCGACTGTGCGACCATCCTCGTGGAGTAGCCCAAGCATGTTGAGGGACTTTGCATGCCCTTGCCGGGCTGCATCCGCGTAAAGAGCGTAGGCTGCGGCTTCATCCCGCTCCACGCCATCGCCACGCAGAAATAGATCCGCCAGATTGAACTTCGCCCAGACGTCGCCCAGATCCGCCGCCTCTTGGTAATAGGCTGCGGCGGTCGCGCAATCTGGAGGTACACCCCAGCCTCGCTCATAGGCCCGACCCAGCATGTTGATGGCACGCGCGTCTTTGGCACGCGCCGCCGCACGCAGCAGATCCAGAGCACTTTCATATTCCTGGCGATCCAGATGCACCTGAGCGAGCGCGAGTTGCACCTCTACCAGCGTCTCATGACTGTCTGCCGTCACAGTTCCGCCCAGCGCCGTAGAAGATTATGGTAATGGTTGACAAGTCCAAGCACGGCCGGATTGTCATCCCCAAGTTGCTGGCGCGTCTGGATAATCGCCACGTCCAGGTCATAGAGCATCGCGCGCAGACCATCATCCTTCACCATGGACTGGGTCCAGAAGAAGCATCCCCAGCGACTGCCGCGCGTGATCGGCACGACCCGGTGAAGGCTGGACGAGGGATAGACGACCATATGGCCGGCCGGCAGTTTGACCGCGTGGGTGCCGAACGTATCTTCGATCACGAGCTCACCGCCATCATATTCGTCGGGATCGGTCAGAAAAATCGTCGTGGATACGTCCGCGCGCATCCGCATTCCGCCGGAACCGGGGATGGTGCGAATGGAATTATCCACATGCGCCCCAAAGGTCATACCGACGTCATAGCGATTGAACATCGGAGGGAGAACGCGAAGCGGCAAGGCGGCAGAGTTGAAGGTCGGGTTTCTGCCCAGCGCATTGAGAACAAGTTCCCCCAGCACGCGCGCCTCATCGCTTTCGACGGGGATCTGCAGATTGTTCTTGGCTTTCGCCGCCTGATCACCGGCGGTGACCTTTCCATCGACCCATTGCGAACCCTCGAGAACAGCCCGGCAATGGTTCAACTCTTCCTTCGTCAGGACATCAGGGACCTGAAGCAACATGGTATCTCATCCTGTCATGCAAAGACGATGCGCCACCGTCAGGCAGCGCATCGCGTATTCTTGTCTTTGGCCGATGATCAGAAGGTGGTGCCGACGGTCAGCATGAACGTCCTGCCCGACGACGGAACGGCGCGACCGCCCTGCCCCGACTGATAATTCTGGTGATCCGTCAGGTTATAGCCATTGAGGGAGACGCGGAACTTATCGGTTTCGTAGGACACCAGAGCATCCAGCGAGAAGGCGTTCGGGATCTTCTGGGTGTTTGCCGTGTCCAGCCAATAGGAGCTTGCATAGAGGAAGCCACCGCCGACCTTGAGCTTGCCTGGAAGCGCAGCCGAAATCTCTTCTGCAATCGTATAGGTGGTCCACAGGTTGAAGTTATGCTTGGACACGTTCGGCGCTTCATTACCGATCTGCGCAACCGTGGCAGACTCGGTGATCTCACCGTCCAGGAAGGCGTAATTCGCGAAGACGGACCACTTGTCGGTCACCTCACCGCTGAGGCCAGCTTCGAAGCCGCGAACCCGGCGACCGGTTGCCGCGTCGCCTGCACCGGCTGGAAGACCGGTCACTTCGTTATAGGAAGTGTCCTTGTCGACCTGGAAAATCGCACCCGTCAAACCGAGCTTGCCATTCAGAAAGTCAACCTTTCCGCCAATTTCCCACGTGTCCGAACGCTCCGGCGACAGCGGTGAACTGCTCGACGGCAGTTCTGCGGCATTGCCTGTCAGAGCAGCAATATCGGTCGAGACTGGCTTGTGGGTACGAGCAAAGGACGCATAGAGCGACAGATCCTTGTTCGGTTCCCAAACAACGCCAGCGGACGGATTATATGCCGTATCGCTTTGCGAAGCGGAGGCGCCGCTCTGCTCAAGCTCCGTCTTGAAGTAATCGATGCGCAAACCGCCAAGAACCGAGAACTCATCAGTCAGATAGGCGCGATCGCTGACGAAGAAGCCGACATTCGTCGCATCAAGTGTGCGCTTTCCGGCATAATCAAAGACCGGCGAGAAATTGTAGTAGTAGCGCGGATTGAACAGCGACTCGATATTGCGGTTTGTCCAGGTCGGCCAGGAACCGTTGACGCGTTCGTCGTTCTGGAAGCTGACATCGAGACCCACAGCGGCCTTATGGCGAACGGACCCCGTTTCAAACTCCATCTGTGCTGCTGTGACGTTCTGGATCGCCCAGCCTTCCTGATCGTAGGTCAGGCCACCGCCTGCACCCAGCGTATAGGTCGCCGCACGATTTCCACGGAAGAAATCTGTTGCGCAAGCCGCAGAGCATGAGCCCGGGACCGTTCCGCCAAAATCACGATCATAGATCGTGAGCCGCGTGTCGTTGGTAATGGTCAACCAATCCGTCAGCTCGGAGCGGAGAGATGATCCGAGCATGTGGTTGTTGGTAACATCCTTGTTGGTCGAGCGCACATAGGAGATGGACGGATCGAATCCGTATTTGGCTGCTGGCAGGTAGATACCATTCGAACCCTGCACCATCGGTTGGCCGTAATCCGGAACACCATCGCCGTGCAGATAGCTGTAGCTCAGATGCCATTCCGTTTCGGTGCCGATACCCATGCCGAAATCGACGCCGAAGCCACGACGGTCTGACGTGACGTTATCGCGGTCCGCGACGTCCTGCTTGTGGTAGACGCCGTTGAAGCGGATCGCCGTCGTATCATTGATCTGGTAATTGGTATCGACGGTCGTGCGGTAGGTTGGCCCAGTCCCAACGGACTGGTCAAGCTTCGTGAAGTTTTCGAGACGAGCTTTCTTGCTGCTCTGGTTGATGAGGCCGCCCGTGTTTCCAGCACCGAAATTATCACCAGATGGACCTTTAAAGACCTGAACATCCTCCGTGTTGAACGTATCGCGGGAATAGACGCCGAAATCGCGCAGGCCGTCGACATAGATATCGCTGCGTGCCTGGAAGCCGCGGATACGGAACTGGCTGCCGTTCTGTCCGCCATTGCCTTCGCCCGTGGAAAGCGTGATGCCGGGAACGTTGCGCAGTGCCTGCTCCAGCGTCGTGGCGCGCTGCTCTTCGATGATCTGCGCCGGCACGACATTGATGGTCTTCGGCGTGTCCTTGATAGAGGCCGAAAGCCGAGAAATGCCCGTCGTACGTTCGTTGGTGTTGGGACCCTTGCCACCCTGACCGCTAACTGTCACGCGGTTCAGCACCGTTTCGTCATCAGTCGCCGGAGCGGAACCTGTGCGCGCATTCGTTGCCGCCTGCTGGGCGTTGGCGACGACAGGCAAACCGGCAATCGACATTGCCAGACCAGCTGTTGCCGCAGCGCCAGACATCAACGGCCGCAATGAGGCCAAATTTCTCTCAATTTCCATCACACTCTCCTGAACCCCTGAGAGGAAGTAACGGCGCGTTCGCGGGATCGGAAGGACCACCAGGCAAACGTCGCGCCTAAAACTTGTCTCGATTTGTCCAGTATTGTGTCGCGAAAGTGGAGTCAATGAGTCGTCTATAAAATTCCAAAAAAATCCTGTCGCGTTTTCAGAGACTTTGCCTGTTTCTGGCACTCTCTTGTCTCCCGCGCAACACGCGCACCTCGACAGGCTGTGGTCTTTCTCAAACGAAAAAAGCCGCACCGAAGAGATCGATGCGGCTTCATTTTATTTCCTGGTTTCGGCTCTTATTCGGTAGTTGAACCTTCGCCTGAACTGTCTGACGGTGCGGCGCCGAGGTCACCGGTTTCAGCGACGATTTCCTCCGGCAAATTGCCCGCCTCGTCGCCTTCCGGCTCGCTGATACGCTCGACCGACACCACCTTCTCGTCTTTCGCCGTCGAGAAGATTGTCACGCCCTTGGTCGCGCGGCTGGCAATGCGGATACCATCAACCGGAACGCGGATGAGCTGGCCCCCGTTCGACACGAGCATCAGCTGATCCTTGTCCTCGACCGGGAAGGCCGCAACAAGTTCGCCAATTTCGTTCGTCTTCGAGGTGTCCGTCGCGCGGATCCCCTTGCCGCCACGACCGGATGTCCGGAAATCGTAGGACGACGAACGCTTGCCGAAACCACGCTCCGAGATCGTCAGAACGAACTGCTCGTGCGCTTTAAGATATTCGTAACGCTCATCCGAAAGCTGCCCTTCCTCGGTCACTTCCTCGCCGACGAGCGCGATATCATCTTCGTCGACACCTGCGGCACGACGTTCCGCAGCCGAACGCTTGAGATAGGCCGCGCGCTCCCATGGTTCTGCTGCGACGTGCCCGACGATCGTCATCGAAATCAGACGGTCGCCTTCTGCCAGCGTAATGCCACGGACGCCGATGGAATTGCGGCCGGCAAAGACACGCACGTCTTCCACTGGGAAACGGATGCACTGGCCCAGAGCCGTCGTCAGCAGGACGTCATCGCCCGGCAGAGCGAGGTCCGCATTCGGCGGAGAGCAGGTCTCCACAGAGAGGATCTCATCGCCCTCTTCCTCGAGCTTCATCGCAATCTTGCCGTTGCGATTGACCTGTATGAAATCGGACAGCTTGTTTCGACGCACGGTCCCGCGCGTTGTCGAGAACATGACGTCGAGATTTGCCCAGCTGTCCTCATCCTCCGGCAATGGCATGATGGTCGTGATGCGTTCGCCTGGCTCCAGCGGCAGCATATTGATGAGCGCCTTGCCACGGGACTGCGGCGTACCAATGGGGAGCCGCCAGACCTTTTCCTTGTAGACGATACCGCGAGACGAGAAGAAGAGTACCGGCGTGTGCGTATTGGCGACGAACAGGCGCGTTACGAAATCCTCATCGCGGGTCGCCATGCCCGAACGGCCTTTGCCACCGCGACGCTGGGCGCGATAGGTCGTCAGCGGCACGCGCTTGATATAGCCGAGATGCGAAACGGTGACGACCATGTCTTCCCGGGCAATGAGATCTTCATCGTCCATGTCGGGGCCGCCTTCCATGATCTCCGTCCGGCGAGGGGTGCCGAACTCGTCACGGACTGCGGTCAGTTCATCCTTGACGATCTGCTGGATGCGCAGACGCGAGGAAAGGATATCGAGATAATCGCTGATCTCGGCACCAATCTTGTTCAATTCGTCCGCGATTTCATCGCGTCCGAGTGCCGTCAGGCGGGCAAGGCGCAGTTCAAGAATCGCGCGGGCCTGCTCTTCCGACAGATTGTAAGTGCCGTCTTCATTAATGCGATGGCGCGGATCGTCGATCAGGCGGATCAACGCATCCACATCCTTGGCGGGCCAGCGGCGCTCCATCAATTGCTCGCGTGCGGTCTGCGGATCGGGAGCACGACGGATGAGATTGATGATCTCATCAATGTTGGCAACGGAAATGGCAAGACCCACCAACACATGGGCACGATCGCGCGCCTTGCGAAGCAGATACTTGGTGCGGCGGCTGACGACTTCCTCTCGGAAGCTGACGAATGCCCGCAGCATGTCGAGCAGGGTCAACTGCTCCGGCTTGCCGCCATTCAGCGCAACCATGTTGCAGCCGAACGATGTCTGAAGCGGCGTGTAGCGATAGAGCTGATTCAGAATGACTTCGGCATTCGCATCACGCTTCAGCTCGACGACGACACGGTAGCCCTGACGGTCCGACTCATCACGAAGGTCCGAGATGCCCTCAATGCGCTTTTCGCGCACGAGTTCGGCCATCTTTTCGATCATCGCCGCCTTGTTCACCTGATAGGGAACTTCGGTAATGATGATCTGCTCGCGATCGCCGCGCATCGGCTCAATCGTTGCTCGGCCGCGCATGATGACCGAACCACGACCCGTCTCATAGGCCGAACGGATGCCGGACCGGCCAAGGATCAAAGCACCGGTCGGAAAGTCCGGACCCGGAATGATCTGCATCAGATCAAGGAGTTCGATCGCCGGATTATCGATCAGCGCAATACAGCCATCAATGACTTCGCTCAGATTATGCGGCGGAATGTTGGTCGCCATACCGACGGCGATACCGCCTGCACCGTTAACGAGCAGGTTCGGGAACTTCGCAGGAACGACGACAGGTTCGGACAGCGTACCGTCATAGTTATCGCGGAAATCGACAGTCTCCTTGTCGAGATCGTCCAGCAGCGAGTGTGCGGCCTTTTGCAGGCGGCATTCCGTGTAGCGTTCGGCCGCCGGTGGATCGCCATCGATAGAGCCGAAATTCCCCTGGCCATCGATCAACGGCAGCCGCAACGACCAGTCCTGCGCCATGCGCGCCAATGCGTCATAGATCGCGGCATTGCCGTGCGGATGGTATTTACCCATCACATCCCCGGTCACGCGGGCGCATTTGACGTATTTCTTGTTCCAGTCGATGCCGAGTTCGGACATGCCGTAAAGGATGCGACGATGAACAGGCTTCAAGCCATCACGCACATCGGGCAGCGCCCGGCTCACGATTACGCTCATCGCGTAGTCGAGATAGGAACGCTGCATCTCTTCCATGATGGAAATGGGTTCGATGCCTGGAGGCAGCTTTCCGCCGCCGGGTGTGCTCTGGTCAGTCAAATCGGGTACGATCTCTGTTCGGAATCAGTCTTGTGTGTATAGACCATGCACAGTTCAAACGCCAATTTTGCGGCAGGTTTTGAACAGGCTTTTGGCCTATCTGGCAAGCTGACCATAGTGTTTGCCCTCATGGATGCGCAAGCCAAACATGAAATGCACAAGATGAACGCGTTAATCGCGGAGTGTGTGCCAATTATCTGCTGGTAGATCGCTTCCGCGACGCGTACATTTCGCGTAAACGGGGCGTAGAGCATAAAGAGTAGCGGACGGGGGAACCATGGCATCTGCCGATAATATCATGAGTGCCTTCACAACCCTGCTGGTTACACTCGACCCGCCCGGTCTTGCACCGATCTTCCTCGGACTGACTGCGGGACTTGATGCGATACAGCGGCGTCAGGTTGCTATTCGCGGCACGATCATTGCCTTCGGGATCCTGGCGACGTTCGCCATTTTCGGTGCAGGCATCCTTTCGATACTCGGCATTTCCATGGGCGCCTTCCGTATTGCTGGTGGTCTGCTGCTGTTCTGGATTTCCTTCGAAATGATTTTCCAGAAGCGCAATGAGCGGAAGGAAGAGACGTCCAAGGCCGCCATTTCCATCGACCATGTGCAGCATATCGCCGTTTTCCCGCTGGCCCTGCCGCTCATTGCCGGGCCCGGCGCAATTTCCGCAACCGTGCTTCTGGCGGGTTCATTTGCTACACCGCTGGACCGTGCATTGCTGATTGGAATGCTCGCCTTTGTCATGCTGCTTGTGCTGCTGGCGCTGATCGTTGCTGAAAAACTTGACCGCTATCTCGGTGTCACAGGTCGCGCGCTTCTCACCCGATTGCTGGGCGTGTTGCTGGCTGCGCTGTCCGTACAGTTCGTGGTCGATGGTATCAAATCGGCCTTCAATACCTGACGAACCACTTCACCGGGTCAAGCAAGCCAAAGAATGAAGGCGACCGAGAACCTCGGCCGCCTTCATTCTTCAAACCTCAAAATGGGATGTCATCATCCAGATCACGGGCGAAGCCACCGCCACCACCGGAGGACTGACCGCCGCGTCCGGAGCCAGAGCTTGAAGTGGATGGCGCACGATCATAATCGTCAGCATAGCCGCCGCCAAAGTCACCACCACCGGAGGATCCTCGGCCGCCACCATAGCCGCCGGCACCACCGCCCTCACCGCGACCATCGAGCATTGTCAGGGTCGAATTGAAGCCCTGCAGAACGACTTCCGTCGAATAGCGGTCGTTGCCGTTCTGATCCTGCCATTTGCGGGTCTGAAGCGCGCCTTCGATGTAGAGCTTGGCGCCCTTCTTCACATACTGTTCGACGACCTTGCAGAGGCCCTCATTGAAGACGACGACGGTGTGCCACTCGGTCTTTTCCCGACGCTCGCCGCTATTGCGGTCACGCCAGCTCTCCGAAGTTGCGATTCGCAGATTGGCGATCGGGCGACCGTCCTGCGTGCGACGAATTTCTGGATCGGCACCAACATTCCCAATCAGAATGACCTTGTTGACGCTACCTGCCATCTTAACACCTTGTCTGCCGCTCGAACGGCATCTCCTATTTCGCTTGTGCAATACCTTAAAGCATCCGCCCAATCGGCGCGATGTGGATACATTTAATCCACAACCAAATTTGTTCTTTATTTGTTCTAGTATTTGGTTATGATCCTGTCAACGGGATCACACGTAGCCAGCGTAAGAGATATGAACTTATGCCAAAGTGCCTCGACAGTGGCGATGAGATCACTAGATAAGAGGCCAGACCTCCCATAGAGCCAAGAGACGATGAGCGAACTCAAGACGATTTCCATTCGCGGTGCCCGCGAGCATAACCTCAAGGGTGTAGATCTCGATCTGCCGCGCAACAGCCTGATCGTGATGACCGGCCTTTCGGGTTCGGGCAAATCCTCGCTCGCTTTCGATACCATCTATGCAGAAGGTCAGCGCCGCTATGTCGAGAGCCTCTCGGCCTATGCGCGCCAGTTCCTGGAAATGATGCAGAAGCCGGACGTCGACCAGATCGACGGGCTGTCTCCTGCCATCTCGATCGAACAGAAGACGACGTCAAAGAACCCGCGCTCCACCGTCGGCACGGTGACCGAGATCTATGACTACATGCGCTTGCTGTTTGCGCGCGTCGGGGTTCCATATTCTCCGGCAACCGGCCTGCCAATCGAAAGCCAGACCGTAAGTCAGATGGTAGACCGCGTTCTCGCTCTCGGAGATGGGACGCGCCTTTATATCCTTGCTCCCATGGTGCGCGGACGCAAGGGCGAGTATAAAAAGGAGCTGGCGGACCTGATGAAAAAGGGCTTCCAGCGTGTCAAGGTTGACGGCCAGTTCTATGAGATTGCCGAGGTGCCGGCGCTCGACAAGAAGTACAAGCACGATATTGATGTTGTGGTGGATCGTGTCGTGGTGCGCAACGACATCGGCGCCCGGTTGGCAGACAGTCTGGAGACCTGCCTGAAGCTGGCGGATGGTCTTGCCATCGCTGAATTCGCCGACAAGCCTTTGCCACCGGAAGAAACCTCAGCCGGGGGATCTGCGAACAAATCGCTCAATGAAACGCATGAGCGCGTTCTGTTCTCCGAGAAATTCGCCTGCCCGGTCTCCGGTTTTACGATTCCGGAAATAGAACCCCGCCTTTTCTCCTTCAACAATCCGTTCGGCGCATGCCCGACCTGTGATGGCCTCGGTGCACAGCAAAAGGTGGATGAGCACCTGATCGTTCCAGAGCCCGATCGAACGCTGAAGGATGGCGCGATTGCGCCCTGGGCGAAATCGTCTTCGCCCTATTACAATCAGACCCTTGAGGGACTGGGCAAAGTTTTCGGCTTCAAGCTCTCCGATCGGTGGTCGAAGCTGTCGGAAAAGGCGCAGAAGGCAATCCTCCATGGGACCGAGGAGAAGATCGAGTTCCAATATGCGGATGGAGCAAGGTCCTACAAGACGACCAAGACCTTCGAAGGCATCGTTCCGAACCTCGAACGCCGCTGGAAAGAAACAGACAGCGCCTGGGCGCGAGAGGAAATCGAGCGCTACATGTCTGCGGCTCCCTGCCCGGCCTGTGGCGGTTTCCGTCTGAAGCCGGAGGCCCTGGCGGTCAAGATCGACAAGCTGCATATCGGACAGGTGACCGATATGTCGATCCGTAAGGCGCGTGACTGGTTCGAGGATCTTCCCGCGCGCCTCAATGCCAAACAGAACGAGATTGCTGTTCGTATCTTGAAGGAAATTCGCGACCGGCTGCGCTTCCTTAACGATGTGGGGCTGGACTATCTCAGCCTTTCGAGAAATTCCGGCACGCTTTCCGGGGGCGAAAGCCAGCGTATCCGCCTCGCATCACAGATCGGTTCTGGCCTGACGGGTGTTCTCTACGTGCTTGACGAGCCCTCGATCGGATTGCATCAGCGCGACAACGCCAGATTGCTGGAAACGCTGAAGCATCTTCGGGATATCGGCAATACGGTGCTGGTTGTCGAGCACGACGAGGACGCCATTCTGACAGCCGACTATGTTGTGGATATCGGCCCGGCAGCCGGCATTCATGGCGGCAAGGTGGTTGCTGAAGGCACGCCACAGCAAATCATGGATAACCCGAACTCGCTCACCGGCAAATATCTATCGGGCGAGCTTGGAGTCGCGGTTCCGGCAGAACGACGCAAACCCAAGAAGGGCAAGGAGATCAAGGTTGTCGGCGCACGGGGCAACAACCTGAAAAACGTCACCGCTTCGGTGCCGCTTGGCGTGTTTACAGCCGTGACCGGTGTTTCCGGCGGCGGCAAATCGACCTTCCTTATCGAAACGCTTTACAAATCCGCTGCACGCCGGGTCATGGGCGCTCGCGAGATTCCAGCGGAGCACGACCGCATCGATGGATTCGAGTTCATCGACAAGGTCATCGACATCGACCAGTCACCGATCGGGCGCACACCACGTTCTAACCCTGCCACCTATACCGGTGCTTTCACGCCGATCAGAGACTGGTTCGCAGGCCTGCCGGAAGCAAAGGCGCGCGGCTATCAGCCGGGACGCTTCTCCTTCAACGTCAAAGGTGGGCGATGCGAAGCCTGCCAGGGCGATGGCGTCATCAAGATCGAAATGCACTTCCTTCCAGATGTGTACGTGACCTGTGATGTTTGCCATGGCAAGCGCTACAACCGAGAGACACTCGACGTGCTGTTCAAGGGCAAGTCGATTGCCGACGTTCTGGACATGACGGTCGAGGAAGGCGTCGAGTTCTTCTCCGCCGTGCCCGCGGTCCGGGACAAGCTGCAAGCGCTTTTCGATGTAGGTCTCGGCTATATCAAGGTCGGTCAGCAGGCAAATACGCTCTCGGGCGGCGAGGCGCAGCGCGTAAAACTGGCGAAAGAGCTTTCAAAGCGTTCGACGGGCCGCACACTTTACATATTGGATGAACCGACGACCGGGCTTCACTTCCACGATGTCGCCAAACTACTGGAAATGCTGCACGAACTGGTCAATCAGGGCAATTCCGTCGTGGTGATCGAGCACAATCTTGAAGTCATCAAGACTGCCGACTGGATCATCGACATCGGCCCCGAAGGCGGAACCGGTGGCGGTGAAATCGTTGCTTGCGGCCCTCCGGAAGACATCGTCAAGGAAAAGCGCAGCTACACAGGGCAATTCCTGAAGGAGCTTTTGACGCGCAGACCGCAGCGTAAGGTCAAGGCTGAAGCGGCAGAGTAGCAGACGGAACTGAGGGGGACGGCGAGATGACAGCTCAACGCGCAGCTACCGGCAAAATCCGCACCGGGATCGGTGGCTGGACGTTTGAGCCGTGGGAAGGACCGTTTTATCCGGAAAAGCTGGCCAAGAAGCGGCAGTTGGAGTTCGCCAGCCGCGAACTGACGGCGATCGAGGTAAATGGCACTTACTATTCAAGCCAGAAGCCGGAGACCTTTGCAAAATGGGCCTCCGAGGTTCCGGAAGATTTTGTCTTTTCGCTGAAGGCAAGCCGCTACTGCACGAACCGGAAGGTGTTGGCAGAGGCTGGCCCATCCATCGACAAGTTCCTGAACCAGGGAATTGCTGAACTTGGGCCTCATCTCGGGCCTATTCTCTGGCAATTCATGGCAACGAAAGCTTTCGATCCCGCTGATTTCGAAGGCTTCCTGCAACTCCTTCCAAAGTCGCTCAACGGCCTGCCTCTCCGCCACGTCGTGGAACCGCGTCACGCGAGCTTCTGTTGCGAGGCGTTCGTGGAGCTACTGGCAAAATACGATGTGGCTGCCGTGTGTGCAGACCATGAGGAATACCCGATGTTTGCGGATGTGACGTCAGACTTCGTCTATCTGCGCCTGCAGCGCGGTTCCGATGATGTGCAAACCTGCTATCCGGAACCCGAGCTCGAACGATGGGCAGACCGCATCTCCATCTATGCGGAGGGCGGCACGCCGGACGATCTGTCGCTGAACGCCCCAAACCGGAAGGCCGCGAAGACCCCTCGGGACGTCTTCGCTTTCTTCATCACAGGGGGTAAAGTCAACGCCCCCAACGGTGCCCGTCGGCTTTTTGACAGGCTCAAAGGGGATTGAGGCTTTCGAGCGCGGACGGAATTGCCGTGACAAGGTCCTCTGCCGTCATGCCTCTTTTCGCGTTTTGCGCCGCTTGCGCATGAAGCCAGACTGCAGCAGCGGCGGCCTCATAGGCGGGCATCCCCTGCGCCAAATGTGCGCCTGCAATTCCGGCCAGCACATCTCCGGCTCCCGCAGTGGCCAGCCAGGGCGGCGCATTCTCATTGATCAGACTACGTCCATCGGGTGCGACGATCACAGTGTCCGGTCCCTTGTCGATGACGACTGCGCCTGAGCGGGCGGCAGCAAGTCTGGCCCGTTCGAGCTTGCCCAGACTGTCATTTCGAGCCAGATCCGGAAACAGCCGCGCAAACTCGCCTTCATGAGGCGTGAGAATATACGGACTTCCGGTGTTCTTGAATGTTGCGAACAGTTGCTCGGGGTTCGAAGCAAAGAACGTGATTGCGTCGGCATCGATAACGCAGGGCTTCGCTGCCAGAACTTCGATGTAGTCCCGAATCGTCTCTCCGATACCAAATCCAGGGCCGATTACACAGGCGTGGATTTTGGCCTCGGAGAGCCACTGCTCCACGTCCAGTCGCGAACTGACCGACCGGACCATGACCGCGGTCAGCGATGCGGCAGCGACATCGAGTGCATCCGGCGGAACGCCCACCGTGACGAGCCCTGCCCCGGCATGAAGGCCTGCGGCAGCGGCGAGACGTGCGGCTCCGGTATGGCTGCGCCCCCCGGAGAAGACGGCCATATGTCCGCGACGATACTTATGCGTATCGGCTTCAATCAAGGGGTATTCGTTTTGCCAGGCTTTCGGATTGTTGACCGAGACTGATCGAGCATGTTGCTCGACGATCCGTCTTGGCATGCCGATCGACACGACCTCCACTGTGCCGCAGAATGCGCGGCCCGGCATCAACAGATGTCCCGGCTTGCGGGCCTCGAATGTGACGGTGACATCGGCATCCAACGCCGCACCCCGCATGCGCCCTTGATTCCCGCAGATGCCGGATGGAAGATCGACCGCCAGGACCGACGCATCGGCACGCTTCACAGCCTCGATCAGGGTCTGGACAGGCTCGGGCAAAGGCCGTGTCAATCCAGCACCAAACAAGGCATCGATAACCAGATCATCTCGTTCGGGAACGTAGGCGGAAATGGGTTCTATCGGTAGCGGGCAGCGCTCTCGTGCATCTCTCGCCGCCCCCTCAGCGCTCGACCTTCCCCAGGAAAAAACGGCAACATTGCATCCATGGCCAGCGAGAACCCTGGCTGCGACATAACCATCGCCGCCATTATTACCCGGGCCACAAAGAATTGCGATCTTCCGCGCCTCTGGAAAATGCCTAAGCGCACAGGCGGCCACGGCATAACCTGCCCGTTCCATAAGATCAGCGATCTCAATTCCACTCTGCACCGACGCTACATCAGCTGCCGCCGCCTCTTGCGTCGTGAACAGGATTGTCTCATCACGCAGCGTCTTTAAGCATTTCCGCAAGTTTTCATCCTTGAACGTCAAACGAGGCCCCAATTTAAGATGATTTTTTGTGCTTTTGCATATTTTTTAAACTCGATTAAATGCGACTTTCGTGTGCACTTTTGGACTAGTCTTCTCTCACCAGCTTCCCCTTGCATTGTGCATCGTGAAACCATAGCCTGCAATCAAGCAGGAGGAGGGTTCTAGATCCGGAACCAAAAATTCTTTGCCGCTCCATGCGGTTGGCACGCTACGTGCATCTAGTTGGGCAAACGGGCATCACCCGTTTTCGAGGGAGAAGCGGAGAGTTATTTTCTCATGAAAAAGATTGAAGCGATCATCAAGCCTTTCAAACTGGACGAAGTCAAAGAAGCGCTTCAAGAGGTCGGGCTACAAGGTATTACCGTAACGGAAGCGAAGGGTTTCGGTCGCCAGAAGGGGCATACCGAGCTTTATCGCGGCGCTGAGTATGTTGTTGACTTCCTTCCGAAGGTTAAGGTGGAAGTGGTGCTGGCTGATGAAAACGTGGATGCGGTGATCGATGCGATCCGCAACGCGGCTCAAACTGGACGCATTGGCGATGGCAAGATCTTCGTCTCCAACGTTGAAGAAGTTGTTCGCATCCGTACCGGCGAAACCGGTGTAGACGCAATCTGACAAACCCGGCCGACTAGAGCCGGGCAAACGACTAACATATTGATTAATGGGAGATTCCATGACGACCGCAAGCGACATCATGAAGCAGATCAAGGAGAATGACGTCAAGTTCGTGGACCTGCGCTTTACCGACCCCAAGGGTAAGCTGCATCACGTCACGATGGACGTCGTAGCCGTCGACGAGGACATGTTCGCCGATGGCGTCATGTTCGATGGTTCCTCCATTGGCGGCTGGAAAGCAATCAACGAATCCGACATGGTGCTGATGCCCGATCCGGTAACAGTACACATGGACCCCTTCTTCGCTCAGTCCACCATGGTCGTGATCTGCGACATTCTGGATCCGGTTTCCGGCGAAGCCTATAACCGCGACCCACGCGGCACAGCCAAGAAGGCCGAGGCATACCTCAAGGCATCGGGCATCGGCGACACGGTTTTCGTCGGACCTGAGCCGGAATTCTTTATCTTCGATGACGTGAAGTATAAGGCTGATCCATACAATACGGGTTTCAAGCTCGATTCCTCGGAACTGCCATCCAACGACGACACAGATTACGAGACCGGCAATCTTGGCCATCGCCCGCGCGTCAAGGGCGGCTATTTCCCGGTTCCGCCGGTCGACAGCCTTCAGGACATGCGCTCCGAAATGCTGACGGTTCTCTCGGAAATGGGCGTCGTCGTAGAAAAGCATCACCACGAAGTGGCGGCCGCACAGCATGAGCTTGGCGTGAAGTTCGATACGCTGGTTCGGAATGCCGACAAGATGCAGATCTATAAGTATGTCGTGCATCAGGTTGCCAATGCTTACGGCAAGACCGCGACCTTCATGCCAAAGCCAATCTATGGCGATAACGGTTCGGGTATGCACGTTCACCAGTCGATCTGGAAAGACGGCAAGCCGACCTTTGCTGGCGATGAGTATGCCGGTCTTTCCGAGAGCTGCTTGTACTACATCGGTGGCATCATCAAGCATGCCAAGGCAATCAACGCCTTCACCAACCCGACGACCAACTCCTACAAGCGACTTGTTCCGGGCTATGAGGCGCCGGTCCTGCTGGCCTACTCGGCTCGCAACCGCTCTGCTTCCTGCCGTATTCCATTCGGAACGGGCCCCAAGTCGAAGCGTGTAGAAGTTCGTTTCCCGGATCCGGCTCAGAACCCGTATCTCGGCTTCGCTGCAATGTTGATGGCCGGCCTCGACGGTATCAAGAACAAGATCCATCCTGGCAAGGCCATGGACAAGGACCTGTATGACCTGCCGCCGAAGGAGTTGAAGAAGATCCCAACGGTTTGCGGCTCCTTGCGTGAAGCGCTCGAAAGCCTGGACAAGGATCGCAAGTTCCTGACCGCCGGCGGCGTGTTCGATGACGACCAGATCGACGCTTACATTGAACTGAAGATGCAGGAAGTCATGCGTTTCGAAATGACGCCGCATCCGGTCGAGTTTGACATGTACTACTCTGCATAATGATTATGGAGGGTCGCTGCCCGCAGCGACCCTCGTTTTCAAAGCTCTCGCATTCTTGAACCTCTGCGTCGATTCGGCAGCGCCAGTCAGACAATCATCGGCGCAATTAATGACCTCGACCAAAACACAGCTACCTGCAGTATTCGGCTGGACTATCTGCCTGCTTGGCCTTCAGGTACAATGTGCCTTTTGCCACTCGCGATCATCGACTATCTGTTCTACGGCTTACTGCCCGACACACAAAATGCGTTGGCACAAGCTCACGGGTGTCATCGGTTTTGCGTCGTTTGCAGCCTTCTATTGCTTTCAACATTCAGTGCGTATTTTTGGGCAAAGAATTCCACTCCTATCACGCCATGGGAATCGTTCTGGTGCCGGATTTGTCGTTCTTGTGGCACTACCTCAGCGATGGCCTCATGCGCTCAAGATGCGTTGAAGAAAGATTCAGGTCTTGATGTCAGATTTATGAATTCCCACATCTATCGGGAAAGGAAGTCTGAACCATGAAACAACGCAGCGCAAAATTTACGATCGGGGAAGTCGTCCGTCACAAGGTCTTTCCGTTCCGGGGAGTTGTGTTCGACGTGGATCCCGAATTCGCGAATACCGAAGAGTGGTGGAATGCGATCCCGGCCGAGATCCGTCCGCACAAGGATCAGCCCTTCTACCATTTGTTGGCAGAGAACGACGAGACTGCCTACGTGGCCTACGTCTCCGAGCAAAATCTCGTGCACGACGACAGCGGCGTTCCCTTGAAGAATCCGCAGGTCGAGCAGGTATTCGAGGTCGCGCCGACCGGTCAATTCAAGCCCAAGGCCATGATGGCGCACTGACACGAGTATCGGAGAATCAAAAAGGGGATACCGATCGGCATCCCCTTTTCACCAAGTCTTTTGCAATCCGCCTTACTGGCCGGTCTTCGCAGCGTTCTGGGCGTCCTCAAGCTTCTTGCGCGCTTCTTCCGCCTTCTTCTGCATGCTTTCCTGCAGATTACGCTGGCTCTCTGCCAATTGCGACTGGGAGATCGGCGCGCCATCGAATGCGCCCGTAAAGCCGCTCAGTGCGACCTTGATCGGGTTCGGAGCGCGACGGAAATTGATGGACGTGAACACGACTTCGCTACCCTTCTTCAGGCTCGCGATCATGGCGTCGGTCAGAACCACTTCAGCCGTGCAACGGTCCGGGATGCAGAGTACGTAATCCAGCTTCTGGCCCTTGCCGCCATCGATCTGCATCACGACGCCAGGCTGAATGAGGCGAGCAGACGGAACGGAGACCTGAAGGATCTTGCGGTTGACCTTGCCTTCGACGGTGATGAGGCCGACTGCCGTGATCAACTGACCGTTCTGCGAGAGAAGAACGTTCTGGACGGCACAGACATCGCTGTCGTCCTGCTTGTCGCAGGTCTTGAACCAGCCAAGTGGCGGCGCGCCAGCCGGTGCGGCACCATCTTGCGCCAGTGCTGCTATCGGCGCTGCGCCGAATGAAAGTGCGAGGGCGGACATGGCAGTCCGCAGAACCTTGTTTGCCTTAAGCATCATACCGAGATCCGTCTCCTGAAAGCGGTTGTGAGAAGCAGCTGTGCCGCTTCATGCCGGGTGCGGTGTCGCTCCACTGTCGTTCAAATGAGGCATTTGAATGACCCACCCGATTTGCACCCCTGTTACATCGCGTGGCGGCGGATATCCAGCATTAGTTTTGCGAAATTACACGGCATATTGATCTTTTAGGTCCGCCGATTGAAGTCATTGCGAGCTATAGGCTAGGCTCGCAGCGAATCGACTTTGACAGGACGTAAGACCATGCGCCGTTTGACCACGCTTTCCTTTATTTTGCTTGCCTTGGCGGGGGCCGCCCATGCGGAACCTGTCCATGGCATTGCAATGCACGGAAATCCTGCGCTACCAGCCGACTTCAAGAATTTCCCATACGTCAATCCATCTGTCAAAAAGGGCGGCAAGATCGCTTATGGCGTCGTCGGCACGTACGATAGTCTCAATCCGTTCAATCTGAAGAGCATCCGTACGACCGCGCGGGGGATGTGGGACAACATCTTCGGAAACCTTGTTTACGAGAGCCTGATGGTACGCTCGTCCGATGAGCCTTTCACGCTCTATGGGTTGCTGGCGGAAAGCGTCGAATGGGATGAGGCGCGGACCTATATCCAGTTCAACCTGAATCCGAAGGCGAAATGGTCCGATGGGCAGCCGGTCACGCCGGAAGACGTCATTTTCAGCATGGAGGTCCTGCGGGACAAGGGCCGCACGCCTTTCAATGCACGCCTGAAGCCTGTCGAAAAAATGGAAAAGATTGGCGAGCGCAGCGTGCGCTTCACGTTCAACAAGCTGGCGGACAGGGAGTTTCCGCTTATCCTCGCCTCCGGCACTCCCATCCTGCCGAAGCACATCATCAACGCTGCAACGTTCGATCAATCCTCGTTGACGATTCCGACGGGTTCCGGTCCCTACAAGGTGAAGACCGTCAATCCTGGCCAGAAGATCGTTTATGAAAGAGATCCGAATTACTGGGGCAAGGATATCCCGTCCAAGGTCGGGTTCGACAATTACGATGAGTTGTCGGTCGAATATTTCCTTCAGGAAAACACGCTGTTCGAGGCATTTAAGAAGGGCGCAATCGACGTCTATCTGGAAGGCAATCCGACTCACTGGTCACGTGCCTACGACTTTCCAGCAGTGGGCAGCGGCGATGTCATCAAGGACGTGTTCAAGCCGAATGTTCCTTCCGGCATGGTTGGATTCGTCTTCAATCTTCGGCGCCCCGCCTTCCAGAACGAGCATGTTCGAAAGGCTCTGGCGACGGCATTTGATTTTGAATGGGCCAACCGTAACCTGTTCGACGGCGCTTACACGCGTACGCAGAGCTACTGGCAGAATTCCAGCCTGTCTTCGCTGGGAAAACCAGCGGATCAGAAAGAACTGGCGCTGCTTGGCGACGCGGTGAAAAAGATCCCGAAGAACATCCTTGATGGTAAGACCGAGTTTCCTGCGACGGATGGATCTGGTGGCGACCGGAAGGTGCTGCGTGATGTGGTGGAAACCCTGAAGAAGGGCGGCTACACCATCAAGGGTGGCAAGATGGTGAATGAGTCCGGCGTGCCAATGGCATTCGAGATCATGACCCAGAATCAGGACCAGGAAAAAGTCGCCATTTCCTTCCAGAGAACGCTGAAGATGATCGGGGTCGATCTGTCGATCCGCACGGTCGACGATGCGCAGTATCAGAGTCGTTCCGGCAACTTTGACTACGACATCATCATGAAATCCTACCCCTCCTCGCTTTCGCCCGGCATTGAGCAGATTGGCCGGTGGGGAAGTGATTCCAAGGACCGCCAGGGCAGTTTCAACTTTGCCGGTTTGGCCGATCCAGATGTCGACCGCATTATCCAGGCCATGCTGAACGCTCGCTCTCGCGAAGATTTTGAAACTGCGGTACGGGCTTACGACCGCTTGCTGCTTGCCGGCAATTATCTTGTTCCGCTCTATCACATTCCGGAACAATGGGTTGCGCGCTGGAAGTACATAGAGCATAGCGACAAACTTCCGCTTTATGGCTACCAGCTTCCTACCTGGTGGGATGCGCGGGCGCAGAAGTAACGAACAAACCAACTGACGGATGGCCCTTATGGAACAGCTGACCATTGACCTTGTATCCGATGTGGTTTGCCCATGGTGCTATCTTGGCAAGGCGCGTCTCGAACTCGCGATTGCCGAAGTGCAAGATCAGGTGCAGATCGACATCAATTGGCGACCCTACCGCCTGAATCCTGACTACCCCGCCGAGGGCGTTGACCAGAAGGCCGCGCTTGAGAAAAAGCTGGGCGGTGCGGAAGCCGTCAAGCGCGCTCACGATATGCTGACGGAACTCGGCCGTGACGTTGGAATCAACTTCAATTTCGAAGCGATCGAAGTCGGCCCGAACACATTGAATGCGCATCGCTTGATCCATTGGGCCTCAATGGAGGGTCGCGATGTGCAGGACCGTGTCGTGACGGCTCTGTTCAAGGCGAACTTCGAGGAAGGCCGCAATATCGGCGATACACATGTTCTGCTGGATATCGCTGTTCAGTCCGGCCTCCAGCATGATGTTGTTGCAGCATTGCTGAATTCGGCTGCCGACATCGACACTGTTCTTGGCGAGATCGAGGCCGCGCAGAAGATGGGCGTCAACGGGGTTCCCTTCTTCATCATCGAGCAGCAGTATGCGGTGAGTGGGGCTCAAACGCCGGATGTGCTGGCCAACGCATTCGTGGACATTGCGAAAGCAAAAGCAGAAGCCCGCGCGAACTTGAATTGACGCCTTTGTAAGAGAAGCCTAATCCGGCAGGACAACACCTGCCGGAATCGCTCCCTTGTCCAGTCAAGATACGACCCTCAAAGGCATTTTCATCGCCTTTCTTTGCTTTGCAGCCTACTCCTTCAGCGATGCCGCCGTGAAACTCGTCGAAGGACGCGTGCCGGCCTTTCAGGCAGGCTTCATTGGAACGGTGGTTGGCTTTGCGGCAGTCCCGTTCCTGCTGAAAAAGGGCGACCGATGGAGCGACATGGTGCGCACCACCAACCGCCCGCTCTGGCTGCTACGCTTTGTCTGCGCCACGATCGGCACGGTCGGCAGCATCATCGCCTTCACCGAACTCTCCATGGCGGAAGCATTCTGTCTGATCTTCCTCCTGCCGTCGTTCGCGACGATCATGTCGGTCATTTTCTTGAAGGAGCGGGTGGGAGCAAAGCGCTGGGCAGCCGTGATTATCGGCTTTATCGGCGTACTCGTGGTCTTGCGACCCGGATTTCGAGAACTGTCCTTCGGTCACCTGACGGCACTTGCCTCCGGCTTCACCGGTGCCGTCTCCGTCATCATCTACCGCAAGCTGGGTCCAAGCGAGAAAAACATCTCGATGTACGGCGCCGGAATTCTCGGCAGTCTCATCATCTGCGCAGTACTGATGCTGCCTACCCTGATGATGCCAACGGCTTGGGATTTTGTTCTGCTGACAGCCTTCGGACTGCTGGCGGCTGTTGGTACCGTGCTTCTGATGATTGCATCCTACTACGCGCCGGCGGCGATCGTGACCCCGCTCCAGTACAGCCAGATGCTATGGGCCATCCTGCTCGGCTACTTTGTGTTTGGCGATTCGGTTGACCGCTGGATGGCGGTGGGTATCGCCCTCATCGTCGGTTCCGGGCTTTTGACGCTCATTCGTGAACGCAAGCGAGGTACCAGCCTGCCGCCGCCGGTCGCAGGACAAAGCGAGGTGGCTCTGGCGGTCAAGCCGGACAACCCGGCCTGACCGCTTTTCACACTCATGCCTGCTTCGCCAGATCCGCGAGTTGAACCATGATCTGTGCCGCCGTGCTGAGACGCTTTCCCGGTGTTGGCAGATCGCGGTTCAGGAACACACTGTGATCCGGCCGGATCTTCGCCATGCTGCCCTGTTTCGCGATATAGCCCACCAGTCCAGCCGGATTGGGGAATTGCTTGTCGCGGAACTGCAGGACGACGCCCTTCGGACCAGCTTCCAGCTTTTCGACATTGGCCGTACGGCAGAGCGACTTGATGAAGACGACCTTCAGCAGGTTCTGCACCTCGACTGGCATGGGTCCGAAACGGTCCACCATCTCGGCGCCGAAGCCATCGATTTCCTTCAACTCGGTCAGTTCACCAAGACGACGATAAAGACCCATGCGCAGGTGTAGATCCGGCACATAGTTTTCCGGGATCATGACCGTGATGCCGACAGAGATCTGTGGCGACCAGCCGGTATCCAGGATCTCGTCTTCGCCCTTCACCTCGGCCACCGCCTCTTCCAGCATTTGCTGATAAAGCTCGAAGCCGACTTCCTTGATATGGCCCGACTGCTCTTCGCCAAGAAGATTGCCTGCACCGCGAATATCGAGGTCGTGGCTGGCGAGCTGGAAGCCAGCGCCCAGCGTATCGAGCGACTGCAGAACCTTGAGGCGGCGTTCGGCTGTCGTGGTCAACTGCTTGTTGACCGGCAATGTGAACAGCGCAAAGGCGCGAACCTTCGAACGGCCAACACGTCCACGCAACTGGTAGAGCTGCGCGAGACCGAACATATCGGCGCGGTGAACGATCAGCGTATTGGCCGTCGGAACGTCCAGGCCGGATTCGACGATGGTGGTGGACAGAAGAACATCATATTTGCCGTCGTAGAAGGCATTCATGATGTCTTCCAACTCGCCCGCTGGCATCTGCCCATGAGCAATCGCCACCTTCAGTTCAGGCACATCCGATTGCAGGAAGGCCTGAATATCCGGCAAGTCCGCCAGACGCGGGCAGACATAGAAACTCTGTCCACCGCGATAATGTTCGCGCATCAGGGTTTCGCGGATGACCAAAGGATCAAACGGCGAGATGAAGGTACGAACCGCCATGCGATCTACCGGCGGTGTGGTGATCAGCGAGAGCTCGCGAACGCCGGTCATGGCCAGTTGCAGTGTGCGCGGGATTGGCGTCGCGGACAGCGTCAGAACGTGAACGTCGCTCTTCAGCTCCTTCAGCTTTTCCTTGTGCTTGACGCCGAAATGCTGCTCCTCGTCGATGATGAGCAGACCAAGATTGGCGAACTTGATGCCGGTGCCGAGCAGCGCATGGGTGCCGACGACGATATCGACCTTGCCCTCGGACAGATCCTTCTTCGTCTGGTTCAGCTCCTTCGTGGTCACGAGGCGCGATGCCTGTTCCACCCGGATTGGCAGGCCGCGGAAGCGCTCACGGAACGTCTTGAAATGCTGGCGGGCCAGCAAGGTGGTCGGCACAACGACGGCCACCTGCGCGCCATTCATGGCGGCGAAGAAAGCAGCACGGAGCGCCACTTCCGTCTTGCCGAAGCCGACGTCACCACAAACGAGGCGATCCATCGGGCGACCAGCGGCCAGATCCTCCCGCACGGAATCGATGGCATTCGCCTGATCTTCCGTCTCATCATAGGGGAAGCGTGCGGCAAATTCGTCGTACAGCCCTTCTGGCGTTTCCAGGACCGGTGCGCGGCGCGTGATGCGCGTTGCTGCGAGCTTGATCAGCGCATCGGCCATATCCAGCAGGCGCTTCTTGAGCTTGGCCTTGCGAGCCTGCCAGGCACCCCCGCCGAGCTTATCGAGCTGGGCTTCCGCTGCGTCAGATCCATAACGCGACAGGAGGTCAATATTTTCGACCGGAAGAAACAGCTTGGCCTGATCGGAATAGTGAAGCTCAAGGCAGGCACGTGGCGCGCCCGCAGCCTCAATCGTGATGAGGCCGACAAAGCGCCCGATGCCGTGTTCGGCATGGACGACCAGGGAGCCTTCGTCGAGTCCTGCGACTTCCGAGATGAAATCCGCGCCACGCTTGCGGCGCTTGGAACGGCGAACCATACGGTCGCCCAGAATATCCTGCTCGCCGATGATAACGACATCGCCGGTTTCAAAACCTGCTTCAAGACTGAGAATGGCGGAAGCCGCCTCGCCCTTGTCCAGCTTGCGGAGATCGGCGAGTTTCTCGATCTGCTTGATGCGCTTCAGGCCATGTTCGTCGAGCACCTGGAGAAGTCGATCCAGCGAACCGGCAGACCAACCGGTGATCAGTACTTTCGAGCCCTCGGCGCGCTTGTCGGCAATGTGCTTTACGACGAGATCGAACACGTTTGTCCGTTCGTCACGCGACTGCTGCTCCGCTTCTGCCTGCGCCTTCGCCCAACGCGGACCGGCATGCGCGTCGAGCGTCACGACCTTGCGGCTCTCGCCCTCGTGCTCATTGAACGGCGTCAGGCGAATGGCGTGGACGGCATCCAGCAGCGCGCCGAAGCCTTTGCCCTCCAGATACAGCTGGCCGGGCGACAGAGGCTTGTAAGGGGCCGACTGTGCGGCGCCGCCCTTGCCGCCGGTGCCGGACGACTGGCGCGCCTCATAATAATCCAGAATGAGCTTTGAACGCTCCAACGCCGCTTCACGCGCCGTATGGTCGGTGACGATACGGAAGCCAGAGAGGTAGTCGAATGCCGTTTCCAGCTTCTCATAAAACAGGGGAAGCCAATGCTCCATGCCCGCATAGCGGCGGCCTTCAGACACCGCCTGATAAAGCGCATCGTCACGCGTTGCCGCGCCGAATGTGGACAGATAGGACTTGCGGAAACGGCTGATCGTTTCCGGCGTCAGGGTCACCTCGCTCATCGGGTTCAGATCGAGCGCGCGGGCCTGCCCCGTCGTTCGCTGGCTGGCCGGGTCGAAGGTGCGGATGGTTTCCAGCGTATCGCCGAAGAAGTCCAGTCGAACCGGCTCCTCGCTTCCAGGAACGAAGACATCGAGGATGCCGCCGCGAACGGCAAACTCGCCGACTTCGCGCACGGTCGGCACACGGTCGAATCCGTTTCGCTCCAACCGGGCCGCTATGTCATCCATGCGGATCGTATTGCCGGGCTTGGCCGAGAAGGCGAGGCTCTCGATCACGTCGGCTGGCGCGATTTTCTGCATCATCGCGTTGACGGTCACCAGCACGATTGCCGGATGCGGTTTGCGCGCGTGGGCAATCAGGCCAGAGAGAGCAGCGAGACGTCTTGCCGACGTATCAGCGCTTGGCGAAACACGGTCATAAGGCAGGCAGTCCCAGGCGGGTAGCGTCAGCACCGGGATGTCTGGCGCAACAAAGCCGAGCATCTGCTCGAGGTCCGCCATCCGGTGGCCGTCCGACATGACATAGGCAACCGGCTGCCCTGCCCGGGCCATTTCCGCCAACAGGAAAGGCTCCATGCCCGCCTGAACGTTGGCAACAGTGAACCCTGCCGCCGAAGCGGCCAGTTTTTTCGCATCGAAGCCAGAAATCATGAACGAGGACCGTGCTTCTCGGCAAGGGAGGCGATCGTCACGATATCAAAGTCAGGCCGATATTTGCAAAGGCGCTCGAACATGGGCGTTTGCAGATGCGCAGGTACGGGATCGGCACCGGTGATCCAACGGTTCAGATCCTGATCCTCTTCGGCCATGATCGTCTCGAATTCATCGAGTTCCTCATCCGAAAGAGAGGCGATTTCATTTTCGGCAAATTGTCCGAACACGAGATCCATTTCGCGAATCCCGCGGTGCCAGCACCGATAAAGAATGCGACGACGGCGGGGATCGAGATCGGCGCTGCTGCGCGACAGTCCTGTCATGAGCGTGTACCCTGTTTGTACGCGTCATATAGGCCGAAAACTTCTGCTTGTCAGCCTTGCCAAACATGCATTTTCCAGCGCATTTTCCCGGCCATGCGTCCAGCCCTTCTCGATCCGCTCTTTGCATCCGTCTCAAGCCTGCCCGGCATCGGCCCAAAACTGGCAGAACTGCTTGCCCGCGTCACCAACCGCGAGGATGCGGATGACTGCCGCGTGGTGGATATCCTCTTCCACGCCCCCTCTTCGCTGATTGATCGCAGAAACCGTCCCGGCATTGCGCTGGCGCCGGAAGGCGTGATCGTGACCGTACAGGGCCATGTCGACCGGCATCAGCCGCCACCTCCGGGTAAGAGCAACATGCCCTATCGCGTGTTCCTGCGCGATGAGACCGGTGAACTGGCACTAACCTTTTTCAAGGTGAAAGGAAACTGGCTCGAGAAAGCCCTACCCATCGACGAAGAGATCCTCGTCAGCGGCAAGGTGGACTGGTTCAACGGTCGTGCCTCCATGGTGCATCCGGACCTGATGGTGAAGGCATCCGAGGCGGCCGATATGCCGCTGGTGGAACCGGTCTATCCCATGACGGCCGGTCTGGTGCCGAAGGTCATTCGCAGGGCCGTCGAGGGGTCGCTTGCACGTCTGCCCAACCTGCCGGAATGGATGGACATTCCGCTTCAGCAAAAGCAGGGCCTGCCCTCGACCGCGGATGCATTCCGCCGTCTGCACGATCCTCGGGATGCAGCCGATCTGGACCCGCAGACACCGTCGCGGCGCCGTCTTGCCTATGACGAGTTCCTGGCGGGGCAAGTGTCCCTTGCACTTGTTCGTCAGCGCATGCGCAAGACTGCGGGCAGACCGATCAAGGCACAGGGTAGTTTGCGGGAAGCCATCCGCAAGACCCTGCCCTTTTCGCTGACGAACAGCCAGCAGACGGCAATTTCCGAAATTCTACAGGACATGGAAAAGCCAGAGCGCATGTTGCGACTGGTGCAGGGCGATGTCGGCGCGGGCAAGACGCTTGTGGCGCTCATGGCCATGGCTGATGTGGTGGAAGCTGGCGGACAGGCAGTTCTGATGGCGCCGACCGAAATTCTTGCCCGGCAACATCATGCGACGATTTCCCGCTTCGGTGCGGCCATCGGACTGAAGGTGGAGGTTCTGACGGGACGCGTAAAAGGCAAGGAACGCGAGGAGGTTCTGAGCCGGATCGCCTCCGGTGAGGCGCAGATCATCATTGGTACCCATGCCCTGTTTCAGGACGCTATTGTCTATCACGACCTCATGCTGGCGGTGGTCGATGAACAGCACCGCTTTGGTGTTCACCAGCGTTTGCGGCTAACGGCCAAAGGTGAGAACCCGCATCTGCTCGTCATGACAGCAACACCAATCCCGCGCACGCTGGTACTCGCAGCCTTCGGCGACATGGATGTCTCCAAGCTGACGGAGAAGCCAGCGGGCCGTAAGCCAATCCAGACCGTGACGGTGCCGACGGAGAGGACAGACGAGATCGTGGCACGTCTGCGCGCAGCCATCGCCGACGGCAAGAAAGCGTATTGGATCTGCCCTCTCGTTGAGGAATCGGATCTCTCCGAACTGATGTCGGCAGAAGAGCGGCACGCGGTTCTTGCAAAGGCACTGGGTCCCAAGGTCGGTCTTGTTCATGGGCGGATGACCGGTCCGGAAAAAGATGCGGTTATGGCGGCCTTCAAGGCCGGGGAACTGCGAATGCTTGTCGCAACGACCGTGGTGGAAGTTGGCGTCGACGTTCCAGATGCAACGATCATGGTCATCGAGCATGCGGAACGGTTCGGCCTTGCGCAACTGCATCAGTTGCGCGGGCGCGTCGGTCGCGGCGACGAGGCGTCAACCTGCATTTTGCTCTACAAGGGACCGCTGAGCGAAACCGGTCGGGCACGCCTTTCCATTTTGCGAGACAGCGAAGACGGCTTCCTGATCGCAGAGGAGGATCTCAAACTTCGTGGCGAAGGTGAATTGCTGGGAACGCGTCAATCCGGCACACCCGGCTTTCGCATTGCAAGCCTGGAGGCCCATGGCGACCTACTGGAGATTGCGCGCAAGGATGCGACCTACATCCTGGAACGAGATCCGGAACTGACAAGTGAGCGCGGGCAGGCGCTTCGCGTTCTGCTCTATCTGCACCGCCGCGACGAGGCGATCCGATATCTCCGGGCCGGGTAGTGAGCGCGGCAAGGGCCACGCTCAACCTCACGCTCGGTTACTGCTTCACGCCCGGAAGTGTGACGCGAAAAACCTGGAACATGGTATCGACGTCCGCGCCATCTGCAGCCTTGTAGGCAGCACCGACCTGATAACCGTCCTGTGTCAGGAAGTCGTTGTCGTTGGCAACGAACAGGAAGTAATCGTCCGGCGCGTTGGCATCGAGCGCGCTTGCGATGCTCATCGCTTCCCATTTTTCCGAAAGATTGTTCCTATCGTTCGGGACACCATTATGCAGCCCGAAGCGAGCGAGTTCAGCGCTATCGTTCAGATCGATGAAAGGGGTGAGCTTGGCAGGCTTGACCGAAGCATCAATGACACCCTTGGGCGCCACCGGCTTGTCTGCATCATAGGCGGTGTTGGCAATGTCCGTTGCAGCAGACAGGTCGACGGCAACGATCTTGCGGTACACCGAAGTATCGCCCTTCAGCCCCTGACCGTTATTGCTGTCGCGCGCCAGCATGAGGAAAGCCTTGTCGGACAGGGCAACGATTTCACTCTGCGCGGCAACGCCCACTTTACCCTTGTTATCAAAAGTGGGTAGCGGCACGACGTATTCATGCACCAGCTTGAGATTGTCGACGTCGGCAGCATCATACACGAGCGCACGCGTATTCATGCGGGTCTGGCCGGAATCGCCGCCATCCTGACGTGCCGCAGACTGAAGCACGGCGATGACGAACTTGCCGTCCGGCGTCATCGACATGCCTTCGAGGCCCTGGTTGTTTTGGCGGCCGGTATCCGGATCCTTGGGATCAGGCTTCTTGCCGTCTGCATCGACGTTATTGGAAGAGAAGTTCACCTCGCCCTTGCGCATTGGCAGCAGCGCCTTCGGCGGCTGTGTTGCCGAGATCATCTTACCATCTGCGGTGAAGTGGTAGATGTAAGGACCATATTCATCACTGATCAGGAAGGAACCATCCTTCAGACGGATGATCGCTTCAGGGTCGAGTGCGATCTTGCCCGTGCGCGCCTGCGGGAGAAGCGGTAGCTTGCCGGATGCCGGGCGCGTTCCGGATTCAGGATCAAGCCCCGTCATGTTCTTCCCCTGGCCGTCCGTCAGCAGGATTGTATCAGCGAGTTTTGCCTCCAGACCCTTCTGCTGCTTCTCGGCAGGTACGGCGCCGGTTGCGGGGGTCAGGCGGAATTCGATCCGGTTCAGGCGATCATTGTAATCCGTGGTCCCTTCGACATTGTAGCCGCGATCCGGAAGCAGCCAGAGCGCTCCGGTATAAGCGTCACCATCTTTTTTCCATGCGGTCGGATCAATCGCCATACCCGAACCCGACCCGAAAGTTTCGTTAAACTTGTCTTTCTGGTTCGCGGGGATACGACCCACAGCGACAAGGCCCTTGCTGGAAATGGTGATGCCGGCTGCGGATACCGAGGCTTCGGCATGAACTGCGAATGGCATCGCAAAAACGGAAGCTGCCAGTGCAAGGCTGGCGCAACGACGTGCAAACGTGGATGGAGATTTCATGAGAACAATCCTTTGAACTGGAGATCCCATTCCTGCCCTGCGCTACGCCCGTAGATCTGGCGCAAAGTTGAACATGGTGTGATCGCGGATTGTATCTATGAGCGATTGATGACAGTCGGATGAAGCCTGCGCTCAGTTGACAGTTGGCCGTGGCGTCCAGTCAGGCGCAATAAGGCCCCCGGAAATAAGTAGCTTCGCCGCGTCTTCCGGCGTCATGTCAAGAATGATGAGTTTTTCCTTCGGCACGAACATCAGGAAGCCAGCGGTTGGTACAGGCGTAGGCGGCAGGAACACAGCAATCATTTCCTGTCCCATCTCGTTGAACCGATGCGCCAGCTCGCCTTGTGCTTCCGTTGCAATGAAGACCAGCGCCCAGGTTCCGGGTGAAGGAAACTCCACAAGACCGACCTTCTTGAAGGAGGTCGACTGATCCTTCAGCACAGTTTCGAAAATCTGTTTCAGGCTTTTGTACAGCGTACGAACCAGTGGGGTTCGATTGAGGATCGACTCGCCAAAATTGACGATCGACCGACCAATGAGGTTTTTGACCAGAAACCCGATCACGGTGATCAGAATCATCGCGATGAGCAGGCCAAGACCTGGAATGGTGATGTCGAAATAGTACTGAGGATTGTAACGCTGGGGAATGTAGGGCGTTACCCAGCTGTCTGCCCAATCGATGAAAGCGAAGGTCAGCCAGATCGTGATGGCCAATGGCGCACAAATGATCAGACCGGTCAGGAAGTTATTCCGAAGCCGACCGGCGAGCGTTATGCGTTCCGGGCTTTCCATCCACTACTTCCAAGAATCATGCTGCACTGCCGTAAAAGGCCGGGTGAAACCGGACAATGCCGGACCTCTCCCCGCCTCGCAAGTGCGTATCGATTAATATTTGGCAAGGCTGAAGCCTTGCTCCCGGTCACTCCACAGTCACCGATTTTGCCAGATTGCGGGGCTGGTCGACATCGGTGCCCATGAAGACGGCCGTGTGATAGGCGAGCAACTGGATAGGCAAGGCGAAAATCATCGGGGCGATGACTTCATCCACGTTCGGCAACACGATCGTCGCCATGGTGGCCAGCTTCGAGGCTGCAGCGCCCTTTTCATCAGTGATAAAGATGATTTTTCCGCCGCGTGCCGCGACCTCCTGCATGTTCGAGACCGTCTTTTCGAAGAAGCGGTCATGCGGAGCGATAACGATTACCGGCATGTGCTCGTCGATCAGGGCGATCGGGCCGTGCTTCAACTCTCCCGCGGCATAACCTTCGGCGTGGATATAGGAGATTTCCTTGAGCTTCAGAGCGCCTTCCATCGCCAACGGATAGCTGGTGCCACGACCCAGATAAAGCACATCCTTGAAGCGCGAGAGATCCCGCGAAAGCTGCTCGATTTGTGGCTGAATGAGGTTAAGAACCTTGCTCATGATGCGCGGAATCTCGATGAGATGGCGAACAAGCTCCTTTTCCTGGACCTCGGTCAAGGTGCCTCTTGCGCGGCCCGCCTGAATGGAAAGCGCGGCGAGCACGGCGAGCTGGCAGGTGAAGGCTTTCGTCGAAGCCACGCCGATTTCCGGCCCGGCGAGAATCGGAAAGATAGCATCCGCTTCACGCGCAATCGTCGATTCCTTCACATTGACGACGGCGCCAATCGGCAGGCCCTCTTCCTTGCAGTAACGCAAAGAGGCAAGCGTGTCGGCGGTTTCCCCCGATTGGGAAATGAAGAGCGCGGCCTGATCTTTCGACAGTGGAATATCGCGATACCGGAATTCCGATGCCACATCGATTTCCACCGGCAAACGCGCATAACGCTCGAACCAGTATTTGCCGACGAGACCGGACAGATAGGCGGTGCCGCAGGCGGAGATGGCAAGGCTGCGGAGCTTTGCAAAATCGATCGCCTCGGCCTTCTGCTTGATGGAGCCGGAGGCGAAATCGACATAGTGACTGAGCGCGTGGGAAATGATTTCCGGCTGCTCGTAGATTTCCTTTTCCATGAAGTGGCGGTGGTTACCCTTGTCCACCATCAGAGCAGCTGCCTGTGAGATCTGGATCGGGCGCTCGACCGGCTTACCCGCAAAATCGGTGATCGTCACGCCATTGGCGGTCAGAACCGCACAATCGCCATCGACCAGATAGGTGATCTGGTTTGTGAACGGCGCGAGCGCGATGGCATCCGAGCCCAGGAACATTTCGCCGCGACCATGGCCAACCGCAAGCGGAGGGCCAAAGCGCGCCGAGAGAATTGTATCCGGATCATCCTGAAACATCACAACCAGCGCATAAGCGCCAGTAACGCGATTCAACATGGCCAGCATCGCATCGCGATGCCCCATTCCCTCACGTGTGAACTTTGCCAGAAGATGCGCGACAACCTCGGTATCCGTCTGGCTGGTGAAAACGGCACCTTCTGCCGTCAGTTCATCGCGCAGTTCTGAAAAGTTCTCGATGATGCCGTTGTGGACGACCGCCACGCCTTCAACGAAATGCGGATGGGCATTGGTTTCGTTTGGAACGCCATGCGTCGCCCAGCGTGTGTGGGCAATACCGATGGTGCCGGGCAGCGGTTCACCGGCCAGTTTCTTCTCCAGATTGAAAAGCTTGCCTTCTGCGCGGCGGCGATCCATCGCGCCATCGTGGATCGTGGCAACACCTGCGGAATCATAGCCGCGATATTCCAGCCGCCGCAGTGCATCAACCAAACGCTCTGCAACGGGCTCCTTGCCAACGATGCCAACAATTCCGCACATGAAAACCTCTTCCGATAACTGCGAACGCGCAAATCTCTATCGCACTGCATGCAAGGCGCAATGAGAGCGCCGGTCAAATTCAATTTCTTACAGTAACCGACAAAGTGTTACTGACCTGCCTTCTTCGCGGCCTTGAACGCAAGCGCGCGCTCGCGCACCTGCTTTGCACGGTCAGGCTTCACTTCCTGCCTTGCGCGTCCGAAGGCAAGCGCTTCATCCGGCACGTTTTCAGTGATGACGCTGCCAGATGCCACATAGGCGCCATTGCCAATCGAGACGGGCGCGACGAGTGCCGAATTCGAGCCAATAAACGCGTTCTCGCCAATGCGTGTCTCGTGCTTGTTTATGCCATCGTAATTGCAGGTAATCGTTCCCGCGCCTATGTTCGAACCGGCGCCGATGGATGCGTCACCGATGTAGGTCAGGTGGTTGACCTTCGCACCCTTGCCAATTGTCGCCTTCTTCACTTCGCAGAAATTGCCAACCTTTGAATCCGGTCCAAGATCTGCACCGGGACGCAGGCGTGCGAATGGACCGACCGTCGCACCTGACGCTACGTGAGCTCCCTCCAGATGCGAGAAGGCGTGGATGACAGCGCCGCTTTCCACGGTGACGCCGGGACCGAAAACGACATTCGGCTCTACCAGAACGTCCTGTTGCAGCACCGTATCGAAGGCGAGGAAGACCGTTTCCGGCGCAATCATCGAGACGCCCGACAGCATGATTTCGTGACGGCGGCGGTTCTGCCAGCTGGCTTCCAGCAACGCCAGTTCCGCCCTCGTGTTGCAGCCGGCCAGTTCTGCTTCCGGCGCATCCACTGCCACGACCTTCGCTCCGTCGGCGCGGGCGATTTCAACAAGATCCGTCAGATAATACTCGCCTTTGGCATTCTTGTTGTCGATCTTCTCCAGCCAGCCAAGCGCCTTGGCCCCATTGATGACCATCAGGCCGCTGTTGCAACAGGTGACTTTACGCTCCTCCTCCGTCGCGTCCTTATGTTCGCGAATCGCGACGAGCTGACCATCTTCGACGAGTAACCGACCATATCCTGTCGGATCGGCAGCCTCGAAGCCGATCACGACGAGATCGGCGCCTAAGCTCAGAAGCGACCGTGCGTTTTGGAAAGTTTCCGATCGAACCAGCGGAACGTCACCATAGGTCACGAGTATTTCGTCGAAACCCTTGGCGATAGCATCGCGCGCCATCAGGACCGCATGACCTGTGCCCTTGCGCTCTGTCTGCAGGACGGTGGAGACCGCCATTCCCTCGACGGCCCCAGCTTTTGCCACAGCATCCGCATCGCGGCCAAGAACCAGCACGGCATCCTGAATCTCAGCATCCCTTACCGCCCGCATGACATGCGAGATCATTGGTAATCCAGCGATAGGATGCAGCACCTTGGACATTGACGACTTCATGCGCGTGCTATCGCCAGCGGCGAGAATGACAGCGAGACAGGTGCGGGCCATACGACTCTCCATGTAAATTCGAGCCGCTTTTAGCAGCGTTTCGATTAACAGGCCAAGAACGTCAGTGTTGGGCTCCTTCAAGTTCTGTTTCGAAATATGTCGAAACGAAAAAGCCGCCTGCCATGAGAGGCAAGCGGCTCATCAGATCAACGTGCTGGCAAAGCTTACTTCGGAAGCTTGTCGTCAACGCCTTCGACGTAGAAGTTCATGCCCAGCAGCGTGCCGTCATCAGCCTTTTCGCCAGCCTTAAGCCAAGGAGAACCATCCTGCTTGTTGATAGGGCCGGTGAAGGGATGCAGTTCGCCAGACTTGATCTTGGCTTCCGTCTCTTCCGCCATTGCCTTCACATCGTCCGGCATGTTGGTGTAGGGCGCCATGGTCAGGATGCCGTCTTTCAGGCCGTCCCAGATCTGCTCGGACTTCCAGGTTCCATCCAGAAGAGCCTTGGTACGCTTGATGTAGTAGGCGCCCCAGGTGTCGACGATTGCGGTCAGCTGTGTCTTCGGACCGGCAGCGATCATGTCAGACGCCTGACCGAATGCCATGATGCCGCGTTCGGCAGCAACCTGCATCGGAGCAGTCGTGTCCGTATGCTGCGTCAGAATATCGACGCCCTGATCGATCAGAGCCTTTGCGGCATCGGCTTCCTTGCCCGGATCGAACCAGGTGTTGGCCCAGACGACCTTGAGCTTGAAGTTCGGGTTGACCGACTTCGCGCCGAGTTCGAAGGCGTTGATGCCCATGACCACTTCCGGGATCGGGAATGAGGCAATGTAGCCTGCGACGCCCTTCTTGGACATCTTGGCAGCGATCTGGCCCTGAATATAACGGCCTTCGTAGAAGCGCGAGTTATAGGTTGCGAGGTTCGGTCCAGCCTTGAAGCCGGTCGCGTGCTCGAACTTTACCTTCGGGAACTTCTCGGCAACCTTCACGGTCGCGTCCATGAAGCCGAAAGACGTCGTGAAGATCATCGCACAGCCGGAACGGGCCATACGCTCGATCGCGCGCTCGGCATCCGGGCCTTCCGGAACGCTTTCCAAGTATGGCGTTTCGATCTTGTCAGCAAAGGCCTTCTGAAGTTCCTGGCGACCGATGTCATGCGCCTGGGTCCAGCCACCATCTGTCTTGGTGCCGACATAGACGAAGCAGACCTTGGTCTTTTCCTGAGCCTGGGCGCCACTGGACAGACCGCCGAGTGCGGCTGCCGTTGCGGCAAGTGCGATAATGAGCTTCTTCATATTCAACCCCTGTTTGGCATGAAGCTTCGTTGTACGGTTACCGTTTCACCGGTCGGGAACAAAAGGTTTCCCAAGCGATGCTGGCGTATTGATGAGCGTCGTGCGGCGATTATGCGAGATGATGATCAGCACGACAATAGTGACTGCGTAAGGCAGCATGGACAAAAACTGTGACGGCACGCCAATGCCGAACGCCTGTGCATGCAACTGCAGGATGCCGACAGCGCCGAAAATATAGCCGCCTGCAAAGACGCGCCACGGCCGCCAAGAGGCGAAGACCACGAGCGCCAGAGCAATCCAGCCGCGACCGGCAGACATGTTCTCCACCCATTGCGGTGTATAGACGAGAGAAAGCTGCGCACCGGCCAGACCGGCACAGGCGCCACCGAACATGACTGCAAGGTAGCGTGTGCGAATGACGTTGATGCCAAGCGCATGAGCGGAACCATGGTTATCGCCAATCGCACGCATCTTGAGGCCGGTGCGGCTTTTGAACAGAAACCAGTTCACGCCGATAATCAGAGCGATGCTGAGGTAGAAGGTAATGTCCTGCTTGAACAGCAGCGGCCCGACGAAGGGAATATCCGACAGAACCGGGAACACGATTGGCTGCAATTTCACGCCCGGTATCCCCACGAAGGATTCGCCGATCTGGCCAGAGAGCCCAAGACCGAGGATCGTCAGGGCAAGGCCTGTAGCGACCTGATTGGTCACAAGCGTGAGCGTGAGGAAGCCAAAGAGCAGCGAAAAAAGAGCACCGCCCATAATCCCGCACAACACGCCGAGCAGCGGGGAGCCTGTGAGATAGGATCCGGCAAAGGCGCAGACCGCGCCCATGATCATCATGCCCTCGACGCCGAGATTGAGTACGCCGGCGCGTTCCGTCACGAGTTCGCCGATTGCGGCAATGACCAGTGGCGTTGCAGCGGTGATGATGGTGAGCAGGATAGCCTCAATCATGGATCACGACCTCCCCTCAGCGGCAGCCCGATCCGAGCCAAAAATGATGCGGATGCGATACAGAATCAGCGTATCGCAGGACAGGACAAAGAACAGCAGCAGCCCCTGGAAGACGCGTGTTACCTTGTCGGACACGCCGATGGACAGCTGTGCCGCCTCACCGCCAAGATAGGTAAGCGCGAGAATGAAGCCGGACACGATGATGCCAAGCGGGTTCAAGCGCCCCAGGAATGCAACGATGATGGCCGTAAAGCCATAGCCCGGGGAAATGCTTGGCTGGAGGTGATTGATCGATCCGGAGACTTCCGAAATTCCGGCAAGTCCGGCGAAGGCACCGGAGAGCATCATCGAGAACCACACCATTCGACGGGACGAAAAGCCCGCAAAGCGCCCTGCCCGCTCCGAGCGTCCCAGCACGGTTACTTCGAAGCCTTTCAGCATGTAACGCATCATGAACCAGACGCCGACCGCAGCGACAAGCGCGAAGACGATGGCCCAATGAGCGCGACCGCTTTCCAGCAGTTCCGGCAATACGGCTTCCTTGGCGAAGCTGATTGTCTGCGGAAAGTTGAAGCCTTTCGGATCACGCCACGGACCACGCACCAGCCAATCCAGAAACAGCTGGGCGATATAGACCAGCATGAGGCTGACCAGGATTTCATTCGTGTTGAAACGCGTCTTGAGCAGAGCGGGAATTGCGGCGAACAGTGCGCCGCCAATCGCTCCCATGATCAGCATCAAAGGCAAAACCATCGGCGAATGCCACTGCGGCACCAGAACCGGCAGGATGGAACCGACAATTGCACCGATGGTGAACTGGCCTTCCGCGCCGATATTCCAGTTGTTCGAACGGTAGCAAACCGACAATCCGACAGCGATCAGGATGAGAGGCGCTGCCTTGATAGCCAGTTCATGCAAGGACCAGACTTCCAGCAATGGCTCGATAAAAAACGCATACAGCGCATGACCCGGATTCTTGCCCAGCATCCAGAACATCAGCGCGCCGAACAGAAGCGTAAGAGCCAGCGCCAGCAGTGGAGAGACAATCTGGAACAGGCTGGAAGCGCTGGCGCGCTTTTCAAGCTCAATGCGCATGGGCAGTCTCCCCGCCATGTGTCGAATCATGGATACCGCCCATGAGGAGGCCGATCTTTTCCAGCGTCAGTTCGCCTGCGGGGAAAGGCTGCGAAAGCCGACCTTCGGAGATAACCGCAATATTGGTCGCAACTTCAAAGATCTCGTCCAGATCCTGACTGATGACCACGACAGCAGAACCAGAACGCGCGAGATCGATCAAGGCCTGGCGGATACGGCTTGCCGCACCGGCATCGACGCCCCAGGTGGGTTGATTGACGATGAGGATCGACGGCTGGCGATCCAGCTCACGACCGATGATGAATTTCTGGAGATTGCCACCAGACAAGGATGCTGCCGCCGGGTCGTCGCCGCTCTTGCGCACATCCATCATATCGCAGATGCGCTTTGCAGCGGAACGAATCGTGTCATGCCGGATGACCGAGGCAAAGCCGCCAGCAAGAAATGCAGTCCGGTCGGACTGGCTTCGCGACAGTAGAAGATTGTCGGACAGGGACATATCCGAAACGGCTGCATGGCCATGGCGTTCTTCAGGAACGAAGCCTGCCCCAAGCATACGGCGGCCATTGATGCCAAGGCGCCCCACCGGCTTGTCACGCATGCGGATCGTCTCCGCGTCGGCAACCGGATATTCGCCCGAAAGCGCATCAAACAGTTCACCTTGGCCGTTACCGGCAACACCGGCAATCGCCAGCACCTCACCTGCGCGAACACGAAGGGACACATCCTTTAGCGTTACGGCAAACGGCGTTCGTGCAGGCACATTCAGGCGGCGAACATCGACTAGCGTGGCTCCGAGGGCATTTGCATCAGCGCGATGAACGGCGGCAACTTCCGACCCCACCATCATGCGGGCGAGCGATGCCGGCGTTTCCTGACGCGGATCGCAAGCACCCGTAACCTTGCCGTGGCGCAGAACGGTTGCCCGATCACAGATGCGCTGGACCTCCTCCAGCCGGTGGCTGATGTAGAGTACGGACCGTCCTTCAGCCTTCAACTTGAAGAGTGTCTCGAAAAGCTTGTCCGCCTCCTGCGGCGTCAGGACCGAGGTTGGCTCATCCAGAATAATGAGCTTGGGGTTTTGCAGAAGCGCACGAACGATCTCGATACGCTGGCGCTCGCCAACGGAAAGATCGGCGACATGCGAACTCGGATCCAGCGGCAGGCCGTAGGCGCGGGAAAGAGCCGCGGCCTCTTCCGCAATTTTTGTGAGGGGAATCTTTGGATCGAGCGATAGCGCGATATTCTCGGCAACGGTCAGTGCTTCAAACAGCGAAAAATGCTGGAACACCATGCCGATACCAAGCGAACGCGCATGGCCGGGTGATGTGACAGTTTGTGGCTTGCCAGTCCAGACAATCTCGCCTGCGCTTGGCTGCAAAACGCCGAAGAGCATTTTGACGAGCGTGGACTTTCCCGCGCCGTTTTCACCCAGAAGCGCATGAATTTCGCCGGGCGCTATCGTCAGATCGATAGCGTTGTTTGCGGCGAAGCTGCCGAAATATTTCGTCAAGCCTCGAACCTGAAGAAGCGGCACCGCTTCCTTGTCGATTGTTTCAGTCACTCGTATCCCCTCACACGTTCAGCCATGCCGCCTTCTTCCGAGGCGATTATCACAGCGACGTGCCGCAAGTTTTCCAGCGATGCTGGACGGCCTTCAATTGATACAAGTTTTGTTGCTGCGCACAACAGAAAACACGTGCTTAAGCGAACACTTAACTGCTTTTCCCGAGGCTGGGCAAAAGCTGCAGGATGCCGCCAATGCAGAAGAGGTAGATCCCGGTGAGCACCACGCTCCAGACAAGCCATGGGGGCGACTCGAATTGTAAAAGCAGCGAATAGCCGCTCAGCGCGCACCAGAGCAGAAAAATCCCGAGGTTTAGCGGCCTCAGTCTCTTCACGCGCACGGGGTGCAGGAAGTTGATCGGAAGGAAGGTCAGAATCACGGCCGCCATGACGACGAGGAGAGCCGCAGTCTCCGACGGTTTTATAACGAAGAGCGTGAGTATGACCATGTTCCAGACCACCGGGAAGCCGGAGAAGAAATACTCATCCGTCTTCATGCCCATATCGGCGTAATAAATAGCGCTCGATACGACAATCATTCCTGCGGCGACGAAGGACCAAGTTTCCCCGATCATACCGCTTTGATAAAGCGCGAATGCAGGCAGAAGCACATAGGTCACGTAATCGATGATGTTGTCGAGCGTATCACCGGACCAGTTTGGCAGGACTTCCTTCACGCGCACCTTGCGGGCAATGGGGCCATCGATCCCGTCAATCAGAAGGGCAAGGCCAAGCCACCACCACATGTCGACGAAGCGATGTTCGGCCGCCGCCACCACGCCGAGGAACGCCAGGAATGAGCCGGAGGCCGTCAGCACATGCACTGAAAAGGCACGAATCTCGGCATAGGGCACTTTGCGGTAGTTGAAAATTCGCCTGATCACGCCCCACTCCGACCAACATATTTCGCGATTTGACGATATGCGGCCAATCGGCGCGCTTTGCAACCTTATCCCGGGCAGCCCATGGATAAGTTTGCGGAGTTTGCTTAAATAGCACGCAGGTCAAAACGAAAAGAAGACGTGGCATGCAGGACTTCGAGATCGCAGTTGTAGGTGAAGGTCTGGCTGGTTCGATCGCGGCACTGGCGCTTGCCCGCGCCGGACGCAAAGTAGCGCTGATCGCGCCTGTCGTTGAACGACAGGATCACCGAACGACTGCGCTGATGGATCAGTCCATTCGCTTCATCGATAGTCTAGGCATCTGGGAAACACTGCAGGACGGTGCCGCGGCGCTCAGCACGATGCAGATTCTGGACGGCACCAAGCGGTTGCTGCGTGCGCCACCGGCACAGTTCCGGGCGGCTGACGTCGGTCTCTACGCCTTTGGTTACAATATTCCCAATCAGGACCTTATGAAGGTGCTGAGATCTGCCATCGCTTCTGAACCCAATCTGCAACGCATCGACGCGAGCCTCGACACCCTGAGTATCGGAAACGACTCGGTCACGCTTTCACTGAACGATGGGACCGATCTATCGGTCGAGTTCGTCGTGGCGGCAGACGGTCGGGGATCGCGTGTCCGCGAACTCGCCGGGATCTCGACCCGACGGTGGGCCTATCCCCAGACGGCAGTCGTGCTCAACTTTTCCCACGAACAGCCGCACAACAATGTCTCGACGGAGTTTCATACCGAGACCGGACCATTCACGCAGGTTCCTCTGTCAGGCAAACGTTCCAGCCTTGTATGGGTCGTCAAGCCGCAAGAGGCAGAGAGACTTCTTGCGTTGCCGCTGGCAGAGCTTTCGCTGGCTGTCGAGACGCGCATGCAATCCATGCTTGGACAGGTTGCCGTAGAAGGAGCGCCAGAAGCCTGGCCGCTTTCCAGCCTCATGGCGGAACGCTTCGGTAAAGGCCGTGTCGCACTCATTGGCGAAGCCGCACATGCATTTCCCCCGATTGGCGCGCAGGGCCTCAACCTCTCACTGCGCGATGTCATGGAACTGGTGAAGCTTCTAAGTTCTCCAACGAAGGCTGCAATTACCGCTGATGCCGGGGAGCGTTTCAACCGCCAGCGCCGCGCCGATGTCATGACACGCACGTTCGGTGTCGATCTCCTGAACCGCTCCCTGCTGTCGGATTTCCTGCCAATGCAGGTGGCCCGTGCCGCTGGTCTGCATCTTTTGACGGCTTCAGGTCCCCTGCGCAATATTCTGATGCGCGAAGGAATTGAGCCCGGGCGGAGCTTCAAGGATCTGGCGGAGAGTTTAAGGCGTCCATTCAACCGTCAAAAAGCCGGATGAAATAAGGTAGAGCACGACTGGCAAAGTCAGGACCGACAATAGCGTCGTGATCAGGACTGTTGCAGACGCCCTTTCCTGCCAGACACTATAGTGCTGACTGATGACAAAGACATTTGTGGCTGTCGGCAGGGCGGCGAGCAGGACTGCAGCATAGATCCAGTTTCGGTCGAACCCGCCGACACAGGATAGCGACAGATACATTACTATCGGCAGAACAAGCAGCTTTACTGCGGTGATATAGCCGATCTCAACCGGAATACGCTTCAGCGGACGTAACGCCAGCGTGACCCCCATAGCGAACAGCGCGCATGGTGCGGCTGCTTGCGCAAGATAATCAATCAACTGCTGAAGCGGTGCCGCAATGGGTATCTGAAATGCGGCGAAAACAAAGCCGCAGGCGGTCGACACAATGAATGGATGCATTGAGACGCGTTTGGCCACATCAAGCGCGACCGCGAGCGGTGGACGCGCGTCGCCCTTCGCAATTGCCATCAAAGCGGGTGCAATTACAAAATGCACGGCGTTCTCAAAGCAGACAATGAGCGCTACCGGAACGGCGGCAGCCTCACCCAAGACGAGCAAAGCCAAGCCCGGACCCATATAGCCGATATTTCCGTAGGCGGCGCCGAAGGACTGAATCACGCCTTCTGCGAATGTTGCCCGCCTCCAAACGGTGGCGATTACCAGCATCAGGAGAAAGACACCGTAGACCGTCGTCAATTGCGTGAAAATAAAGTCTACCCGTGTAAGGTCCGCCATCGGCGTTCGCGAGACCAGCTTGAAGAACAAGGCAGGGAGCGCCGCATAGACGATGAAAATGTTCATCCATCCCAGAGCATCGGCGTTCAGCCTACTCAGGCGCGCCGCCACAAAGCCGATTGCAATCAAGCCGAAGAACGGAATCAACAATGCGAGCGTGGCAGCCAATCGACTCATTCCCGGCAGAACATGAGTATGCGTGACCGGTCTATCCGATCTTCATGAGGATTGGGAAGCTTTGCTGAAACCAAATTGCAATATCGCTAATGAAGCCGAGCATAAAAGCCACGCCGGTCACAACCAGCAGAGCGCCCATAACTTTTTCGACCCTTCCCAAATGACGGCGGAAGCGGGCGAGAAAACGCATGAACGCGCCGGAAAATGCGGCTGCAATCCAGAACGGCACCGCCAGTCCAAGGGAATAGACGGCAAGCAGAAGGGCCCCGTCTGACACTGTTTCTCGAGAGGCCGCAACACCGAGGATCGCGCCCAACACGGGACCGATGCATGGTGTCCAGCCAAACGCGAATGCCAGGCCCATGACATACGCACCCGAAAGCGTGGCCGGCTTCCCGCCTGACTGGAAACGCGCCTCGCGCGCAAGCAGGCCGATTCGGAACACGCCTAGAAAGTTAAGGCCCATTACGATGATGATCAGGCCACCAATCTTGGACAGAAGATCCAGGTGTTGTCTCAACACCATGCCAATGGATGAAGCGCCCGCCCCCAGAGCTACGAACACGCTGCCGAAACCTAGAGTGAAGAACAGTGCGGTGATGAGAACAGAACGACGCGCTTCAACCGCCTGGGTTTGGGTGCCATTGCGGAACTGCTCAACAGAAATCCCGGCCATATAGCAAAGATAGGGCGGAACGAGCGGAAGCACGCAGGGCGACAGAAACGATAGCGCGCCCGCAAGCAAGGCGCTGAACAATGAGATCTCGGCAATCGACACTGGCTTCTCCTGAATCGTCCCTGCCCGACGTAGAGCCGCTTCATAGGACTGCCCGTGGCCATACGCCTGAGATCCGATAAATTCCAGTCACCTTCTGGTTCACAGCCGAATCTTCGCTCCGAGGATAAAACTTCGCGACAGCAAATGCCCACAGAATCGACGTTTCTGAAGCAATCGATCATCCAAGGGTTGTCAAAGCAGCGGCATTGTGATGCTGTGACACATCGCCGCGTTGAGGAGCGTGGCGTTTTTTCGATCATTCTTGGAGGAGAATAGTATGATCATTTCTGGCTTGGTTCTGGCCGCGGCCCTGGGTGCTGGTAGCATTGCCTATTTTCGCTGGCGCGACGGAATATAATGAATTTGTCGATTTAGATTGATCTACCTCAAACATCCACGCAATTTTGGCGGCTCTTGGGCCGTCAAAAGCAATATGGGTAAAGCTGCGGCGATAGTCGTGTGAAAGACAAGTGTTTCGAAACAAGGACACTGCGTTTAAGCCTCGCGGTTATGAGCTGTGAAAAAGGCGGAACGGTTGGTGCGGAGGTGGTGATGCAGTTGAACGCTTCAATTGCCGTGGCTCATGCATCTGGTTGCATCAAGTCAGCGCGTGTGGGCCAAGAGCCTTCCCTTTAGCGGCATGGACTGTTCCACTATCCCGCAGTGGAAGGCGTAACAATTCTAAAAAAGCAAAAACGACTAAGGAGCACTTGGATCGCGCTTCGGAAGTGGTGCTGGCTTTCGAGTTTCCTATGCGCTTCTAGGCTGTCAGCACGGGATACGCCGCCTGGAGTGCCTAGACCTCGGAGAACAAGTCCCCACGGAAGGTCAAGCAAGAAGCTATTTCAAAACACCCAGCATCGACAGCATATCGAGACTGCGCGCAGGAAACCGAAGGAGTGTACTGGAAGAGAAAAAGAGACATTGGGGGACAACCGAGGATGCCATCCTGGAACACGAAAAGAACAGCCGTTCAGAATGAAAAAAGGACTTGGTTCAGAATAAGCCCTCTTGCGCTCCATCTCAATCCGTTCTAAACGCCTGTCACCACTTCAGAAAACACATCGGAATGGCCTCGTGGCGGAGTGGTGACGCAGAGGACTGCAAATCCTTGTACCCCGGTTCAATTCCGGGCGAGGCCTCCATTCCAAGGTTTAAAAAACGTCATCTTTGAACAACTTATCGTGCCACAGCCAGTCAGGTCAGTGGAATTTTGCGATTTGAAGATGAAATTCCTAAGAGCTACAAGACGATGGAATGGAACAAAGGCGTTACCCTTGCGCTTGACGGCCCCGGCCAATACCGCACAATCACAACTTTGCAGGAAGCCTCCTGGGCGCTGATCGAAGACTGGCCGCTTGAAGACGGCGATGCTCTGGACAAGGCGCTGATTGTTTTCGAAGCGGCAATGAAGGGCAAAAAGACGGCTGAAGCCGCACGTCTCGCTTTCATTGCAGCCGCCATCGAAGCAGGTATCGACATCAAATCCTGAATTCGGCTCGTGGATGAGCTCGGCACGGTTTCCCGTGCACAATGCATGCAACTCTGATAGCATATCTGTGTTCGGCTTTTAGAGGAGCAAAGGCGGGACACCTGCATGCGTTGGAGGAGATCGTCATGCACTACCTGACATTCGTAACAGCCATCAATCCGTATGTCCTGGCGGCCTTGGGAATGGTGCTGATATGTGGCGCCGTTGACTGGTGGCGTCATACACACTGAAGCGTGAAGAAAGGCGTGTCTGCGACCACTTCGGGACAGACGACAAGTATGTTATGACAGGTTTTGTCTCAGGACCTGCCCGGAGTGAACTTTGCATACTGATTCCGCCTTCAACGACGCGGCCCAGCCTCTTTCGAGGACACTGGCGACTCTCATCGATGGTATCGAGGGAGACACCGTAACCCTTCGTCAACTGATGCACGCCGTTGGTGAACAGGGGCTCTTGCTCATCTGTGCCCTCGCCTCTCTCCCCTTTCTTATCCCGGTTTCAATCCCAGGGGTCAGCACCGTGTTTGGAGCAGCAATCATCCTCATCGGCATTGCTGTCTTCCTGAATCGCCTGCCTTGGCTTCCAGCGCGAATCTTGGACAAGGAATTGGATACAGCGCGGCTCGTACCAACACTGAGGAAAGGCGTTGGAGTCGTGTCAAGAGTGGACAAATACATCAAGCCTCGCTTCGCCTCGTTCACGGGATCCATATTTGCAAACCGAATTAACGCGCTGGCAATTGCTGCCGGAGGTCTTCTTTTGATGTTCCCGTTGGGTCTCATTCCCTTCTCAAACACCCTGCCCGGCATCGCCATCCTATTGACTGCTCTCGGCATGTTGCAGCGCGATGGCGCGGTCGTCATTTGCGGCTATATCTTCCTTGCTTTGACGACGTTCTATTTCGGCGCCTTGGGCTTCGTTGCCCTTCGCGCCGGGAACGGCCTTGCCTCTATGCTCGGCTGAGCAGATATCAAAGACCGAGACCTTAGTTCCGACGACGGCGACTCCACCAGACGGCCAATTTGCGTCTCCTGCGGCGAACAAACGCCAGATCGTGCGAAAGTACGATCAGACCGAGCGGCGCCATCCAGAATCCCAGGATCGGCAGAAATCCGAGGCAACCGCCTGCCACAAGACCGGCGCCGATCGAAAGACGCCCCACTCGCGATCTCGGCATCGGCATGTGTACGCGGCCCAGGTGAAGCCGCCCCGTTTTCGGATCTATTCCAAACCTGCTTTCGACGTTTTCGCGTTCCAAATTTTTCACCAATCGACAATCGGATCTCAACCCACCCGGTCGGCGGAATCATAGGGACGACCGACTCCTGAACGCAGCAGACCTGCAACAGGCTCCAAACTGCTCTTCCGTTTTTACTCTATTCGAAGGCCGGAGATGGGGACGCGATGCGGATAAGACAAGCGATCTCCATTTTTTTGAAAAAAGCGCTTGGCAAATCGTGCAGTCATGGGTATTACCCCGCTCACGCCGCGGCGAGCGGTGTTCCCTGGTAGCTCAGCGGTAGAGCACTCGACTGTTAATCGATAGGTCGCCGGTTCGAATCCGGCCCGGGGAGCCAGTTTCTCAGCGAAAGTTGAATTTAAAATGTCCGCCTCGAACAGACGGGCATTTTTTATTTTAACTGTCCTCCAGCGTCGATCTCGTTCTTCAACCGAGCGAGTTTTCCGTAATGCGACATTATTTATGACTGCGATGTCAAATCATGCTTGGCAAAACCGTCAACCTTCGCTATGACGCCGCTCACACCGCGACACGCGGCATTCCCTGGTAGCTCAGCGGTAGAGCACTCGACTGTTAATCGATAGGTCGCCGGTTCGAATCCGGCCCGGGGAGCCAGTTTCTCAGCTAAGCTGAACGCAAATGCCCGCCCCTCAAAGGCGGGCAGTGTCTTTTTCCCCCAGAAGTTAATCTTACTGTCTAGCTGGCGCGGTTTGCGTCGGCGTCTGGCCTGCATTGTCAGAGGTTCCGGGTTGGGGCGCCGGGATCGTCGTCTGCGTCGTAGAGGCCGTTGTGGACGGGTCGGTTCCGGGGCTGCCGCTCGACTGAGACCAGATGATGCCCGCTATAAGCAGCAGGGCAACCAGCCCAAGCCATAAGCCTGTCCGCCTGTTCCGACCGGTTGTCCGTGGCAGTTCTGGTCCTTGATCATTCGGGCTGTAGGCCATGTCATGTACTCCTTTCGATCGTAATGATCTTCAAACATCCCAATGCAACCAACGTTCCTCTAAGTCCCGCCCTTCGGATGATTCGTTGACATCAGTGTTCGCTTGAATTAGAACAAAAGAAGAACATTGATGGAGATGAGCATGAACAGTGCAGAACAGGCCGTCAAAAATGCGTTGGCTGCGGTTGCGACCGCCAGGGCGCTTCGCCAGCGGGATGCAGACGAGAGACGAAAGACCTTTCAGCGCATCCAGCTTGCGAGCCGGAAGCCGCTCTACGTTCCTCGTGGCGTGCAGTTGAGACTGGATCTGACGGAGCAGTCATCTTCGCATTCGCAAAAACCTAGTTAATTTTTTTGGGAACGGGTTTGCTGGTCGGATGTTCTTTTATCGGGCGACAGAAAAGCCTGAAACAAAAAAACGAGGAGGAAGCACATGCTTTCGAAACTGCTTAGCGTATCCGTTATTTCCCTTGGTCTTGCCACTGGCGCGATTGCACAGACGGCGGTCACTCCCAATGACCAGACTATGATGAACGCAGACAACAACACGCGGACTGGAACCTACGGTTCCAACAGCGCCACAGGCGCCGTGGTAGACCCCGGCATGACCTACAGCACCAATCGTGATAGCGGCAACAAGCCCGCAGGCGAACTGACCGTTCAGGATAGCCCATGCGCAGCGCCTTCAGCCACGCCGACCGAAGGTTCGAGCACTAGCCCGGTGAACCGCACTCAGTGCTGACAAAATTTCAGAGGAATGACAAAGGGGTGGCCTTGGCTGCCCCTTTTTCGTTGTGACAGAATGCAACAAACGATTCATGGGTGTGAAATTTCACCAAACATGCAAATTGCGGGAATGTATTGCTTGCTGAAATTCGACAGCAGTGAAAATAAAGCACCCTATTCCAGCCCATTTTGGAGATCCATAATGACCGCTCACCCTTCCGTGCTAAGCGTAATCGGCAATACGCCTTTGATCCGTCTCAAGGGCGTTTCAGATGCGACCGGTTGCGAGATCCTGGGGAAGGCGGAGTTTCTGAATCCCGGGCAGTCGGTCAAGGATAGGGCCGCATTGTTCATCATTCGCGATGCCGAGAAGAAGGGCCTGCTTCGTTCAGGCGGCGTCATCGTGGAAGGAACTGCTGGCAACACCGGTATCGGTTTGACGGTCGTAGCGAAGGCACTTGGATATCGGACAGTCATTGTCATCCCTGAGACGCAAAGCCAGGAAAAGAAGGATGCACTCAAACTGCTGGGAGCCGAATTGGTCGAAGTGCCGGCCGTTCCCTATAAGAACCCGAACAATTACGTAAAGGTATCCGGGCGCTTGGCTGCTGAACTGGCCAAAACCGAGCCCAACGGCGCAATCTGGGCAAATCAGTTCGACAATGTTGCAAACCGCGAAGCGCACATTGCCACCACTGCGCAGGAGATCTGGCAGCAGACGGATGGAAAGGTCGACGGCTTCATCTGCGCCGTCGGTTCGGGCGGCACACTTGTAGGAACCGGCATCGGCCTGAAGGAGAAGAATACCTCCATCAAGATCGGTCTCGCTGATCCGGATGGTGCGGCTCTCTACAAGTTCTACACGGAGGGCGAACTGAAATCCGAAGGCTCTTCAATCACGGAAGGCATTGGCCAGGGTCGCATCACCGCCAATCTTGAGGGGTTCCGGCCCGACTTCTCCTACCAGATCAGTGACGCTGAAGCCCTGCCCTATGTGTTTGATCTCGTGGAGCAGGAAGGCCTTTGCCTCGGCGGTTCGTCAGGCATCAATATCGCGGGAGCGGTGCGCCTTGCGAAAGAGCTTGGCCCGGGCTACACCATTGTGACCATTCTCTGTGATTACGGAAATCGCTACCAATCGAAGCTGTTCAATCCGGACTTTCTCCGGTCGAAAGGCTTGCCGATACCGCAATGGTTGGTACAAAAACGCGAGATCAATGTTCCCTTCGAACAGGCATGAGTGAGACTGCAGCATGACAACCAAAGCCCTCTTCCGTGACGATTTCTATCTGGCCACGGCAGAGGGAACGGTGACAGCCATTCATCCGGATGGCACGATCGAACTGGACCAGACCTGCTTCTATGCAACCTCCGGCGGCCAGCCGGGGGATACAGGCTCCCTTGAACGAGCAGATGGATCGCGAATCCAACTCGGTCAGACACGACATGGTGAAACAAAAGATATCATCCTGCATGTCCCACTGGAGGAACAGCCGCGCCCGGAGGTTGGAGAAACCCTCGTTCTGCATGTTGATTGGGCGCGCCGCTACAAGCTCATGCGCATGCATACCGCCTGCCACCTTCTTTCCGTAGTGTGCGAGTACCCGATTACAGGGGCAGCGGTTGGCGAAGAGGAATCCCGTGTCGATTTCGACATGAGTGAAACAATCGACAAGGACGAAATCACAGCCAGACTGATGACCCTGGTGACAGAGAATCACCCGGTATTCACGCGGTGGATTACCGACGACGAACTCCTGGCCAATCCCGGTATCGTGAAATCCAAGAACGTTCGACCCCCTGTCGGACTGGGACGGGTAAGCCTGATTTGCATCGGTAAAGACTCCAGCGTTGACAGCCAGCCCTGCGGCGGCACACATGTTTCCGAGACCCAGGAGGTCGGAGCGATTCACATCGCCAAGATCGAGAAGAAGGGTAAGGAGAACAGACGCTTACGCATTCGTTTCGGAGTTCCGGAGCAAAGCGCATAAGCATCTCCTTGCATGAATGAGGAGACTGAGCATGGGTGTCGAGAAAAGCCGTTTCGTGGTTTCGGGCGATTGGGTTGAGAAACAGCTGGGATCTCCCGGCTTCAAAACCATTGACGCGTCCTGGTATCTGCCGATGCACAAGCGCAATGGCGCCGAAGAATTCGTACAGGCTCATATCCCGGGCAGTGTTTTCTTTGATCAGGATGCTATTGCCGATCACTCGACCAGCCTGCCGCACTCCCTGCCCTCACCTGAGGTTTTCGCAAAGGAAGTCGGCGACCTCGGCATCAGCGACACGGATGTCATCGTCGTCTATGATGGTCCGGGCTTCTTCTCGGCACCGCGCGTGTGGTGGATGCTGCGCGCTATGGGCGTGGAAAAGGTCTATGTTCTCGATGGCGGGCTGGACGGCTGGAAGGTCGACGGGCGACCTCTGGAGAGCGGGACGCCGGATCCGGCTCCAGCGACATTCACACCACGCTTCCGTGGACGTCGCGTCACGACTTTCGACGAAATGCGAGCTATCGTCGACAACGGATCTGCCCAGATAATTGATGCGCGCGGCGCAGGACGCTTCACGGGTGAGGAAGCAGAACCAAGGGCGGGGATGCGATCAGGCCACATGCCGGGTGCGCGCAGTCTTCCTGCGGCGAGCCTCTCCGATAAAGGCTATCTGAAAGATCTCGATACGCTCCGTGCCATGATGGAGGAAGCGGGCGTCGATCTCTCCAAGCCGGCTGTGACCAGTTGCGGGTCTGGCGTCACCGCCGCTGTGGTGACCCTGGCGCTCGAATCACTCGGTCATACCAACAATTCGCTTTACGATGGCTCCTGGTCCGAATGGGGCGGACGCGATGACACGCCCGTCGTCACCGGCCCCGCCGAGCCGCTGGAGAAGCCTGTCCACGGTCCGCTTCGGGCTCACGTGACACGGTTGGAGATGACGGCACCGCCTCGCCAAAGTCTGCCGATGCCGGTGAACCTTCAAACGGCACTAATCCGAACTCAGGATATTCCGCTTCATTACTACCGCTATCTTTACCGGCAGATCGGCAAGCGATGGCACTGGTACAAGCGGTTGCGCATGAGCGACGACGATCTGTCGACAATCCTAAGCAACCCGAAGGTTTCTGTTACGGTTCTATACGTCAATGGCGCGCCTGCAGGCATGTACGAATTGAACCAGCTCGACGGCGATGTCGTCGAATTGTCCTACTTCGGTCTGTTCGAACATGCGCTGGGCTTGGGGATCGGCAAATGGTTTCTGCTACAGGCGCTCTATTCGGCGTGGCAGACGAGCCCGCGGAAGGTGACTGTAACTACGAATACGCTCGATCACCCGCGCGCATTGCCTCTTTATCAGATGATGGGTTTTACCCCTGTCGCCACAAGTGATGCCTGGGTTGAACCGCTATCGGATGCGGAATTGCTTGCGTTCGGCAAACGCGACTGAACTTAACTCGTTTTGTCCGACACTGGAGAGACGAGCGGCCTGTAGGAAGTCTAATACAACAAATAAACAGCCGCCATGGCTTTCCCCCTGACCATGGCGGCTGAAACGTAGCTGTTTTGTTTTATGCTACGTTGAGGATTGCGTCAGCATGTGTGACATCATAACCCAGAGCTTCTGCGACCGGCTGGTTGGTCACGCGTCCTCTATGGATATTGAGTCCATTTCTAAGATGCCGATCCTCGGCGATTGCTCTCAAGCCACGATCCGCTAGTGCGAGACCGTAATGGAGAGTGGCATTGTTAAGCGCATGCGCGGAGGTCACCGGAACAGCGCCGGGCATGTTGGCGACGCAATAATGGACAATTCCGTCAACCTCGTAGGTTGGATCCGAATGCGTCGTGGCATGGGAGGTTTCGAAGCAGCCGCCCTGATCGATAGCCACATCAACAATAACAGCACCCTTCTTCATGCCCGTAAGCATGTCTCGGGTCACGAGTTTTGGCGCAGCAGCACCCGGTATCAAGACGGCCCCGATCACGAGATCTGCTGCGAATACCTCTTCCTCCAGCGCATCGATCGTGGAGTAACGTGTATGTACGCGCCCGGAGAATAGATCGTCGAGTTGCCGGAGACGGGCGAGCGATCGGTCCAGGATTGTGACATCAGCGCCGAGGCCAACGGCCATGCGTGCGGCATGCAGACCAACGACACCTCCACCGACAACCGCGACCTTGCCCGGCAGAACACCCGGGACGCCGCCCAGCAGAACGCCCCGTCCACCGTTGGCTTTCTGCAGCGCAGTAGCGCCGGCCTGAATTGCAAGGCGTCCAGCCACTTCGGACATCGGGGCCAGCAACGGCAACCCGCCCCGATCGTCTGTCACGGTTTCATATGCAACGGCCGTGACACCTGATTTCAGAAGTCCCTTCGTCTGTTCCGGGTCTGGCGCAAGATGAAGATAGGTATAGAGGATTTGTCCCTCGCGCAGCTGAGCCCACTCGGTAGGTTGAGGCTCCTTGACCTTCACCACCATATCCGATTTTTCGAATACCTCTTGCGCGGTTTCAGCGATCCGCGCTCCAGCTGCGATGTATTGACCATCATCAGCACCAATTCCGGATCCCGCTTGGGTTTCGATAATGACCTCATGGCCATGAGCGATGTACTCGCGGACTGCGCCTGGTGTCAGGCCGACCCGATACTCATGATTTTTGATTTCTTTCGGACAACCGACACGCATATGATCTTGCTCCCACTCATCACAATTCCCAACGCGATGTAGGAATTTCAGCAAAGAAACCACGCAATGTCCTTGCGAAGATGAAGGCGAAAACCTACCGTTGTCGTCGGTTCGTGCATGTTTAAGCACATTTTTCGTGGATTCATCGCATGAGTGAGTTGGACACAATAGATCTTGCAATCGTTAAGGCCCTCCAGGCCAACGGGCGCATGTCGAACGCGGAGTTGTCGCAGAAGGTCGGACTGTCAGCATCAGCCTGTTCCAGGCGCTTGGATATACTGGAGAAGAGTGGCGTCATTAGCGGCTATCATGCCCGCCTCTCTAACAAAGCCCTTGATTATAAGATGATGGCAATCGTGCACATCTCCCTGTCCGGACAAGGCGCTAAGACACTCTCCGAATTCGAAGCAGCGGTTAAACTTTGCCCGAACGTTCTGGTCTGCTATCTAATGTCTGGAGACTATGACTACATCCTACGGGTTGCGGCGAAGGATCTGGAAGATTACGAACGAATTCATCGCGATTGGCTTTCGGCGTTACCGCATGTGGTAAAGATCAATTCAAGTTTCGCCCTTCGTGAAGTGATCGACCGACCGAATGTCGGCCTCTAGGACAGACCTTGGCTAGAAATAAAGCCGTTGCCCCAGTCTCGCTAACCAAGAGGTAAGACTTGACCTGACATTGTATTGTTATCGACCCGCCACGAGACAGTTACATGTTGCGTCATCAGGCTATCAAGGCACGGCACACTGCGCGTCATAATACCCGTATTGTCGCCACGATTCGTTATGGCGAACACGACCGCTCAGGTCAGGTCATAAACCTCTCTGGATCCGGCCTTGCCATCCAGCTCGAGAGACCGCTTTTCGCTTCGGTGGGGGCCCGCATTTGCGTTACATGTGATGCACTTGGATTGCTGGAAGGCAGCGTGAAGTGGTCGGAAGGCGTACGGCTCGGCGTTCAGTTCGATCGATCTTCTAATGCCTGGGCGAAAGTGGCATCCTACTTCCGCTTCTATCATACAACTTCCAGACCCAAGCGCTGACGCCACGGCATACGAAAGAGGGCATTCCCTCCAAATTGGTAACGCTCCGTATCTCCCCAGAGCGCTCGGAACTGCGTCCAATCCCTGGCTTCCAGAAGGGGTTCAGTGTGCGGACACTTCGTGTCAATGGTATGATCTGTGATTGTGCCGCACCTCGCCCGAGATAGGACCAATGGTTGCCGACTGGCGAAAGGACTGAACACTCTATTGCAGAGCTAAATTTCAATAAAAAAATAATGCGCTTACAAGCAACAACTAGAGATTATATATTTTGAAAATGTATGGAAATCCAAAGTTTAAAAGCGGTCAAATTTGGCCTTTTATCTTGATATATGACCCAATATTGAGAATTTTTTAATAAAAATCATCGGTTCTATATCCATAGAGATTTTGTCTTCAAAAGAAAATCAAAAGATATGGAAAAGAAAAATTATGACGGCCGTAAAAATGAACGTCTAAAATGCCAGTTCAACGGCTTTCTGTACTTCATAGATGAAGTCGTCGAGGTACGTGTCTCTGACATTTCAAGAACCGGTCTTTGTCTGACACTCAAGAGCTGGGTTTCCGCTACACCAGGCTCGACAGTCCGTCTTCGGACCAGCGAATTGGGTATGGTCGAAGGTACAGTGCGCTGGTATCGCGCCGGTCGCATGGGGGTCCATCTTGCGGAAACATCGAACACTGCAGCGCAGGTAGCCTCGTACTTCAGGCATTTCCACAAATCAGCCACGCCGGAGGCGTCAGGACCATCGGCTCGCAGGCGGGTCTGAACAACGCGCTGACGTTGCCTGATGAGTCTGTCGGGAGAACCTGCAGGACCAAGACTTAATGATATTCGAAAGTTAGGTATTGAGAAAACGCCGTCATTTTTCCGATGCGTTCTCATGACATTGACCCTACACTCGTACCGCCAAACGACTGAGGGAGAGCTCCATGTCATTCCTGTTCACTCAAACCATTCTGACCCGCCGATCACTGCTGGGCGGTATCGCCGCTGGTTCCGCACTCGTGATGCTTCATCCATTCACAGCGCGGGCGCAGGCAAATCAGGCACATCTACGCATCATGGAGACGACTGATATTCATGTGAATATCATGCCTTACGATTATTATGCCGATAAGCCAAACGACACATTGGGTCTCACCCGCACGGCAACCCTCATCGACAGGGTTCGTGCCGAAGCATCCAACTCCATGCTGATCGACAACGGAGATTTGCTGCAAGGCAATCCGATGGGCGACTACATGGCCTATGAAAAAGGGATGAAAGCGGGCGATCTGCACCCCGTCGTGAAGGCGATGAACGCTCTGGGCTATGATTGCGGAACCCTCGGCAATCACGAGTTCAATTACGGACTTGAATTCATGTTCAACACCTTGAACGGCGCCCAGTTTCCAATAGTCTGCGCCAATCTCACCAAGGGTCAGCTCGCCTCTGATCCGAAGAAGGACGAGTTGTTCTTCAAGCCCTATGTCATCATCGAGAAGCAGATCAAGGACGGCTCCGGTAATTTAAGCCCCATCAAGGTCGGCTTCATCGGTTTCGTGCCTCCGCAGATCATGGTTTGGGACGCGAAAAACCTAGAAGGCAAGGCACAGACGCGTGACATCGTGCAAGCGGCAAAGGCCTGGGTGCCTGTCATGAAAGAAGCGGGAGCCGATGTGATCATTGCTCTCTCTCACTCTGGCATCGATGGCGCCGGACAATCCGAGCGCATGGAGAATGCATCGCTTTACCTTGCGGGTGTTGAAGGAATTGATGCGATCTTCACGGGCCACCAGCACCTCGTCTTCCCCGGCCCCAAGGATTTTGAAGGCGTTCCGGGTGCCGATATCAAAAAGGGAACGCTGCAGGGCAAGCCTGCGGTCATGGCAGGTTTCTGGGGCTCACACATGGGCCTAATCGACTTTTTGCTGGAGAGAGACGGCAACACGTGGAAAGTGGTCGACTTCACCACCGAGGCTCGCCCGATCTATCATCGGGACGAGAACCGCAAAGTGATTGCGGATGTCACGGATAAGCCGGAGATCGTCGCGGCCGTGAAGGCGGAACATGAGGCTACGCTTGCTTATGTTCGCCGTCCGGTTGGCAAGACTTTAGCGCCACTCTATTCATATTTTGCCCTGGTTGCAGATGACCCTTCGGTTCAGATCGTATCAAATGCACAGACCTGGTACGTGAAGAACCTTCTAAAGGATAGTCAGTTCAAGGATTATCCGGTCCTTTCCGCTGCCGCCCCGTTCAAGGCAGGCGGACGCGGCGGCCCGGAATACTTCACCGACGTTCCTGCGGGTGATATCGCAATCAAGAATGTTGCTGACCTCTATCTCTATCCAAACACTGTTCAGGCGGTCCTGATCACGGGTGAGCAGGTCAAGAACTGGCTGGAAATGAGTGCCGGAATGTTTAGCCAGATCCCGGCGGGCACCAAAGACGCTCCCCTGTTGAACCCCAAGTTTCCCAGCTACAACTACGATATCATTGATGGGGTAACCTACCAGATCGACTTGTCGCAGCCCCAACGCTATGACGGTGACGGAAAACTCGTCAATCCGAACGCCCATCGTATCGCGGATCTGAAGTTCGAAGGCAAGCCGATCGATCTGAAGCAGAAATTTGTGGTAGCCACCAACAACTACCGTGCTGGTGGCGGCGGTAAATTCCCGGAGATTGCAGCAGACAAGGTGATCTTGGTCGCACCCGATACAAATCGCGACGTGATTGTTCGCTACATCATCGAACAGGGATCAATCAATCCATCAGCCGATGCAAACTGGACCTTCAAAGCACTTCCGGGCACCAGCGCAGTTTTCGAAAGCGGCCCTAAGGGACGGCAATACGCCGCTGCCGTCAAAGGAGCGAAGATTGAAGACGCTGGCGACAGCCCTGAAGGTTTTGCCAAGTTCAGACTGATTCTCTAATCGTCGAAAAACAGATCGATGCATTAAAGCCGTCGGACCGCGTCCGGCGGCTCTTTTTTCGAGCATCCGTCTTCCAGCGTACCCAAAAACCACAGCAATCAGAGGGTGCTATAGGGAGTAACCATCTGAAATCAAAGGGCGCGATCAGTCGGAGCTTCGGCTTCAGGCAAGCCGCGAGAGCCATGTCCCAGTATTCGCACCAGCCGCTACGTAATCGTTTAATCGAACTTCTCCCGAGCCAGGAACTCGATCAGATAAAGCCGTTTCTCGAGCCAGTCGTTATGCCGAAAGGTCATGTGATTGTGCACACAGATGCAGTGGTCGATTATATCTATTTTCCGTTTTCAGGTATTGGCTCCGTGGTGACCATTTCACCTGAGGGCCATCAAGCCGAGGCCGGAATGTTCGGTCGAGAAGGATTTGCACCAACAACGGCAGCAGTCGGCGGAACAATCTCCATCCACGAGGTACTGATGCAGGTCAGTGGTGAGGGCGTCCGCATCTCCTCGCTCCGGCTTGCACAGTTACTACCAATATGCCCTGTCTTTTCCAACCTGCTGGCGCGATTCATACACGCATTCAGCTCTCAGATTTCATTCACGGCACTTTCTAACGCCGTGCACAGCGTTGACTAGCGGCTGGCCAGATGGCTGCTTATGTGCCACGACAGAGTTGATGGAAACGAGATCGCACTTACTCATGAGTTCATTTCTCTGATGTTGGCAGTGAGGAGGCCGAGCGTCACTACGGCTCTCCACATTCTGGAAGGACAGAAGCTGATCCGCGCAGAGCGTGGGCGTATTTCGGTTCGTGATCGCGTTGCTTTGGAGCGCTTTGCCGGTGACGCCTACGGAAAACCCGAACAAGAATACCGGCGTCTCATCGGCGAATTGCCTAGCAAGAGGGACATGGCAAGCTGATTTTTCCGTTCTCATCCTGGCATGAGGTCACGGATGGTCTTCGCGTGGGCCGACTGCTCCAACTGCTGAGAATGTCGCTCCGCCATACCGTATGCGTCTGTAGCGAATTTTTCCATTGCACTGCGATCTCGGATTGTAATCAGTCCGCGCTCGGAGCGAATGAAGCCTCGCCCCTCAAGCATATGGAGCGAGGTTGTCACGCTTGGCCTGCGAACGGCCAGCATGATAGCAATAAACTCGTGTGTCAGGGCCAGTTCATCGCCATCGATCCTGTCGTGGCACATGAGCAGCCACTGAGTAAGGCGCTCTTCGACAGAATGGATTGCATTGGACAATGCCGTTGCAGAAACCTGAAACTGGAAACCGATTGTAGACGCATGCAAAAGCTTGTTCAGCACCTCTGATTTGCAGATAGCGCGTTCGAAGCTATTCAAGTCCAGTCGCCAACTCCGGCCTTGCACTTGAACGGTGATTTCATGAATGTTCTTTTTGACCCCACCCATCACCCAGGTGGGAAAAAAGCCTTCCCGTCCAATCAGGCCTGCTTCGACCCGTTTGCCCGTTGGCGAAACGACAACAACAGAGCCAATTCCCGAAACCGGAAAATATACGTAATCCGTTGGCTCATTCACAACCGCTACCTTTTCGCCATGCGGTAAATCGATGAGTTCCAGATCCTTTAACAGCCCATCGAGATCGCGGGCAGGAATGCGTGAGAGAACGAGGTTCCGGGAGAGCTCGGGCTCCAGTTGTAGCATTGCCTATCTCCTCTGAATGAGATCAACGACCGCGGAAAGGCCAGCTGCAGGAACAATTCTTTTGGCACCTCACTACTTCGTCAACATGAAGTGGACGATAGCCTCCCAAATCGTCGAACTCTCCGAACAAATGCATGGCGAATTCCGTGGTCCTATCACTCGGTCGATGACGGGTTTGGTAAGATGAACAAGACGTGTGTCCAACCGTTGTCCGCCGACGATCCTCTATCCAGGGAAACACGCAAACCGGGCGAAAAGTTCATTTCCGGACCGAAAAATCTATAAATCCGACTTCCGCAAGACAATACGATCTATCCCACCACCATGCGGTGTCAGCTGGCTTTCGACCAGTTCAAGTGGAATTCGCAGACGATTAGCCATTTGGTATAGATATCAGTGCAAGGCACGGGTACTGATGTCTGCTCCATCCAGAGCGAGCGCATCAACGATTGTCCGGATGTCATTTTCGTATTCATTCAACAGAAACGGCTTTGCACTGCCTCGCACAACCGGCGAATTGACTACGAACAAGAATGGTGTGGAAAGCCGCATCAGTCTTTCCGAGAGTGCATACAGGACATCAGCATCAAGACCAAGATCTAGCAACACACCGCCGCACCGTGCTGCTGCTGCATCATGGAGCTCGTCTACACGCAAGGGTCCGATCAGCTTGATTTTGGCGCAGTGCCACGCCCGCCGAGCGGTATCGGATATAAAATCCGGGCCGCCGACAACGATAATCTCGAACGGCACGCCATGTGCCTCCCTGACATATTTGTAACGACCTTCCAGATACGAAAACAAACAGCAGGCGGATCAGTTTGCTGCCAAAGACTTCCCAATACCTTACTGAAGTTCACCGCGAGATTTGCCCTCATTCCGCAGCAACGGAAACGTCTTCGGCTCGCGGTCTCATCAGGATATCGTCGAGACTCTTGCGACTGGGGCATTGTCCCAGGCGTTTTGCCAAAGCCTTCTTGAGCCAGGCACCGGCCGGTCCGGGCGGATCTGCCAGACGGTGGACGGCATAGAGCGGATATTCCGTCGTCTCGTAAGCATCAATCCGGAGGGAAACCAGCCGACCTGTCGCAAGATCCTCGCGAATGAGCGAAGCGGGAAGCCCTCCCCAGCCGAGACCTCCCCGAATGAGCTGGTGCTTAGTGGCGATATCTCCCACTCTCCAGGTCTTGTAGGAGAGGACATTGAAGTCGCGCCCCTGTGTGATCCCTGACGCATCGGTCACGACGAGCTGAGTTTCTTCGCGTACATCTCGCCGGTCGAGCTCTCTTCCCAGTTGCGCCAATTTGTGCTGCGACGAGGCGACCGGAACCATGAATGAATGGCCGATCTTTTCGACTGCGAGGCTGTCATCCTGCTTCAGCAAGGCTCCCCCAATCCCAAGGCTAGCGTGGCTCGTCGAAACAAGATCCATCACCATCCCCAGTTCCCCAGATGTGAGCTTCATCGATACGGATGGGAAGCGCCGCCCAAACTCGGCGAGGGTTTCAACTACGGCTTCGATGGGCACCATGTTACTGATCGCGAGTGAAACCTCGGCTTCGAGCCCCTCCTTCAGGGTCTTGGCACGAGAGCGCATCACATTCAGATCCGACACGATTCTGCGTGCATCGGTCAGCAACGCTTCTCCAGCCTGGGTCAAGCGGGTCTGACGCGAGCCGTTTCGCTCGAAAAGTCTTACCTCAAGTTGGCTTTCAAGATTGGCGATCGTATAGCTGACGACGGATTGAGCGCGGTTGAGTTGTTTGGATGCGGCAGAGAAGCTGCCGGTCTGCGCGACGGTCAGAAAAACCTGCAACTGATCAAGTGTTGGATTAGCATCCATTTTCCCATCCATTTCATCGATAGAAACCTTCGACATTATCACCATTTTTTCGATGAACGTCCATCCGTATGTTGCCTCGTGAGCTGGACCAGAGCTGGCCCATCCCAACAGGATTTAATCGATGTCAAACGTACTCCTCATTACTTCCAGCCCTCGCGGCGCCGAATCCGTCTCGTCCAAGGTGGCGACCGACCTCGCCTCTGCCCTCGCGGCAAATTCCGGCGCGCAGATCGTGACCCGTGATCTCGCGGCCTCCCCGATTGCGCACCTCGACACAGTGACAACCAACGCCATCCGCAAGGCGCCTGCCGACCGCAATGCCCAAGAGGCTGCTGCCATCAAAATTTCCGATGAACTGGTTGCCGAGCTTCAGGCCGCCGACAAGATTGTCATCGGCACCGGGCTGATCAATTTCAACATCTATTCCGGCCTGAAGAGCTGGATCGATAACGTCGCTCGCGCCGGTGTCACCTTCAGCTATTCTGCCGAAGGGCCGAAGGGTCACCTGACCGGCAAGAAGGCATATATCGTTCTGGCTTCGGCAGGCGTTTATTCCGAAGGTCCAGCAGCACCGCTGAACCACGCCGTACCTTATCTGAAGACGGTCCTGGGCTTCCTCGGCATCACCGATGTGGAAGTTCTGAGTGTGGAAGGTCTCGCATTCGGTCCCGACGCTGTTGCCAAGGCTTTGGCTGCTGCTGAACGCCGCACCAAGGAGCTTGCCGTCGCAGCATGATGCACGGCTCGCAATGGCGAAAACGCAAAAAGGCCCGCCAGTCCGGGTCTTTTCTGCATTCAAAGACGTTCAGCAGATTTCAAGTGGTGCGCGACTCGGCGCCGTCAGCAAACAGCGAAGGTCCGTTCTGATCGATGATCTGCCGTGCTTTCCGAAAAGTACATTCCAGAGCATCTTCCTGCGAAGTAAACATGTCCGCGCGCACAAAGGTTCTGACGAGGGTCCTGCCTTCAACCTGCTTCTCAATTCTCCCAGCAAGGCGCAGTTGTGACCCCTCACGGATCGGCTCCGCATAGATCGTGCAACCGGCGTGCTCCTGCGGATCGGCTGCAACTGACGCCGTCTTGCTCGCCTCACCTCCGCCAGAAAAAATGCCCGCGATTTTTGAGAAGATTGAGGCCATTCGTGTTTCCTTCGCTTTCGAGGTCGCTTGTCGGTTCATATCTCGCACCGCCGTTTGCGGTGCCTCGAGCATCATATAATGAGGTTTGCGAGAATTTCATTCTCTGTGATGTCTTCGAAGCCAAGCCCGGCACCGTCAAATCGCTCGATCAAGCCGACAAAGTTTTCAGACGTAGTGGTCTCGATGCCGATCAAGATGGAACCGAAGTTGCGCGCAGACTTCTTCAGGTATTCGAAGCGCGCGATGTCATCGTCGGGGCCTAGCAGATTCAGGAAATCTCGTAGTGCCCCCGGACGCTGAGGAAGCCGTAGAATGAAGTATTTCTTCAGTCCGGCGTAACGCATTGCGCGCTCTTTCACATCCGGAAGGCGTTCGAAGTCGAAGTTGCCGCCGGAAACGATTGCGACAACAGTTTTTCCTTCGAGTTGCGTCGGATCCATCGCAGCAAGAGCGGCCAGAGAAAGAGCGCCCGCCGGTTCCAGAACAACGCCCTCGATGTTCAGCATATCGATCATGGTCACGCAGATCGCGTTTTCCGGAACGACGATGACCTGCTCTGCCGGAAACTTCCTGAGAGCTTCGAAGTTCAGGTCTCCGATGCGGGCAACAGCTGCACCATCCACAAAGTTATCGACCTTCGAGAGGGTGATCGCCTCCCCGGCCGCAAGGCTTCGCTTGAGGCTTGGCGCACCTGCGGGTTCGACCATGATGAAGGCATCATCGGCCAGTTCTCCCGCGAAGTATTGGGTTATGCCGGACGATAGTCCGCCGCCACCGACCGGCATAACCATCAGATCTGGTTTGATTCCTTCGGGCATCTGCTGCGCAATTTCCGCTGCAACACTCGCCTGGCCTTCGATAATGTCGGAATGATCGAACGGCGGAACCATAGCTCCATCAATCTCCTCGACATAGGCCTTGGCTGCCGCATAGCATTGGTCGAAGATATCGCCGATCAGCCTGATCGTGATGAACTCCCCGCCGAACATTCGCGTCTTGTCTATCTTCTGCTGTGGAGTGGTGATCGGCATGAAGACCACGCCCTTGACCCCGAAATGCCTGCAGACGAAGGCAAAACCCTGAGCGTGATTGCCTGCGGACGCGCAGACGAAAACCTTGTCAGTGCCTCCGGTAGCAATCGCTTTCCTGAAAAAGTTGAAGGCACCCCTGATCTTATAGGAGCGGACAGGCGACAGATCTTCCCGTTTCAACAGAATGGTTGCGTTGTAGCGTCGGCTGAGATGCTCGTTCATCTGGAGCGGCGTCTCGGCAAAAATCTGCCGCATCGCCTCCATCGCTTCATCCACATGCACGTTCAACATTGCAATCCATCCGTTGAAATTCCTGAAAGGCCCCGCTATGCCATAGCTTAGATCGAGAAACAAAAGCTTCTTTAAGCGGCAAATCAGCAGGATTCAGCGCTTGAACGCAACTCAACTTCGCGCTTCCCTGTACATCGCTGGCCTGTGCGGCATCTATCTCGCGGCCGCGATGTTTCTCCCCGCTGCTATCGACCTCTATTATGGCAACAGGGACTGGCAGCTGTTTGCAGCATGTGGCTTCATGGTCGGATCATTCTCCCTGGCATGCACGCTCGCAACACGTGGTTCCACACCTGTCGTTAGCAAGCGACTCGCATTTTTTATCGTGAACGTGCTTTGGGCACTCTTTTCTCTCGTAGGCGCACTTCCCCTTTATCTGTCACCTTTGGGACTGACCTTCTCCCAGTCACTTTTTGAATCGATCTCGGCGATCACTACCACCGGATCGACCGTTATCGCTGGTCTGGACAACGCGGCTCCGGGCATCCTTTTCTGGCGTTCCCTGCTGCATTGGATGGGCGGCATAGGGATTGTTGCGCTCGGGCTTTTCGTGCTCCCATTCCTCCGAGTGGGCGGAATGTCTTTTTTCAAACTCGAATCGTCCGACACCGGTGACAAGCCATTTGCCAAGCTGGCGACGTTTACCCGCGCATTTTTGGCGGTGTATGTCGGGCTGACCCTGGCATGCACCATTGCCTACGACATGACAGGAATGGGGCATTTCGACGCCTTGAACCATGCTATGGCGACAGTTGCGACTGGAGGCTTCTCAACCCATGACGCCTCTTTTGGCTATTTTCAGAGTCTTCCTCTCATGTGGGTTGGCACGGTCTTCATGACAGTGTGCAGCCTGCCATTTTCTATCATGATTCTTTTTGCGGTTCGTCGCCGCACAGACACGCTCTTCGATCCGCAGGTGGGCTTCTTCCTTGGCTATCTTTGCGTCTTTTCAGGCTTGCTGGGCGTCTACCATCACGTCCACAACGACGTGACCTTACCGGTCGCCTTGACCCATTCTTTCTTCAACATCGCGTCAATACTATCCACAACCGGATTCGCCAGCGAGGACTACACGTTGTGGGGTCCGTTCGCCGTTGCTTTGGCTTTATTTGCAACATTCCTGGGCGGGTGCTCTGGTTCAACTGCCGGCGGAATAAAGGCATACAGAGTGCTGATCATAATGAGCGTGATCAACACCGGCTTGAAGAAACTGCTTTACCCGAATGCGATATACCCAGTTCGCTACGGGCGGAAATCCGTCGATCCCGATATCGTAAAGGGTATCTTTCTTTTCGTCAGTCTCTATATGGCGATATGGGTTGCAGGTTCGCTGATCCTGACTCTTCTGGGGTATGACCTGCTGACAGCGATTTCAGCGTCTATCACCTGCCTGTCGAATGTTGGCCCCGGGATCGGACACGTGATCGGCCCGGCTGGAAACTTCTCCACGATATCGGACCCGGCCTTGAACGTCCTTTCTGTCCTTATGCTGCTCGGACGTCTTGAGGTGCTAACGGTTCTCGTCCTGTTTTTGCCCATTTTCTGGAAAAACTAGGTCAACGCATTTCCGACTGCCGCATCGGCATTGCGTCGATGGTGGAAAACAGTTCCGCAGGCGTGATAGGTCTGTTGCTGGACAACTTCGCTCCGCCATCCTTCCCGATCAGGACGGCGCGGAAGCCTCGTCCCTTTGCGCCAAACCGCTTTCTCAGACTGTCCGCGTCGAGCTTCAACTGTGGTTTGTCGATGATGGCTGCAACGTCTGAGACCACGGAAATGATCAGCATGTCTCGCTCCGCCAACGCTTCCTGCGCATCCCGCAGAGATGCCATCTGCTGCACATAGTTGGCCTCATCAGATCTGTCGGCAAAAACAACCACAATCCGGTGATTCCAACGGAACTGGTCCAGTTGGTCGACTGCAGAATGAGCAATTGTCGCTGAGCCCAAGACGGTTATGGCCGCCACGATCCCGTTCAAAGTGCAAGACATTGCAGTACCTCCTGCGTTCAGAACGCGAGATAAAACAAAAAGGATCAATTTAATCGAATATTTTTGGTGCGGACGGCGGGGATCGAACCCGCACACCTTACGGCGAGAGATTTTAAGTCTCTTGCGTCTACCAGTTTCGCCACGTCCGCGTGCACAGCCTTCATCAAGGCGTTCGCCGAAAAATGCAAGTCCATCTGCGGGCAAATTTGAATACGTGCGTTGAACTTCTATTGATTCATACGCTTCCCAACTGGCTGGTCGGGTCCCATATCCGTTGAAAGAGCGATTGGAGGCCAACGACAATGAAAGCATTTTCTGCCTTAATCCTTGCCAGCCTTCTGCTTGTCGGCTGCGCCAGCACAGAGATCGCGCCCATCCCTGGAAGCATAACCTACAGCGGTCAGCCAAAGACCAAACTGACACTTTCGCCCATTGGCAGTACATTTTCCCACGATTTCTACGATGGTACGCGTGTCGTGGAAGAGACCTACCAAATACAGCCAGACCGCAGCCTCAAGATTGTTCGCAGAGAGTATCGCGCGATCTTCCCGGACTGATTCTGGGCGCCTTCCGATAACGATATTTAGGTCGCTCTAAGAGTCTGACTCGAAAAGCCTTCAACGATATCCATACCTTGCAAGTCGCCTTGTGATCAGGCGAATGTGGGCGATCA
>NZ_JALJQZ010000040.1 GCF_022968395.1 Affinirhizobium lemnae
CTCCAAAATCAGCTTTGAATCCGATTTGCGCTCTTTTGGGAATCCCAATCCTTAAATCATCACCACGACCTAGCTGAGATCGAACTGACACGACCATTTCTGTTAGCCCAAGCCCTTCGACAAAGTGGACGGCCGGTTTCGGCCAACCTTTTCAGGCGACATGGATTTTCGCCACTATCTTCGACTTTCGCCTCGGACGTACATCCAGGCTCGCACCTCGCACCCCCCTGATCCTGACGAAAATCCGTGGGCGCAGATTGATTCAATCAGGTCGGATGCCGCTCTAAAGCCAAGCCGGGCGGCGCGCTCACCCCCTCCGTCCAAACTCACAGTCTCTTCGCTACCATTCGCTATCTCATGCGCGCCATCTTCCTTTCCTTTTGGTATCTCCAAACCTTCTTCGAATTTAGTTTTTAGAACATATGAATGCCCTGATATTCATGTGTTTGTTACTGTCACAATTTTTTTGCAATAAATGTTTATAGAATTTTATGTAAATCAATATTGGACATTTCGTAATGAAGATTTCAAAAGATTTTTTGCGTACGAATGATGCAACAAAAATCCATAATACAAATGAAAATTCGATTAAGTCATCTTTCAAGCCTAATAGAAACAAGATTGATCCTACCGGAAAAAATAATATACAATATAATATTTCATCGATAAAAGAAAAAGGCGTGCGCGATTCATCTCCAGTCCTGTCGTTGTCGGTGGACGGACGCCCTTCTTTGGAGAGTGGCCCTGAGGAAACTAAGGGTGCTAAGTTATCCACCGCTCCACGGGCGCAGGGCGTGCCTCCGACATCAGATGAGGTTGTTCAAGATGATCCGCTGTCGATAAAGGAAAAAAGCGCGCGCGATTCATCTCCAGTCCTTTCGTTGTCGGTGGACCGACGCCTTTCTTTGGAGGGTGGCCGTGAGGAATTTACGGGTGCGAAATTATCCGCCGCACAAAGAGCGAAGGGCGTGCCTCCGACACCAGATGAGATTGTTCAGGGTTTACTTGATGGGAATCTTAATTTTGTGGATTATGCTAAAGAGATACCAGATCCTCAACCTTATGTGTCAAGAACGAACGTACCTTCAATCACGGACTGGGATCTATCGGTAAGCCGAGACCTTCAGTCTGAGAAAATGATGCCAAGCGATAGTTTCGCAGGCGATCGAAAATTCCTTGAAGATATGAGCGTAGAACTGATCAAAGCTGATAGTTCGACTGTTGACCGAGCCTTCATAAACCCCGAGACGATCAACAATCTCGGGAGTTTGCAGCCTGAACAGAAGGCTGCTTATGTATCTGATCTATTCGAAGCCAAGGCTAGACTCACTGCCTACGATAATCAGTATGGTGACAACGTTCCGGGCATAGAAGACGTTAAATCTGATTTACAGGGGCGAATTGATCGAGTTGTAGGCGATCCAGATGTCCTTATGGCGACGCAACAATCATTCTCTCGAGGAGCGAGAGAGTTCCTGTCTAGACCAGAAAATTCAGCTCTGCACATGCGACTGCAACAAGCCTATCTTGCTGATGTCGGTGGAGGCAAGGCTCTAGAACGAGAACTTGCCGCCGGGAAGCCGCTTGATGAAGCGTTTCAATCCTATTCGTCCGAGGTGTCGTTTCTGTCTTCTGTGTTGCAGCCGGAATTCACACAGAAGTTGAGCGGTGTCGCAAATGCTACGCTCTCTAGTCAGCTGAACAAGCACTACTTGGATGTAGATAAACCGGCGGATCTCAGCATTTATTCTGTCGACAAAGATGGAAATTCTGAAACACTTAGTCCTGTCGCGGATGCGATGTCACTTAAATTTATGGCTGACAATCTTGGGGATAGCAGTGTTTATCAGCCAGCCATCAAGTTCAATATGGCGCGCGACATCACTAGAAATGTTGACAGTATATTCGGCATGATGCGCAATGGTCTCAAGTTTCAAGATGCGTTTGCTTCATTCCAGAAGTCGTTAGAGAAACGCCCGTCGCCTCTAGGCTTGCCGAACGACGTTTATAAAGCAGGTCTTACTCATGCTGTACAGTCCGTTACGCAAGCGGGCGTCCTTGCTGCGCGTTCCATCGGCATGGGGCCGAAGCCGCAACCGCAGGATATTGCTGCCGTAGTTGCAAACTCTGTTCAAGTCGTTGGTATGATCTCGGAGGGACTTGCAAAGAACCTTGGTTCGGCGGGCAAGCCCTTTAGTATGTTCGGTACGGTCAACGGTTCGTGGGGTGACGCTGCGAGCAGGTTTATTTCACCCGCCAAACTGGAATTGGGAGGCAAGGTTCTGGGAAGCCTTGGTGGAGGAGCTATCAGTGCTCTGTCTTTCTTTGCCGCCAATCGTGCGCTCAAGGCAGGTGAAAAGGCAGAAGCTGCATTCCAGATCATCAATGGCACTGCCGGATTGACGGGAAGTTTTGTCGGTATGGGTGAGGTAGCACTTCAGGTGCTTAATACCGTGCCAAAAGGTGTTGGCCCGACTGCCGCGCAGGCGACACGTTTCTCGTCTCTGGTGAGCAATACGGTCAAGACCGGCCTGGCTGCTGTTGGCAGAGGCGCAGCCATAGTCGGTTCGGTTGCTGGATTGGTTTTGGGCCTGATCGACATGGCCAAGGGGGCAAGGAAACTGACGACTTCGCAAAAGGCTCTCAACAACCTGCTGCGTCCAATCTTGGGACGCGAGGTAAGGTTCGAGTTCGGACCAAGTTTGTAGCCGAAGATTCTGGTGTGCTGGAAGCTGTTGCGTGACAAGCTTCCAGTTTCACCCCCCTCACATACGTCATTTTACGTATGTGGTTTTGCAGTGCAGCGACCCATAGTCCGGTCAGCAACGGTTAACAGGCTTTAACCGGATGTTGCACTCAAAACAAAAAAGAGGGGTTCTGCCATGACATTGAAAGCCAAGCTGGGCGGTGCGCTCATCGCCGCCATCATGTCCACCACCGCATTCCACGGCGCATTTGCCGCCGAAGATACGATCAAGATCGGCGTTCTCCACTCGCTCTCCGGCACGATGGCGATTTCGGAAACCACGCTGAAGGACGCCATGCTGATGCTCGTCGAAGAGCAGAACAAGAAGGGCGGCGTTCTGGGCAAGAAGCTGGAAGCCGTCGTTGTCGATCCGGCTTCCGACTGGCCGCTGTTTGCCGAAAAGGCTCGCCAGCTGATCTCCAAGGACAAGGTCGCCGCCGTCTTCGGTTGCTGGACCTCGTCTTCGCGCAAGTCTGTTCTGCCGGTCTTCGAAGAGCTGAACTCCATTCTCTTCTATCCCGTCCAGTACGAGGGTGAAGAATCCTCGCGCAATATCTTTTACACCGGTGCCGCTCCGAACCAGCAGGCCATTCCGGCCGTTGACTACCTGATGAAAAACGAAGGCGTTCAGCGCTGGGTTCTGGAAGGCACCGATTACGTCTATCCGCAGACCACGAACAAGATCCTCAAGGCCTACCTCATGTCCAAGGGCGTGAAGGCCGAGGATATCATGGTCAACTACACGCCATTCGGCTTCTCCGACTGGCAGACGGAAGTCTCCAAGATCAAGGCCTTCGGTTCGGCAGGCAAGAAGACGGCTGTTGTTTCCACCATCAATGGCGATGCAAACGTGCCGTTCTACAAGGAGCTGGCAAACCAGGGCATCAAGGCTGAAGACATTCCCGTCGTGGCCTTCTCCGTCGGTGAAGAAGAGCTGGCCGGTATCGACACCAAGCCGCTCGTCGGCCACCTCGCTGCCTGGAACTACTTCCAGTCTGTCGATGCGCCGATCAATGCCGAGTTCATCAAGACCTGGCACGCCTTCACCAAAAACGATAAGCGCGTGACGAACGACCCCATGGAAGCCGCCTATATCGGTTTCAACGCGTGGGTTAAGGCGGTCGAGGCTGCCGGAACGACCGAAACTGACAAGGTTCTTGATAGCATCATCGGCGTTTCCGTGCCGAACCTGTCTGGCGGTACTTCTACTGTCATGCCGAACCACCACATCACCAAGCCGGTTCTGATCGGCGAAATCCAGGCGAATGGCCAGTTCGAAATCGTGCAGCAGACGCCATCCGTCGTGGGTGACGAATGGTCCGATTACCTGCCGGACTCCAAGGACCTGATCTCCGATTGGCGCAAGCCGATGTCTTGCGGCAACTTCAACGTTGCCACCGGCAAGTGCGGCGGCAAGGGCAGCTAAGTCTTCCGACATCCGGGGGGGAGACCCCTCCCACCCCTCCCCACAAGGGGGAGGGCTTAACCCAGCCGATCTGCTGAAGCTTACTGAGGCCAGGTGGGTTCCGCGTATCTTCTCCCCCCTTGTGGGGGAGATGGCCGGCAGGCCAGAGGGGGAATATGTTCTGCCATCTTGCCGTCTCTTCTTTGAAAAAGGCACGATGGCAGGGTGCTCTGTCCCTCAGTCTCTGCTGCGCGCCATCCGGGGGACAATAGAATGTTCAAGCGTTTATTTACACTCACTCTTTTGCTTATGTCGCTTGCCGCAACATCCTTCGCGCAATCTGGCAGCGATCCGAAGGCCCTGTTCAATGCACTTGGCAAGGCGGATTTCAAGCAGACGGAAGAGCTGATCGGTCAGTTGGCCGCGACCGGCGATCCGCGCATCGTGCCAGCCCTGGAGGCCTTTGCGGAAGGTGAGCTCTATGCCCGCAAATCCGATAGCGCAGTATTCATCACCAAAGCAGCCGGGACCAATGTCGCCCTGATCGATCCGGTCACGGGTGCTGCCGCCGGTGAGGTGCCGAAGGCGCAGCTGAACAAGCTGAAGATCAACAACAACCTGCGCCGCGTCATTCGCTCGGCACTTGGCGGTCTGACACTGCTGAGCCCCGACAAGGCCGTGCGCATGGCAGCCGCCGACGCGGTTCTGAAGTCTCCCAGCGCGGAAAATCTTGAGCTGGTCGAGGCAGCCCTTGCCAAGGAAACCGATGCGGCCGTCAAGGTGCGCATGGAAGAGGCGCGTGCCGCTTCTGTGCTGATTTCTGACCGCGTAATCGACCAGAAGAAGCAGGCGATCGATACGATTGCCAATCTCGGCGGGCGTGATGGCATCAGCATCCTGATGTCGGTTTCGTCTTCGATCGATCCCGCCCTGAAGGGTGATCTCGACATGGCGATCACCAAGATCGAAAATTCACTGAAGCTTTGGGAAGTCGCCCAGAATGTCTGGTACGGCATGTCGCTCGGCTCCGTGCTGCTGCTCGCGGCCATCGGCCTTGCCATCACCTTCGGCGTCATGGGCATCATCAACATGGCGCATGGCGAAATGGTCATGCTGGGTGCCTATTCCACCTTCATGGTGCAGGAATTGATCCGCACCCACGCGCCGCAGCTGTTCGACTGGTCGCTGGCCATTGCTCTGCCGGTCGCCTTCCTTGTGACAGCTGGTGTCGGTCTCGTTATCGAGCGCGGCGTCATCCGCTTTCTCTACGGGCGTCCGCTGGAAACCCTGCTGGCGACCTGGGGCGTATCGCTGATTCTCCAGCAGCTGGTACGCTCCATCTTTGGGCCGACGAACCAGGAAGTTGGCAATCCGTCCTGGATGTCCGGTGCCTTTGCGCTGGGTGGGCTGCAGATCACCTGGAACCGCCTGTGGATCGTCGCCTTCTCCCTATCGATTTTCATCGGCCTGCTGATCGTGATGAAGCGCTCCGCCTTCGGCCTGCAGATGCGGGCCGTGACCCAGAACCGCCGCATGGCCTCTTCCATGGGTATTCGCACGCCCTGGGTCGATGCCTTCACATTCGCGCTCGGCTCGGGCATCGCGGGTATTGCTGGCGTGGCGCTGTCTCAGATCGACAACGTTTCGCCCAATCTCGGCCAGTCCTACATCATCGATAGCTTCATGGTCGTGGTGTTCGGCGGCGTGGGCAATCTCTGGGGAACGCTGGTGGGCGCGCTGTCGCTCGGCATCCTCAACAAGCTCCTCGAGCCGTGGACCGGTGCCGTGCTCGGCAAGATCCTCGTGCTTGTTCTCATCATCCTCTTTATCCAGAAGAGACCGCGCGGCCTGTTCGCGCTCAAGGGAAGGGCGGTGGAAGCATGATTTCCAGCTTTATCCTGCGTGCTCTGGAAGGCCGCATCGTCGTAACCGTCTGCATCATTCTTGCCGTGGCCCTTCTGGTGCCAGCCAGCAATCTGCTCCTTTCGCCCGACAATGCATTGCATATCCCAACCTATGTGATGTCGCTGATGGGCAAGTATCTCTGTTATGCGCTTCTGGCGCTGGCATTGGATCTCGTCTGGGGCTATTGCGGCATTCTGTCCTTGGGCCACGGCGCTTTCTTTGCACTCGGCGGCTATGCCATGGGCATGTATCTGATGCGCCAGATCGGCAGCCGTGGCGTCTATGGCGATCCCGTCCTGCCCGATTTCATGGTGTTCCTGAACTGGAAGCAGTTGCCGTGGTTCTGGCATGGCTTCGACATGTTCTGGTTTGCCTGTGCGATGGTGCTGGTGGTGCCAGGGTTGCTCGCCTTTGTCTTCGGCTGGTTCGCCTTCCGCTCTCGCGTCAACGGCGTCTATCTCTCCATCATCACCCAGGCCATGACCTATGCGCTGATGCTCGCCTTCTTCCGCAATGACATGGGCTTTGGCGGCAATAACGGTCTGACGGATTACAAGGATATTCTCGGCTTCTCTGTTCAGGCAGATGGAACGCGCGCTGTGCTCTTCTCTCTTTCTGCGATCATGCTGTCGCTCTGCCTCGTGCTGGCCTCGGCCATCACCCGCTCGAAGTTCGGCAAGGTGCTGGTGGGCGTGCGTGATGCCGAAAGCCGCGTTCGCTTCCTCGGTTTCCGGGTGGAGAACATCAAGCTCTTCACCTTCGTCACCTCGGCCATGATGGCGGGCATTGCGGGCGCCCTGTTCGTGCCGCAGGTCGGCATCATCAATCCGGGCGAATTCGCACCGGCCAATTCCATCGAAGTCGTGGTGTGGACAGCGGTCGGCGGTCGCGGAACTCTCATCGGTCCGATCATCGGTGCGGTACTGGTCAATGGCGGCAAGAGCTTCTTCACCGGCGCTTTTCCTGAATTCTGGCTCTATGCACTGGGCGCTCTCTTCATCTTCGTCACGCTGTTCATGCCCAAGGGGATTGTCGGCACCGTTCAGGCTGCACTTGCCAATCGCAAGGCGGTGAAGGCTGCAGCGCGTGCCCAGGCCCAGAATAACGATACGCCTTCAACACAGATCCAGGCCGCGGAGTAAGACCCATGGAAATCAAGGACTCCAAGCCGAAATCGCTGCTCTATCTCGATGGTGTTTCCGTCTCCTTCGATGGATTCCGGGCGCTGAATTCGCTTTCCTTCGTGGTTGAGCCAGGTGAGCTTCGCGCCATCATCGGCCCGAACGGCGCGGGCAAGACGACGATGATGGACATCATCACCGGCAAGACCCGGCCTGACAGCGGCACTGTTCTGTTCGAGGAAAAGGTGGATCTCACCAAGCGAGACGAGGCCGATATTGCCCAGCTGGGCATTGGCCGGAAGTTCCAGAAGCCGACGGTGTTCGAGAGCCACACTGTGTGGGACAATCTGGAACTGGCGCTCAACCGCAAGCGCGGCGTCTTTTCGACCCTGTTCTATCGCCTCTCGGGCGAGGACCGTGATCGCATCGAGGAAATTCTTGGCACCATCCGGCTGACGCATCGGCGCGACGAACTGGCGGCCAACCTTTCCCACGGCCAGAAGCAGTGGCTGGAAATCGGCATGTTGCTGGCGCAGGAGCCGAAGCTTCTGCTGGTCGATGAGCCCGTGGCGGGCATGACCGATGCCGAAACCGCCGAAACCGCCATTCTGCTGCGTGAGATTGCCAAGAGCCGCTCGGTGGTGGTGGTGGAGCACGACATGGGCTTCATCCGGGATCTCGGCGTCAAGGTGACCTGTCTTGCTGAGGGCTCCGTGCTGGCTGAAGGGTCGATCGATTTCGTGTCGAACGATCCGAAGGTCATTGAGAACTATCTGGGGCGGTGAGGCATATATAAATGTTGACGCAGTCACCCCCCTCTGTCCTGCCGGACATTATTATCGACGGCTTTAACACGTCTGGCGGGGAAACCCCTCCCCAACCCCTCCCCACAAGGGGGAGGGGCTTAACCCGCCGCAATCTCTCTGCCCAGATTTGGTCAAGAGGTGGCTACGAGTCTTCTCCCCCCTTGTGGGGGAGATGGCCGGCAGGCCAGAGGGGGAATAGGCTTACCGTCGCGATGTGGAGCACACCATGCTGACAGTCAACAACATCAACCTTCACTACGGCGCGGCGCAGGCACTGCGTGGCGTTTCCATCGAAGCGCCCATGGGTAAGATCACCTGTGTGCTAGGGCGAAACGGTGTGGGCAAGAGCTCGCTTTTGCGCGCCATCACCGGCCAGCATGCGGTGAGCGCGGGTACGATTTCCTTCAATGGTGAAAGCCTGAACGGCCTGGCACCCTTCCGCCGTGCAAAACAGGGCATCGGCTATGTGCCGCAGGGGCGGGAGATCTTTCCGCTTCTGACGGTACAGGAAAATCTGGAAACGGGCTTTGCGCCGCTGGCGCGCAAGGACCGGTTCATTCCCGATGATATCTTCAGCCTGTTTCCCGTGCTGAACTCAATGCTGTCACGTCGCGGCGGCGATCTGTCCGGCGGGCAGCAGCAGCAGCTGGCGATCGGTCGCGCCATGGTTACACGACCGAAAGTGCTGGTTCTGGATGAGCCGACTGAGGGAATTCAACCTTCGATCATCAAGGATATCGGGCGTGCAATCCGATATTTGCGAGATTCCACAGGTATGGCCATTCTTCTGGTCGAACAGTATCTCGACTTCTGCCGTGAACTGGCGGATCATGTCTACATCATGGATCGGGGTGAAATCGTTCATGAAGGTGCCGCAGAAACGCTCGACACACCGGAGGCCAGACGGCATCTCACGGTGTAATAGATGCTCATATTTTGCATGGCTGCCGGTCATGGAGAGGGTTCAATAGTATCTTCTAATATGTTAGTCAGAGCGCGGTTTTCATCCAACGCATACCTCTTTCCACGCACTCTCCTTTACGAGGCGCTTGATGGCATTTGAAATTCGCTCTGGTTCAATCCTCCGCGCTCTTGGCTGCATGACCGCAGCGGGCGCCTTTTTCTTAGGGCCAGGCATGGCCGCTCAGGCGGCTGGCTGTGGTACGCCGGTTGAACCGGGCTATCATGATGTATCGGTCGATGTCGGCGGCACTCAGCGCTCCGGCGTCGTGTTTGTTCCCGACAGTTACACGGGCCAGGACAAGGTTTCCGTCGTTTTCGATTTTCACGGCAGCAACAGCAATCCGCGCGGGCAGATGCTGCGCAGTTCGTGGGACAAGGTTGCGGCGAAGAACGGCTTCCTGGTGTTTGCACCTCAGGGCAGTCTTTCTGGCAATATGCCAGGAACGAATGCTTGGAATGTGCCGGGCGTGACCTTCCGCGAAGGCGGGTTGGATGAGGTGGCCTTCATCAAGGCTGCTGTCGAAAATGTGAAGCAGAGCTATTGCGTCGATCCGGCGCAGATCTTCGCGTCGGGCTATTCCGGGGGCGGTCGCATGTTGTCGGCCTATCTCTGCTCGGGGGCGAATGATTTTGCCGGTGCCGGTTTCGTCAATTCGCTGCGCGTCGGCCTGCCGGTCGAAAATCGCGAGGGCAAATGGGGAGCGGATCCTTCCACCTGCCAGCCCGCCAAGCCGATTTCGATCATGGCGTTTGCCGGGATCAAGGATGAGCAGAACCCCTATGCCGGGGGCGGCAAACCCTATTGGCAATACAGTTTCAAGACCGCGCTTCAGCGCTGGATGGAACTGGACGGCTGCAAGGCCAATGCCAAGCCGGATACGATCGAGGGGGTGACCTACAGCCTCTACGATACCTGCCAGAACGGCGCGCGCATCGCGACCTATGAATTCGAAAACGGCAGCCATGACTGGCCGAAGCCAAATGCGAAGGCGAACGTCATCGCTGCTGCCAGCGAGGGACAGGCGGCAGGTGTCGTGAAGGTCTCGGCAGTCAAGAAGCCGAGTTTCGATCCGAATGTCGATCCGGCCTATCGCATGTGGGATTTCTTCCGCAAGGCCGACAGTACGGATGTCGTGGCCACGGCACGGCCATCCTCCGCCAAGGCAAAGGTCCAGGCGGTCGGTTGTGCGGGCGATGAGGCATCCACGATGAATACCGAGGGGATGACGTGCAGCAACAGCCAGCCGAACGACCAGCCGCGCCGCAGCGGGCTCGGGGCAAAGGGCGCCTTGTAACGAAGCAGTTGGCGGGCCGTACGCGGCTCGCCGAACTCTATCAGGAAGGTTGCGGTAAGATCCGCCTGCCGGACACGTTCGATTCCTCCCTCGAAGCCATTCTCATCAACAGCTCCGGCGGCCTGACCGGCGGCGACCGGCTGGAATGGTCGCTGCGCGCCGGTCCCGGCACGGATGTGACCGTGACCACCCAGGCGAACGAGAAGATCTATAAAGCGTCCGCCGATACGGCGCTCCTGAAGAGCGAGATCGAAGCGGGCGAAGGCAGTCGCGTGGCGTGGCTGCCGCAGGAAAGCATTCTCTTCGATCGCGCCTCGCTGACCCGCGAACTGCATGTCGATCTGGCCGAGACAGCTGAATTTCTGGCTGTGGAGGCGGTCATTCTTGGACGAACCGCCATGGGCGAGAGTGCCGAAAACGGTTTCTTTCGTGATCGTTGGCGTGTGCGCCGTGCGGGTCGTCTCATCCATGCGGAGGAAGTGCGGATGGAGGGCGAGATCGCTCGTCTGGGAGAGCAGTCTTCGGTACTTTCCGGCAAGGTGGCTTTTGCTACCGTTTTCTATTCCGGGCCCCAATGCGAGGCGTTTCTGCCGCGCCTTAAGCCTCTTCTTGAAGATGGATATGCTGGCGCAAGCCTCTGGAAAGACAAGCTTATTATTCGCGCTGCAGCATCACATGGTTTTGCGCTGCGAAAAATTCTGGTTCCGGTGATTTCGCTCTTGCGAAAAGACGCAAACGTGCCGAAAGTCTGGAACATCTGAGAGACAATAATCGGGGAACCCATGAACCTCAGCCCAAGAGAAAAAGACAAGCTTCTGATATCCATGGCCGCCATGGTGGCCCGCCGCAGGCTGGAACGCGGCGTGAAGCTGAACTATCCGGAAGCCATTGCCTTGATTACCGATTTCGTGGTCGAAGGTGCCCGCGACGGCCGCGCCGTGCCCGACCTGATGGAAGCGGGCGCGCATGTCATCACCCGCGACCAGGTGATGGAGGGGATCGCGGAAATGATCCACGACGTGCAGGTGGAAGCAACCTTCCCGGACGGCACCAAGCTGGTGACCGTTCACGAACCAATCCGGTGAGGGCAAAACCATGATCCCAGGCGAAATCATTTCCGCAAGTGGCGACATCGAGCTGAACAGCGGTCAGCCGACAGTGACCATCGAAGTGTCCAATACGGGTGACCGTCCGGTGCAGGTGGGCAGCCACTATCATTTCTTCGAGACCAATGCCGGACTTTCCTTTGACCGCGACAAGGCGCGCGGCATGCGGCTGGATATTCCGGCAGGAACGGCGGTGCGTTTCGAACCGGGCCAGACGCGTGAGGTGACCCTCATTCCTCTCTCCGGCAAGCGCGAGGTTTACGGTTTCCGGCAGAAGATCATGGGCGCTTTGTGAACGCGCCATGCAGAAAGCGAAGCGTTCGATGAAACTGTTTCTTGGCCTGATGCTGTGCGGATGTGTTCTCTTGCAGGATGGGCCTTCCTCCGCGGAAGAAAAGCCGAATTTCGACTGCGAAAACAAGAATACGCAGATGGAAATGAACGCCTGCGCCCAGGAAGAATATGACGCTGCCGACAAGGCGCTGAACAATCAGTGGAAGCTGACGCGCAAGGCCATGGCCGATTGGGACAAGCAGCTTGATGCCGATCAGCGCGGCGCTGAAGCCGCTCTTCTGAAAGGGCAGCGGGCCTGGATAACCTATCGGGATGGCCAGTGCGATGCGGAAGGCTTTCAGGCGCGCGGCGGCACGCTGGAGACAATGTTCTACATCAATTGCCAGACACGCCTTACGAAGAGCCGGACGCAAGAGCTCAAAGAACTCGCCGAACCAATCGGTCAATAAAAACCAAGGGGCATGATCAGGCGCGAGGGGCGTCGGCATGTCCATGCATGATGGAGCAAGATAGCCCATGCCTTACAAGATTTCCCGCGCTGCCTATGCCAGCATGTTCGGCCCGACCGTGGGCGACAAGGTGCGCCTTGCCGATACGGAGCTTTTCATCGAGGTGGAGAAGGATTTCACCACCTATGGCGAGGAGGTGAAGTTCGGCGGCGGCAAGGTCATTCGTGATGGCATGGGCCAGAGCCAGGTCAGCCGTGCCGAAGGTGCTGTCGACACCGTGATCACCAATGTCGTGATCGTGGATCATACCGGCATCGTCAAGGCCGATATCGGTCTCAAGGACGGCCGCATCGTTGCCATCGGCAAGGCGGGCAATCCGGATACGCAGCCGGGCGTCAATATCATCGTCGGTCCCGGCACCGAGGCGATTGCTGGCGAGGGCAAGATTATCACCGCTGGTGGCATGGATGCTCACATCCATTTCATCTGCCCGCAGCAGATCGAGGAAGCCCTGATGAGCGGCCTCACCTGCATGCTGGGCGGCGGCACCGGGCCTGCCCATGGCACGCTCGCCACCACCTGTACGCCGGGTCCATGGCATATTGCCCGGATGATCGAGGCAGCCGACGCCTTCCCCATGAACCTCGCCTTCGCCGGCAAGGGCAATGCCTCTCTGCCGCGCGCGCTGGAGGAGATGGTTCTGGGCGGCGCCACCTCTCTCAAGCTGCACGAGGACTGGGGCACGACCCCCGGCGCTATCGATTGCTGCCTTTCGGTTGCCGATCAATACGATGTGCAGGTGATGATCCATACCGATACGCTGAACGAGAGCGGCTTCGTGGAAGATACGGTCGGCGCCATCAAAGGTCGCACCATTCATGCCTTCCATACGGAAGGGGCGGGCGGTGGCCACGCGCCGGATATCATCAAGATCTGCGGCGAACTGAATGTCATCCCGTCCTCCACGAACCCGACGCGGCCCTATACGGTCAACACGCTGGCCGAACACCTGGACATGTTGATGGTCTGTCATCACCTTTCGCCGTCCATTCCGGAAGACATCGCCTTTGCCGAAAGCCGCATCCGCAAGGAAACCATCGCGGCGGAAGACATCCTGCACGATATCGGTGCGTTTTCGATCATCTCGTCGGACAGTCAGGCCATGGGCCGCGTGGGAGAGGTCATCATCCGCACTTGGCAGACGGCAGACAAGATGAAGCGCCAGCGCGGCAGCCTGCCGGGCGAAACCGGTGACAACGATAATCTGCGTGTGCGTCGCTACGTGGCGAAATACACGATCAACCCGGCGATTGCGCATGGAGTGAGCCACGAAATCGGTTCCATCGAAGTGGGCAAGCGTGCCGATCTCGTGATCTGGAACCCGGCCTTCTTCGGTGTGAAGCCGGATATGGTGCTGATGGGCGGCGTGATTGCGGCGGCCCCGATGGGCGATCCGAATGCTTCGATCCCGACACCACAGCCGGTGCATTACCGCCCCATGTTCGGTGCTTACGGCAAGGCGCGGACAAACTCATCGGTCACCTTCGTGTCCCAGGCAGCTCTGGACAATGGCCTTGCCAATCGTCTCGGCGTTGCCAAGCAGCTGGTGGCAGTGAAGAACACGCGCGGCGGTATTTCCAAGAAATCAATGATCCTCAACGATCTGACGCCGCACATCGAGGTGGACCCGGAAACCTATGAAGTGCGAGCCGATGGCGAGTTGCTGACCTGCGAACCGGCAACGGTTCTGCCGATGGCGCAGCGCTATTTCCTGTTTTGATAGTATTCGAGCTACGTTTGTGACAGCGATTTTACCCCCCTCTGTCCTGCCGGACATCTCCCCCTCAAGGGGGGAGATCGAATCGTGGCACGACTGCTGCCCCTCATTCAGGTTATTGAATGCGGCTAGCGCATATGCGGAATGTGTCGAGCGTCATCGTCTTGCCAATCTCCCCCCTTGAGGGGGAGATGTCCGGCAGGACAGAGGGGGGTGAAGGACATCTCTCCTGTCAGTTGAGTTTTTCTGGTAAAGGTAACACCATGCAGCATGTCCATTCCTACCGCCCCGCAGGGGAAGTCAGCGATCCGCCGATCGATACGGTGACGCTTCCGCACGATCTGCGCCATTTGCGGCGCAAGCTGTTGCACCTCTCCAATGGTGACATGGTGATGCTGGACCTGAAGGAAGCCGTTCTGTTTCACGATGGCGATCGGCTGGTGCTCGATAATGGCGATACGGTAGAGGTGAAGGCGGCGGCGGAAAAGCTGTTCGAGGTGAAGGCGCGGAATACGCTGCACCTCATCGAACTCGCCTGGTACCTGGGCAACCGGCATCTTTCGGCGCAGATTGAAGAAGGTCGCATTCTCATCCTGCGCGATCATGTGATCCGTGCGATGCTGGAAGGTCTCGGTGCTGCGGTGGTGGATGTGGAAGAGTCATTCCAGCCTGCGCGCGGGGCCTATCACAGTCACGGCGGCCATTCGCACGGTCATTCCCATGGCCACTCTCATGATCACTCGCATGACCATCACCACGGGCATCATCACGACTGATGACTGCCGCGGCCAGTACACAAGCGCTGATGCGGCTGATGGCATGGCTTTCGCCCGCCTTTCCGGTGGGTGGCTTTGCCTATTCCAGCGGGTTGGAGCGGGCGGTCCATGACCGGCTTGTCACGGATGCGGCTGGACTGGAGGCCTGGCTTTCCACGTCGCTCAGACACGGAATGCTGTGGAACGATGCCGTGTTCGTGTCGCTTGCGGCGCGGTGTTACGAGGCGTCTGATCCGTTGAGCGAACTGGCGGAGCTGGCGCTGGCGCTGGCCGGTTCCGCAGAGCGGCATATGGAAACGCTCTCGCTTGGCAAAGCCTTCCTGATGGCGGCAACGGCCTGGCCGTCGCCAGTCTTCGAACGGCTGCCGGTGGAGTGTCCTTATCCGGTCTCGGTCGGCGCTGTCGCGGGCGCGCATGGCATTTCGGCTGAACAGGCGATTGCCGCCTTCCTGCACGCTGGCCTTTCGCAAGGTGTATCCGCAGGCATTCGCCTGGGCGTTGCGGGCCAGCAGGATGGTCTTCGCATCCTGTCGGCCCTGGAGGCGACTGCGGGTAAGGTGGCCGAACGTGCGGTGGTGGCAGAATTGAATGATCTCGGCTCTGCCACCGTGCAGGCGGATATCGCTTCCATCCGGCACGAGGCGCAGGTGTCGCGCCTCTTCCGATCTTGACCATGTCTTGTGCGGGTCGATCCGTACGTTATTCTGTTTGCAGATTTGAGGGCTCAGATCATGAAATCATCCAACGGACCTCTTCGTGTCGGCATTGGTGGACCTGTGGGGTCCGGCAAGACGGCACTGACGGAAAAGCTCTGCAAGGCCATGCGTGAGAGCTATTCGGTGGCTGTGGTCACCAATGACATCTACACGAAGGAAGACGCCGAGGCGCTGGTTCGCATGCAGGCCCTGTCCTCAGACCGGATCGTGGGTGTGGAAACCGGCGGCTGCCCGCACACGGCCATTCGCGAGGATGCGACGATCAACCTGCAGGCGATTGCCGGTTTGAACGAGCGCTTCCCGGATCTCGATGTCGTGTTCATCGAGTCGGGCGGCGACAATCTGGCCGCGACTTTCTCGCCGGATCTGGCGGATATCACCATCTATGTGATCTCGACCTGCCAGGGTGAAGAGATCCCGCGAAAAGGCGGTCCGGGGATTACCCGTTCCGACTTGCTTGTCATCAACAAGAAGGATCTGGCCCCTTACGTGGGGGCCGATCTCGATGTGATGGACCGCGACGCAAACCGCATGCGCGAGGCGAAGCCCTTTGTCTTTACCGACCTGAAGCGCGGCGAGGGGGTGGATCATATCGTGCGCTTCCTTGAAACGCATGGCGGGCTGGCGGCGTGAGTGCACCTGCGTTGACGGGCCGCTTCGGCGACTATGAGGTTATCCTTCTGCGTGACGGTGCGCTTCAGGCGGCGGTCCAACAGATCATCCATCTCGATGGGCAGGCGGCTCTGGATGCTGCGCGCAAGCACATGCCGGACCAAAACTTCGAGATGGTGGTGAACTGCTTCGTCTTGTGTGGGCCGGATGGCGTGACCCTTGTTGATGCCGGTTGCGGCACGGCCTGGGGCGAAAAGTTTGGCAAGGCGCGGCAGGCGCTGGCAGATCTCGGGATTGGCCGTGACGACGTGCGGCGTGTTCTGGTCACCCATCTGCATGGAGACCATGTGCCCGGTCTTCTGGATGAATGGCAGCCTTATTTTCCGAACGCCGAGATCATCGTGCCCGAGAAGGATCTGGCGTTCTTTACGGATGAGACAGCCAGGGAACGCGTGCCGGAAGCGCGCCGCAGCGGGTTCGCATTGGCGGCCTCACTGCTTGCTGCTTATGGCGACAGGCTTTCGACCCGGCCGGAAGGCGAGATCATGCCGGGCATACGGTCCATCCTGCTGCCCGGGCACACACCGGGCCATACGGGTTATCTGATCGGCGAGGAGCAAGGCGCACTGCTGATCTTCGCGGATGCTCTGCATATTGCAGACCTTCAGCCGCAGGATCCTCGTATCGGCATGGTATTCGATCTTGATCCTGAGCGGGCCGCGCTCAGCCGCAGTTCCATGCTGGAGCAGGCCGCGGACAAGGGCTGGCGTGTCGTGGGCTGCCATACGCCGGTCATTCAGACGGTGGAGCGTCGTGGCGACGCGTTCCGTCTGGTTGATCCCTGATCAGATTTCCCTCAGCGCTTTCACGTCGCTGATCTGGATGACGCGACCGCGAACACTGACACCGGCGCTGCGCAGAGCAGAGAAGGCGCGGGATAGCGCTTCGGGGGCGAGACCAAGCATACCGGCCAGTAAGTTCTTCTGGAAGGGTAGGCGGATGGATGCAGATCCCGCATCGACCGGGCATCGATCCAGCAGATAGTCCGCCACACGCTGCGGGGCGGTGTGCAGGCGGTCATTCACGAGAACCTCTGTGGTTGCCTTGAGATGTTCAGACAATGTCGTGATCAGCGCCGTGGAAACGGTCGCATCACGCTCGGCCAATTGCCGGACCTCGCGACAATCAATCCTTGCGACGCAGACGGTTTCGGCGGCCTGCGCGCTATACGGGTAACGTGCATCCTGCGACACTAGGCATTCTGCGAATACATCGCCCGGGCCACAGATCCGGAAGTCTACCTGACGCCCGTCCTTGCCCATTCGGTAAAGTCGGACATATCCGGTCAGCAGGCAATAAAAGGCCGGAGCATTTTCGCCTTCCCGGAAAATCGTTGAACGCGCGCCGAGCGATATGATCTGCGCACTATCCAGCAAGACAGAAAGCGCACTTTGCGACAGTGACCGCATGAACGCAGTCTTCGCCAGAAGGCTTCGCGAGCGCGCTGTGGCTTTGTTGCTCTTGTCCAGCATCTATGCGTCCCCCATCAACCTGTTTCCCATGTGTCGATTGGTTCCGGCATTAGCATAATGGAAAGAGGCCCGAATTGATCGATGTCAATCGGGCCGCTGCTGGCTGCTTCCTCTGTGCGCTATTCCGCAGCCAAAGGCGGCAGTCTCAAGACATTATTGCCTGCGGGTGCACCATATTCCTTTTCGTTGTCCTGCCGGTGCGTAGACTGTATGGAGTCGAGCTTCGTCTGAAGTTCTGAGAGCTTTGCTTGCGTTTCGCGCGCGGCACGGCTCAGCTCTTCTTCGCTGAGAACGGGATCTTCCTTTTCCTTTTTGCCGACGAAGCGGCCAAAGATTCTGCCAAGCAGCATGGATAGGTCGTCCATGATGAGGAAGAAGGCGGGAACGACCACAAGGCTAAGCACCGTTGAGACGATGATGCCGCCGATGACTGCAATCGCCATGGGTGCACGGAAGGAGCCACCTTCACCAACGCCCAGTGCCGAGGGCAGCATACCTGCCGACATGGCGATGGACGTCATGATGATAGGTCTTGCACGCTTGCGACCCGCTTCCACCATGGCATGAACGCGCTCCATACCATGACGGCGCATCTCGATTGCGAAATCAACGAGCAGGATGGCGTTCTTTGTGACGATGCCCATCAGCATGAGGATACCGATTAGTACGGGCATCGAGAGCGAGTTGTTCGTAATGATCAGACCAACCGCTACGCCCCCGATTGCTAATGGCAGCGAGAAAAGGATCGTAAACGGCTGAATGACATCCTTAAAGAGAAGGATGAGCACGACCAGAACCAGCAACAGGCCAAGTAGCATGGCATTGCCGAAGCCCGCCACCATTTCCGCTTGGATCTTTGCGTCGCCGCTTTCTGCCAGACGAACACCTTCTGGTAGTTGCGTCTGATCAACAATACGGCGGAACTCTGCTGTTGCGGTATCAAGTGCCGTTCCCTGCGGAACATCCGAGCCGATCGACACGACACGGTTACGGTTGTTACGCTTGATGGAACTCGGGCCTTCCGAGTAATCCACATCGGCAACGGTAGACAGCGGAACAGTCGCTCCGCTCGCGGTTTTGACCTTCAGGTTACGGATGGCTTGCAAGTCCCGGCGAACGTCGAGCGAGGCCTGCACGCGGATCGGAATGAGCCGATTGTCGAGCGATATCTTCGCCAGAGCCGCATCGACATCACCAATGGTGGCGACCCGAACGGTTTCCGCGATCTGCTGTGGCGTGATGCCAAGGCGGGCCGCCTCATCTTTCCGTGGACGGATCTGCAATTCCGGACGCGGCAGTGCGCCTTCTGACGAGACGTTGGCAAGGATCGGTGATGCACGCAGATTGGTTTCGAGTTTCGCGACTGCATCATCCAATTGCTCACTGTTGCTGGCGAGGAAGTTGAACGAAAGCTCGCGTTCTCCACGATCGTTCAGCTTCGTGATGCGCACGTCAGGGATCGAGCGAACCTTTTGGAACAGCTCCTTCTCGATTTCCCATTGCGGTTTGGTGCGGCCCTTATCCTCTACCTTCGGAATGTAGGAGCCGATCAGTGGCAAATTTCCGAGGCCCTTGTTGACCAGAGTCTTGACCAGCGAATGGTCGATCCTACCGAGAATGACGTTCACGGTTGCTCGCCGCAGCTCGAGATCGCCCTTCGGAGAGGCGCCGCCCAGCACAAACACGCTGTCCACGCCTTCGAGGTGCTTGATGGTCTCATAGATCCTGGTGGTCGTTTCGGCGGTTTCATCAAGCGTCGCATTGGGTGGCAGTTCCAGTGACAAAGTTATGCGCGAACGGTCTTCCGGCGGCAGAAAACTGCCTGGGACCTGCATCAGCAACATGATGGAGCCGACCAGGAATGCAATGGCGCCCACCAGCGTGGCGTAGCGCATGTACCAGCGCCGCGTCGTGCCGGTGACAAGCCTCGTATAGGCCTTCATCAGACGGCCATCATTATCGTGATGGTCATCCATCGCATCTTCGGCCCGCATCAGATAGGCGGCCATCAGCGGTGTGATCAGACGCGCCACCAGCAGCGAGAAAAACACCGAGAACGCGACGGTCAGTCCGAACTGGATGAAGTACTGGCCGGGAATGCCCGGCATGAACGAGACCGGCACGAAGACCGCGATGATCGTAAAGCTTGTCGCAATGACCGCGAGGCCGATTTCATCCGCTGCCTCGAGCGCTGCGCGATAGGGTGTCTTGCCCATCTTGATGTGGCGGGCAATATTCTCGACCTCCACGATTGCATCGTCCACCAGAATACCGGTGGCGAGTGTTAGGGCTAGAAAGCTCACGAGGTTCAGCGAGAAGCCCATGAGGTCCATCACCCAGAAGGTGGGGATGGCCGAAAGTGGTAAGGCAACAGCGGATATAAGGGTTGCGCGCCAGTTGCGCAGGAACAGCATGACCACGATGACGGCAAGAATCGCGCCCTCGATGAGGGTGTGGATCGCTGATTCATAGTTGCCATAGGTAAAATAGACGCTGTCATCGACCATCGCAATCGAGACGCCCGGATGAGCCTTGCGGATCGTCTCCAGTTGCTCGGCAACCGTCCGGGAAACGGACACTTCGCTGGCACCCTTTGCACGAAATACGGCAAAGGTTACACTCGTTTCGCCATTGAAGCGCGAGAAGGACTTGGGCTCCTCGTAAGTATCTGTAATTGTCGCAAGGTCGGATAGCTTGATGAAGCGACCGTTTGACAGGGCAATTGTCGTGTTGGCAAGGTCGGAAACCTTGCGGGCATCGCCGAGCGTTCGAATGGCCTGCTCGCTCCCGCCAACCTGACCACGACCGGACCCAAGGTCTATGTTCGTGCTGCGAAGCTGAGCATTCACTTCCGAAGCTGTAATTCCGTATGAATTCAGCTTTGAAGGTTCGAGTGCGATGCGTACTTCGCGGTCGGCCCCGCCATAACGATCAATACGCCCGATGCCTGGTTGACCTTGCAGCGCGCGCTTGACGGTGTCATCGACAAACCATGAAAGCTCTTCGAGCGTCATGTTGGGGGAGGTGACCGAGAAGGTCTGGATCGCCTGACCTTCCACCTCTACCTTTGAGACGATCGGCTCTTCTGCGGATGCAGGAAGGTTTGAGCGGATGCGGTCAATCGCGTCCTTGGTGTCCTGAACTGCTTCCTGTGTAGGCTTTTCGATGCGGAACAGGACGGCGGTCGTCGACAGGCCATCCGTCACCGTGGAGGTGATTTCATCCACCCCACTGATGGAGGCGACCGCATCCTCGATCTCCTTCGTCACCTGCATTTCCAGTTCGCTCGGCGATGCGCCGCTTTGCGTGACAGAAATGGAAACGACGGGTACGTCGATATTAGGGAAGCGCGTGATCGGCAGCTTGTTGAAGGACTGGATGCCCATGAACATCAACAGCGCGAAGGCCAGCAGCGGCGCAATTGGGTTTCGAATCGACCAAGCAGAGAAGTTCATTTCAGAGTTCCTGTCAGTTCGAAGCGAAGTTGGAGGATAGGACCGGCTTGATCTGATCGCCATCGCGAACGAAAGCACCAGCCTTGGCAACCACTTGGTCGCCAGCCTTCAAGCCGCTGAGGATCTGCACGAAACCTGCATCCTGGATACCAATTTCAAGCTTCACCTGCTTGACGACATTGCCTTCCACAAGACGGGCGAAGGAACCCTTGCGATCCGTTGTGACGGCGGATTGAGGCAACGCAAGGCCGCGCGTCTCGTTTATGATGATTTCCGCGTTCGCATACATGCCAGCCTTGGCGGCCTGCTGATCGTTGACGACGATGTGGACGGCACCGAGGCGGCTCGCCTGGTCGACCACAGGTGAAACTAGACGAATCTTTGCATCAATCGCCTTACCGGTTCCGGCAACTGTGACCTTTGCTTTCATTCCCGCTTTCAGCCTGGCGATATCGCTCTCCGGCACATCGGCGACCAGTTCGATATCGCCGTCACGGATCATGGTGAATAGCGGGGTTCCGCTGCCTGCGGCAATGGCACCGACCTTGGCATCCTTCTTAGATATGATGCCGGCGACAGGAGCCTTGACGTCCGTACGCTCGAGCTTGAGATCAATATCGTCTATCTGGGCTTGAACGACTTTGATGTCGGCTTCACCCACGCTTACGGCTTGTTTAGCGGCGTTCAACCGGGCCAGAGCTGCAGCCGCGGAAGCCGCCGTCTGTTCCACCTGTGCCGTGGAAGCAGTTCCATTGCGGCTGAGGTTCTGGGTCCGGTCGCGCTGGCGAACGGCGTCATCAGCATTCGCTTGAGCCTCGATCACCTGCGCTCGAAACTGTGCCAGTCCAGCCTCGGCCTTTACAAGATTGGCTTGAAGTTGGCTCTTCTGAAGTAACAGGGTGTCGCTGTTCAGATCTGCAACAACTTGGCCTGCGGAAACCTTGTCACCGACATCGACCTTGAGAGATCTGATTGACAATCCATCGACCAAAGGTTGAACGAAAACTTCTTCAACAGGGCGAATGGTGCCGCTGGCGACCACGCTATCCTTGAGATCCCGTTCGGTGACTTTCGTCACCACAATGGCAGGCAGGTTTGTCTGTCCACTTTGCGCCGCCTGAGCGGGTTTCTGTTCCTGCGCGGCGACCGGCATAACATTTGCTGTCGATGCCAACGCAGCGAAAAAGAGTGCACCCGTAATTCCGCGAGAGTTCATCATCCCGTTCAACCCAATTCTAGAGGATTCCCGGTGAAAAACGAACTCACCTGCAATGCTCTATCTCTTTGTTTTACGCCAGTCCGAATACAAGTCGCCAATGTACTTTTACCGGACGTGCTCTCGACCGTGCTACTGCCAAGTTGCTAGGGTTGGCTGCATTTCTGAATCACCATTTCTCGCCCGTTGCATCCCCCGTGATGCAGCAAGCGCGAGTTTTTGCCCTATGTCCCTTCCGGCACATGGCTGCAGGTGGTTACGCAGACAATGCCGCGCAAGGTCACTGCACACCGAAATGTGACCTAGTCTAGCCCTTCAATCGCTGCGTAGCAATCACAGGTTATAAATATGACCGATGTGAAAAAGTGATGAAAGAACGACGCGCGATGTTGCCGCCGCGCGCCTGAAGATTTTTAAACGAGGGTTTATTTCAGTGCTGCTTTGGTGATGTCCAGCGTATAGGCGCCGGTCGGCTCCTTGGTGATAACCGGGTCAGACCCGCCACCCAGCAGTGTCTTGACCGTACGCTTGTAATCCGCCTCATCCAGGGCGCCGTTGGAACCGGCCGTCAGCTTCGCCACTTCGCCCATCATTCGCTTCTGGTGCTTTTCGGTCTGCGCGCCGGAGGCATCGTTTTCGAGTACGATACCAGCCGCTTCATCCGGGTTCTTCTCGGCATATTTCCAGCCCTTCATGGAAGCGCGGACGAACTTGACCATCTTTTCCTTGAAGGCTGGGTCCTTCAGCTTGTCTTCCAGCACGTAGAGCCCGTCTTCCAGCGTGGCCACGCCTTCGTCTTCATACTTGAAGGTCACGAGCTGATCCGGCTTGATGCCCGCATCGATGACCTGCCAGTATTCGTTATAGGTCATGGTGGAAATGCAGGCGGCCTGCTTCTGCAAAAGCGGATCGACGTTGAAGCCCTGCTTCAGTACCTTTACGCCTTCCGCCGAGCCATCGGTCTTGATCTTCAGCGTGTTCATCCATGACAGAAATGGATATTCGTTGCCGAAGAACCAGACGCCTAGCGTCTTGCCCTTGAAGTCGGCGGGCTTGGTGATGCCGGTTTCCTTCAGGCAGGTCAGCATCATGCCGGATTTCTTGAAGGGCTGGGCGATATTGACGAGCGGCACGCCCTTTTCGCGCGTTGCGAGTGCGGACGGCATCCAGTCGACGATGACGTCAGCGCCGCCACCGGCCAGAACCTGCGGCGGAGCAATGTCCGGGCCGCCCGGCTTGATATCGACGTCGAGACCTTCTTCCTTGTAGAAGCCCTTTTCCTTGGCGACGTAATAACCGGCAAACTGGGCTTGCGTGACCCACTTCAGCTGCAGGGTTACCTTGTCGGCGGCGTGCGCCTGAAGGGCGGTGAGCGAAACGGCTGCTCCCAGCAACAGCGATGCAATTTTCAGCGTCATGTCAGTTCCCTTTTTCTTTTGGTTGTTACGCCCGTCCCCCACGGACGGACGGATGCCAGAAGGTGACCCAGCGTTCTGCCAGTGCCACCAGACCGTAAAAGACCGAGCCAGCCACCGCGGCCACCGCGATTTCGGCCCAGACCATATCGATATTTGCGCGGCCCACTTCCGTGGAGATGCGGAAGCCCATGCCGACGATGGGCGTTCCGAAAAACTCTGCCACGATAGCGCCAATCAGTGCCAACGTGGAGTTGATTTTCAGAGCATTGAAAATGAAGGGCCAGGCTGCAGGAAGGCGAAGCTTGATCAGCATCTGTCCCCAGTTTGCAGCATAGGTGCGCATCAGATCTCGCTCCATATGGCTGGCTGATGCAAGGCCCTGAACCGTGTTCACCAGCATGGGGAAGAAGGTCATGATCACGACCACCGCCACTTTCGACGGCCAGTCGAAGCCGAACCACATGACCATGATTGGCGCGATGCCGACGACTGGCAGCGCCGAGACGAAATTGCCGATGGGCAGCAGACCCTTTTGCAAAAATGGCGAGCGGTCGATCAGAAGCGCCACAGCAAAGCCCAGTCCGCAGCCTGCGATATAGCCGGTGATGACGGATTTGAGGAAGGTCTGCTGGAAATCTGCCCAGAGGACCGGGGCCGAATTTACCAGCTTCACCCAGATGGCGCTGGGGGCCGGAAGAAGGATCGGCGGGATCTGGAAGCCATGCACCAGACATTCCCAGACAGCCAGCAAGGTGGCGCCGAAGATGACGGGAACGATGATGCCGATGGCCTGCTTCGCCTCCGCAGACGCGGGGCGCTGGCGCACAAGCCATTCGTTCAGGGTCCAAGCGCCGATCCATATGGCGAGTGCGGCAAGAATATACCCGTTCATGGCTTGGCTCCCATGCGCTTCAGCACCTGCGTATGGGCAAGGCCAATAATGGAGACCAGCACGGCTGCAAGCGCTGCCGCCATGAAGAGGGCAGCCCAGATCTGGATCGTCTGACCGTAATAGGAGCCGGACAGCAGGCGCGCACCAAGGCCCGCCACAGCACCCGTGGGCAGTTCACCGACGATTGCCCCGACCAGTGAGATGGCAATCGCAACCTTCAACGAAGTGAAGAGATAGGGCAGCGCCGCGGGCCAGCGCAATTTCCAGAAGGTCTGCGTGCGGCTGGCATTATAGGTGTGCATCAGATCCAGCAGCAGGACATCGGGGCTGCGCAGGCCCTTCACCATGCCGACGACGATCGGGAAGAAGGAAAGATAGGTCGAAATCAAAGCCTTGGGCAGAAGTCCCGATATGCCGATGGAGTTTAGGACCACAATGATCATCGGCGCGATGGCGAGGATCGGGATTGTCTGGGAGGCGATGACCCAGGGCATCAGCGACTTGTCCATCGCCCGGTTATGGACGATGCCAACCGCGAGCAGAATGCCGAGCACCGTGCCCATGCCGAAGCCCATCAGCGTTGCCGATAGTGTTACCCAGGCATGGTAGACAAGGCTTCGCTTCGAGGTGATGGGCTTGGCAATGGTCGTGTCCCACAGCTCCGCAATGATCTGGTGCGGGGCGGGCAGGATGGGCCGCTCCTGGTTGAAGGTCTGCGGAATGATTTCACCGAGCGTGACAACGGTTCCGGCACGCGCGGCCTGATCGCGCACGAAAGGTGCATTCAGGTAGACAACGGCCACATGCCAGATGACGAGGATGACGGCGATCACCGTCAGCACCGGCAGCACGCGGTCCAGGAAGAGGGAGGGCTTGTTCATAGGGCAGGTTCCTTATCCAGAAACGGTGCCAACTCAGCCTCCAGCTGGATAGAAATCGCGTCTGCGCTGTTGATCACGTCAGTATTGTCGAACCGCAGGACGATGAAACCTTGCTCTCTTAGAAATCTATCCCGACGCTGGTCATGGTGTCTTCCGGATTCAGTCTCGTGGCTGTCGCCATCGACCTCCACGATGATCCGAGCCGACAGCCAAGCGAAATCTGCGATATAGGGGCCAATCGGAGTTTCGCGGCGGAATCGCGCTCCCCGCGGGCGAAAATCTCGTAGGAGATCCCACATCTCTCGCTCGGCTCTGGTCAAGTCCCGGCGCAGGGTTTTTGCGCGCTTGCGCGTTTTCGCAGAAATATTCGAATGCGGCATGGCCGACCTAAAACACAAAGTATGAGGTCGAGAAAATACCCCTCCCCAACCCCTCCCCACAAGGGGGAGGGGCTGACTTCGCGACATCCGTTCTGCTCCTATCCGAGCATAACGGTGCAGCAAGTCTTCTCCCCCCTTGTGGGGGAGATGGCCGGCAGGCCAGAGGGGGTTCTTTATCGAATGCAACGGGCTTTGTTCTGCGATCAGAACCGAACTATTCCTCATAGCTATGCCCCGCCTTCAGCCCTTCGCGGACGCGATGGGCGACTTCGAGAAACTCCGGCGTATCGCGAATATCCAGTGGGCGTTCGCGTGGCAGCGGCGATTCAATCACATCCGTCACGCGGCCCGGGCGTGGGCTCATGACCACAATCTTGGTGGAGAGATAGACGGCTTCCGGAATCGAGTGCGTGACGAAACAGATCGTCTTGTTCGTGCGGTCCCAGAGCTTCAGCAGCTGTTCGTTCAGATGGTCGCGGACGATTTCGTCCAGCGCGCCGAAGGGTTCGTCCATCAGAAGCAGGTCGGCATCGAAGGCCAGCGCACGGGCGATGGAGGCGCGCTGCTGCATGCCGCCCGATAACTGCCAGGGATATTTCTTGCCGAAACCGGAGAGGTTCACGAGTTCCAGCGTGCGTTCTACCCGCTGCTTTTGCTCCGCGCTGCTGTAGCCCATGATTTCAAGCGGGAGCGCGATGTTTTTTTCGATGGTGCGCCACGGGTAAAGGGCCGCCGCCTGAAAGACATAGCCGTAGGCGCGGGCAAGGCGCGCGTTTTCCGGAGTCATTCCATTGATTTCGATTGATCCGCTCGTGTGCTTCTCGAGGTCGGCAATGACGCGCAGGAACGTCGTTTTTCCGCAGCCGGACGGGCCGATGAAGGAGACGAAATCGCCCTTCTTGATATCGAGGTTCACGCCGGTCAGCGCATTCACCGGGCCGTCATTTGTCTGGAATGTCAGGCCAAGATCGCGGGCGGTTACAACAGGTGCGGCGGCGGAGGTCATAGGCGTGCCTCGCCGCCAGAGAGAGAAATGGTCAGTTGCATTTTATCTGTTATCTTCGCTTGAAAACGTCTGGGCGGCCTTGCATCGCTGCGGGATGCCAGACGGGTTGAGGCCAGAGGGATAAAGGATTGAAAACATGGATGGATCATCGAAACCCACCTGTCGTTTGGTGAAACCGGGAAGCACCTATGACGGCAAGCAGGGGCTGAGCTATTTTGCGGGCATTGCGGCCGAAACCGTTGGCTCCAAGGCTATCTGCATGCATATTCTGACCATGCCGCCCGGCGCGCGGGCCAAGGCCCATCTGCATGAGAACCACGAGACCGCGATTTATATGCTCTCCGGCAAGGCCGACACCTGGTACGGCGACAATCTGGAGCATCATGTGGTGGTAAGCGCGGGCGAGCTTTTTTATATTCCGGCCGGCGTTCCACATCTGCCCGCCAATACGTCCGATGAACCGGCGACAGCGATCATAGCCCGCACGGACCCCAACGAGCAGGAGAGCGTGGTGCTTCTGCCGGAGCTGGATGGCTTGGTGAAGGGTTGAGATCTGCTCTCTGCCGGAGGTGATGGATTTACCCCCCTCTGCCTTGCCAGGCATCTCCCCCTCAAGGGGGGAGATCGGCAGAACGGCCTCTGTCTCGCTCCCTCGATCATATGGAGAAGCAGATACCAATCCGGCGGCGCTTAACGGGAATGTGGATGGTGCTCCAAGTCGATCTCCCCCCTTGAGGGGGAGATGTCCGGCAGGACAGAGGGGGGTATCGATCACAGCCCGCACCAACATTGGCCGTCTCAAACCCCCGTGGCCGGAATGCCGGTGCGTTCCACCTTGCGGGGGGCAACCAGTTCCTTCCAGGTGGAAAGCGCCTTGTTGACGGCGGTAAAGGGCTCGCGCTTGACAAACTGGCCGTGACCCTCGCGCGTCTTCACCTGATCTTCCTCGATGGCAACGTAGCCGCGGGTCAGCGTGAAGCGCGGCAGACCGGTGACTTCCTTGCCCTCGAAGACGTTGTAATCGATGGAGGATTGCTGGCTCTTGGCCGAGATCGTCTTGGCGCGCTTCGGGTCCCAGACCACGAGGTCGGCATCCGCGCCCACCAGAACCGCGCCCTTTTTCGGGTACATGTTGAGGATCTTGGCAATGTTGGTGGATGTGACCGCCACGAACTCGTTCATCGTCAGGCGACCGGTCATGACGCCATAGGTCCACAGCATCGGCATGCGATCTTCCAGGCCGCCGGTGCCGTTCGGGATCTTGGCGAAATTGCCGACGCCGAAGCGCTTCTGTTCCGTCGTGAAGGCGCAATGGTCCGTCGCCACGCAGGAGAGCGAACCGGATTGCAGGCCAGCCCAGAGGCTATCCTGATGCTGCTTGTTGCGGAAGGGCGGCGACATGACGCGGCGCGCGGCATGGTCCCAATCCTTGTTGAAATATTCGCTTTCATCCAGCGTCAGATGCTGGATCAGCGGCTCGCCATAAACGCGCATGCCCTTCTGGCGGGCGCGGCGAATGGCTTCGTGCGCCTGTTCGCAAGAGGTATGAACCACATAGAGCGGAACGCCCGCCATATCGGCCAGCATGATGGCGCGGTTGGTCGCTTCGCCTTCCACTTCCGGCGGTCTGGAATAGGCATGGCCTTCCGGCCCGTCATTGCCTTCCGCCAGAAGTTTGGCGGTCATGGAGGCAACGACATCGCCGTTTTCCGCATGCACCAGCGGCAGGGCGCCGAGTTCTGCGCAACGCTGGAAGGAGGCGAACATCTCGTCATCATTCACCATCAAGGCGCCCTTGTAGGCCATGAAGTGCTTGAAGGTGTTGATGCCCTTCTCCTGAACGATAACCTTCATCTCGTTGAAGATGCGCTCGTTCCAGCCGGTGATCGCCATGTGGAAGGAATAGTCTGCCGTGGCGCGTGAGGTCTTGTTGTCCCACATCTGCAAGGCTTCAAGAAGCGATTGATCCGGCGCTGGCAGACAGAAATCCACCACCATGGTGGTGCCACCCGCGAGACCCGCGCGGGTGCCGCTTTCGAAGTCATCGGCGGAATAGGTGCCCATGAAGGGCATTTCCAGATGCACATGCGGGTCGATGCCGCCGGGCATGACATAACAGCCGTCCGCATCCAGAACCGTATCGCCGGAAAGGTTGGGGCCGATCTCGACGATCCTGCCCCCATCCACCTTCACGTCAGCCTTGTAGGTCAGGTCTGCCGTGACAATGGTTGCGCCCTTGATGACTATGCTCATCGGTCTGCTCCCTCGATCTATTCTTCGTTGCTCAGGCGACGAACTCCGCCGTCTCCACCACTGCGTGGAACAGGACATCGCAGCCTGCGGCGGCCCATTCCTTGGAAATCTCTTCTGCCTCATTGTGGCTGAGGCCGCCGACGCAGGGGCACATGACCATAGTGGAAGGTGCCACCTTGGCGGCCCAGCAGGCATCGTGCCCTGCGCCGGAAATGAGGTTCATGTGGCTGTACCCCAGCTTTTCGGCTGCGTTGCGAACCCGCTCCACCAGAACCGGATCGAAGGTGACGGGGTCGAAATGGCCGACCGCTTCCACCGAGCAGCCAACGCCAAGCGCCTCGCAGATTTTGGCGGCTTCCGCCTCGATCTTGGCCCGCATCCGGTCCAGCTTTTCCTGTGAGGGCGTGCGCAGGTCGACAGTGAAGACCACCTTGCCCGGCAGCACGTTGCGGGAATTGGGTGTGAAGAAGGTCTGGCCAACGCCGGCAACTGCGCCGGGCTGTTCGGACATGGCAACCTCCTGCACCATTTCCATGATGCGGCCAAAGGCAAGGCCCGCATTGACGCGCATGGTCATGGGCGTTGAACCCGTATGCGCTTCCTTGCCGGTCAGCGTGAATTCCAGCCACCACAGACCCTGGCAGTGGGTGACAACGCCGATCTGCTTGTTTTCAGCCTCAAGAATCGGGCCTTGCTCGATGTGATATTCGAAATAGGCGTGCATCTTGCGCGCGCCCACTTCTTCCTCACCCTGCCAGCCGATGCGCTTCAACTCATCACCATAGGTCTTGCCCTCCGGGTCGCGGCGAGCGTAGGCGTAGTCAAGCGAATGCACGCCCGCGAACACGCCAGAAGCCAGCATGGCGGGCGCAAAGCGCGCACCTTCCTCATTCGCCCAATTGGTGACGACGATCGGGTGCTTCGTCTTGATGCCGAGGTCGTTCATGGTGCGAACGACTTCGAGACCTGCGAGAACGCCCAGGACGCCATCATATTTGCCGCCGGTCGGTTGTGTATCGAGGTGGCTGCCGACATAGACGGGCAGGGCATCCGGGTCTGTTCCGGGGCGGGTGGCAAACATCGTGCCCATCTTGTCCACGCCCATGGTGAGCCCTGCGGCCTCGCACCAAGACTTGAACAGATGGCGACCTTCGCCATCGGCATCGGTCAGCGTCTGGCGGTTGTTGCCGCCCGCAATGCCGGGGCCGATCTTGGCCATATCCATCAACATGTCCCAAAGCCTGTCGCCGTTCACGCGCAGGTTTTCGCCTGGTGCCGCCACCATACGTTCATTCCTTCATCTGTTTCAGCCGTTGGATCGTGCGATGCGGCTGCTGTTCCCTAATGGTCGTCGCCCACCTTCTTTTGACATTCGGCGAGCCAGTGGCTTGCCTTTGCCGAGTGGGTCATTGATATTTGACCGATTGGTAAAAGCTTACAATTTCCACCGCCGCACTCAAGCGCAAAATCGCATTGGCGATGAAAAAATGAACAAGTTTCCGGCAGTCATTCTGGCGGTGTAAAATTTGTGCACTTGCGATAGGGTCGTGCGGGTGAGAGGGGACCGGTAAGGCAGATGATTCCACGAGCGGCGAAGACACAGCGGCGCACACGCATTCAGGAAGAGAAGGAGGAAAAGATCCTCCAAGCTGCGCTGGACGTGTTTTCCGCCTATGGCTTTCGCGGTGCGACCATTGACCAGATCGCGGAAGCGGCAGGTATGTCGAAGCCGAACCTGCTCTATTATTTCAGGACCAAGGAGGCCATCCACAGGGCGCTTTTGGACCGCATGCTTTTTACCTGGCTGGAGCCGCTGCAGGCCTTCGATTCGGAGGGCAATCCGGAAACGGAGATCCGCTCCTACATCCGTCGCAAGCTGGAAATGTCTCGCGATTACCCGCGCGAAAGCCGCCTCTTCGCCAATGAGATCATTCAAGGCGCGCAGCATATCGAAGATGGATTGAAGGGTCCGCTGAAGGAGCTGGTGGATGAGAAGGCGGAGGTGATCCGCGCCTGGATCAAGGCGGGCAAGATTGCCAAATGCGACCCCTATCACCTGATTTTCTCGATCTGGTCCACCACGCAGCATTATGCGGATTTCGATGTGCAGGTGCAGGCGGTGCTGGGCGATAAATCCGGCGAGGGCCGTTTCGAGGATGCCGCCCGTTTTCTGGAAGACCTGTTCATGCGGGGGTTGGGGATCAAATAAATTCGACCTGAGACTGCTTTTTATAGTTCATTGGCCTATATATGTTGACATGGAATTGCAGTAATGTGAGCTTTCATTTTCAGGAAGATGGGACGGATCATCCCGTTTGCACGGTCGTGATACAGACGCCTGATGGGGTTTTGTCACTTATGTGCGAACCACGGGAGGACGGCACCACTCTTTATCTGGCGGGTGTGCATGTTCAGGGTGAGGACATTTCGAGCAACGATCTCGGCCCTGCGCGTTTGCGAATGCTGGCCGAGATAGCGATGACGGAGATGCAATACGATGAAATCATCATTGAGGGAGCGTTTCGAACGACTGGGGCCGGTCGAGGTCGTCGCCCCCGGCCAATCCGGTTCGCGCGCCGTGGTGACCCTGCATCTTGATCCTACTGCCAAGGCAATCAAATCCGTTAGCGTTGTTCGCTTGCTGGTAGAAAGCGGCATGACCATGCTGACTGCAAAGCGGGCTGTTGAGAAAGCCATGGAGACGGGGCAAGCAACATTCGTTGTACCCAGTCTGGGAGATGCAGACGGGTTCGCCACCGTAGCCGCAGACTGTGGTTTTACGGCAAAGGCTGTGGCCGCCCGCCCGGTGGACGTGGCAGCCCTCCGCGCCGAGTTGAAGCTGACACAGGAGCAGTTTGCGCTCACCTATGGCATTGATATCGAGACATTGCGCAACTGGGAGCAGGGCAAGCGCCATCCGGATCGCGCAGCCGAAGCTTATTTGCGGGTGATTGAGCGTATGCCGGAGGCGGCAAGAATGGCGCAGGAGGATGAGTTGCGGACTCGTAGAGATGATAAGTACAATGAATTTACCTAAGATCCGGCGGCTGTCGGAAAAAGAAGATCTGGATTTCGTGATTACTTCTGCGGGCGGCTGTCGAGCTCATCCTGATTCCGGTCGACGGCTTTCTTTACGAAATTCTGACTATGTACTGGGAAAATCTATAATTGAGCTTAAACTTATTGAAGAAGAGCGGCTAGAAAAGCGTGAAGTTCAAACGAAGATTGCCAAGCTATTCACTCCAACTGACACAGGTCGGCCTGTTGTCGTTATAGACCCGTCAAAATTAGACGACAAAGGGCAGCGAGATTACGCAGGGATCATGCGGGGCCCCATTAAAACTGCAGTAAAATCTGCAAGCGGCCAACTAAGGCAGTCGAGAGAGGAGATTGATCCGACCGCTACGAGCGTGCTTTTCGTAGTTAATAACGGACTTGCCGCAATGCGTCACGAGGAATTGCTGGAGCATGTTGTTGGGCGCGCAAAGAATGATACCTCAGAAATCGACGCTGTTGTAGTTGCGGGGTGCTACCTTCATGGTGATGGCTTCGACACCTTTGCACTTTGGCCGATTGATTATGTTCTGATAAATGAGGACAGAACGTTCCGTGATTTTGAAGTTCTGCGCGACGGTTGGAATAAACTAGCCGGTCGCCATATGACTGAATTTGTTACGGGCCGACATGCTGAGACCGCAAACAAAGAACCCCAGTTGGACGTAGTGTTCGATGTTGATGGGTGCACCTATGTCAAACCTGCTGTACCTATTGGGGTGCCTAGTAAATTCTTCGGAGAGAAACGGCCCAGATATAATCAAAAAACCTTTGATCAAGTTGGACCAGCAGCAGTCACGGTCCCCCGTTTGTCTCCTGTAGAGTATAATCGTATTAGACCTGCTCTCAAAGGTGATCCGTTATTTTCCAGCATTGAGGTATGGCAGTCTCATTTTGAGGAGGCGATGGAAAATAGCACGCCTTCTTTGCCCGTAGTTCCTGTGGATATAACTCGAGGTGGCTGGGAGGCGTGGAAACGGAAAAATCCGGGAGTGACTGGGACTGAATCCTTGAGGCTTGCCGCAAACTATGCGTTCTGTGTTCGAGCAAGCAAATTAGTTCACGCTGCTAAAAGCGTGACTAAGAGGCTGCCTCAAAAAGAGGTGGGTGATTTCAAGAGGTTATGATTCCTTCGGATTTGCGAGATTCGATGGAGTT
>NZ_JALJQZ010000041.1 GCF_022968395.1 Affinirhizobium lemnae
CGGTCCGAGCGAGGTGTTGAGCTTGCGCTTCGCTCTGTGTTTGCCCATCCGGATGTGCGCTCGCTTGCCGTTGTGCTGTCGGGTACAGGGCGTGAGGGGCGGGATGACTACGATCCTCTGCTGCCGCTTCGGACGTCAGGAACGGATCGTCCGTTGTTCTGCGTCCATCCTGCTGGCGGATCCGCATCGGTCTTCATGACGCTGGCGCAGCTGTTGCCCGATGAGATCCCGGTCTACGGACTACAAGCGAAGTCCCTGTCGCCCGGCCAGGTCGGTCACTCCTCAGTCAAGGAGATGGCGGAGTGCTATGTTGGCTCCATGCGTAAGATCCAGCCCGAGGGCCCATACCGCTTGCTTGGCTGGTCCTTTGGCGGTTTGATCGTCCAGGAAATGGCAGCGCAGCTTGAGGCGGCCGGCTCTGTTGTCGAAACGGCAATTCTGCTTGACGCAGGCCTGAGTGGCGACGAGTTTGAGAATGCGGAGGATCTCGACGAAACACAGTTCCTGCGCCGTCAGGCCGAAGCCTTTGACCTCAACCTCGACGGTGTAGCTGATGAGAACCACAAGCAAGCAATTCTCGAGCAAGCGATGCGAACCGGACTGTTACCCCCAACGTCGACACTCTCTGATCTCGAACCTGTCCTTCGCGCTATGCAGGCCGCTCCACGATTGATGTCCGACTGGCCGGGGTGCAAGCAGCTGAGCGGCCCTATCATCTATGTGCGTGCCAGCGACAACAAACGGATGGATCTGCCGGAGCGGCTGACGCAAGTGACCTCTGGCACATTCGAGATCGTTGATGTCTGTGCCGCACACAAGGACATGTGCAATGCGCAGGAGAGCAACAAGATAGCAGCGATCGCAGCTGCCATCCTATGCCCTGACCATACACAATCATGACCCACAACCAGAGCAGAAGGAACATGACATGGCTACGCATGCAGAGACCGATGAACCAGGCATCGAGACACCGGAACCGGTGGCGGTCAGCAAGTCACTTCTTGCCAACGCCATCATCAAGGATCACATGATGGCGTGCATGGCCATCAGCGTGGTTCCTGTTCCCTTACTGGATGTCGCCGGCATGGCCGGTGTTCAGATCAGGATGATCAAGAAATTATCCGATCTCTACGATAAGTCATTCTCGGAAAAGACCGCACGCAACATCGTATCGGGGCTCGCCGGCGGCGTCATAGGGGTTGGAACAGGGGCAATCGCAGCAGTCAGCCTGAGCAAGCTCATCCCGGGTGTGGGGACGCTTTTGGGGATCGCGACCATGCCGGTCGTTGCGGCCGGAACCACTTACGCCATCGGCCAGGTCTTTCTGAAGCACTATGAAACCGACGGAGATATGTATGATCTCAGCGTGGAAGCGGCACGGGACTACTACAAGAGCCAGCTTGCACGCGGCAAGGATCTTGCCGGAAAAGTCAAGCGGACCAGGCAGGAACCTGTCGCCGAATAGCATTTGCGCCTGTCATCCCGCTAACAGTTTGCCGCATTGATTGTCAATCGGCGTGCAAACTTGGCTCTGACTCACTTTTGATTGGTCTGGAGAACAGGCCTGCGATGTCCCCGCCGGGACGGTGGTTGGGGTGACCTCGTTGTTTCGGCTGTCAATCGGCTCGGAATGTTGACCCCTTATCGGCGTCCAATATTGGCTCTGACTCACTTTTGATGAATTCTTGGCGTCGGCTGGCGTTGGTTTTGCAAAAGGAATCAGCGCCATGGTTCATTCGCTTCGCCCCTCCGCACTCGTGCCTCGAGGCTTTGTCATCGATGAGACAGCTTCTGCTGGCGACGCGATCATACTCACTGTCCGATCGACGGATATATCCAGCCGTTGTCCAAGCTGTGGAACAAGATCGGAGCGGATACACAGTCGTTATCATCGACGCCTGACGGATCTGCCCATCGCGGGAAAGTCCGTGCAATTGGTTATTACCGCCCGCCGGTTTTATTGCGATGCAGTGCTGTGTGGCCGAAGGATTTTTACCGAGCGCTTCGAGACAGATGTCCTGGCACCGTGGGCGCGGCGTACCGCGCGACTTGATCATATCGTCCATCATCTCGGGCTTGCGTTGGGTGGGCGACCGGCGGCGACTATCGCCCGCAGACTGATGGTGCCGGTCAGCAACGACACCTTGCTGCGTGTCGTCCGACGGCGCGGAACCCCGCGTTTCGTTCCGCCGACGGTGATCGGCATCGACGACTGGGCGTGGCGGCGCAACCAGCGCTATGGGACGATCATCTGCGATCTCGAACGGCGCAAAACCATTGCACTTCTGCCGGACCGAGAGCCGGCAACCGCTCAGGCCTGGCTTTCGGATCAGCAACAGATCAGTGTTGTCGCCCGCGACCGCGGTGGCGCCTACGCCATTGCCGCAGCCAAGGCACTGCCTGAGGCAGCCCAAGTGGCCGATCGATGGCATTTGATGGAGAACGCCAGTCGGGCATTCCTCGATGCTGTCCGCAAATCCATGCGGCAGATCAGAACAGCGATCGGGTCAGCAACGATCAATCCGGACCTGCTGACGGCCGCCGAGCGGATCCAATATCAGGGATATCTTCATCGAGAAGACACAAACGCCGTCATTTTGGACTTGGCCAAGTCCGGTCTTGCAATCAAAGAAATCGTTCGTCGCACCGGGCACAGTCGTGGCCTCGTCAGGCGGGTGCTACGCGGTCAGCGATCCGACGTGTTCCGCGTGCGGACGAACTCGCTTGAAGTTTATCTCCCATGGCTCGATGCTCAATGGAGTGCCGGTCACCGCAATGGCACACAGTTGTGGCGCGAGCTGACGAGCCAGGGATTCCATGGCTGCCTGCGCGTCGTAACCGAATGGGCGACCCGTCGACGAAAGGCGGAAAAGATGGATTGCGAGGCGTTGAGCCGTACGCCGTCGGCACGGGCTGTCGCACGCCTCATGACCATCGGTCGCGACGATCTCTCCAAGTCTCAGACCGTTACGGTTGCCGCGATTGAAGGCGGCGTGCCGCAACTCGTCGAAGCGTGGGAAGTGGTCGCCGCTTTCCAAGCCATGATCCGCAAGAAATCTCTCGCCGATCTCGAACCATGGCTGGAACGCGCCCAATCAAGCCTAGTTGCGGCCTTCGCCAATGGTGTCGCCAAAGACCGGGCAGCCGTGAGTGCCGCGATCAGTTTGCCTTGGTCGAATGGACAGACAGAGGGGCAGATTACCAAGCTCAAGCTTGTAAAACGCCAGATGTACGGCCGAGGGAAAATCGACCTCCTTCGGGCCCGTGTCATTGGCGCTGGATAGACCTCTGACCACCAAAACTGCGTCAGAGCCAAAATTGGACGCCGATCACCCCGCCAGAGGGGTCAATATTCCACGCCGAAACACATGCGGTCGCGGATATGAAAAGGGCTTGACTACCTCCCGCAATTAAAGGGCCAAAACACATTAGCGACTCGATGGTACGCCTGATGCCTTCGTATTTGCCGATTTGCCCGTTGTGCATGAAAAGATATCGCCCAAAGGTGAATGGATGGCAGTTTGCCCGCGACACCTCGCCGGATGTTGCAGAACGCACGTGTGCCATGAACATCCCGGCCTGTATTTGGTGACAGAGCGTGGCAAGGTTGGCGTCTGACCAAGCTGGGTAAGTATCACGAAACACGCCAGGCTCGCCGCGCTTGCCGTACCAACCCAGACCGCAGCCATCACCGTTTACGACCGTCTTGGCTTCTCGGGCGGCCATAGACTGACTAACAAGCGATGCTTCTGGCTCGATTAACAGACTGTCAAGCCAGACTGGCTGGCCAATATAGGCGAAGAGGCGACACATTTCAGGCGCTTCCCGTCATGCTACCGCTCGCAAGTGCGAAGCGAACTCCCGCTCGAGCATGGATAGCGGTAGAATCGTAGCCCGGCACGCAAAACATATTCGGCTGGACGAGGAGTGAAAGCTCCGTGCAACCAAGAATAACTGAATCGACGCCGCGCGCCTGCGCGCGCTCGCAAATATCGAGAAGGCGCCGACGTGAGTCCGGTCGTACTTCGCCCCGGCAAAGCTCCTCGAAAATAATGTCGTGCACATCCGTGCGGGCGGCGGCGTCTGGCACGATTACGTCTATGCCGTGGCTCTTCATACGATCGGCATAGAAACCATGTTCCATTGTATAGCGCGTCGCAAGAACTAGCGGTTTACGCCTGCTATCAGCTTTTAGAGCTGCCGCAGTCTCATCGATCATATCTATGAGCGGTACGCCCGACATTTGCGCGACCGTGTTGGCAACCATGTGCATTGTGTTGGTGCAAATAAGCAAGCATTTGGCACCCGCTGAAGCAAGACGGACGCCCGTCGCGCCAAGTAAAATTCCAGCTTCGTCCCAGCGATCCGCCTTTTGAAGGGCAACGATGTTAGAAAAGTCGAGCGAATGCAAAATGAGATCTGCAGACGCGAGGCCACCGCGATGGTCGCGCACTCCTTCATTTATCATGATCGTGTCCCAGGGTGTGGTGTAGCTTAGACGACCACGGCTCATCCCAGAGGGGCGGATGAGTGTCAGCTTGCTGCTGGCAGGCTGATGAGCGGATCATCGCTCATTGTGGCGATGGTTTCCAGCGTCATGTAGCGGGACCGTTGGACGGCCCATTCATCGTTCTGTTCGAGCAGCAGGGCGCCGACCAGACGCACGATGGCGTCGTCGTTGGGGAAGATGCCGACGACCTCTGTCCGCCGTTTGATCTCGCCGTTCAATCGCTCGATCGGGTTGGTCGAGTGCAGTTTGGCCCAATGCTGCTTGGGAAAGGTCATGTAGGCGAGTACGTCTTGCTCGGCGCTGTCCATGAGACTGGCGAGTTTCGGGACCTTTGGCCTGATCTGGTCCGCGACATTGCAAATTCCGAGGCAATCCGCCCCCTGATTCCGAAATGATGTCGCCCCCCAGTTCCGAGAATTAGTCGCCCCCTTGTTCCGAGATGATGCCGCCCCCTTCTGGAAGGGATGTGGCGTGGGGGTTCTGCCGGTGTGAAGTTCCTTTCCGTCGATAGTGACGAGGAAGGAACGGGATGCCTGCGGAGAGACTGGAGATGCGGCGTGTCCGCGAGATACTGAGATATCGGGCCGAGCAAGGACTGGGCCACAAATCGATCGCAGTGCGGGTCGGGGCCGCGCCGTCTACGGTGCGCGAGACGTTGCGCCGTGCGGCGGCGGCCGGGCTTTCGTGGCCTCTGGATGAGGACGTCAGCGACGCCGTTCTGGAAGCGGCGCTCTACAAAGCGGCCGGGACGAAGACGGGACATCGGCGGGCTCCCGAGCCTGATTGGGCCGAGATCCATCGCGAACTCAAACGCAAGCACGTGACGCTGCAAATTCTCTGGGACGAATATATCAGCCGTCATCCGGACGGCTATCGCTACAGCCGCTATTGCGATCTTTACCGTGGCTGGGCGCTGAAGCTGCCGGTGACGATGCGCCAGGAGCATGCGGCCGGCGACAAGCTGTTCGTCGATTATGCCGGCGACACGGTCACGGTCGTCGTCGATCGGCTGTCGGGCAAGACGCGGCAGGCGCATCTGTTCGTGGCGGTTCTGGGCGCGTCCAGCCTGTCGTTCGCTGTGGCGCGCTGGACAGAGACGCTTGCCGACTGGGTGGAATGCCATGTTCAGGCGCTGGAGTTCTTCGGCGGTTCGCCGGCGCTTCTGGTCCCTGACAATGCCAAGGTGGCGATCATCAAGGTGTGCCACTTCGATCCCCAGGTCAACAGAACCTATTGCGCCATGGCTGCGCATTATGGGAGCGCCGTGCTTCCGACACGACCGCGACGGCCGCGTGACAAGGCGAAAGTGGAGGCGGCGGTTCGTATCGTCGAGCGCTGGCTGCTGGGCCGGCTGCGCCATCGGGTCTTCTACAGCCTGGCCGAGGTGAATGCGGCGATCATGGAATTGCTCCGTGAGCTTAACGACAAGCGTGTTCTTCGCCGCGTCGGCGTCACGCGCCGCCAACTGTTCGAGGACATCGACCGCCCGGCTTTGCGGCCCTTGCCTGTCGAGCGCTATGTCTACGCGGAATGGCGTATCCGGCGCGCCGGGTTGGATTACCACGTCGAGATCGACCGGCATTACTACTCCGTTCCCTATCGCTTCGCCCGCGAGCAGGTCGAGGCGCGCATCACCGCCAATACGATCGAGATGTTCCACAAGGGCGAGCGGATTGCCGCGCACCGCCGCTCAAGCGGCAATGGCAAGCACACGACCATCCCCGATCATATGCCATCGGCGCATCGTCGGTTCGCCGACTGGACGATTGAACGCATTCGTCGCGAAGCCTCGGCAATAGGATCGGATGTCGAACTGTTGTGCGAGCGCATCCTCGCCGACAGGCCGCATCCCGAGCAGGGCTTTCGCGCCTGCCTCGGAATTATCCGCCTCAACAAGAGCTTCGGCCGGGATCGGGTCAATGCGGCTTGCGGCCGCGCGCTGGAGATCGGGGCCCGGACCTATGGCTCGGTGCGTTCCATCCTCGACAATCACCTCGACCGGACAGCGGACACGAAAGGAGCCGCCTCGCACGAACCGATCCACCACGAGAACATCCGCGGACCCCGCTATTATCACTAAGGAGAACGAACAATGCTTGCTCATCCAACACTCGACAAACTCAATTCCATGGGCCTGGCCGGCATGGCCAAGGCCTTCGGCGAACTCGTCGCCAACGGTGAGGCCGAACATCTCTCCCATGCCGAATGGCTGGGACTGCTGCTTGAACGGGAATGGAGCTCCCGTTATGACCGCAAGCTTGCGGCGCGTCTCAGGTTCGCCAAGCTTCGTCATCAGGCCACACCGGAAGATGTCGACTATCGGAGCGAACGCGGCCTCGATCGCGCGCTCTTCATGAAGCTTATGGGCGGCGACTGGATCGGCGCTCACGACAATGTCGCCATCTGCGGCCCCTCGGGCGTCGGAAAGAGCTGGCTGGCCTGCGCCCTTGGCCACAAGGCTTGCCGTGACGATCGGTCCGTTCTCTATCAGCGTGTCCCGCGGCTGTTCGCCCAGCTCGCGCTCGCGCGCGGCGACGGCAGATACGCACGCCTGCAGCGCACCCTGGGCCATGTTCAGCTCCTGATCCTCGACGATTGGGGTCTCGAACCGCTCAACGAACAAGCGCGGCACGATCTGCTCGAAATCCTCGAGGACCGCTACGGCCGTCGATCGACGATCGTCACCAGCCAGCTTCCCGTCTCCGCCTGGCACGGCGTCATCGGCGACCCCACCTATGCCGACGCCATCCTGGATCGTCTCATCCACAACGCCCACCGCATCGACCTCAGCGGAGAAAGCCTACGCCGAAATCTGCCGCGAAAAGCTTGACACGACACTCGAACAAACTGACAACAAATCCTGCCTGCAGACCCCATCGAAACAGGGGGCGAGATCATCCCGGAATCCGGGGGCGCAATCATCTCGGAACAATGGGGCGGCTTCATCGGAATCGGCAGCGACATTGCGCCACTGGGTACTTGCCGCCTCCGGCGTGTCCTGGGCAAAGGCCGTGGCGATGAATGCGGAGACAACCCGGCGTCCGCTCTTGCCCGCATGGGCCAGCGCATTGCGCATGAAATGGACTCTGCAGCGCTGCCAGGTGGCGGACAGAACCTTGGAAACAGCCGCCTTGATGCCCTCATGCGCATCGGAGACGACGAGCTTGACGCCGCGCAGCCCCCGCCTGGTCAGCTTTCGAAGAAACTCAGTCCAGATCGCCTCGGCCTCGGATGTGCCGACCTCCATGCCGAGCACCTCCCGGCGTCCGTCAGTGTTGACGCCCACCGCGATGATGACCGCGACAGAGACGATACGGCCGCCGCGCCGGACCTTCAAATACGTGGCGTCGATCCACAGGTAGGGCCATTCACCTTCGATGGGCCGGTCGAGGAAGGCCTTCACCTTCTCGTCGATCTCTTCGCAGAGCCGGGACACCTGGCTCTTGGAGATGCCAGACATGCCCATCGCCTTGACGAGATCGTCAACCGAGCGGGTCGAGACGCCCTGGATATAGGCCTCTTGGATCACCGCCGTCAGGGCCTTCTCTGCCATGCGGCGTGGTTCAAGAAAGCTCGGGAAATAGCTGCCTGTGCGAAGCTTCGGAATGCGCAGCTCGACGGTGCCCGCTCGTGTCTCCCAGTCCCGGTCGCGATACCCGTTTCGCTGGGCCAGTCGAAAGCCATTCTTCTCTCCGTAGCCCGCACCTGTCTTCGTGCCGACCTCCAGCGCCATCAACTTCTCGGCGGCAAAGCCGATCATCTCGCGCAACAAATCGGCGTCGGCGCTCTTCTCAACGAGTGAGCGCAGGATCATCATGTCTTCGGTCATCGGTGGTGTCCCTCAGGTTGGTCATAAGCAACCCGACCCTACCGGAAATCACCGATGGCTATGAAATCCAGCTACACCACTCCATGGGACACGATCTTTATCATACGATAATAGGTGGCAGTCGACTCCCAACTCATGCCGCCGATAAGCCCTATCCGCTCCATTGCTGTCTATCCCAGTTGAAACATTTTGCGCATAATGGCATGTGGGAAGCGGTTGCAGCATGCATTTTCGAGAGCTCTATGAGCAGAACTTGCAACATGATTGCACCATATGTAGATAATGCGCAATTTGTACTCAAGCGTCTCACTAGCTCTGGCTCGGCAGAAATTATGAACGATGGTCGCGACCAAAAAATCTTGGCCCTCCTGCAGGAGAACGGAGAAATGCCGCTTTCTGAAATTGCGGAGAAAGTTTGCCTTTCGCCGTCCGCCTGCTCTCGGAGGCTGGCACGCCTAGGCAGTGTGGACGGATTTGATCAAGATGAAGCTTGCGGCGATTGCGACGATGGATGCGAAATTTTGTTTGGTCTTCTCGCATCGTAGCGCGACGCGCTTGAAGCGTTTGAGTTTTCCGACTGCTTGCTCGATGCGGGCGCGACCTTTGTAGAGCGCTTTTGGAAAGAACGTCGGCTTTGATTTTGCCGTTGAACGATAAGGAATGACGGGAACCGCACCCCGGCTTCTTGCTGCCTGCCGGTTAGCTTTGCTGTCATAGCCCTTGTCGCCCATGGCGGCGCGGGGGTCTACATCGGGGCCAAGGCCAAGCAGGATTGGAAAGTGCGGAGCGTCGCCTTTCTCGCCTCCGGTCAAATCGAAGGCGATGGGATGTCCGTCGAAATCGGTCTTCAGGTGGATTTTGGTCGAGAAGCCGCCTCGCGAGCGGCCAAGCGCTTGGCCATATTGCCCCCTTTTGCGCCTGCTGCCGAAACATGCGCGCGCACCACGGTGCTGTCGAACATCTGAACCAGATCGGCCGACGTGCTCAGGCTGGCGAGGTGCTCGAAGAAAATCTCAAAAACACCCGCTTTGCTCAATCGGGAAAAGCGCTTCCAGACACTGTTCCAATGTCCATAACGCTCCGGCAGACTGCGCCAAGTGATATTGTTGACGGAGAAATAGTGCAGGGCCTCCAAAAACAGCCGGTCATCTCGGCCCTTGTCGCCCCGCCGCGGAAGCGAGGCGCGGAAAACCTCAACTGCGACCGCCCAGTCCGCTTCTGTCATCTTCGTCAGCATCGCCGATCTCCTGTGAAACCGGCAACCCATGAATCATTCAAATACTGATTTGGGAATCGCAGAAATTAAACATGCGGCAATCCGTCCACGCCGCCTAAGGGCAGAGGGCTACATAATCGGGACAATGTCGATCCTTGATCGACGCAAAATCAATCTGCCGACGACGGTCTTTGTCCTCGTGAAAACTGGTCGCCACATAGAGGACTGGATTGAGCGCTTTCACGCAGCTGTTTCCACAATACCAGAGGTTGTCGAGGTTCACCGCCTCACCGGCAACTATGATTATATTCTTAAGATCGTTTTACCGAATGTGGAATACTACGACGTTATCTACAAGCAAATCATCCGCCGGATCGAATTGTATGATATGTCCGCCTACATTTCGATGGAAACGGTCAAGCAATCTTTCGCGCTCCCGACAATCCACACTTGAGGCGTTGTTTCTTGTTGAAAACAGCGTTGTTGCGCGGATCGTTTGACGTGTTTTCGTATCTGCTCTGCTATCGCGATAATCGGTTGTTTTCCAACGATTGCCTTCAAGGACGGTATAGGCGATCATCGGGCACCGTAATGTCTGGATGGCGCCCGCTTGGCAAGGTGATTTCGGCGATGTTTGAGCTTGGCGGGTCGGGTGCAGTCATGTCTCCGGCGTGTAAATGCGGTTTGATATGACCGCTGGCCCTGATGTCTTACGCTTGAACCGATCCCTATCAAGTTACCGCTCTTTGCTGCGCTATACGATGCCACGGGTTCTTCGGTTCGTGCGGTCCATTCCGCTTGTGCCTTCACATCACTCCTTCGTCACGCCGCCAACTTTGATGCCTCTTGGGCAGTTCGGGTAATGCCTGGTCTATTGGGTCGCAAGATTTGGTTGGTATTGCCCGGCTCTGGTCATGATCGCCCAGGCGATACGCGCCATTTGGGCTTGTCGCAATTTTCTGAGTTTAACGGGCTGTTCACCAAGCTTGGGGAAATTCCGCTCTCGATGTAGCGGAGCGTAGCCATGATTCTGAATACCATTGCCGAAAAGCTGAAGCGCCAGTCGAAAGATGATTTCAAAGGGCGGCATTTCGAGGCATGGCTGATCGTACAGGCGGTGACCTTGTACCTGCGCTATCCACTGAGCTATCGCGACCTGGAAGAGATGTTCCGCGAGCGCTGCTTCGAAGTGGACCACAGCACGATCAACCGCTGGTCCTTGCCTATGCGCCTGTCATCGAGAAACGGCTGCGCCAGTTTCGCCGACCGCATTGTGGCTCAGTCAGGATTGACGAAACCTACATCAAAATTCGCGGCAAGTGGCGATACCTCTACCGCGCCATCGACAAGCACGGAAACCCGATCGACTTCCTGCTCACCGCAAAGCGCGATCTCGATGCCGCCAAGCGTTTTTTCCGCAAGATGCTCAAGGACGAGCCCCTGTTGTCACCGGTAAAGATCGGTACGGACGGTGCCAACACCTTTCCGTCGGCAATCAGGACGTCAGTTGATGATGGGCACCTGCATCCGAATCCGGTTCATTTTGTTACCAAGCATCTCCAACAGAGAATCGAGAGCGACCATTTCAGGGTGAAGAAGAACATGCCGAAAATCGGCGGATTCCAATCCTTCAAAACCGCGCGTCGAACGATCGCCGGGTTCGAAGCGATGCTGTGGCTGCGGAAGGGGTTTGGCTTTTCCGGCGAGTGGACCGTCAACGATCAGAATGATCTGCTCGCGCGCCTCATAGGACTTCAAGATCGTGTCCCATGGAGTGGTGTAGCTGGATTTCTTAGCCATCGGTGATTTCCGGTAGGGTCGGGTTGTTCAAGACCAACCTGAGGGACACCACCGATGACCGACGACATGATGAACCTGCGCTCACTCGTTGAGAAGAGCGCTGATGCCGATTTGCTGCGCGAGATGATCGGATTTGCTGCCGAGAAGCTGATGGCGCTGGAGGTCGGCACGAAGACCGGCGCGGGCTATGGCGAGAAGAATGGCTTTCGGCTTGCCCAGCGCAACGGCTACCGCGACCGGGACTGGGAGACACGCGCGGGCACCGTCGAGTTACGCATTCCCAAGCTTCGCACCGGCAGTTATTTCCCGAGCTTCCTTGAGCCGCGCCGGATGGCGGAGAAGGCCCTGACGGCGGAGAAGGCCCTGACGGCGGTCATTCAGGAAGCTTACATTCAGGGCGTTTCGACCCGATCCGTCGATGACCTTGTAAAAGCTATGGGCATGTCGGGCATCTCCAAGAGCCAGGTATCGCGGCTCTGTGAAGAGATTGATGACAAGGTCAAAGCCTTCCTCGATCGCCCCATCGAGGGGGAATGGCCCTATTTGTGGATCGATGCCACCTATCTGAAGGTCCGTCGCGGCGGGCGCATCGTCTCTGTCGCGGTGATCATCGCGGTGGGCGTCAACACCGATGGCCGACGCGAAGTGCTTGGCATGGAAATCGGCACATCGGAGGCCGAGGCGATCTGGACTGAGTTTCTCCGAAAGCTGACCAGACGAGGCCTACGCGGCGTCAAGCTCGCCGTCTCCGATGCGCATGAGGGCATCAAGGCCGCCGTATCGAAGGTGCTCTGCGCCACCTGGCAGAGATGCCGTGTCCATTTTATGCGCAATGCGCTTGCCCATGCCGGAAAGAACGGCCGCCGCGTCGTCTCCGCCTTCATCGCCACGGCCTTTGCACAGGACACACCCGAGGCGGCAAGCACACAGTGGCGCAATGTCGCCGACCAGATCAGGCCGAAGGTGCCGAAGCTTGCAACCCTCATGGACAGCGCCGAGCAGGACGTGCTCGCCTACATGACCTTTCCCAGGCAGCACTGGACCAAGCTTCACAGCACCAATCCGATCGAACGCCTCAACGGCGAGATCAAGCGTCGCACAGAGGTCGTCGGCATCTTCCCCAACGATGACGCCATCGTCAGGCTGGTCGGCGCCTTGCTGCTTGAGCTGAATGACGAGTGGGCCGTTCAGCGATCCCGCTACATGACCCTTGAGACCATCGCCACGATGAGCGATGATCCGCTCATCAGCCTGCCAGCAGCAAGCTGACACTCATCCGCCCCTTTGGGATGAGCCGTGGCAATCAAAGCTACACCACGCTGCGGGACACGATCGCTCCACACGCTAGGTCCAGGTTTCCGAAGATACGGATCGGCGATGACGTACAGGCGCAACACAAGTTTCTCGTTGACCAACTTGGCCTTTGTGAACTGGCGCTCGTGATCGGTGGGTCAATGGGTGGACAACAGGTCTATGAGTGGGCTGTACGCTACCCGGACATGGTGAAACGCGCAGCAATCATCGCCGCGACGGCGCGCACATCGCACCACCAGGTGAATTTTGTTGACACCTTGCGCGAAGCTCTGACGTCTGATCCGGCGTTCAATCAGGGAAGGTATGAGCGGGCCAGCGATGTTGGCGTTGGTCTGGACCGGATGGCGAAAATCGTTGCGAGCCTCGGCTGGAGCGCAGAATTTTATCAAAAGGAGCGGTGGCGCATCATTCTGGGCATGTCGTCCATCACTGACTTCATGAATGGTGTGATGAAGGCGTATTTCCAGCCGATGGACCCCAATGTTCTGCTTGCTCAAATGTGGAAGTAGCAAAGCGCTGATGTTTCCAGGCATACTGGAGGCGACCTCTCCCAAGCCCTGGCGCGAATCAGAGCGAAGACATTTGTCATGCCAATTAGCCACGATATGTTTTTTCCTACTGCTGAATGCGAGGAGTATCGGGTAAAGCTCGCTGGAGCAGAACTTAAGATTATCGCGTCACCGGAGGGGAATTTTGCACTAACCGGCTTCGAGCCCAACTATATACGACAAGTCGATGAGTACCTGGAACAGTTGCTGCAATCGCTCTAGTAGAATCGATCAAGAATTTTCGTATTCATATCAGGCTTGCTGCGAGATGGATTGATTCTTTGAAGTGGATTGTCCTACGCTTTGGTGAAATACAGAGAACTGGGGGCGCTGAAGCGCAGCGCTTTCGATTTCGTTTCGATCCACCGCATCGCCTACCGAACCGTAAACGCCTCCAGTCCGTTGATCGCAGCCTTTTCTCAACAAGCCAATCTGGCGCAGGATGGTTGTCTCCATTTGATACCCGACAGCGGTCACTATGTGCCAATGGAGCGAACGGAGGTGCTAAACTCTATAATTCGGGAATTGATCGGGCGAATACAAACGACGCAATGCGAGACTGTTCCATAATTTGGCTTATGCAATATGTTATAAAGTAACGAACTGACAATATAAGCGAACCCCCATCTCTTTCTTCTTGATCTGCCTACAGGCCGAGCTTCATCTGCTGCTCTGACGCGGACAACACGTCGAAAAGGCCTTTGTATCCGGGCAAGCAAGTACAGTCCCTAGCCTGGTCTATCCCGATTGAATTTACTACGTGCTGGGTGCTCTCAGGTGGAATCCTCATTCGTCCGTCCCGCAAAGCCAGAAACAGCACCTCTCTCGAGACGTCGGCTCCGAGGAAATCTATTGCGTCAGGATGCGTCAGAATGTCGAGCGACCAATAGGCCTCAGCGCGCATGAGCTGCTCTACTCTTCTGCGACCCCTCTTCTCATCGATAACCGGCAAAATACCACGTGAACGTGCGATAGCGATTGTTGCTGCCTCACCATCGTCTAGCGACGGTGAAGTAGACGTGAGTTCGAAAAAGAACTTGAACTCCTGATCCGATAGGTCGACGAGTGAGACCTTCCCCGCAGTCTCCAACGTGCACAGAAATGCCTTTTCGCCGTTTCGTCTGCTCGTCTCGTGGTCAAGTTCGCCAGCCACGATGTTTGAAATGACGATAGGGTTTGGGATGGCTGAAAGGATCTCAGCACCACGCCGGCATGCATGGAGGTTGATGAGAACGCTCGTGTCGAGGATCAGAGGACCGGTTTGATCACTCAGGGAACTTGAGTAGGTCATCCGTTTCTTTTTCCTCGAGCTCGATTTCGTCGATGATCTCGCGAAGCTGCAATCTGCTGATTTTCAGAAGTTCTGCAAGCTGACCCTCCGACATCAATTCGCGTTTCCATGCTGCATGCGCCATCAGGCTCAGTCGATGTGAGACCAGGCGGTCTGCATCAGCTTTACCACTGTCACGGCGGTCGATCGGTCCGCCAAAGACTTCCCGCACATGTTCGTCGGTAATGCCACCGTTGTTCTCAAACCAAGCCCACGTGCCCTTCTTCACTAACCCGAGTTCTTCGAGGCGCAGAACACAGGCCTGGCGCGAAATGCCGAACTGGTCGGCGAGCAAGATGACGAGGCGGCGCGTGGTCTTTCCGGTGATCTCCTTCAACTGAAGAAAGCTTTCGGCAAAGCTCTCTGGTGGCGCAAGCAGCGCCCGGCCAAATGCATTGGCGTAGCGTTCATCGCGTGAGAGAAATTTCTCATCCTCTTCCAACACCTCAGGCATCTGCCGCGTGCCAAAGAAGTGTCCGCACTCGTGAGAGGCAGTCTGCACTCTACGAGGAAGGGGGTGGTTGGCATTGAGCAAAATACATGCGCCAACATTATCGTCGTAGGTGAACAAGCCTGCGATTCGTGACCGTGAGGACAAGCGGCGTTGGTATAGACGAATACCTAGACCGTGCTCGATTACCGAAAAAATATCGGGGATCGGCCCCCCGCCAAGTCCCAGCCACTCTCGCAGCTCCTTCGCGTGCGCTTCTCCCAAAGCGACCACGTCGCCCTCGTTTATGCCGCGTTCAGGCGGGTAGTTGCGTCGGCGCTGGATACCGAGGATGTTCTCTAGTTCGATATCCGCCTTGATCAGGTCATTGAGCAGACGAACGGCCTCTAAAGTGTGTTCGTCCTCAGTATCGCGGAGTTTACGAAAACGGGGCAACAGGTCGGTATGCACAGCTTCGCGACGCAATAGTGCATTGACTGAGACACCATAGTGACGAGCGAGAGCCTGGATTTCTTGCATCCGAACCCGACGAACACCTTTTTCGATCGAAACAAGAGTTGGGCGCGATACGCCGATAAATTGGGCGGCATCGTCCTGGCGAACATCAGCATTTTCACGTGCGATTCGAAGTCTCCGCCCGATCTCTTGTGCGCTCAGCTCATTTAAAGCGGTCATGGCGCCCTCCGTCCAACCAATCCTTTAAAAAGCTCTTGTCACCTTGGGCGGACATAAATGCCTGCCACTCACTCGCATGCATCATTAACATCATTCTCAAGTTTCGAAGCGTCACGTCAAACGTCTCGCCTATTGCGGCTGCAATCTGCGAGGCGAACGGACGTAACGCTGCGTCGGGTAGATCTGCTAGGTCGGCGAGGTGCTGGAAATGGCGCGCGCCGACGCTTCCATATTCAATCATTATCTCCTGGTCAGCCTGGGCTGCTATGCCCTTGAAAGCGTGACTGACTTCACTGGCAGATAGGTCTGATACAACATACGTATCGTCTGCCTCTAGCACGCCTGCCGCATGCAGGCTCATTCTGCGAAGCAAACATGCTGCACATAATCCGCACTGCCGGCGTCGATCGGCATTCACCACCCGTCTCGTCTGCCAACACGATCGCGTAGTCGTTAGGTGTTTATCCGCCTTGCCTGGTAGTGCAAGGAAAGCGGACATGGTCTGTCCCTTTGTTGACCACAGGCGAGGTTGTTCAAACTTAATGCTACAGCCGAGCAGCGCTCGCGCGAACCGTTCCATCTTCCTGAAGAACGTCGGATAATTGCGGTAGTCGGTATAGATGTTATAAAGCGGGACCAGGACCGGGCCGAGTGCACCTTGCCCACTTTCCGGGACGACAATCCTGGAGACTTTGGACAGCTGAGCCACAATCGACGCCATCGTAGCAAACTGGAATCCGCGCGATCTAAAGCTGCTTTCTCTTCCCTCAAACCCCTTCACCTTGAACGGAATTTGCGTGAAGTAGCTTTCACCCTCCACCCTGCGTTGCTTGGTCGCCGCTACGCGAACACAAAGAGCCTCCTCTCGGCTTCCACTGAGTGCGGACACTGCGCGAGAGTCCAAGCCGTTGCTGTAGGCAATCGCAAACTTTTTTTCTTGTTCGAAGAAAAGCGGCATCTGCTTGGAGCCGATAGGTGAGCACCCACTAGCCTTGATAAACGAGAAACGCCAGTTGTCGCCGGTGAGAAAATTCATCGTGCTGCGAAGCGTGGCTTGAACGTCGGGTTTCGACCAGCACTCGAAGTCTATGACCGGTATCTCAACACTGATATTACGCAACCAGCCAGCAGGTCGTCTCCAGCGTCGATCAGCGAATTCTATAGCCGCGGCCAAGATCATAAGGTCATAGTGTATCGGTGCAAAACCCTTCACGTCGAAGGTATCAAGCACATCAGGGTCGAACTGGATGTGCTTTCCAATTTCTGCGACCACGATGTTATTCGCCGAGCGAACACGCGCGGGATTGCCCTTCTCGACCACGAGAAGATGCTTCTCTGAATGGGTTTCAGTATGCGCGTCAGTCATCGTCAGGACCATCGTTTACATCCGTCCGCGCCGTGCGGCGGAACGCACCCTTCTCACCGTTCTCAAGAGCTGCGCATACGCGCGCGACATCCACCGCAGCAAAGGTCTCCTTGTTTCGGTGAAGGCCTTTCACAAAATCCGCGTTGCTCATATCGCGGACTTCCTTTGCACGAATGCATTCCTCATCAATGCGGTTCTTGGCGTTGCCCAGTACCTCCGACACCGCGCTTTCAAGCGCAAGATCCAGCGACCGGCGTTCGGGCAAAGCATCTCTCAGGTTGCATAATAGGTGCCGTTCCAAAGCGTCGTGCAGCGGAGAACGCTCGTTTCTGTCAAAGATTATCTCGGTGGCGGAAACTGCGTCGAGATCCATTTGATCATTCGATGCACGGGCGTCCAGTTCTCGGTAAAGGCGCCCGAATGACTGCATATCGATGCCGCCCAGTACACTGTGGCAGGCCTGTTTTACGCGCTCATCCTGGGAGACAGCGTCACTGACGAGGTCCTGCCCATAAACTTTCCATCTATTGCTCAATGCGGAATTTCGGAAAGGTCCATCAGTCATCGCTGCCTCCAATGTCTGCAAGATGATCGCATAATCTGACAAAGTCAACATATGGACAGAAAAATCTGACAATATGGCGATGCAATCTTTTATCGCAGGTGTGCAGACTTTCTAAAATCAACGGACCAGCGTCTACTCAGGAGATATGATTGAAGGCATTCGACTGGCTTAGCGGCCATAACAGCAGCCACAGCCAATGACGTTACAAAACCCTATTATCCCAACTTGCGAAGGCCGTTCAGGAACGCCTCGAGTTCGTCAATGCTTTTCATCACCTCGTCAAACCGCGGGACCTCGCCAAAGATCATGGCTGACATACGATCATAATCCCTGGAGAGTTTTTCACGCATCGGCGCCGATGGTGTGAGTCTGTAACTCCCGGGAACTGCGCGGTCATATCGATGGTCCGGTGCTCGAAACATGAGCTCCTTATGGGCTCTGCACGCTTCGGCAAGCTCGTTCATTGAAGCTGTTTCCTCGCCATACGCGCCGTTTGTCCAAATCTGATGGACGTCATAGTAATGACGCGAATAGCGATTGAGGTCTGGGACTGGCTTTTCAGGATTTTGCTCGTCGGCCCGCTTCTCGGTCATTTCGGTCATCGCGTGGAGGATGAGCACCTTTTCCCAGAAGGTTCTTTCCGGCTTCACCGTTGTCACTCCGTGGACAGCCAGATCGTTCGCTGAGTTTAACTCAGATGCGATGTATGGGGTGATCGTGCGAGTTTCGACAGGGACCGGATCGGGGCGAGCCCCGCCTTCTATCCTTACCGCCGGCTGAACGTAGTCAATGTCGCCCGTAAACACGCTCTTATAGCCGACGACAAAGATATCCAGAGCATCGCGTTTCCGATAGGCATCGTAGCCGTATTCAACGGCAAAGTGTCCTGCCTCGCCGATGGCGGCCTCGGTCTCTTCGATCTTTCGCAGAAGCTGGTCACGCAAGGGGCCGGAAATGTAAGTGCGCGCGGGCTCATCAACCTTGTCCGCGAGCATTCTTTGCTGCTTGGTCACAGAGCCCTGTTCGGCTATCTCTTTCTCTAGGGGAGCGTCGATATCGGCCTTATAGACGCCGATGTCGATGTCTTCCGAGAACCGCTTGATGACGTCATAGGCCTTGCTCAGGCTGGTGCCACCCTTGAAATAGAGATTGACCGGGTCGCCTTCTCGCTGATTGAATAAAAAATCCAGGATCCAGCAGACATAGAGATCCTTTTCGACATTCTCTGCCCGGGTCTGGAGCCCGGCCGCTACTGCCGCATATAGCGCGCGGCGTTCGTCAGGGCTCGATCGAAGAACTTCAATGAACGTCGTCTGCATCTTCGGTCTTCTCTCGCTCGTTCTGGTCAGGCGCCAAAGAGTCTGCGATTTCTTGCGCGGCCGGATACATCCATGCCGGCATAGCTGCAAGGTTCGACCGAAGATCGTTCGAGATCGCTTGTCGACTTTGGCTATTCTTTAGTTTCTGGATAATTCCATTTATCGCAGGTTCAATGCTGCTGGGTTCATCGCGCAACCAGGCCAACGCCTGAACGATGCGCATTGCTGGTCGTCCGGCCCAGAATGCGGCCTTTGCCGAAGCTCTCTTGAAGTCGAGCCTGTAGACAACCGGTGCGCTTACCTGGATATCACCTGCAGCAGCATTGATCTCAATCGTTCTAGGGTATGTGTCTGCGTGGATGGTCGATCGTGCGGGAGCAGCTGTCGTGAGGCCGAGGTCGTTGGCCGCGGTCATCCCATCGACAAGTATTCGAAGTTTGTCCCGACGGGCAATCGCATCGACGAAGGACGCGCGTGGTGGGAAAACCAGCTTTCCTGTGAGCTTGCTGACGGACGGTTTGTCATAAAGGCCGCGGTAGGGCCGACGGATATCGCCTCGATTGGTCAGGCGTTGCAGCGCCTTCTCGACAGCGTTTGGGCTGGCCAAATCCAGGAAGTCACCGCGAGACCATACACCCGAAGGCGCACCGGCGGCGATCCGCATATAAATCCGCTCAAGCGTGTCAGAAGTCGGATCGGGCATAAAAAAAGCTCCCTAGTGTCCAAAGATTATATTCAAATTCTGGTCAGTGACAAGCTGTCCAAAGTTTGAGTACAAATTCTGGTCAGTAAGTCTGGGATGCCGGAATCTGGTTGATGCCGGATGAGCGCTTTCGGTAGAGGCCAAACGATAAGAGCAAACGACGGTGTCGCCGCACCGACGGGAAACAGCCCAATCCCGCTCTCATGCGATGGCGTCCTGGCCCGGGGCCGGATCTTCCCCGATCAACCCGCAAGGGGTCCGCTAGCAAGCTGCGGCCGCTTGGCTGCGCCGCCGCGGTGATCGCGCCCGCCCCCGTGCCTTTTGGAGCCATCGAGCGGGAATTGGCCCGCTCCCCAAATGGAGCCACTTCAATGTCGCACGATCTTACTCTCGCACAGTCCCATGCCTTTCAGCTTTCCCGCGACCTGATGGTCCCGGTCACCGTCTTCGAAGTCGACGGTGAATATGGCGTGCTCCCCTCTGACGAGATCGACGCCGATGATGACCTCTCGGTCATTCATGAATTTTTCCCATGGGGAGCTCACTGAGCCCCGCTTCGCGGTACCGGCTGCCGCTCGCGAGCTGGCGGCCGCAAGGGAGGCTTCGCCGCGCTTGTGGGTCGATACTTGTAGAATCCTACAATTGCCAGGCGCGCCCTTGCAGCCTTTGCTCTTCGCGCCGGTGAGAAGCTGCCTGCAGAAACGCAGGAAGGAAGAACATGAGAGGTCGGTCGCGATGCGACCGAAGGGAAGATGAAAAGAGAAGAGTTGGAGGCGCTACGCGCCAAGGTCAGTTGCGAAGCTGTGCTGGAGCAGGCCGGATATGAACTCGATGCGAAGGAAAGTACCCGTCGAGCCGTCAAATACCGGCGTGGCAGCAGCATCATTATTGTGACCCATGACGGACGCGGCTGGTTCGATCCACTGAGCGATGCGAAAGGCGATGTTTTCGCGCTCGCCATGTTTCTTGATAAGGTCACTTTTCCGGTGGCGGCGGAAGCGGTCGCGGAGCTGGTTGGGTTTCGACTTTCTCGTCCGGAATGGAAGTCTCCGCGCTCTTCAGGCTCGGCGGGAGAAATTCCCGGGCGCTGGCGAAGCCGGCGTACGCCGTCGCCCGACTCCGACACGTGGCGCTATCTTTGTTGGGAGCGCGGGGTGCCCCCTGCCATCGTCCGGCACGCTATCCGGGAGGACATCCTGCGGGAAGGACCTTATGGCAGCATGTGGGCGGCGCATGTTGATAGCTATGGCCGCGTTGTCGGCTGGGAAGAGCGAGGACCCGAATGGCGCGGGTTCTCGACCGGGGGATCCAAGCTTCTGTTCCGATTGGGTCCGAGTGACCCCAACCGCCTTTGCGTCACCGAGGCGGCGATCGACGTGATGAGCCTCGCGGCACTCGAAGGTCCACGCGAGCAAACCCTTTATCTCAGCACCGGCGGCGGGTGGTCTCCAGCGACAGATGCGGCGCTTGCCGAACTTACTATGCGACCCGGACTGACATTGGTAGCGGCGACGGATGCCAATTCCCAAGGGGACATTTACGCAGAACGATTGCGTGCGGTCGCTGAAGCGTCCGGCTGCGACTGGCAGCGGCTACGTCCGCCGGCAGAGGACTGGAACGAGGTTCTGAAAGCCAAGGATAAGGAGAGACGGGAAAGGAAAATGGAGAAGAGGAATGAGGCCTGCCGCATGCGTGCCGGCCGCATCAAGGGAAGCTTCGCCCGGCAAGAGCCGGCCCTTGACCCGTCCGGACACGAGGCCGGCCGATCGGGAGGGGTCATGAAGGACTGAAGAGGATAGTGAGGTCGAAACGACAGTGCTGCCTTCGGTCCCCAAACCCCGAAAGGATTAAGCCGATGACCTCGATATCCCTCCCCCGCAAAGTGTTTCAGGGTGTGGCCAAGCGCGCCGACATGTTCCGCATGTTTGACAGGCACGCGCAGCGGCCCAACCGCTTCGCCGGTGATCAGTCCGACGTTTATGCCGGCGAATGGTTTGAGATCGACGAGACGTCCTATTCCTACATGCTCGACATCCTGCCGCCGCTCTGGATGCGTGGACCGATCTTTGCCATGCGCGAGTTCATGAGCGGTTCCGTGACCTCGGTATTTTACGCGATGCGGATCGATGACACCGTCCGATACTTTCATACGTATTGCGACCTCTCCGATCCCAACTCGGTCGAGACGATGCGCTCGGTAATCGCCGATCGCGAAACCCGGCCGGTTCGAGCCATGAGCCGCGAAGAACGGCTCGAACATATCTGGAGCACCACTGCGGACGACTATCGTGGCTATGCCGGCACCCGCTGGCCGACGCCGATGCAGGGCCATCGCACGATCATGCTCTATGGCGGCACGGAAGGAACCTTTCTGAAGCTGCTCGACACCCTGAGCGACAACGAGATCGCGGCTAAGCTGCCGGTCCACCTGCGTTACCTTCCTTCCTCCCTGGCCGCCTGAGCGGTCGCATCCCAGCAAGACGACGTTGCGGCCGGTCGAACCTCCGACCGGACAATGGCGCTCGTCCCTATTCCAAAGGAGCCTTTCCCATGAGCAATGATCCCTTCACTTTCGATATGTTCGGCTCGAGCGCCCTTTCATCTGGCCTAGGGCTCGGGGTCACCGCCTTTGGCGGTTTCTCGCCTGCTGCCGCCAACGACGACGATCCGGATCCAGTGCCACCGGCGCCGGCACCCGCCCTCCCGGTCGCTGCCGCCCCCGTACGGCGGCCAGGACTTCGGGCAAACTTCTATCTCAATGGCGACCGCGAACTGGGCGCCTCATGGAAGGACCGCGCCCGCGACAATGTCGCGGCGATCCTGGTCGCCGACGGCATCGCAAAGCAGGACCGACCGGCGACCCCTAAGGAACAGGCGCAGCTGATCCGCTTCACCGGCTTCGGCGCTGGCGACTTGGCCAATGGCATGTTCCGCCGTCCGGGCGAGGTCGATTTCCGACAAGGTTGGGACGATCTCGGCTCCTCGCTCGAAACTGCGGTATCTGAAGCCGACTACGCCTCGCTCGCCCGCTGCACCCAATACGCCCATTTCACGCCGGAGTTCATCATCCGGGCGATCTGGGCCGGGATTGGAAAACTCGGCTGGCGGGGCGGCCGTGTGCTGGAGCCTGGTATCGGCACAGGCCTGTTCCCGGCCCTGATGCCGGAGCAATATCGCGACGCGGCCTATATCACCGGGATCGAGCTCGATCCGGTCACGGCCCGTATCGTCCGCCTGCTGCAGCCCAAGGCCCGGATCATTAATGGAGACTTCGCCCGCACCGATCTGGCGCCGATCTACGATCTCGCCATCGGCAATCCGCCCTTCTCCGATCGCACTGTCCGCTCCGACCGCGCCTATCGGTCGCTCGGCGTCCGGCTGCACGATTACTTCATCGCCAAGTCAATCGATCTCCTGAAGCCCGGCGCGCTCGCAGCTTTCGCCACCTCGCATGGGACGATGGACAAGGCAGATACGGCGGCGCGGGAGCATATCGCCAAGTCGGCCGACCTGATCGCAGCGATCCGCCTGCCCGAAGGCAGCTTCCGCCGTGACGCCGGCACGGATGTCGTCGTCGACATCCTGTTCTTCCGCAAGCGCAAACTTGGTGAGCCGGAAGGCGATCAGCTGTGGCTGGATGTAGACGAGGTCCGGCCCGCCACAGATGACGAAGGGGCCATCCGCGTCAACAGGTGGTTCGCCCGTCACCCCAACTTCGTACTCGGCGCTCATGCCTTGACCTCGGGACCGTTCGGCGAGACCTACACATGCCGGCCGCACGACGGCAAGGGTCTTGAAACGGCACTTGCCGCTGCCATCGATCTCCTGCCCGCCGATCTCTACGACGGAGAGCCGACGCCGATCGACATCGATCTCGGAGATGAGCTTGGCGAGATCGTCGATCTGCAGCCTAAGGGCGGGCCTGTCCGCGAGGGCAGCTTCTTCCTCGACCGCTCCAAGGGCTTGATGCAGATGCTCGACGGCGCGGCCGCGCCGGTCACGGTCCGCAAGGGCCGCACCGGAGACGGCATCTCGGAAAAGCACGTCCGGATCATCAGCAAACTCATCCCGATCCGCGATGCCGTCCGTGAGGTGCTGAAAGCGCAGGAAACCGATCGTCCCTGGCGGGATCATCAGGTTCGGCTGCGCATCGCCTGGTCGAGCTTTGTGCGTGACTTCGGGCCGATCAACCACACCACCGTTTCGATCCAGGAAGATGCCGAGACCGCGGAGGTCAAGGAAACCCATCGCCAGCCAAACCTTACACCCTTCCGGGACGACCCGGACTGCTGGCTGGTCGCGTCGATCGAGGACTACGATCTGGAGACCGACACGGCGAAGCCCGGTCCGATCTTTTCCGAACGCGTGATTGCGCCGCCGGTGGCACCAACCATCACGTCGCCGGCAGATGCACTCGCCGTCGTGCTGAACGAACGTGGGCACGTTGATATCGACCATATCGCCGAGCTGCTGCACAGCGATCCGGCTGATGTGGTCGAGGAGCTGGGTGACGCCATCTTCCGGGACCCGGCCGATGGATCGTGGCAGACAGCCGACGGGTATCTCTCCGGCGCCGTCCGCACCAAGCTCGCCGCCGCACAGTCGGCAGCCGAGCTAGATCCAAATTATGAGCGCAACGTCCGCGCCCTGACTGACGTCCAGCCGGCCGACCTTCGACCCTCCGACATCACAGCACGCCTCGGCGCCCCATGGATCCCGGCCGCCGATGTCGTGGCCTTCGTCAAAGAGAAGATGGAGGCCGATATCCGCATCCATCATATGCCGGAGCTCGGGTCCTGGACGGTGGAGGCCCGCCAGCTTGGCTACAGCGCCGCCGGCACATCTGAATGGGGCACCAGCCGTCGCCATGCCGGCGATCTGCTCGCCGACGCTCTCAACAGCCGGGTGCCGCAGATCTTCGATGTGTTCAAGGACGCCGATAGCGAGCGTCGGGTGCTCAACGTCGTCGATACCGAAGCAGCCCGTGACAAGCTTCAAAGGATCAAGCAGGCGTTTCAGGACTGGGTCTGGACCGACCCCGATCGCACCGATCGGCTGGCCCGCGACTACAATGACCGATTCAACAATATCGCGCCTCGCAAATTCGACGGCTCCCATCTGAAGCTTCCCGGCGCCTCAGGCGCCTTCGTTCTTTACGGGCACCAGAAACGCGGCATCTGGCGGATCATCGCCGATGGCTCGACCTATATCGCCCATGCCGTCGGCGCCGGAAAGACAATGACCATGGCCGCCGCCATAATGGAACAGCGCCGGCTCGGTCTGATCGCCAAGGCGATGCTTGTCGTGCCCGGCCATTGCCTGGCACAGGCTGCTCGTGAATTCCTCGCGCTCTATCCGAATGCCCGCATTCTCGTCGCCGACGAGACCAACTTCACCAAGGACAAGCGCGCCCGGTTCCTGTCGCGTGCGGCGACCGCGACTTGGGATGCGATCATCATCACCCATTCGGCGTTCCGTTTCATCGCGGTGCCCTCGGCCTTCGAGCAGGCGATGATCCACGACGAGTTGCAGCTCTATGAGGATCTGCTGACCAAGGTCGACAGCGAAGACCGTGTATCGCGCAAGCGCCTCGAGCGGCTGAAGGAAGGATTGCAGGAGCGGCTCGAAGGCCTCGCCACTCGCAAGGACGATCTTCTGACGATCTCAGAGATTGGCGTCGACCAGATCGTCGTCGACGAGGCGCAGGAATTCCGCAAGCTGTCGTTTGCCACCAACATGTCGACCCTGAAGGGTATCGACCCCAACGGCTCGCAGCGTGCCTGGGATCTCTATGTCAAATCCCGCTATATCGAGACGAAGAACCCCGGCCGGGCGCTCGTGCTCGCCTCCGGCACGCCGATCACCAACACACTCGGAGAAATGTTCTCCATTCAGCGCCTACTTGGCCATGAGGCACTTACTGAGCGCGGACTGCACGAGTTCGATGCTTGGGCCTCCTGCTTCGGCGACACGACGACCGAGCTCGAAATCCAGCCATCCGGCAAATACAAGCCGGTCAGCCGCTTCGCTTCCTTCGTCAACGTCCCGGAACTGATCGCCATGTTCCGGTCCTTCGCCGATGTCGTCATGCCCGAGGATCTCCGGCAGTACGTTAAGGTGCCCAACATCTCGACCGGGCGGCGGCAGATCCTGACAGCCAAGCCGACGGCGCTGTTCAAGACCTATCAGCAGATGCTCGATGGCCGGATCAAGGCGATCGAGAAGCGCGAAGGTCCGGCCCAACCCGGTGACGACATTCTGCTCTCGGTCATTACCGATGGCCGCCATGCGGCAATCGACCTGCGCTTCGTCATGCCGGCGGCCGACAATGAGGCGGATAACAAGCTCAACCTACTCGTGCGAAACGCCCACCGGATCTGGGCGGAAACCAGCCAAGCGATCTATCGCCGCCCGGATGGCAAGGATTTTGATCTGCCGGGCGCCGCGCAGATGATCTTTTCCGATCTCGGCACGATCAATGTCGAAAAAACCCGTGGCTTCTCTGCCTACCGGTTCATCCGCGACGAGTTGATCCGGCTCGGCGTACCGGCATCGCAGATCGCCTTTATGCAGGATTTCAAGAAAACCGAGGCGAAGCAACGCCTGTTCGGCGATGTCCGCTCTGGCAAGGTTCGCTTCCTGATTGGCAGTTCAGAAACCATGGGTACTGGCGTCAACGCGCAGCTTCGGCTGAAAGCTCTGCACCACCTCGATGTCCCGTGGCTGCCATCACAGATAGAGCAGCGCGAAGGCAGGATCGTCCGACAAGGCAACCAGCACGATGAGGTGGATATCTTCGCCTACGCTACCGAGGGTTCGCTCGATGCCAGCATGTGGCAAAACAACGAGCGCAAGGCTCGCTTCATCGCTGCGGCCCTCTCGGGCGATACGTCAATCCGCAGGCTCGAAGATGTCGGCGAGGGTGCTGCCAACCAGTTCGCCATGGCCAAGGCAATCGCTTCCGGCGACGAACGGCTGATGCAAAAGGCCGGGCTTGAGGCCGACATCGCCCGGCTGGAACGGCTACGCGCCGCCCATGAGGACGACCAATATGCCGTCCGCCGGCAGATGCGCGACGCCGAACGCGAGATCGAGGTCTCGACCCGTCGGATCGGTGAAATTGGCGAGGACATCAAGCGGCTGCGGCCAACCACGGGCGATGCCTTCACGATGAAGGTGCTCGGTCAGGACCATACCGAACGTAAGGAGGCCGGTCGCGCACTGATGAAGGAGATCCTCACACTTTTGCAGTTACAGCAGGAGGGCGAGGTGCATCTGGCGACGATCGGCGGTTTCGATCTGGTCTACGAGGGCGATCGTTTCGGCAAGGGTGATGGCTATCGCTTCGAAACCTACCTCCAGCGCACCGGGGCCGAATACGAGGTCGATCTCTCCATCACGGTGACGCCGCTCGGCGCGATCTCACGCCTGGAGCACGCACTTGATGGCTTCGACAACGAGCAGCGCCAGTATCGCCGGCGGTTTGAGGAAGCCGAGCGCCGGTTGGCGTCTTATCAGACACGTACCGGCGGCCTGTTCCAGTTTGCCACAGAGCTGGATGCCAAGCGCAAACAGCTGCGTGAGGTCGAGGATGATCTGGCCGCGGAAGTTATCGCAGAGGCAGATGAGGCGAGGACCGCGCCAGCCGCATAGCTGCGCTGCACAATAAATGGATGCTGTGTGATCAAAAAAGGATCACAACGCACCCAGCTGATGCACATGACGGTCACCTCCCAGTTCCGTCGCAGCAGCTGTTCCCCTCTGGAGGTTCAAAATCTCCACACTTTACGGGCCGCGGTTTTCACCGGCGGCCCTTTCTTTTTGCCCCCATGACCGGCAATTGTGTCAGTGCCTCAATGCCAACGACGAGCTTGCTTATTGCGCTGCCTTTGCTTTTGAGGCCGGAATGATCAGGTTCACTTTGTAGCTCACGCTATTTTTCGCCGAAAGATCCGGTCCGATCTCGATCTTCCATGCGGGAAGTTTGGCGGAGGCCGAACCCGTATATGTTGCGGTGAAAATCCGTTCGCAGGTCGCTTTGACGTCGTCGAATTCGGCCAAACGCCTCAGTGCGTCCTTCAAACACTCGAGATTGCCAGTCGTGAATTGGTTGTTCTTGCGGCAGTTCACGGAGTTTTCGCCGCTGATGTTGAATGTCGCTTCATAGTCGTTCTTCATCGTGTTGCCGGTTGCATTTCCGCTGGAACCGCCGATCTCCAACCAGGGAAACTTCAATACGAGCTTGCTTTCGACATTGTTCGATTTCTCAACATTGACCGTCACGCGCGCTTTCATCAGGTTAGGCAGAATCTTGTAGCGTCCGGAACGAGCCGCGGAAGCTAGGTCGCACTTTATGCTGTTGTCGATGGCTGTCCCGTTGAACAGCCATATCTTCTGTGCTGGCTCAGCAGCGTAGACCGTGGCGGACGGCATGAGCAGCGCCAGCGCTGCCAAGCAATGTCTCAGCATATTTTCCCCTCAACGTTTATTCCCCGACTGATTACAACCATGTGGTTTAAATAAAGGGAAGTGCCGGCAGAGGAGAAAGAAGAAGAGAAAGCAAAACCCGATCGCCGATCGGGCCTCCTGCCGCCGCTTGCGCTCAACCGCCGCCTGCGCGATCCCGGCTGCTGGTCCTTCGCAGGGCTTCAAAACCCCGCTCGTCCTGCGCAGCAGGGATGCTCGGCCGCAGTTGCGTCCGTCCGGCCGATTTGCGGTTCGGGAGATGTCTTCGAGAAAAAAATGAAGACAGGAAAGGGCTGGCAAGGCGCCGGTCCGGAACTCTCCTGAAAGGAACCGTCCCATGCAGATCATGAAGGTTGACCCGCGCGCGCTAAAGGAAAACCCAGACCGGATGCGACAGTCAAAGTCGTCGCCGCAGGCCGACGCGTTGATGCTCGCCACGATCAAGGCCGTCGGCATCGTCCAGCCGCCGGTGGTCGCGCCGGAAGCCGACGGCGGTAACGGCTATATCATTGACGCCGGCCATCGCCGCGTCCGGCTCGCGATCGCTGCCGGTCTCGAGGAAATCGAAATCCTCGTCGCGGACGCTGCCAACGATAATGGTGCGATGCGTTCCATGGTCGAAAACTCCGTCCGTGAACCTCTCAATCCCGTCGATCAGTGGCGCGGCATCGAACGGCTTGTTGCTCTCGGTTGGACGGAGGAAGCGATCGCCGTCGCTCTCGCCCTCCCCGTCCGCCAGATCCGCAAGCTGCGCCTTCTCGCCAATGTGCTTCCGGCCATGTTGGAACAGATGTCGCTGGGTGACATGCCGTCCGAGCAGCAGTTGCGGGTCATCGCGGCCTCCGGCCAGGTCGACCAGAAGGAGGTATGGAAAGCCCACAAGCCTAAGAAGGGTGACACCGCGTCCTGGTGGCAGGTTGCCAATGCGCTGACCAGGAAGCGCATGTATGCCAAGGATGCGAGCTTTGGCGATGATCTCGCTCAGGCCTACGGCATCGAATGGGTCGAGGATCTCTTCGCGCCGGCCGACCAGGATGGCCGCTATACCACGAATGTCGAAGGCTTCCTCGGTGCGCAGCATGAGTGGATGACGAGCAACCTGCCGAAGAAGGGCGGGATCGTCGACGTCAACAGCTGGGGCCAGCCGGAACTACCGAAGAAGGCTTCTCAGGTCTACGGCAAGCCGTCCAAAGCTGACCACGTTGCGATGTATCTCGACCGCGATGGCAAGGTGCAGACCGTCCATTACCGCATGCCGGAGACAGCGAAGCCGAAGGGCGCGGGCGTCGATGGAGTGGTCGCTGGTGGCGCTGATGCCGACGCGACCGCGTCGCCCAAGGCACGGCCCGATGTGACGCAGAAGGGTCACGAGATGATCGGCGACTATCGCACGGATGCGCTCCACGATGCGCTCGGTCGCGCGCCGATCGAGGACGACATGCTGATGGCGTTGATGGTGCTGGCCTTCGCCGGACAGAATGTCCGCGTCGACTCCGGTGCGGACGGGACCTTCTATGGTGGCAAGCGCTTCTCGCGCCATGCAGTCGGCCTGTTCGACGAGAACGGCAAGCTCGCCTTCGATCTGGACACGCTCCGGGTCGCCGTCCGCTCGGTCCTGATCGATGTGCTCTCATGCCGCCGTGGCATGTCGAACAGCGGCATGATCGCGCGCATCGCCGGCGATGCGATCGGCGCCGACGAATTCCTGCCGAACATGGGCTCGGAAGATTTTCTCTTGTGCCTGTCGCGCCAGGCGCTGGAAGCGTCTTGCGCCGAGGCCTCGGTCCAGCCCCGGCCCAAGGTGCGCGAAACACGCGCAGCGCTCGTCGAGCATTTTGCGAGCGAGCACTTCGTCCATCCGTCCGGTCGCTTCGCGCCGCCAGCCGACGAACTACTCGACTGGATCCGTGCAGGTGTTGCCACTGATATCAGCGGCAGAGGCTCCCAGGACGACGACGGTGATGCCGGCGATCCCGGTGAAGAGCAGGAGGCGAGGGTCGAAGAGGAGGCGGATCAGGATGATCCGCGCGACACCGACGCCGAGGCTGAAGATGGCCACGACCAGGATTTCGATCATAGGGCAGCAGCATGACCGCCCGCCTCCAGTCGAACAAGGCAAACTCCACCCCCGATCTTTCGGGGGTGGAGTTTGCTACAAGCGCGGACGGCATGCCCATCGCACGCATCGATGACACCGTCCTTGCCATGGTCACGTCGCCGAGCGGCTTCGCATTCCTTGCGAGTGCAGTCTTCGTTCGCCGGCCGCTCGCTGAGCTGACGCGCGACGATTTCATCGGGCACGACGGCCGGCTGGCCGACGAGGCCGAGTTTCGAACGTGCGTTGCCGAGACGGCCCGGCATAAGCGTGATCTCGCTGCGCTGAACCGCGTGCAGACGCGCATGTCGGCGAGCACGCCATGGGGCGGCTCGCAGATCGCAGTCATCTATGCCGAGGGCGTCGTCGCCCATAGCACGGCCGGCCATGGCGGCTTTCATCTCTCTGCCGATCGCAATGCCAGAATCCATCCGCTACTGCGGAAGCACTCTCCGTGGTATGAAGAGGATAACGAATGGGCGATCGTGGCCAACAGCTTTCCAGAGCTGTTCACCGGCTACGAGCGATCGATGGCCGAAAAGACCATCCGCAATACCTGGCCGGATGCCTGGGAGGCGATCCATTGCTGCAAGCTGGCCGAGGGCGAAAGCTGGTCCAAGGATCGCCGCGCGTTTGATGAGCGCCATGCGGCAGATCATGTCGTCATATCTGCAATCTTTTCCGATCGGAACCCCGGCATGACCGAGGTCGTGGCGGTCGTCGGCGGGAACAGGCGAGCAGACAACGATGAGCGTCGCTTCCTTGTTCCGAGCGACGAGTATGCCGGGCGCAGCCGGTTCGGCTTTGTCATCGATCCCGTCCGTCATGCTGAGTATCAGGGGCCGTCCTCCTTCATCGGCTGGCGAAGCCGGGGAGATGGATCATGAACGACGTGCTCTTTGCAAAACCATTGGCGAGGGCAATCGGCGCAAGGCGTGAAACCCAGCGGCATCTCGATTGCCTGACCCGGCAGATAGCAGCGCGCGCAGGACGGCAGACGATCACAGTGGAGGTCCGGAGCCGGGTGCGCCGCCGGTCCGGTCCCCGTCTCTACCATCAGGAGCTTGCCGACCGCCTGGCCTTCGAACGGTGGCGCGAACTCGACACGCTCGCATCAAGGCTGGCAGAGCAGGAGCAGATCATCGATATGCTCGAGCATTGCGGTGATGCGCCCATCTCGTCGGTTGCGGAATAGGTGGACCTCTAACGGGGGCTGTGCAATGGGCGGCATCTGGTCATCTTGCGGCCACGACATCTCCCAGGGTGGCGGGCCTGGCCATGTCGTCCCTCGTCGGCGTGCGTCTGACATCTGACCCGTGCCGGACTGCCCTTCTGTTCGCTGCGGTCTGAACCGGCGGCCGGTCGTTTCAAGGCCGCTTGCGCGCCGCGGAGCGGCCGATCCAACCTCACTGCGCGAGGACAAGCCCGCGGTCCCAAGCAGGTCAAAACCTGCTGGCCCGCAACCCTGCCCTGCTGGCCCAGTCGGATCGGACCTGTGAAGCCGCCCGTCCTTTGCCGGTTCTGGTCGTCCGCATCGAAGGGCAGACCGGCACGGGCCGGAACCACTTCGGCAGCCACGGAAGGAAAAGACATGGCCAAGCCCGCCACCCCCAATCGCTCCACCGCCCGATCGGCGCAATCCCGTCGCGGGACAACCCTCGAAATGGTCCGCCTCTCCTGCCCCGACACCATCCAGGCGCACAAGATCGCCGAAAGCTTCGGCACGGCCATCGTCGACAGCGATGGCATCCGCAGCCTGCATGAGCGGCTGATCGTCGAGACCGCCGAAAGCCTTTCCGAGGGCTTGGGCGAAAAGGCCATGCAGATCCATCTGCAACGGATCGTCGGGGCCTTCGTCGGATCGGCACATGGCGCTGGACAGTTCTACAGCAGGGCCGTCACCGAGGCGCGCGACGCAACGGCCAAAGCATCGAACGATGCCCGCGACGAGGATCTCGACGGGCCCGTCGGCTATGACAGTGGCGCCCAGCGCAAGCGGGAGTTTGCAGCCGACATGGGCGTCCAATCCCACGCACTGCGGATGGCGGCAGAAGGTGCGGTGGCCGCCTACGAACAGGTCGTCGGCGAGACCTGGAAGCCCTTCGACCGGCCGGTCGAGAACCCCGGGGCATCGCTCGACCGCAAGGCGGCCGAGGCCCAAATGGCGGCTCTCGGTTGACACCCTGGCGGGGGCAACTCCGCCGCTTCTTTAAATCAGAGGCTGGCGCCTGCAGGTGCCGGCCATTTTTCGTGTTGAGAGGAAAAGCTGGAGACGCGCCTGTCGCGGCCCGTCCCGGTCGGCGGTCCTGCAGGGGCCAGGCGCCCATGCAACGGCTTTGCCGTCCTCCACGCTGTTGCGGCCGTTCCGGTGCATGGGCACACTATCGGCCCCTGACTTCGGACCTCCGTGACGGACCGCGACAGACGCGGTCTCGAGAAAAGGAAAAGGAAGTTATGGTCAGGAGAACGGATAACAATCGTATCGACATCTATACGCGCATCACCGACAGGATCGTTGAAGATCTCGAACAGGGCGTACGCCCCTGGATCAAACCATGGAGCGCCGCCAATACCGGTGGTCGTATCACCCGGCCGGTACGCCACAACGGCCTGCCCTATTCCGGCATGAACGTGCTCCTACTGTGGTCGGAGCAGCTGTCGCGCGGCTTCTGCTCCTCGATGTGGATGACATTCAAACAGGCTCTCGAACTGGGCGGAGCCGTGCGAAAGGGCGAAACGGGCTCGACGGTGGTCTTCGCCAGTCGGTTCACCAAATCGGTGGCCGACGGGAGCGGCACCGATGTGGATCGGGAAATCCCGTTCCTGAAGGCCTATTCGGTGTTCAACAGTGCGCCGTAACGGCGAAAGTATGGGAGTGTCACGATGAGTGAATGAGCTTGCTGGGATAGCTCATGCCTGCCGAAC
>NZ_JALJQZ010000042.1 GCF_022968395.1 Affinirhizobium lemnae
AACTTATAGCAAAACCGCTTCTAGCGGTTCAAGCGCAGCGTTTCAAACCTCCACCTCTGGTGGAGGTTATGACTTTGCGGCAAGGTCTCCATCCCATTGTTCCTTGGGGCCCTCGCCCTCTTTCTCAACATTGATGGAGCGAACGGCCAACCGTTCTGCCGATCTCCCCCCTTGAGGGGGAGATGTCCGGCAGGACAGAGGGGGTAATTGATGGCCTCACTCCGGCTTGCTGCTTCCAGATCTGAACCGCCGCACATAATCCGTGCTGTAGAGCGCGCTTTCGCGGAAATCCTCCGCCTGAAGACCGGGGCCGACGAAGATCAGCGCCGTGCGCTCGATGGGTTCTGCCGCGATCTGGGCTGCGATGGTGGAAAGCGTGCCGCGCAGGATTTTTTCTTCCGGCCATGTGGCCTTCACCACGATGGCGACAGGGCAGTCTTTGCCGTAATGGGGCGTCAATTCCGTGACGATCTTCTCCAGCGCGTGGATGGCCAGATGAATGGCTAATGTTGCGCCAGTCGCTGCGAAGTTGGCAAGGTTTTCTCGTTCCGGCATTTTGGAGGCGCGACCCGATACGCGTGTCAGGATCAGGCTTTGCGCCACTTCAGGAATGGTCAGTTCTCGCTTCAGCGCGGCGGCAGCGGCGGCGAAGGAGGGAACGCCGGGAGTCAGCGTATAATCGATGCCGAGACGGTCCAGCCGCCGCATCTGTTCAGCCACAGCGCTCCAGACAGAGAGATCACCGGAATGCAGGCGGGCAACATCCTGACCCGCTTCTTGGGCGGACAGATATTCCGCCTCGATTTCATCCAGCGAGAGCGAGGCCGTATCGACGATGCGTGCACCTTCCGGGCAGTAATCCAAGAGTTCGCGCGGCACGATGGACCCGGCATAGAGGCATACCGGGCAGCGTGCGATCAGATCACGGCCGCGCACGGTGATGAGGTCGGCGGCACCGGGGCCTGCGCCAATGAAATGAACGGTCATGGCATATTCTCCGAAAGGGCAATGGCGCAGGTCACGCCCTGCGAAACGTGGCGCGGTCCAAGAAGGCGGGCATTGGGTCCGGCTGCGGCAAGGGCAGCTGCCTCTGACAGGCTGGGCAGGCCGGTATGGGCGAGGCTTGTCTCGGAGCGCGTGTGGGTAAGGGAAACTACACTTTGCAGGGTTTCATCGAACAGGACAACAAACTCTGCGCCAAGCTGATGCGCTGCTTCTCGAATGCCCTCTTCGTCCGCCTTGATGGCACCGGTCGCGATAACAAGCGGGCGGGCGAGCTTCACCCCATGCGTCTGCAAGGCTTCATCGATCACCGCCAGCACCACATCGGCGGGCGTGCCTTTCCGGCAGCCGATACCAAGCGCCATCATGCCTTCACCCAGGCCCATTGGGTCACCGGCATGGCGGCGCGCCAGCCGGTCATCGGGCCAACGGGCTCGGCACGATCTACCGAAAGCCGGGTAAGTCGGCCGCCAAGCCGCGCGTGGGCCTCCAGCAGTACCCGCTCCATTTCCAGCGTCACCGCATTGGCGACCAGCCTGCCGCCGAGTGGAAGCGCCGCGATGGCCGCCTCCAGCACGCCGTCCTTGCTGCCGCCGCCGCCAATAAAGATCACACCCGGCGTCGGCAGGTCCGCAAGTGCCGAAGGCGCCTTACCCTCCACCACCTGCAAACCCGGTACGCCAAAGGAGGCGGCATTTCGCCGGATTCGTGCAACCCGTTCTGGATGATGCTCGATGGCCACGGCACGCATGGACGGATGTGCCAGCATCCATTCGATTGCGATCGAACCCGCGCCCGCACCTATATCCCACAGCAATTCGCCGCGCCGGGGGGAGAGCGTGGAAAGCGTTGCAGCGCGAACTTCCCGCTTGGTGATCTGGCCATCATGCTCGAAAAGCTCATCAGACAGACCGAAGCCAAGCGGCACAATGCGGGCCTGTGGTGCGGCTTGAACGTCCACTGCGATGATGTTGAGCGGATCGAGGCCAACCAGATCGAAGCTCGATGCCTTTACCCGGCTTATCTTCTCGCGATCCCCACCTAGCGCTTCCAGAACTGTGATCCGGCTTTCGCCAAACCCGTTCTCCGCCAGCAGCTTTGCAATCGTCGCGGGGCCGTGCTCATCAGAGGTCAGCGCTAGAACTTTTCGGCCCGGATGCAGCAGAGGACGAATGAGATCCGGCGAGCGTCCATGCAGCGAAACGTTTTCAATATCCTGTAAAGCCCAGCCAAGCCGCGATGCCGCCAGCGAGAAGGCCGACGGGGCTGGATAGGCGACAAATTCATCTGCCGGGAACTGCCGTGCTAGCGTCACGCCGACGCCGAAAAAGAAGGGATCGCCGGATGCTAGCACGCAAACCTTTCGGTCCTTCAGCGCCGCCACGGCCTTCATGTCGCTATCGAATGGCTGCGGCCACGCGCACGCCTCGCCTGTGATTGTCACCCTGGCAAGCTCCAGATGGCGGGTGCCGCCGAAGATGAATTCGGCCTCCGAAATTGCCTGTCTTGCTCTCTCGCCCAAACCGGTAAGGCCATCTTCGCCAATGCCGACGATGGACAACCAGGGCTGACCGGGTAGAAGGGAGGCGGATAAATCAGGAGCCATGGCGGTGCATTCCATTCTCATTCTGGGCGGAACGACGGAAGCGCGGCAACTGGCCGAAGCCCTGCGCGATCTTGGCCGTTTCCGGTTGGAGCTTTCGCTGGCGGGCCGAACCAAGGCGCCCGTCGAGCAGCCGGTTCCGGTGCGCGTCGGTGGCTTCGGCGGGGCGGAAGGTCTGGCGGACTATCTGAAAGCGGGCCAAGTCGATGTGCTGATCGATGCTACGCATCCTTACGCGGCACGCATTTCCGCCAATGCGGCAAAGGCCGCGGAAATTTCCGGGGTGCCCCTGATCGCGTTGCGTAGACCGGGCTGGGAACGGCAGGCGGAGGACCGCTGGACCGAGGTGGAAAGCGTGGAGGCTGCAGTGGCCGCCTTGGGACAGAAGCCGCGCCGTGCCTTCTTGGCACTCGGTCGTCAGGAACTTCTGCCTTTCGAGGCGGCACCGCAGCACACCTATCTTGTGCGCAGCGTCGATCCCGTGGAGCCGCCGCTTGCTCTGCCGAGTGTGCGCTATCTCACGGCGCGCGGCCCCTTCAATGAAGCGGACGAACGGACGCTGTTGGCGGAAAGCGGCATTGAGGTCGTGGTTTCGAAGAATTCCGGCGGTGCGGCAAGCTACGGAAAGATCGTGGCAGCGCGGGCGCTCGGGCTGCCGGTCGTCATGATCCGCCGTCCGGTTCTGCCGGAGGTGCCATCGTTCCAGACGGTCAAAGCGCTCGCTGCCCATGTGGATCAGGCCTTTCCGGCCATCCAGGAACGCGGCGAATAGACCAGAGGGCGCTGCCCCTCGCGGTTGATCAGCCGCGTTTCCGTAGACCCGACGATGATGCAGGTGGCCATATCCGCCATATCGGAATGCGCTTCGCTGAGCGGCACCACGTTGATGCGCTCATCGGGACGACCGGCGGCACGCCCGAATATGACGGGAACCGTTCCCGGAAGGTGGGTGCGCAGAATATCGAAAGCCTGCCCCAATTGGTGCGGTCGCGCCTTGCTGACGGGATTGTAGAACGCCATCACGAAACCGGCTTGGGCTGCTGCAATTAGCCGCTTCTTGATCACATCCCAAGGCTTCAGATTGTCCGACAATGAGATGGCGCAGAAATCATGCCCCAGCGGAGCACCCGCCTTGGCAGCGACCGCCAGCATGGCGGTCACACTCGGAACGATCGCGAACTCGATATTGCGCCATTCCGCAGGGCCGCTTTCCATGGCCTCACAGACGGCTGCGGCCATGGCGAAAACGCCGGGATCGCCGCCCGACACAACACACACCTTTTCCCCTTGTACGGCAAGGGTGAGGGCGGCGGCGGCGCGGGAGATTTCCTCGCGATTGTCGGAGGCGTGGCGGCGCTGTTCGGGGCGCAAATCCAGCCGGTCCACATAGGGGCCATAGCCGAAGAAATCCGTTGCTTCCGCGACGGCACTCAGCGCTTCCGGCGTGATCTGTTCTGGGCTGCCGGGACCGAGGCCAACGACGGTAAGCTTGCCCGTCATGCCAGCACTCCCTGCGGGCGGCTTTTCCAGCCGGGAACCAGCACCAGCGAGAAGTAAGGTGCCGGTGCAGTTTCATCCCGCTCGGCAAGCGGCATGGCATGGCCCGTCGGCATTGTGCCGCGCTCTACGTAGATGGCGCCGTCCAGCTTGCCGGTTGCGGCCAGTGCGCGGCGAATTTTCGGCAGGTTGCGGCCCACCTTCATGATCACCGCGCCATCGGTTCCCGCCAGACGCGTAGTCAATGCCTCCTCGGGCAGAGTACCGGGCAGAACGCTCAGGATATCATCGCCCTGCACCAGCGGCATGCCCGCCAGCGACCAGCAGCCGGACATGGCAGTGACGCCTGGAATGACCTCCGCCGGAAAATGTGGTGCCAGCCGCAGATGCAGGTGCATATAGGAGCCGTAGAACAGCGGGTCGCCTTCGCTTAACACCGCCACGTTTCGGCCCGCCTGAAGATGCACCGCAATTTCCGCCGCAGACTGGTCGAAGAAGCCATCGATGGCGCGCTTGTAGCTATCGCTATCCTTGTCCTCTTCGACAGTGACCGGATAGACGAGCGGCAGTTCCAGAATGTCGGCCCGCACATGGGTTTCCACAATGGTGCGGCCATTGCCGCGTGCACCGCGCTTGGCGAAAAATGCCAGTACATCCGCATTGTTCAGGGCCTTTACGGCCTTCAGCGTCAGCAGTTCCGGGTCACCGGGGCCGGTGCCGACACCATACATCTTGCCGGGAATAATCTCGCTCACAGGCCTGCCCTCGCCAGCGCATTGACGGCAGCCGCCGTCATGGCTGAGCCGCCCATACGGCCTTTGACAATCGCATAGGGAATGCGGTGGGCGCTTTTCGCCAGAGCTTCTTTGCTCTCGGCAGCGCCGACGAACCCAACCGGCATTCCGATGATGGCTGCAGGCTTTGGGCAGCCTTTATCCAGCATTTCCAGGAGATAAAAGAGCGCGGTCGGTGCATTGCCGATGGCGACCACTGATCCCTCCAGCCGGTCCCGCCACAGTTCAAGGGCAGCGGCAGAGCGGGTATTGCCCACCTGTTTGGCGAGGTCCGGCACCTGCGGGTCGCGCAGCGTGCAGATCACTTCGTTATTGGCCGTAAGCCGTGCGCGGGTTACGCCATGGGCCACCATCTGCGCATCGCAGAAAACAGGTTTTCCAGCCAGAAGGGCGGCGCGTGCGGCCCCCACAAAATCCCACGAAAACTCGAAATGCGCTGCCGCTTCCACAAGCCCGCAAGCATGGATCATGCGGATGGCGACATCCGCTTGCTCGTCCGTGAAGCGGGAAAGATCCGCTTCCTCGCGGATAATGGCGAAGGATTTGCGATAAATCGCATCGCCATCGCGGATGTAATCGTAGTCCGTCATCAAGGTCCTTCGCCAAGAGCTGCTGCAATCCCGTTGGGACCGAGCCGCACAAGGCAATCATGGTTCGTTTCGCCGTCCCGCCGTGCTGTCTCGATCAGACGCGCAAGGGCTGCAAGCGCCGCTTTCTCAGCAGTGGGGGCGAGATGTTTGATCGGGGTATCCGTGGTTTTTCCGCAGAATACAAGATGGCTGCCATTTTCTGTGCCGATGAAGGCAAGCGGCGAGGGGGTGGGGTGAGCGCAACCCTTTACGCAGCCGGAGAGGTGAAGCCGAAGCGACCCATCGAAGAGAGCAGGTGTTTCACGGGCAGCAAAGCGCCCGAGCGTATGGGTTTCAAGGCGGGCAGAATTGCAGGACGGAGAACCCGGACAGGCATCAATCTGCCGCAGCGGATCATCCGCCTTTACGATAAGGCCTACCTGTTCCGCCACGCCATGCAGGTTTGCGCAGGCCTCCTTAACCCCGAAGGCAATAAGGCTGTGGTCGGGTGCCGGCCTGATGCCCTCGATGCCGAAGCCTTCCGCCCGTTGCGCAAATTCCGCCAAGGCCTGAGCCTTGATTTGGCCAAAGGGCAGGGCGACGCGCAGAGCGTGGGTGCGATGGCCAAGGGCAAACAATCCGAACAGGCTTTGTTGCGGCAGTCTGACGAGGGGCGGGGACGGGTTCAAATCGCGCAGCACGTTCTCAGGCAGACTCGACATGTCTATCTGCCGTCCGCGTGTTTTCGGTCCAATATCGGCAAAATGGGTGAGAAGGGCACATACGCACTCTGCCGCGTTTTCATCGCTGACACAGCCGATACCGGGTCCGGTCTGGAGCGTGCCGCCGAGGAAAACATTCCACGCGTTCTTATTCGTTGCGACCAGCCGGATATCCGCCAGCAGATCATCAAGCCGGATCAGGCCAGTGGTTTCCAGCACCACGGAAAGCTTCGGTGCCAACCTGCCGCGAAGTGGACGAGCAGCCTCCATGATCGCAAGACCGAGCGGGCGCGGATCATTGCCTGTTTCAAGGCCCGCTAGCGGCGACCATTCCACCGCCAGACCTTCACGCAGCGGCAGGTCGAGTGCGCGAACATCCGCTTCCAGCTTTGCAGCCGACGCCAGCGTCAGGCCCCGGATTTGCAGGTTTCCACGGGCAGAAATGTCGAGCATTCCATTGCCATGCGCGATTGAAAGCGAACACAGCGCGGCCAGTTGCTTAGGTGTGATGGCATCAATCAGCGCGACGCGCGAGAGGTAGCCATCGCCGGTCAGCATGGGCGCATCAAGGGTCGGACAAGCACTGCGGGCCATGGGAGAAGCCGCCGCCGTCATCGCCTTGCCCTCGCATTCGCCGATCCGTGCAGCATTTCCAGATCACGATCCACCGAGTTGCGGCGTGGCTGCCAAAGCCCGCGGCGGCGGGCCGACATCAACCGGTCGGCGATGGAGCGAGCCGCTTCCGGGTTCTGGTCCAACACGAAATCACGCACCCGTTCATCGGCTACATAGGCATCATAAATGGCTTCGATCAGGCTTTGGGGAACGGCTTGCGTCGTTTCGGCAAAGCCGACGAGGCGGTCCACCGTCTCGGCGAATTCCGCAGCACCACGCGGGCCATGGCGCATCTGCCCGTCAATGAAGCGTGGGTTCACGGCGCGGGCGCGCACCACGCGCGTTACGGCTTCGGCCACCGAGCGAGCGCGGGGTTTATGCGGGTTCGTTGTATCCAGCGAAATCAGGTCCGCCTTGCCGCCAAGCGCTGCGACGGCTGCGGCAAAGCCACCGATGAAGGCCACATCGCCGGAACCATCCAGCAGGTCGCGGCCCGGATCGTCGCCCGTATGCACCAGAAGGTCGGCCTGTTTCACCCGTTCTGCAAAGGTGCTTGAGGCTTCGAAGCCTTCACCGTCAGCCCCGCCAAAGGCATGGCTTGTCATGGCAAGATAGGCGCGGCCAAGCTCCTCACGCGCCTGCCAGTCGCCGGATGAAAGCTTTTCCTCGATGCCGGAGCCGTAAGTGCCAGGTGCAGAACCGAAAATGCGTGGCGGGATCTGCCCAAGCCGCTTCGCCTCTTCCGCTAGAGGGTTATCGCCATCAGCCTCCTCGCGGGTCGCTATGGAGCGGGTAGCGGCATCCAGCAGCGCAATCAGCGAGGGGAACATGTCGCGGAACAGGCCAGAAATGCGGAAGGTGACGTCAACACGCGGACGGCCCAGTTGCGCGGGCGGAAGCACTTCGATACCGGTCACACGTCCGGTTGCGGCATCCTGAACAGGCCTTGCGCCCATCAGCGCCAGCCCTTGTGCCACTTCCTCGCCGCCGCTGCGCAGGCTGGCGCTTCCCCACAGATCGATCACAAGGCTTTTCGGCCAGTCGCCATGGTCCTGAAGGTAGCGGCGGATGACTTCATCCGCCGCTAGCCTGCCAAGCTCGAAGGCGGTCGGCGTCGGCATGGTGCGCGGGTCGGACGCATAGAGATTGCGGCCTGTTGGCAGCACATCGCGACGGCCACGAGCCGGTGCACCGGAGGGGCCCGGGTATACGAAACGGCCATCCAGTGCGGCCAGCAGAGCCTCGCGCTCGGCGTTTGCGCTTTGGAGCCGCAGCGGATCGCCTTCCTCTTGATCGGCGCGGCCAAACACATGCTGGCCGTCCTTGATGGCAAAATCTTTCAGGTCGCAGAGAAAGGCGTCGATACGCGAAAGGGCGGTATCCGGATCTTCCTCGCGAGAAATGCCTGCCTCTGCTGCCAACCCCGTTCCTTCAGCGGTTTCTACAATCAGTTTTGCCAACCGGTCGCGGCGCTTGCGATCCAGCCCGTCGGCCTGCGCATATTCATCCACCAGCAGTTCCAGCTTTTGCTGCGCAGGGGAAAGGCCAGCCTCCGCCAGCATGGGTGGAAGATGGCCAATCGTTTGCGCCGCAATCCGGCGCTTGGCGACCGCTGCCTCGCCGGGATTGGAGACGATGAAGGGATAGAGCACCGGCAGATTTCCGGTGACGATCTCGGGGAAGCAGTCTTGCGAAAGCGCAACATTCTTGCCCGGCAGCCATTCCAATGTGCCATGCGCCCCGACATGGATGATGGCCTGCGCGCCAAGCTCTCTCTGCATGAAACCGCCAAAGGCCAGCAGGGCATGACGCGGCGGGCGGGCCGGATCATGGTAATCGGTGCGGCGATCCGCCTCTCGTCCACGATCCGGGGCCAGTGCTACGGTCACATTGCCAAAACGAACTGCCCGGAAGCGGAACCTTCCCGCCTGATAAGATTCGTCGGCTAAAGGATCTCCCCAGGTGCTGTGTACGGCGGAACGCGCGGCTTCGGGGAGCGATGCCAGATAATTCCCATAGATCTCTGCCTCCAGCGTTTCCGTCTGGCGCAAGACCCGGTCCATCAGGTCCTTGGCCGTAGCCGGAATATCTGTGGCCTCGTAGCCTTCGGCCTGAAGATCCCGCAGCATCTGCAGCACACTTTCCGGCACATCGAGGCCGACCGCATAGCCGGTGCGGCCATCGGCCCCCGGATAATCCGGCATAAGAATGATGATACGACGTTCTGATTTCGGCGTGGCGTAAAGCGCTAGATGCTTGAGGATACGGTCCGCCGTTGCCGCCACTCGATCCGGCTCCGGCATATTGGTAAAGCCGGTGAAGCCGAAATCTTCGCCCCCCAGCCGTTCTGCCTTGAAGGACAGTGTGCCTGCCAGAATACGGCCATCCAGTTCCGGCAGCACCACATGCATGGCAAGATCGGAAGGTCCAAGCCCGCGCTGGTTTTCTGCCCATACCTGCCGTTTGGTCGTCGCAATCACGGTCTGAAACACCGGCATACCAAGCACGTCGAACAGCGTCTTGCCGTCTAGTTCCGCATTGCTGGCAAAGGCGGTGGCGGTGATGATGGCCGCAGGTTTGAGTGGTGCCAGCATGTCTCGCAGATGGGTTAGCGTTGCCGCATCCTTCAACCCGGGAATGAAGACGGGCAGAACGCAAACGCCTTGATCTTCCAGCGCTTTCACCAGCGCATCAACAGGGGCGACGTCGCTTGCCAGCAGCATGGAGCGATAGAAGAGCAGCGGTAGAAGCGGTTTCTCTCCGCGCTCTGCCAGTGCCTCATCCAGCGAAACGACGCCTTTCAAAGGTCGGTAGAGGCCGAGCCTCGGCACGTCCTCGGCCTCTGGGGATGCAATACCGGCATCGCCGGATAGCTTATTGGTAAGTCGGCTAACAAGCCTGTTCAGATTATCAGGCCCGCCAGTGCGAAAGAATGCGAGAACGGAGCGGATTTCCGCCTGATCCACGGTGGAGGCGGCTTCCAGTCGCTCGTCGCGCTCGCTACATTCACCCGGCAGCAGATAGAGCGGAATGTTCCGCTCTCTGGCGATACGCGCCAGCTCATCCACCCCGTAGCGCCAGCGATCATAGCCACCGAGAATGCGGACGAGGATCAGCTTGGCGTGCCGGGCCACCTTGTCAGCCCAAAGGTCCACCGACATGGGATGGCGCAGGTCGGAAAGCTGGGCCAGGCGCAGGGAAAGCCCGGACGGCTTCAACCGGTTCCAGGCGCTGGCAATGCCGTTCAGGTCGCTATCGGTAAAGGACAGCACCACCACATCCCCCGGCGTCTGGTTCAGATCGACCGGCTCAATCAGATCGTCGAGCGATGAGGATGTGGTGGCGAGAATATGCATCAGGCGGCCAACAACTTCCCGATTTTTGCGACGTCGATGCCCTTTTCGCCGATCACGACGAGGCGCGAACGGCGGGTTTCACCGGTGTTCCACGGGCGGTCGAAATAGTGGTTCACGCGCGGGCCAACCGCCTGCACCAGAAGCCGCATCGGCTTGCCGGATACTTCGACGTAGCCCTTGATGCGCAGCACCTTTTCAGCATCCGTCACATCGGCAATGCGCTTGCTGAGTTCTTCCGGGCTGGCAATGGCCGGAATATCCAGCACGAAGCTGTCGAAATCGTCGTGCTCGTGGTCCAGCTCGTCATCGTGATGCGTCTTGCGGTTCTCGATATCGTCTTCCACCGCCAGGCCAAGGCCGATGAAGATGGCCGGATCGATCTCCCCATTCTGCGAATTGACGATGCGCACGGCACGTGGCAGGTGGTCCTCCACATGAGCCCGGGCCTTTTCAAGATCTGCTTCGTTCAGCAGATCAGACTTGGTGAGGATCACAAGATCGGCGCAGGCAATCTGGTCTTCGAAGACTTCTTCGACCGGATCGTCATGATCGAGAGACTGGTCTTCAGCACGCTGGGCGGCAAGGGCCTCCATGTCGTCGGCAACGCGGCCTTCGGCCAACGCCAGACCATCGACCACGGCCACGACGCCATCCACCGTCACGCGGCTTTTCACGCCCGGCCATTGGAAGGCCTGAACCAGCGGCTTTGGTAGAGCAAGACCCGAAGTCTCAATCAGGATGTGATCGACCTTAGGCTCCATGGCGAGGATCTTGTCGATGGCTGGCACGAAATCATCCGCCACGGTGCAGCAGATGCAGCCATTGGCAAGCTCGATGATATTGTCTTCCGGGCAGTTTTCGATGCCGCAGCTCTTCAGGATTTCGCCGTCGATGCCGACATCGCCGAACTCGTTGACGATCACGGCCAGGCGCTTGCCCTTGATGTTTTCCAGTGCGTGACGCAGCAGCGTGGTTTTTCCGGCCCCTAAAAAGCCGGTGACGACAGTGCAGGGCACGCGGGCGAGCGAATTGGTCATGAAGTCTGTCCTTCGACGTTTGCGAGAATGGGTGTAAGCGGCGGAATGCGGGCAATCATGCCGCGCTTGAGGCTTTCGGGGCGGCCCTTCCAGGGCATCAGGCCATCGGTGGAACCGGCCAGCAGACGTGCGCCCTCCAGCAGATCATCAGCTGAATCGGTGCCGAGATCGCCGAACACATAGGACCAGCCATCGGCGCTCTGAATGCTGGCACTCAAGGCCCGCTTGCAGTTGGCGAGGCAGGCAACAGAGCGAATTTCCACGCCCTCAGCTGCCAGCGCCTTGGCGCGTTCCGCCAGCACGGCACCGTCGCGCGGCGCATCGACGGCTTCCTGCCCACTGCGGCAGGTTTCGCAGACATGAATCACGACATTCGCAACGTCACGTGCTACGGCATCCTGTCTGTCCGGTCGTGTCGAGAGATCCAAGAATCCACCCCAAATCATTGTTACAATGGGGCGCTTCCATGTCAGGCTACTCACCTCACATGGTTTGATACATCCTTGCCCGGAGCACCCCGCCCGGCGGATTTCATGCATAAACGGCAGGTCTCCTGGCTCGCGACCATCGTGCCTGCGCCGCCTTCCCGAAGATGTCTTCAGTGGCATTATGCGCCGGACGTTCCATCCTTCTGAAAAGGCGGAAGGCCGCTTACAGTTGCGGGGGCAGCCGTGGTTTAGGCGAAAATTCCGCACCACGTTCCCTCTTAGCTTTCCCCGTTGCCGGGAAAAGACCGTTTACAGCCGCTCACTATGCCCTTGTGCAACTTCCTGTCAATGGTGATCACGGCAGGGGGCAATTGCCGCGCGGATCGTTTTGACTATAGTCCGCCGCTCCATTGACAGCACGCAGGGAGAGGCCGGTGAAGGAGATCGACGAAAGCGAAGCGGAACGTCATCGCCGCAAGATGGCCAATCGCAAAGCGGTGCAGGATGCTGAAGTGGCCTCCAAAACCATCGAAAAAGGTTTGCTGATCGTCAACACGGGTCCGGGTAAGGGCAAATCGACAGCGGCTTTCGGGTTGGCATTGCGCATGCTGGGCCATGGACGAAAGGTCGCCGTGGTGCAGTTCATCAAGGGTGCCTGGGATACGGGCGAGCGCGTGGCGCTGGAAACCTTCGGTAACCGCGTGATCTGGCACACCATGGGTGAGGGCTTCACCTGGGATACGCAGGACCTGAAGCGGGATGTCGCGGCCGCCGAGCGTGCTTGGGAAAAGGCCAAGGAGATGATGGCGCTGCCGGATGTCGGCCTGTTGATCCTCGATGAGCTGAATATCGCGCTGCGCTACGATTACCTCGACCTCGAAAAGGTCATCGCGGATTTGACTGCCCGCAGGCCGGATCTGCACGTCATCGTCACCGGTCGTAACGCCAAGGCACCGTTGATCGAAGCCGCCGATATGGTGACGGAGATGACGCTTGTGAAGCATCACTTCAAGGCGGGCGTGAAGGCGCAGGCCGGGATAGAGTTCTGATGTTAAAGCCCCCCGCCAAGGCATTGATGTTTCAGGGAACGGGCTCGGATGTCGGCAAGTCGCTTGTCGTGGCGGGTCTGGCGCGTGCCTTTACTCTGCGCGGGCTGAAGGTCCTGCCGTTCAAGCCGCAGAATATGTCGAACAATGCGGCCGTGACCGCTGATGGCGGGGAGATTGGTCGGGCGCAGGCGCTGCAGGCGCGTGCCGCTCGCGCTCCCCTTTCAGTGCACATGAACCCGGTTCTTCTGAAGCCGCAAAGCGAGGTGGGTGCGCAGATTGTCGTGCAGGGCAAGGTGCGCGGCAATGCCAAGGCTGCCGAATACCAGCAGATCAAGGCGGGGCTGATGTCAGCCGTTCTGGAAAGCTTCGAGCAACTGAAGGCTCAAGCCGATCTGGTGCTGGTGGAAGGGGCAGGCAGCGCGTCCGAAGTCAATCTTCGCCGCAATGATATTGCCAATATGGGCTTTGCCCGCGCCGCCAATGTGCCTGTCGTGCTGATCGGCGATATCGATCGTGGTGGCGTCATCGCCAGCCTCGCGGGCACGAAAACGGTGGTGGATGCAGCTGACGCGGCCATGATCCGCGGCTTCATCGTCAATCGGTTTCGTGGCGACCCCAGCCTGTTCGATGAAGGCATGCGGATGATCGAGGGCTTTACCGGCTGGCAGCCAATCGGCCTTTTGCCGCATTTTGCCGAGGCTGCCCGGCTTCCGGCAGAAGATGCTCTGGCGCTGCATTCAAAGCCGGAACCAAAACCGGGCGCAAGGATCCGCATCGCGGTGCCGATCCTGCCGCATGTTTCCAATTTTGATGATCTTGATCCGCTGGATGCCGAACCGGATGTTGAACTGATCCGTGTCAGGCCTGGCGGTGTGCTGCCTGCGAATGCCGATCTCGTTCTGCTGCTGGGTTCCAAGGCAACGATTTCAGATTTGCAAGTTCTGAAGTCGGCAGGCTTCGATATCGATATCGCCGCACATGTGCGGCAGGGAAAGCCGGTGCTTGGCCTCTGCGGCGGCTATCAGATGCTGGGAAAATGCGTGGCTGACCCTGATGGGATGGAAGGGCCTGCCGGTGTCGTCGAGCCGGGGCTCGGTCTGCTGGATATCGAAACACGATTGACGGGCGACAAACGTCTTGTGGCCGTAGAGGGACAGACTGCCGACGGCGTTTCCTTTGCCGGCTACGAAATGCATGTGGGCGAGACGTCAGGGTCGGATTGCGAGCGTGCTTTCGCCGTGATCGATGGTCGCGGTGAAGGTGCGGTTTCCGCTTCCGGGCTTGTTTCCGGCACCTATGTGCATGGGCTTTTCGCCGATGATGCGCAGCGTTCCAGCTGGTTGAAGCGGCTGGGGGGCGAGGCCTCAAGCCTGGATTATGAACAGGGCGTGGAACAGGTTCTGGATCGTCTGGCCGCGCATATCGAGCGGCATCTGGATCTGGATTTGCTGCTCAGGTTAGCGCGCTGATCGTAACCGCCAGAACTCCGAACAGGGCAATCAGCAGCAGATCGGCAGTGCGGGCAAGGGTCAGGGCGCGGCGAATATCTGCGGCGGTTGCCTCGCGCCGTCCGCCTTCTCCCATGAAATGGTCGCCCACCAGTTCGCCGCCATAAACACGCGGTCCGGCAAGGGCGAGACCCAGCGCACCGGCCATGGCCGCTTCCGGCCAGCCTGCATTGGGAGATTTATGCTTGGCCGCATCGCGCCGGACCGCTGCCCATGCGTCTTGGTGCGATGCACCGGGGGTCGCCCAAGCTGCAGCCGTAAAGAGAAGGGCCGTCAGGCGCGAGGCCGGAAGGTTGATGAGGTCGTCAAAACGTGCCGCTGCCCAGCCATAGGCATGATATCGTTCGTTCTTGTGGCCGATCATGCTATCAGCTGTATTGGTCGCCTTGTAGGCGGTGCCACCAGCAAGCCCCAGAAGTCCAAGCCAGAGGGCAGGGGCCGTGATGCCATCGGAAAAGTTTTCGGCAAGGCTTTCAATCGCCGCGCGGCACACACCTGCCTCATCCAGCTGGTCCGGGTCACGGCCGACGATCATGGAAACCGCCTTGCGTCCGGCTTCCAGACCGCCGGTTTCCAGCGCATCGGCCACGGCGCGCACATGGTCCTCAAGACTTTTCTGCGCCAGAAGGCTGGAGGAGACGATTGCCGCCAGTATAAGGCCCAGCGGCAACCACAGAAGAACGCCTTCAAGCGCTGCCGCAAGTGCAATGCTGATGGCCAGTAGCAGGACGAAACAGATCAACCCGTTGCGGCGTCGAGTTTTGAAGCTTTCGGAAAGCGTGTTGAAACGCCCTTCTAGCCGGGAGATCAAATTGCCGATCCAGATGACCGGGTGGCCGATGCGCTCCACAAGCCATTGCGGATAGCCGACAAGCCGTTCAATAACGAGGGCGATAAAGGCAAGCGTGAAAGCCATGGAAATCGATATGCAGCCACAGAATGAAAAGCGGATCGAACACGGAGGAAGCGTAACGCAGGCCGCACGTCAGTTTCCTGACGCGCCTCGGCCCTGGATCGATCTATCCACCGGTATCAACCCGCATTCTTATGGCTATTCACCCGTTCCCGCTACCGCTTTCTCTCGCCTGCCGGAACCTTCCGATCTGACTAAACTGTGCGAGACAGCGGCACGGTGCTACGGCGCGTCTAGCGGAGAGAACATCGCAGCGGCACCCGGCACGCATCTGCTGGTGCCGATGGTTGCGCAGCATGTTTTTGGCGGTCGGAAGCCATCCACAGTCAAGGCTGCAATCCTTTCGCCCACCTACGCGGAGCATGCGCATGCCTGTCGCATGGCCGGGTTCGACACTGTGGAAACAACCGATTTCGCAGCACTTGCGCAGGCTGATCTCGCCATTGTGGTGAACCCCAATAACCCCGATGGCCGTTTGATCGCGGATCATGATCTTCTGGCGCTTTCGGAGCATCTGGTGGCGAAGGGCGGCCTGCTCGTGGTCGATGAAGCCTTCCGCGATGTCATGGATGAAGCGTCAGGACTGGTGGGCAAGGTTCATGCCGCTCTGGTTGTCCTGCGCTCCTTCGGAAAATTTTACGGTCTTGCGGGCATCCGGCTCGGCTTTGCAGTCGCGCCAAAGGAGCTTGCACAGGATTTGCGGCTGAGGCTTGGGCCGTGGGCCATTCCGGGTCCGGCCCTGCATATCGGCCTTGAGGCCTTGGCGGATGAGGCATGGCAGGCAGAAATGCGTCAAAGGCTGAGGGCTGAGGCTGACAGGCTGAATGCCTTGCTGAAGACTGCGAAAATCGAGGTCGCAGGCGGGACGACGCTGTTTCGCTACATCCGGGATGGCAACGCGCAAGCCATCTACCAGCATCTGGGAGAGGCCGGGATTCTGGTTCGGCGCTTCAATGAAAGGCCTAATTGCCTGCGTATCGGTCTTCCGGCACCGGACGAGTGGCTGCGTCTTGAAGAAGCCATTTGCTCAGGAAATTGGCAGCGCTGAGGGGTGCAGGAAAGAATTGCATTCTGTCGAGCGTGGGATAGGTTCGGTGTCTATCTCATATTTCGCATACAGGTGAAGTCCGATGTCTACGAGCAATAACCTTCCTGAAGTCTTCGATGTCATCGAGAACAAGAAGGAGGCTTTCATCGGACTGGCGAACCGCGTCTGGGAAACGCCGGAAACCTGCTACATGGAAACCCAATCCGCGGCTGCCCATCGCGAAATGCTGGAAGAACAAGGCTTCCGCATCACGGAGAATGTTGCGGGCATTCCAACCGCGCTGATTGGCGAGGCTGGTGAGGGCGGTCCGGTCATCGCCTTTCTAGGGGAATATGATGCGCTTGCGGGCCTGAGCCAGAAGGCGGATGTTTCGCATTTCGAGCCTCTGGTGCCGAATGCCAATGGCCATGGCTGCGGGCATAACCTTCTGGGCTCTGCTTCCCTTCTCGCCGCGACGGCACTGAAAGACTGGCTGGCATCCACCGGCACGCCGGGACGCGTTCGCTATTACGGTTGCCCCGCAGAAGAGGGCGGTGCGGCAAAAGCCTTCATGGTGCGGGCAGGCGCGTTCGAAGACGTCGACATCGCCATCTGCTGGCACCCAAGCAATTTCGCAGGCGTTCAGCGGGAAACGTCGCTGGCCAATTGCCGCATCGATTTTACCTTCCGGGGTCGCGCTTCCCATGCTTCCGCCAGCCCGGAACTCGGCCGTAGTGCGCTCGATGCTGTGGAATTGATGAATGTCGGCGTCAACTATCTGCGCGAGCACATGCAACAGGATTGCCGCATTCATTATGCGCTTCTGGATGCGGGCGGCATTTCTCCAAACGTGGTCCAGGCCTATGCCAAGGTGCGCTACGTTGTGCGCGCGCCGGAACTTGCCGGTCTTTTCTCGCTAATCGAGCGGGTGAAAAAGGTGGCAGAAGGCGCTGCCCTGATGACCGAGACCACCATGGAAAGCACCATTCTGGCGGGCGTCTCCAACCTCGTGGTCAACACGCCGCTGATGGATGTGATGCAGGACATCTGGCAGAGCCTCGGCACGCCGGAATTCGATGAGAAAGACAAGGCCTTCGCGCAATCGATCCGCGATACGCTGTCTGCCGAAGACATTGCGGCCAGCTGGGCGCAGGAACGGTTGGATGTGAAAGACGATCTGGCGCTGCCCGATTTCATTCTGCCAGCGCATAACGAAGTGCGGCAGATGGGCGGCTCTACCGATGTGGGCGATGTGAGCTGGGTCGTGCCGACCGTGCAGGCCTATGGTCCGACGCTTGCCATCGGCACCCAGCTTCATACCTGGCAGGTGGTGGCACAGGGCAAAAGCCCTCTTGCGCACAAAGGAATGATCGCCACTGCCAAGGTCATGGCCGCAACGGGCCTCGCTGCTCTGGAAAGCCCGCAGCTGCGTGAAGCTGCCTGGGCGGACCTGAAGAAGAGATTGAAGGGTCAGCCCTATCGCAGCCCGATTCCGGAAGGGGCGGAGCCTCCGGTCGCTGCCATGACAATCAAATGATGTCTACATGTCTAGGTATCTAGATATATAGACTGGTGACTTTCGCGTTGGACGTCGTCTGGGGCGATTGCGATTTCCTGCGCCGCGCCTATATCGTGAAGCATGCTGGATTTCCTCTCGCCCTATTGGCCGCACATCGTTTTCGTCTTGTCGGTCGTCATGGGGGCGACCGCTGCCATTCACGTGGCGATGACCAAGGAGGAAGTTCGCTCAGCAGTCGGCTGGGTGGGTGTCATCCTGCTGTCTCCGATCGTCGGTGCGCTGCTGTACCTCATTGCAGGCATCAACCGCGTTCGCCGGAAGGTCATCTTCAATAGGAGGCGGCTGCGGCAGGGCGGTGTTCTTGCTCACCTCGACAATTACGATGCGGATGACATTAGCGTCGCCATGGAGTTCGGTCGGCGTTTTCTGGCGATGAAGACGCTTGGTGATCGCGTGGCGCGCCACCCGATGACCAGCAGCAATGAAATCCAGTTGCTAGACGGTGGCGATGCGGCGTATGAGGAGATGTTGTCGGCCATATCCGCTGCCAAGCGCAGCGTTATCCTCGAAACCTATATCTTTGATCGTGACAGGATAGGTCGTCGTTTTGTCGCCACGCTGGGGGAAGCGGTCGCGCGCGGTGTTCAGGTAAGAGTTCTGATTGATGCCGTCGGCGCGCGTTACTCTGTGCCCAGTGTTCTTGGCATGCTGAAGGATGTCGGAATCCGCGTCGCAGTGTTCAACGGCAATGTCATCGTCGGGCTACGCCAGCCTTATGCGAACCTGCGTACTCACCGGAAAATCATGATTGTCGATGGTGCGGTCGCGTTCACAGGCGGCATGAACATTCGCGAAGATTTCTCGCGCACATGCAAGGGCGAAGGCTGTGCGATCGACACCCATTTCCGCATTACGGGCGCGGTGGTGGCTGATCTGTTCGCCATTGCTGCCGAAGACTGGCACTATGCCAGCGATGAAATCCTCGATGGCGAGGAATGGCAGATTGCAGCGCCTGCCCATGCGCCGGGGCATGCCAAACTCATCCGGGCGGTCGCTTCCGGTCCAGACCGGAGCGTGGAGACCAATCACAAGATGCTGATGGGCGCATTTTCGGTCGCCCGCTCGAACATTCGCATCGTTTCACCCTACTTTCTGCCGGATCGCGAGTTGATCAGCGCCATGGCAACAGCGGCGCGGCGCGGCGTGGTGGTCGACATCGTGGTGCCTGCCTCCAATAATTTGACACTGGTAGACCGGGCGATGACGGCTCAGTTCGACCAAGTGTTGAAGGGGCATTGCCGCCTCTGGCGCGCATCGGGTCCGTTCAACCATTCCAAACTTCTGGTGGTTGACGGCCGATGGGCCTATGTTGGATCGTCGAACATGGATCCCAGGTCGCATCGCCTGAATTTCGAAGTCGATCTTGAAGTTTTCGATATCCCTTTTGCTGAAGATCTGGAACGACGCATCGATCGTTCAATCGAGACCGCCAGCCGAGTCAGTCTTGAGCAATTGCGTGCCAGACCTTTTGCCGTACGTCTGTTCGAGCGCATTCTTTGGCTGGGTTCTCCCTATCTCTGATCCTTGTATGTGACCGGTGGTGGAAGTAGATGAGAATCGCATTATATGCCTCCAAAGCAGCAATCGTGACCGCATGACCAAGACCAGAACGATACCAGCGAACATCATCGCTTCCCTTCGAAACCGCAAGAATCGTGGCTCTGCGACGGTAGACGGGGTGTTGACGGAAGGGGAAGGGGAAGGGGAAGGTCTTCGGGTTGCATCTTATAACGTGCATAAATGCGTTGGTGTCGACGGCAAGTTCGATCCTGCCCGAATTGCCCATGTCATTCGCGAGATCAATCCCGACGTGATTGCCCTGCAGGAGGCCGATACCCGCTTCGGGGAACGCCGGGGTCTGCTGGATCTCCACTGGATCGAGCGAGAAACCGGGCTTTGCCCCGTGCCCATCAGCGGTATTTCGAAAGCGCATGGATGGCATGGAAATGTTCTCTTCTTCCGGAACGGCGCTGTCCGCGACGTGCATCCGGTCAAGCTTCCGGGCCTTGAGCCACGTGGAGCGCTGCTGACCGAACTTGAGCTTGCCGACGGCACAGCCTTGCGGGTGGTTGCTGCGCATCTAGGCCTCTTGAACAGATCGCGGCAAAGTCAGGCGAGAATGATCCTCGATCTCCTGCGGTTGCGGGACGATCAGCCGACGCTTCTGATGGGCGATCTCAATGAGTGGAGGCTGGGCAATCGTTCGTCGCTGAACTCACTCGCTTCGACATTTCGCGGAATGCCTTCGGCGGTGCCGAGTTTTCCCTCCCGGCTGCCGGTTCTGGCGCTTGATCGCATCATGTGTTCGCACGAGGGGCTGATTGAAAAGGTGCATGTCCATGATACGGCTTTGGCGCGGGTGGCGTCCGACCATCTGCCGATCAAGGCTCTGTTGCGCACGTCAGGGCAATAGACTTTCCTGTGACGTCATGCCGTCAGCAGGTCTTTCACCTGATCTGCTATGGCAAGCGAGGCAGTCAATCCGGGGCTCTCTATGCCAAAGAGATTCACGAGGCCGCTCACGCCATGCGTCTGCGGGCCATCGATCCGAAAATCTGCCGCCGGATCAGACGGGCCGGAAATCTTGGGCCTGATGCCGCTATAGCCGGGAACGAGTGCATTGCGAGGCATTTGCGGCCAATAGCGCCGCACGGCATCCTCAAAGCCTTCCACACGGTTCGGATCGACCTCATAGTCAATCTCATCCACCCATTCGACATCAGGACCGAAACGCGCCTGTCCGCCCAGATCGAAGGTCAGATGCACGCCCAGTCCGTGCGCATGCGGGGCTGGATAGATGAGATGGTTGAACGGTGCGCGGCCCGTCAGCATGAAATAGTTGCCCTTGGCATAGCCGGTTTGCGGGATGGCCGATACCGGCAATCCCTCGATGCACGCAGCGACACGGCTGCCGTGAAGACCTGCGGCGTTGACGAGCATCCGGCTGGTGATCGTCATGGGGTCTGCGCCACCCACCCGAATTTCAAAGCCTTCTGCGATCTGAGTTGAACCCTCGAAAGGTGCGTGAAACGCGATGGCTGCTCCCGCATCTTCCGCATCGCCTTGCAGAGCGAGCATGTATCCATGGCTGTCGATGATACCGGTAGACGGAGAATGGAGAGCGGCAATGCAGTCCAGCGCGGGTTCGAGCTGTCGTGCCTGTCGCTGATCCAGCATTACCAGATCCGACACGCCGTTCGCCTCGCCTTTGCTTTGCAAGGCTTCGATGAGAGGAAGCTCGTCGGCAGAGGTTGCCACGATCAGCTTCCCGCACTTGCGATGTGCGATGCCGTGAGACTCGCAAAACGCGTAAAGCTTGGCCTTTCCCTGAACACAGAGATGCGCCTTCAGGCTGCCTTTCGGATAATAGAGACCGGCATGAATGACCTCGCTGTTGCGGGATGAGGTCTCAGTGCCGATGGCGCCTTCCCTCTCGAGAATGAGCACCGACTGACCGGACCGCGCAAGACTGCGCGCGCAGGCGAGGCCCATGACGCCTGCTCCTACCACCACCACGTCTATGTCCATCACTCTCAAAATCCTTTGGAAATCCGATTTGCCTCCGGCGCAGCATATTTATTGCGTGGTTGGCATTATGGCGAAAGGATATTTCCACAGAGGCGATATCAAAGAAAGGAAATCTCTATCAATCTGGTCGTGTTAAGATACTGTTACAGAATAAGGCGACAATGTGACGGAGGATCTCATGACCCAGTCCTTGCAACATCTTCCGGTGGAGCTTGCGGCTCCGGGATCGGCCAGAATTGGCTATCCGGCCTTGCTACCCACCTTGCTGGCATTTGCCGCAATCGCTTTTATCGGCGCTGTTACCCTCGGTATCATCGCCTGATCTGAACGGTGCGCACCGTACGGATCTTGAAAAAGCCCTTCCGTGCCGCCCACGGAAGGGCTTTTTCGTTCAATCAGCCTTTAGGTAAGTCTCTACCGTTTCCACCCACATGGATACGCCGATCGGCAAGGCATCGTCATTGAAGTCGAACTTCGGATGATGCAGCGGCGGATCGCGCTCTGTCCTGCCGGTCCCGAGCAGGATGTAGCTGCCAGGTGTCTCCGCCAGCATGAAGGCAAAATCCTCGCTTCCCATGCTGGGGCGTGGCAAATCCATGACGTTTTCGGTTCCAACCACGCGCTCCGCCACCTGACGAATGAACTGTGTCTGTTCCACATGGTTGATCGTCGGCTCGTAGCCACGCTCATAGGTGATCGTCGCACTCATGCCGTAGCTGGCCGCCTGACCTTCGGCTACTTCACGCACGCGCTTTTCCAGCGTGTCGCGCACCTTCGGGTCAAAGGAGCGGATGGTAACCGCCAATTCCGCGCGTTCCGGAATGACATTGCTGGCCTTGCCGGAATTGAAAGCGCCAACCGTAATGACTGCCTGATCCATGGCGTGCAGGTTGCGGGTCACGATCGTCTGCAAGGCCATGACGATGCTTGCACCGCAAACGATCGGGTCGAGCGCATCCTGCGGTTCGGCACCATGACCTCCGCGACCGTTAACGACAATCAGGCATTCATCGGCTGCGGCCATCATTGGCCCTTCCTTCACGGCAATCTTGCCGAAGGGAATGGATGGATCGTTGTGGAGACCGAAAACCACGTCGCAGGGGAAGCGCTCGAACAGCCCGTCCTTGATCATGATCTTGGCGCCGGCGAAGTTCTCCTCAGCCGGCTGAAAGATGAGATGAACCGCGCCATCGAAATTACGGCGTTCTGCCAGAGCCTTTGCTGCGCCCAAGAGGATGGCCGTGTGTCCGTCATGACCGCAGGCGTGCATAAGGCCCGGTGTCTGGCTCGCATGTTCAACGCCGGTTTCCTCGAAGATCGGCAGCGCATCGATATCGGCACGAATGCCGATGGATCGACCGCTGGTACCATTGCGAAGCGTAGCAACGATACCGGTTTTGGCCAGACCGCGCGTGATCTCATATCCCATTTGCGTCAATTGATCGGCAATGAAGTCGGAGGTTTTGACCTCGGAGAGGCCTAATTCCGGATTTTGATGAAGGAAGCGCCGTAGCGCCACAAGTTCCGGCATGTCGTTCGAGATCTGGATTGTCATATCGTTACCACCGCTGGCAGTTAAAGCATCATTAGCAAAGCATGAGACATAGCAGCCCGTGGTGCTGCGGGTAAATCCTTTCCTGCCGTTTCCAGACCTCACACCATTTCAACAAGATGATTGGATCCTCACCCTAAACCCCAGTCATTGTCCGGTGAAAATAAGTTGCTTGAAGAAGAAACATCTTGATGTCATGGAACTTGGTGAAACGCAGAGAATTGAGGGCCAGGCCACGGATCTGGAACTTGCTGCGCGAAACAGGAAATGCATCGTATCCTATATTCCAAACAGCTGAATACGTTCAGGTTTCATTCATGCCTGTCCGGCTAGTGGCGAGAGACGTTCGTATTGGAGAGACCGTTGAACATCTGCAAGTCTTCCGCCTCTATGTGTTCTGCAGTCTGGTCAGGAAGGTTGCCAATCCTTTGCCAGTCTCGCCGCTACCGCTCCCAATTTTTGATGGTTTGACCTCGTACGCCTGACGGCCATTCGGCCAGCCGCTCAAGACAGCCCAACTCCTGATCAGAAGTCGACACAATGTCATTTCATAATACGCCCGCTTCCTCCTCGCGCGAAACCGAAGGCAAGCAGATCGATCATAACGAAGCGATCCGCGCCACTTATTTCAATGCCGAGGCTTTGCGGTCCTGCGGTGAGGCTCTGGCACGTGATGGCGCGGCGATCCTGCCGGGTTTCATGAGTTTCGAGTTCCGCGAGCGGCACAAGGAGAACGAGCGCGAAATTCTGCGCGTCTACCGGTCTACGGCCAAGGATGTGGAAGCCGGTGCAACGATCACGCCGGCTGCGGAATGGCTGCTGGACAACCACTACATCGTGGAAGAAGCCATTCAGGAAGTTCGCCGTGACTTTCCGAAGAAGTTCTACCGTCAGCTGCCGACCATGCGGATCGGCTCAATGGAGATCCCGCGCGTTCTGGCGCTCGCATGGCTTTACGTGGCGCACACCCATAGCACGGTAAACCGCGATAACCTGACCGCCATGACGGAAGGTTTTCAGGTTCATCAGTCGCTGGAAATCGGCGAGCTTTGGGCGCTGCCGTCCTTCCTGCGTTTCGTGTTGATTGAAAACCTGCGTCGCATTTCAATCCGTGTGGAAAAGTCGCGCCGTATGCGTCAGCAGGCTAATGACGCAGCGGATGCGGTTATCAAGCTCAACGATGAAGGGGCGAGCGCCGATCTCCTGAAAAAGATCGAGCCGCTGACCGAGGATAATACCTTCTCGACCCAGTTCCTCTATCGCCTGCGCAATGCATCGCAATCGCCAGGTTTCGCCATCCAGTGGCTTGAGGCACGCCTTGCAGCTGCCGGCACAGACACTGAAGAAGTGATGATGGCGGAGCAGAACCGCCTCTCATCCGGCAACGTGACGATGGGCAACATCATCAAAAGCCTGCGCGAGATCGACGACACCGAATGGAGCGTGTGGTTCGAGGACGTCTGCCTTGTCGACAAGGTTCTGCGCGACCAGAGCGATTACAATGATCTCGACTTCGGATCGCGCAACTCCTACCGCAATCGCATTGAAAAGCTAGCCCGCTACGCCAAGAAGACAGAAATCGAAGTGGCCAGTGCTGCGATTGCATTGGCGCAGGAAGCTGCTCGGGCTCCGGAGCCCGATCCGCACAAGGCCAATGTCGGCGCCTTCCTGAACGGCATGTATCGCGAGGAGCTGGAGAAGCGGGTGGGCTATACGCCGACGCTGCCCCAGCAGGCGCTCAGAATGGTTCAGAAAATGAACTGGTTCGCCGTTGCGGCCCCGGTTCTTTTCCTGACCTTCCTAGCACTTGCCATTGTCGGCTTCTTCCTTGGCCATGCTGGCATGTCCTGGCCGGTTATCATCCTCTTCCTGTTGATGTTCTCGCTGCCTGCTTCGGAAGGCGCGACAGGCCTGTTCAATACGTTGGTGACCTATGTGGTCAAACCGGCGCGCCTGGTTGGCTATGAGTTCAAGGAAGGCATTCCGGAAGAGGCGCGTACGCTTGTCGTGGTGCCCTGCCTCATCACCAATCGCGATACGGTTGACGAACTCATCCGCAATCTCGAGGTTCATTACCTTGCCAATCCGCACGGTGAAATCTACTTCGCGCTCTTGAGTGACTGGAAAGACAGCAATGTCGAACAGTCCGATGCCGACCTCGAAGTGCTGGAATATGCCCGCCGCGAAGTGGCAGCCCTCAGCGGTCGCTATGCCTTCGACGGCAAGACCCGCTTCTACCTCCTGCATCGCCGCCGCCTGTTCAATCCGTCGGAAGGCGTGTGGATGGGATGGGAGCGCAAGCGCGGCAAGCTGCATGAACTGAACCTGCTGCTGCGTGGTGATAAAGATACGTCGTATCTCCAAGGTGCCAACACGGTGCCTGAGAATGTTCAATATGTCATGACGCTCGATGCCGACACGCGCCTGATGCGCGATGCGGTGACGAAGCTCGTCGGCAAACTGCACCACCCGATCAACCGCCCGGTTCACGATGTGAACTCTGGCCGGGTCATTCATGGTTACGGCCTGCTGCAGCCACGCGTGACGCCGTCGCTGACGACCGGCAAGGATGCCTCCGTCTTCCAGCGCGTCTATTCGATGAGCCGCGGTATTGACCCTTACGTCTTCACCGTTTCCGACGTTTATCAGGATCTGACCGGCGAAGGCAGTTTCACCGGCAAGGGCCTCTATCATGTCGACGCCTTCGAGACCGCTCTGCGCGGTCGTATCGAGGAAAATGCCGTTCTCAGCCATGACTTGCTTGAAGGTTCCTTCTCCCGTTGCGCTCTCGTGACCGACGTTGAACTGGTGGAAGACTTTCCCACACGTTATGAGGTTGAAGTCTCTCGTCAGCATCGTTGGGCGCGCGGCGACTGGCAGCTGCTTCCCTACATTCTGGATGCGACACGTGGCGTGACGGCGCTTGGCCGCTGGAAGATGATCGATAACCTACGCCGTTCGCTCACGCCGATCGCCTGGTTCTTCGCTTCTGTTTTCGGCTGGTACTTCATGTCACCGCTCGGCGCACTGATCTGGCAGATCCTGCTGATTTTCTCGCTGTTTGTGGCGCCAACCCTTTCGCTCATAACCGGTCTTTTGCCGCGTTCGACTGACATCGTGCAGCGGGCACATTTCTATTCGGTCTGGTCCGATATCCGGTCTGCCAACGCGCAGGTAGCGCTGCGCATCGTGTTCATCGCCGATTCCGCCTTCATGATGATGGATGCGATCGTGCGCTCGCTTTATCGTCTGTTCGTCAGCCGCAAGCTGATGCTTGAATGGAAAACTGCTGCCAGCGTTCAATCGTCGGCGCAGGGAAGCCCGCAAGCCTATTTCCGCTCCATGTGGCATGCACCGGTCGCTGCGATCCTCGCGATCATGTTTGCCGCACTGCCGGACGATAACGCCTTCCTCGTCGGTATTCCCTTTGCGCTTCTGTGGATCCTGTCGCCAATCGTCGCCTGGTATGTGAGCCAGTCTGCGGAGACGGAAGACCGTCTCTTCGTACCGGAAGCGGTTTCGGTCGAGCTTCGCAAGATTTCCCGCCGAACCTGGCGCTATTACGAAGCCTTCACGACGGAAGACCAGAACTTCCTGCCGCCGGACAACTTCCAGGAAACGCCTGAGCCGATCGTTGCCAAGCGCACCTCGCCCACAAACATCGGCGTCTATCTTCTCTCCGTCGTATCAGCCCGCCATTTCGGCTGGCTGAGTTTCCAGGAAACGCTGGAGCGCATCGAAAAGACGGTCACAACCGTCGAAAAGATGGAGAAGTTCCGCGGCCATCTTTACAACTGGTATCATACGGATACGCTGGCGACGCTTGGCCCTCGCTATGTTTCGACGGTGGACAGCGGCAACCTCGCCGGTCATCTGATTGCTGTGTCGTCAGCCTGCCGTGAATGGGCGGAAGCGCCGTCCGCACATCTTCAGGCAAACCTTGATGGCATCGGCGATGTTGCCGGTATTCTTTCGGAAGTGCTGAAGGACCTGCCTGATGACCGTAAGACGGTGCGTCCGCTGCGCCGCCGTATAGACGAACGTATCATCGGTTTCGGCAATGCCTTGGCCGCAGTGAAGCGCGAGCACGAGTTTGCCTCCATCCGCATCATCAACCTGGCAGTTCTGGCGCGCGATATCCAGAAGCTTGCGGCCAACCTCGACCACGAAGTCAGCTCCAACCAGACAGCAGAGCTGGTGCGCTGGTCGGAATCGCTGGTTGAAGCCTGTGAAGCGCATATTGCGGACACGACGTTCGACATGACGAATATCGAGCCGCTGCGCCAGCGCCTCATCCAACTGCGGGATCGTACGCGCCAGCTGGCCTTCGCCATGGATTTCACCTTCCTCTACCGGAAGGATCGTCGTCTGCTATCCATCGGTTATCGTGTCGAAAGCAACGATCTCGATGAGGCCTGCTACGACCTTCTGGCCTCCGAATGCCGTTTGACCAGCCTGTTTGCGATTGCCAAGGGCGATTTGCCGACAGAACACTGGTATCGTCTTGGCCGTCAGGTCGTGCCGATCGGTGCCCGTGGTGCGCTGATCTCCTGGTCCGGCTCGATGTTCGAATATCTGATGCCGCCGCTTGTCATGCAGGAGCGTCAGGGTGGCATTCTGAACCAGACGAACAATCTGATCGTCGAAGAGCAGATGAACCATGGCCGCCGCCTGAATATCCCCTGGGGTATTTCGGAAGCCGCGTTCAATGCCCGCGATCATAACCTCAACTATCAGTACACCAACTTTGGTGTGCCGACGCTTGGCCTCAAGCGTGGCCTTGGCCAGAATGCGGTCATCGCGCCCTACGCCTCGATTCTCGCCAGCCAGTACAAGCCGCTGGAAGCGCTCGAAAACCTTCAGAAACTGCGGGCCGTGGGTGCTCTGGGCCGCTACGGCTTCCACGATGCTGTCGACTTCACGCCGACCCGTGTGCCGGAAGGCAAGCGTTGCGCCGTGGTATTCAACTACTATGCCCACCACCATGGCATGTCGATTGCGGCCATCGCCAACGTCGTCAACAATGGCAAGCTGCGCGAACTTTTTCATGCAGATCCGGTCGTCGAAGCCGCAGAACTGTTACTGCAGGAAAAGGCGCCGCGCGAAGTGCCTGTCATGGGTTCCAAGTATGAGCCGGAAACCCCTGGCAAGGGTCAGGCCGACCTGCTGCGCTCGGAAATCCGCACTATCCAGAACCCGGCTGGTCGCGATCGCGAACTGATCCTGCTGTCCAACGGCCACTACTCAACCATGATGACGGCAACAGGTACGGGCTACTCCCGTTGGAACGGCCTTGCGGTCAATCGTTGGAAAGCCGACCCGGTTGAAGATCGTTGGGGCAACTTCCTCTTCCTGCGCGACACGACGACCGGTCAATGGTGGTCCACCACTGCTGAGCCGCGCCGTGCGGAAGGTGAGAAGGTCAAGACCGTCTTCGGCGATGAGAAAGCCGAATTCGTCAAGACGGTGGGCACGCTCACCAGCTCCGTTGAAGTCATCGTCGCGACCGAACACGATGCAGAAGGTCGTCGCCTGACCCTGCTCAACCAGGGCACTGAAGACCGCTTCATTGAAGTGACCTCCTATATCGAGCCGGTTCTTTCACATGAAGACGATGACAACGCGCATCCGGTCTTCTCGCGTATGTTCATTCGCACTGAGATCGGTCGTCGTGGCGATGTGATCCGCGCCTGGCGCAACCGTCGCAACCAGAATGAGCCGTCGATGCAGATCGCGCATCTGGCGGCAGACAATGCCGGTTCGTCGCGCCCCACGGAGTTCGAAACAGATCGCCGCCGCTTCATCGGCCGTGGCCGCACGCTTGCAGAAGCGGCTGCCTTCGATGCGGATGCGACACTTTCAGGAACGGATGGCTTCACGCTTGATCCGATCCTGTCTATGCGCCGTGTCGTTCGCGTGCCGGCGGGTAAGAAGGTCAGCGTGATCTTCTGGACGATTGCAGCGCCAAGCCGCGAAGAACTGGACATTGCCGTCGAGCGCTACCGCCATCCGGATGCGTTTGGCTCTGAACTCACGCAGGCCTGGACCCGTGTTCAGGTGCAGATGCGCCATATCGGCATTAATTCTCAGCAGGCTGCAGCCTTCCAGCATCTGGGCCGCTATCTGGTTTATCCAGACATGCATCTGCGTGCTGACGTGGCCACGGTCAACGCTGGACTTGCCTCGCAACGCCAGCTCTGGGGCCTGTCGATCTCCGGCGACCTGCCGATCTTCACGCTGCGCGTGAACGACGAAATGGACATGGAAGTCGTCAAGGAAGCTCTGTCCGCGCAGGAATATCTGCGGTCTCGCGGTGTGATGGCGGATCTCGTCATCGTGAACGAGAAGCCAGCATCTTACGCGCAGGACATGCAGCATGCCATTGACCAGATCAGCGAAAGCATTCGCCGTCTCGGTCAATCGGAAGGCCGCCAGCAGGTGTTTGCCCTGCGCCGCGACCTGATGGACGATGCGACTTGGGCGGCGCTCATTGCTGCCTCGCGTGTCGTGCTGCACGCCCGTAACGGCAAGATCGAGGATCAGGTCAACCGCGCGGTCTCGCTGTTCTCCGACAAGCGTGGCGTCGAAGTGGAAATGGACCGTCGCGCATTGCTGACAGCTGCCGATTTCGGCACTGTTGCGGACGAAGCCGGTGCTGCCGATCTCGATTTCTGGAACGGTTACGGCGGGTTCTCGACCGACGGTCAGGAATATGTCGTGCGCCTGCAGGGTGGGGCCGCAACGCCGCATCCGTGGATCAACGTTATCTCCAATGAGCGCTTTGGCTTCCACGTTGCAGCAGAAGGCGCTGCCTTCACCTGGAGCCAGAACTCGCGTGACTATCAGCTGACGCCCTGGTCGAACGACCCGGTTATCAACCGTCCGGGTGAGGCGCTGTATGTGGCCGATCTGGAAAGCGGTTCCGTGCTTACGCCTTATGCGGCCCTGTCTCGCAAGCCGTCGGTTGCTTTCGAAGCGCGGCATGGCCTTGGCTATTCTATCTTCCGCTCGGAAGATGAAGGTGTAGCCATGTCAGTCACGCAGACGGTTGATCGGAACCGTCCGGTCAAGTTCTCCAAGCTGGTCCTGAAAAACACCAGCGGACAGGCTCGCCGCCTGCGGGTCTATGGCTATGCGGAGTGGATTCTGGGCAACAACCCGCAGCGAACCCAGGCCTTCATACTCTCCAGCAGTGATGAGGCGACCGGAACGCTGTTTGCCAGCAACCCATACAGCATCGATTACAGCACTCGAACGGCTCTGTTTGGTGCAGATGCTCCGGTTTCGGGCTTCACGACCAGCCGTCGCGAATTCCTCGGCCGCTTCGGCTCCATGGCAACGCCTGCGGCGGTTGCCGCCGGCACCGCATTGAGCGGATCGCTGGAGCCAGATGGCGCACCGTGTGCGGTTCTCGCCTGCGATATCGAACTGGCAGCCGGTGAAGAGAAGACAATCACCTTCTTCCTCGGTGATTGTGGCAATCGCGACGAAGCGGCGGCCTTGGCGGCCGAAGTTCGGGGTGTGCGTGCGGATACGGTTGTCGAAGGGGCAAAGAGCTTCTGGAACGACTTTACGGGTCGCCTGAAGATTTCGACGCCAGACAAGGCGCTGGATCACATGATCAATACCTGGCTGCCTTATCAGGCACTCAGCTGCCGCATCCTGTCGCGCACGGCCTTCTACCAGTCTTCTGGCGCTTATGGTTTCCGCGACCAGTTGCAGGATACGCTAGCCTTCATGATGCATGATCCGGCTCTGGCGCGTCGCCAGATCGTCACGGCTGCCGGTCGTCAGTTCCCGGAAGGTGATGTGCAGCACTGGTGGCTGCCGGTCACCGGCGCGGGCGTTCGCACGACGATTTCGGATGACGTGGTATGGCTTGCTTACGCAGCCGACCAGTACATCAAGACAACGGGTGATGTGTCTGTTCTGGACGAACAACTGCCGTTCCTGACGGGCGCAGCTCTGAACCCGGGTCAGCACGATGCCTTCTATAAGCCGGAGATCTCGGAAGAGACGGCAACGGTTTATGAACATGCCGCGCGTGCCCTTGATCTTGCCATCAAACGCACCGGTTCGAATGGTCTTCCGCTGATCCTCGGCGGTGACTGGAACGACGGTATGAATCGCGTCGGTATCGGCGGTCGCGGCACAAGCGTTTGGCTCGGCTGGTTCCTCGCCTCTGCACTGCGTCGCTTCTCGGTCTTTGCCGAACAGCGCGGCGATCAGGAGCGTGTTGCCCACTGGTCCGGCCACCTCGACAGCCTGAAGAAGGCTCTTGAGACGGCTGGCTGGGATGGCCAGTACTACCGTCGCGGCTACTTCGACGATGGCAGCCCGCTGGGTGCAGATGGCAATCTGGAATGCGCGATCGATTCGCTTGGCCAGTCGTGGAGTGTTCTTTCCGGCGAGGGTGATGCGGCGCGTTCGGAACAGGCCATGAATGCGGTGATGAGCAAGCTCGTCTCCGAGCAGGATGGTATCATCCGCCTGTTCACACCGGCCTTTGCCTCGACGCCCAAGGATCCGGGCTACATCAAGGCCTATCCGCCGGGTGTGCGCGAAAATGGTGGTCAGTACACTCACGCGGCGACTTGGGTCGTATTGGCGCTGGCAAGGCTTGGACGCGGGGACGATGCCTGGAAGGCCTTCCAGCTTCTGAACCCTGTCAATCATGCGCTGAGCAAGGGCGATGCGGATCGCTACCGCGTCGAGCCTTACGTGGTCGCTGCCGACGTTTACGGCGCTGGCGACCTTACCGGTCGCGGCGGCTGGACCTGGTATACCGGTTCGGCGGGCTGGCTCTACCGTGCTGCCGTGGAAGGTATTCTGGGTATCCAGCGTGAAGGCGACCGTCTGTTCGTTCGTCCAGCCCTGCCCACGGAGTGGACTGGATTTGAGGCGACGCTCATCCTTGATGGCAAGAGCTTCGCCATCAAGGTGGTGAAGGCTGCGGGTTCGAGCGAAGCGGCTGTCACGATCAACGGCACTGCGGTGGTTGTGGGCGAAGGTTTCGCGATCGGCTGAGTGCCTATTACTTGATCTGAAATAATGAAGCCCGGTCTGCTGATGGCAGGCCGGGCTTTTTGTTGGGCTGTCTGGAAGAGTTTGCTTTCATGGCGTCGGCCCGGTGCCAGCCAGAGGTGCTATCTGCTCCCGTTGTTCTGGGGCAGCGCTGTTGGGCATTTGTGGCTCACGCAAAGGGCGAAGTGATGCGTTGACGATTCAAGTCCGGATACGGCCCATTGGGGACGTACGCGGTCGCAAAAATCTGCCGCGAAACTCTGAGTTTTGCGACCGATTTTTGAGAAGGATCTTCCCTCTTGATCACAGAGTTGGCCGATTTGTCGCGAAAGTTAGGATTTCTGCGAGAGGAGGTTGGCATCTCACGCGGGCTTGATGTTGGCAGCCACTAAACGCCTGAGGTCATCAATCTGGGCTGGGGCGAGTACCCGCTTAGGTCGTGGTGATGATTTAAGGATTGGGATTCCCAAAAGAGCGCAAATCGGATTCAAAGCTGATTTTGGAGATC
>NZ_JALJQZ010000043.1 GCF_022968395.1 Affinirhizobium lemnae
CTCTGCTTCTTCATTCGTCCGTCCTCAATGGGCCGGACTCTAATCCATTCTGGAGGAAATTCTCAGGGGCAGGTCACCTTGATATACTTGTTAATAATAGAGTGGGATAGTCACTGCGATAAGCTTTAAAAAAGGCCGGTGGTAAATCTCCGGCCTTTTTGCTGTCACATACGCCAGACAACGGCGCCGCCGGACATGCCGGCACCTGCAGCTGTCATCAGCAGCGTTTCGCCGCCCTTGAACTGAGCTTGTGCATTCGCAATAGAAAGCGAAAGCGGAATGGTGGCGGCGGATGAATTGCCATAATCACCAAGCGTTCGAACGGAGCGATCCGCATCCAACCCAAGTCGCTCCTCCAGCGCATCGATGATGCGACTGTTGGCCTGATGCGGGATAAATCGATCAATGGCGGGCGGTGATACATTCGCGCTTGTCAGCGCCTTTGTCGCGCAATCTCCCATCATTTCGACCGCCAGCGAAAAGACCTTGCGGCCATCGCGCATGGACATCCGGGTTTCCTCCAGATCCATCGCCATCTCAAAGGGCTGGGCAGATCCGCCCGCAGCAATTCCGATCAGCTCGTAATTTGACCCGTCGGAAACGAGTTCCGAGCTGAGCAGACCACGACCCGGCTGCGTCGAGGGCGTCAGAACCACAGCACCAGCCGCATCAGCAAACAGAATTGCGCTTGCCCGCTCCTGCCAGTTGATGCGGCGGCTCAGGATATTGGCCGCGACAACAAGCACTGCCTTGCCCTGCGTTCGCACAAAGCCGTCCGCCAGAACGAGCGCCTGGATAAAGCCGGAACAGGCGCCAGCGAGATCCACCGCGCCTGAACGTTTCAATCCCAGACGATGAGCCAGAAGCGGCGCTGACGGTGGCAGCAGGTGATCTGGCGTGGAGGTGGCAAGAAGCACCATGCCAATATCTCGTTGGTCAAGACCTGACTGATGCAGTGCCATGGCCCCGGCCTTAGCAGCCATATCCGTCAATTGATCCTCGGGCATTGCCCAATGCCTTGCGCGGATTCCGGTTCGCCTCTCGATCCAGCCAGCCTCGAGATTGAAATGAGCCTCCAATTCCGCATTCTCCACGCGGCGCTCCGGCACATGATGACCGAAGCCAGCCATATAGCTTCCGATCACAGTGCACCTCTTGCAAGCTGATCGATACCGTCCGAAATGGCGTCATAGGCAAGATCAAGATCGGCCTCTGTGACGCAATAAGGCGGCATGAGATAGATGACATTGCCAAGGGGGCGTATCAGAGCACCGCGCTCACGGAAGAAGCGCCGAAGTTTTGGCCCCACATCGGAGAGGTAACCGCCCGCCGGAACAGCCAGTTCGACAACCGCAATGGTTCCGATCTGGCGAATATCAGCAATGCCCGAACTGCTCTCGAAACGGCGCAGCCTCTCGCGATGCAGGGTCTCGATTGTTGCGATCCGGTCCAGAACCGGCTCATTGCGCCAAACGTCCAGATTGGCGACCGCCGCCGCACAGGCGATCGGGTTGGCGGTGTAAGATGAAGAGTGGAAAAAGGTCTTTCTGCGATCGGTCGAGCAATGCGCCTCGAAGATCTCTGATGTCGCCAATGTGGCAGCCAGTGGCAATGCGCCGCCCGTGATGCCCTTGGACAGACACAGGATATCCGGCGCAACACCTGCCTGTTCGCAAGCCAGCAAAGTTCCGGTTCGCCCCCAGCCAGTCATTACTTCATCGGCGATCAGCAATACGTCATGTCGCTTGGTAATCTCTCGAAGCTGGGCGAGAAGTTGCGGCGCGTAAATCTTCATACCGCCTGCACCGAGCACAAGCGGCTCGATGAGAAGGGCTGCGGTCTGACCTGAACGGCACAAGCGTTCCAGGGCATCCAGCGTCTGCTGCTCCTCGCCTGGATCGGGAAACGGGATCGTATCGACGCCGAACAGCAAGGGCTCATAGGCGGCGTTGAACACGCCACGTTCTCCGGTCGACATCGTGCCGATCGTATCGCCGTGATAGCTGTGTTCCATCACCACAATGCGAGACCGCTTAAGGCCTCGATTGTGGAAGGTGCCGAGCGCCATCTTCAGCGCCACCTCGACCGCCGTTGATCCGCTATCGGAGTAAAACACGTGGTTCAGGCCCGCCGGTGCAAGCTTTACCAGACCTCTCGCCAAATCCTCCGCCGGATCATGGCTGTATTCGGCGAAGATGATCTGGTCATACCGGTCGAGCGCGTGGCGGATTGCCTGCATGATCAGCGGATGCCGATGCCCGTGGGTGATGACCCACCAGGAGGAGATCGCATCCAGAACGCGCCTGCCGTTTTCCTCGATGAGATAGGCTCCGTCGGTAGCGGCTATCTTCTGGAGGGTTGGTTCGAGTGCGTGCTGCGTAAAGGGATGCCAGATGGGCGATGTCATACCTCTTCTACCCCAAAGTCATTCAGATCGAAGTGAGCGCTGAAGGCTTGCCGCAATGTCTCAGTGTCCAGTCTATTGAGCTTGGGCAGACGCCCGAGAACCCTGACTTTCCCCAGTTCGGAAATGATTGCCTGGCTGTCGCGGACCTCATCGCCGATAAAGACCACACCAAGGATCGGGATCTTTCGCACCCGCATGGCTTCCAGAGACAGAAGCGTGTGATTGATGGTGCCAAGTGCCGTTCGGGCGCAAAGTATGGTCGGCAACTGCCAGCGGGCGAAAATATCCGCATAAGTGACGCGTCGGGTCAGCGGCACCAGAAGCCCGCCCGCCCCTTCGATCACCAATGGCCGTTCGACCTGCGGCGGAACAAGCGCGAGCGGATCGATCTCGACGCCATCGATCTGCGCGGCCAGATGGGGGGAGACAGGCGTCTTCAGCTTCCACGCCTCCGGTAGGATTCGAACCGGCTCGGCCCCGGCAAGACGCGCAACGAGCTCGCTGTCGGTCTCCTCCTCCAGCCCGCTCTGCACCGGTTTCCAGTAATGGGCATCCAGTGCCTGCACGAGTGCTGCGGAGAACACGGTTTTCCCGACGCCGGTATCGGTGCCGGTCACCACAAAGGTTTGGCTCATCTCTCGTCTTCCAGAATGTATGCCAGTTGATCGACCATTCGTTCAATCGTCCCCTGGTCGACGTTGAGGGTAATGGTGATGCGTAGCCGCGCCGTGCGCGCGGGCACCGTTGGCGGGCGAATGGCGCGCACATCAAATCCCGCCGCCTGAAGCCGCGCCGCCACCCGGACGGCTCTGGCATCCTCCCCAAGGTGGATGGGTACGATCTGTGTCCCGCTGGTCGCGATACCGAGTCGCTCGCCGATCCGTTTGTTGGCAAAGTTCGCGAGATCCTGAAGTGCCGTCCGGCGCTCAGGCTGCGACTGGACAAGTTTCAGCGCCTCCAGCACAGCGAGCGCCTGCAACGGTGGTGGTGCCGTAGCATAGATGAATGGGCGCGCGCGATTGATCAAGAAGTCGCAAAGTGTGCGACTGGCACCGACCAGACCGCCGAACGCACCCAGCGCCTTGCCGCAGGTGTGCAATGTGATGACGTTCTCTCTTCCCTCCAGCGCCGCTGCAAATCCACGGCCATCCGGCCCGTGTACGCCCGTTGCATGGGCTTCATCGATCACCAGAAAGGCTTGATGTCGATCCGCGATCTCCGCCAGATCGGCCAAGGGAGCGATATCGCCATCCATGGAATAGAGACTTTCAACGACGATCCAAGGGTGCCCCTTGCCGCCTTCCCTTCTCCAAAGCCGGATTGCGTCTTCGAACGCCGCAGCTTCATTATGTGCAACGCCTCGAACATCGGCGCGACTTGCCCGCATGCCATCGTGCGCACTGGCATGAACCAGCATGTCATGAAGGATCAGATCGCCAGGCTGCGGCAGGGTGGACAGGATGGCGACATTGGCACTGAAGCCACCGCCAAAGTACAGCATCCGCTCTGAACCGAAAAACCGGGCTGCCTCTTCCTCCAACGCCTCGTGTTCTTCATGATGGCCACGCAAGAGGCGCGACCCTCCGGAGCCTGTTGCAACGCCCCTATTCAAAGCGTCGATCATTCGGGTAGCCAGTTCAGGGGAGCGGGCAAGGCCGAGATAATCGTTGGAGCTGAAATCTGCCCCTGCGGGAAGGTTCAGTCGGCGCAGACGCCCCCTTGCTGCCAGAACATCCAGTTTATTCTCAAAAGCGTTAGTGATTGCCGTCATATTATAGATAATTCTTCAAAATCCCTATTTAGTTGGGAGTTTCTAAACTAGACGCAAAAATTTTTATAGATAAAATTCTGGTGGCGAAAAAGAAGGCGGACCAAGGCCCGCCTTTGTTGAGGTGACTGCTGCTGGGAATTCAGATGCTCTCGTAGGAAAAACTCAGGAAATCGGCGGTCTTTGCGCGCCCTGTCACATCGAACGCGAAAATGCCGGCAAAGGCTCCGGTGAAGGAACCATGTTCACCGCGACCGCCTTCATCCGAAACGACACCAGCATCCAGAAGCGGGCCAATCGGTGTCCAGTCCGCCTCCTGCGAAGAACGATAAAAGAATTGCAAGTCGTTCTCGCAGATTTCCATTGCCAGATGCACAGGCCCGTCGGGTAAGGAAACTCCGCTTTCAATGGGAAACTGCATGCGGGCGTGCGGGAAGTCACCGGGGCAGGAGAAGATCGTCACCACGCGTCCAAGCTTCTCATGCCATGTCACGACGAGCGCGTGAAACTTGTGCCGGTTATAATAGTGAGTGAGACCTGCTGCCTGCTGATAGGTTTCAGGCTCAAACTCCAGAACTGTCTCCGCGCGGAAACTGTGGTGCTCCTGCCTGCGCGCCAGAAGCGCCTGTTCGAACCAGGAACCGATGCTTTCGCGCCCGATCAGCCGCAAAGCCCCCGGCCGCTCCGTCAGCGAGAAGATGCGTGCCGGCTCAGGCGTGCGCAACCACTGGAAATCTTTCGGCAGCTCGGGCTGATCGAAGGTATAATCAATGCGAACCGGCTGTTTCAACGGCTCCACATCGGTGGGCGCGGGCACATGCACTGCTGGCACGGCGCTGCCATGGGCCAGATACAGCCAATCGTCACGCCAGACGCATTTTTGAAGCGCCGTTTCACGCCCCAGCGTGCAGCGGCGTTTAGGGGCCATGGGGCGTCCGCAGAGATGCGTATGATAGGCCTCACCATCCGGTGTCTCGACATATTGGCCATGCCCGGCTCGCTGAAGCACGGCGTCCAGCGCATCCTTGGAGGTGATGAGATGCACATCCGGATGCATCTCATAGGGACCATCGATCTGCCGGGAACGCGCCATGGTCACGGCATGATCATAGCCGGTGCCGCCTTCCGCGGTGGTGAGATAGTACCACCCATTGCGCTTGAAGAGGTGCGGCCCTTCCACCAGCCCCAGCGGGCTGCCGGCAAAGATGTTCTCAATCGGCCCTTTGAGGCTTTGCGTCTGCGCATCCCATTCCTGCAGGAGGATGCCATCGAAGGCCGGATGTTTGGGCGCACCGCCATAGCTTTCAGTGCGGTGGTTCCATTGCATGTTCAGGAACCACTTGCGCCCGTCATCATCGTGAAAGAGCGACGGATCGAAACCGGAGGAGTTCACATAGACAGGATCCGACCAGTCGCCTTCGATCGTCGGCGAGGTCACGATGTAATTGTGGGCATCCTTGAAGTTGCCGTCGAGCCGCTTCACGTCGGTATAGACCAGCCAAAACAGACCATCGGCATGGGAAAGGCACGGCGCCCAGATGCCACAGCTATCCGGATTGCCACGCATATCCAGCTGGCTTTTGCGCTCGAGCGGGCGGCGCACCAGCGTCCAGTTCACCAGATCGCGGGAATGGTGGATCTGCACGCCCGGATACCATTCGAAGGTCGAGGTCGCGATGTAATAGTCCCCACCCACCCGGCAGATGGAGGGGTCCGGGTTAAAACCGGGCAGGATGGGATTGCGGATCATGGTCATTTCCTCCTCGAAGTGCCTTCAAGCCGGTCTCACCTCCTCAAGCGGGACCGGCTTGTCTTGCATCCTACCGCAACAGCGCCAAGGCCTCGTCGATACCGAGTGCTGCTGGCTGGGTGCAGGTGGTCGTCATCTCGATGAAGCGCCCTTCCTCGCCCGATTTCAGGATCGAGGTCATGACATCGATGCCGTGCAGGGCACGGTCCAGAGAGCAGCGCGCGTCGCGGCCTTCGATCAATGCCATGGCCATGTCGGCAAGACCTGCGGTCCGGTAGTTGGCGCGCGGGCCACGCGGGCTTTCCTGATTGTCCTTGGCGAAGGGGTGGTCCCACATGTCCAGCGGCTGGATATCCATGTTGCGGCCGGATGTTTCCACCTTTCCGCCGAAGAAGTTCGGGTCCGGCACATAAATGGAGCCCTCGGTGCCATAAAGCTCCATATTGGCATGGCGGTGCGACCACACATCCCAGCTTGCCGACAGGGTGATGGTCGCCCCATTCTGGAATTCCAGAAGCGCATGGATATTGGTCGGCGTCTCGACAGGGATCTGGGTTCCGGCCAACGGCTGGCTGGTAACGGTGCGGGTCGGGTTCGCCATGGATGTCAGCGCACCGACGCGTTTGACCGGTCCAATGAGGTTGATGAGGTTTGCAATGTAGTACGGGCCGAGATCAAGGATCGGGCCGCCGCCGGCCAGGAAGAAGAAGCCGGGGTTTGGATGCCACATTTCCATGCCGGGGCTCATGACATGGCAGGTGCCGGACGTGATGCGCCCGACCGCGCCATCATCAATCGTCTTGCGCGCAAGCTGGTGCGAGCCACCCAGGAAGGTGTCAGGGGCGCAGCCGATGGCAAGGTTCTTCGCATTGGCAAGCGCCCGCAATTCTTCGCCCTCTTCCAGCGAGAGCACGAGCGGCTTTTCGGAATAGACGTGCTTGCCCGCCTCCAGAATAGCCTTGGAAACGGAAAAATGCGTTGCCGGGATCGTGAGGTTGACGATGACGTCCAGTTCGTCATTCGCTAGCAGCTCGTCGACGGTCTGCGCCGTCACGCCGTATTCCTCGGCGCGCAGTTGTGCCGCATTGGGGTTGATGTCTGCACAGGCCAGCATCTTCAATCCCTTGAAGAGCGGGGCAAGCGACAGATAGGTGGTCGAGATATTGCCGCATCCAATGATGCCGACGCCGAGTTCCTTGGTCATGGAGGTCTCCGTGCCCGATTCTTGTTAGTAGGTCTTGAAAGAGGTCATCGAGCGCGCAATCAGGCGGTCGAGATCCTTCGGATTGTCATGTTCGAGCACGAAATGCCGCGCAGAGGTCAGCCGCAGTTTCGCCATCAGGTCCCGCCAGGGAACGATGCCGTGCCCTACGTCTGTCCAGCCATCCTCATCGGTGTTTTCACCGGCAGGCGCGATGTCCTTCACATGGACGGCATGAATGCGCTTGGCTTCCTTTTCGATCCAGCTGAACGGATCTGCCTTGCCGCGCACCACCCAGGCGATGTCCGCCTCCCAGGCGAGATCCGGTCCACCGGCAAAAATCTGTTCCTGCGGGGTGGAACCGTCTTCCAGCGCCTGGAATTCGAAATCGTGGTTGTGCCAGCCGAAGACAAAACCGGCATCCTGATAGCGCTTGCCAGCTTCTCCCAGTCTTTGGCCAAAGGCGTGCCAGCCCTTGGCGTCCGCAGGTCGCTGATCGGGCATCAGATAAGGGCAGTAGATCGCTTCGATACCAAGGGCTTTTGCGATCTTGAGCGCCTGTTCCGGATCCTTTTCCAGAAGATCGAGGCCGAAATGGCCTGTCGGCATCGTCAGGCCGTTTGCATCCAGATCGGCGCGAAGCCCCTGAAGTGCGGCATAGTCCATCGTGGCATAGATGCCGCCATAGCCTTCAACCGTCTTATAACCGGCTGCCGCGAGCTTCTTGAGAGTTTCGGACAGAGGCGGGAAATTGCGGGCGCTGTAGAGCTGGAAGCCAAGTTCAGTCATGTCATCCTCCCGGGCTGAGGGCAGCCCATGTTCATCAATGGTTGGCCTGCTCGCTCAGGAGCAGGATTGCAGGTCGTAGAGGCGGAAACTCGGCTCCGCCGCTGCGGGATCGGAAGGGGTGAAGGTGATGCGGCGGATTTCTCCCGCGGCAAGGTCGAATGCGTTGTCGGAGAAGCGTCCCGGCGTTTCGCTCTCGATCATCACGTAAAGCGCAAGGCCTGCCGATTGCACGGTGAGGTCATAACCGCCTGTCGGCGCAGGCTGAATATCTAGGCCAAGCCCTGCCGGTTGCAGATCCAGCGACTTATAGGTGCCTTGTACATAGTGACCTTCGCCCCCCATGCCATTGCTTGCCGTGAAGCTCCAAGCCAGGAGACTGTCAGCAGGAATCTCAGCAGCGGCAACAGTTGTCGCAATGACCGCCGCATCCGGTGTGCAGACGGCATCCAGGCGCTTCAATTCAGTACGCTCTCCATTCAGCGAAAGCAGCGAGAGACTGAGCGACACCGTCACATCGTCCATTGTGTCATTGACCACCGAGAGCCGGATTTCGGAACCCTCTTCGGTGGGAATGGCTGCAACATTCACGGGCTGGAAGAAGCGGCGAGCCAGATAATGCAGCGCTTTCCAGCCGCCGCCATAGTCGAGGCTCGACCAGGAGGCGACAGGCCATGTATCGTTCAGCTGCCAGTAAAGCGTGCCCATGCAATGGGGTTTCAGAGAGCGCCAGTAATCGACGGCCGTCCTGATGGCGAGCGCCTGCTGGATCTGGCTGAGGTAGACGAAATTGGCAAAGCCTTCCGGAAAGCGAAAATACCGGAACATTGTCGCGGCGATCCGCTCATTGCCGCCCACGTTTTTCTGATGCAGCTCGATGACCGGAGAGGCGATATTCATATGCCCCTCCCCCGCAAAGGTGCGAATGACGGGCAGCGAGGTGTAGGACTGGAAGCCGAATTCCGAACAGAAACGCGGCCTGACCTTGCGATAATCCTCGAACGGCTTGTTTTCGTGCCAGACAGACCAGTAATGCATGTCGCCGGAGCCATCGGCATGCCACGCATCACCATAGTCCAGATAGCCGGAGGCGGGGCTGGAGGGCCACCAGAGCGCATCGGGTGCAGCTTTCAGGAGCGTCTGCTCTATGGTGCGGTTCAGGCGATCGTAGGAGACCAGATAGCGATCGCGGTTCTCGATGGATTGCTTGAACCAGGTGAGCGCCCCGACCAGTTCGTTGTCGCCGCACCAGAGAACGATGGACGGATGCGTGATGAGGCGTCGCACCTGATAATCGACTTCCGCCGCGACATTCTCCAGAAAATCGGGTGTGGAGGGATAGAGATTGCAGGAGAACTGGAAGTCCTGCCAGACCATCAGCCCCATCTGGTCGCAGAGGTCGTAGAACCAATCCGCTTCGTAAAAGCCGCCGCCCCAGACACGGATCATGTTCATATTGGCATCGACAGCAGACTGCAGTAGGTCGCGCGTCTTTTCGTAACTGGTCAACGAATATAGGGCGTCGGCAGGGATCCAGTTCGCTCCCCGGCAGAAGATCTCACGACCGTTGATGCGAAACGCAAAGCGGCTGCCCGCCTCATCCTTGTCCGTCAGCAGTTCCACCTGGCGCAAGCCGATCTGCCGGATCACGGTTTCGGACGGAATTTCGACGGCCAGTTCGTAGAGCGCCTGTTCACCACTGCCGGACGGCCACCAGAGTTTTGGCGCATCGATATGAAAGACATGGCTTACGGTATTTTCGCCGGGCCTTAACCCCATATCGAGGCGCAGCCGCTCTTCGCCAAACGAGAAGAAGATGGGCGTCGTACCGGGAAATTTCGCAAACAGCGTAACGGTGACGCTGACATCTACGCCGTCCGCCGTGTGGGTTTGACGCGCCACCACGCTTTCGATGCGCGATTCTTCAAGCTTTTTCAGCGCAATGGTGCCGTAGAGGCCCAGTGGCGCAATCGCGATGTTCCAGTCCCAGCCAAAATGGCACTGCGGTTTGCGCAGCATATTGCCGTTGGGAATGGGGGAATTGCCTTCGTGATAGGGCACGAAGAAGGGCTGCTTTACCTGCCGATCCGCCCCCTCGCGAATACTGGAATGAAACAGAATGCGAATTCTGTTCTCGCCGGTGCGCAAGCTGCGGGAGACATCTGGACGCCAACGCCGGAAGCAATTGTCAGCTTCCAGCACAACCTCACCATTGATTTCGACAGTCGCGACCGTATCGAGATCAGTAATGTCGAGATACCAGTCGCCTCCGGCATCATCGAGAACAAAGTCCTGCTCGATCTGCCAGTCCTGTTCCGCAACCCATCGAAGGTCGAGTTCATTGCGCCCGAAATAGGGATCAGGAATGAGCTCCGCATTTTTCAGGGCCGTATGCACATCACCCGGAATGGGCATCAGCGCCTGCGTTGCCTCGTCCAGAGACGAAAGCCGCCAGTTTCCTGACAGATCGATGATCGACTGCGACATGGGATCCTCAGATGCGGTCTTCGGTTTGCGCGTCAAACAAGGATGCAAGTCGCATATCGAAGCTCATACGAACCTGCGAACCGGGTGCATATCGCCGCGCCCCGGCAATGCGGACAGACATGGTATGACCTGCATGCTTGAGCCAAAGGAGATTGTCCGCTCCCATCGGCTCTTCGATATCAACGACTGCCTGATGAAGCTCCCGATCGGCTTCCGGCTGGTCGATGCCGATATGCTCCGGGCGCAGACCAAGCACGACCTGGCGACCAGCAGCCAGCGGACCGTTTGCCTCATAGCCATCGAGCGAGAAATCGACACCATTGGTGCGAAAGACAGTCTTGCCGCCCGTCTCGATCAGTTCTCCCCGCAGAAAGTTCATCGACGGCGACCCGATGAAGCCTGCCACGAAGAGATTCCTCGGCTTGTTGTAGATGGCGATCGGATCATCAAGCTGCTGGATGACGCCATTCTTCATGATGGCGATGCGGTCTGCCAGCGTCAGCGCCTCGATCTGGTCGTGGGTCACGTAGATCATCGTGTTCTTCAGGCTCTGATGCAGACGCTTGATCTCGACGCGCAGTTCCGAGCGGAGCTTGGCGTCGAGGTTCGACAGCGGCTCATCGAAGAGGAAGACATCCACATCACGCACCAGCGCGCGACCGATGGCAACACGCTGACGCTGACCGCCGGAGAGAGCGGCCGGGCGACGCTTCAGAAGCGGGCCGATCTGCAGGATCTCCGCAGCACGGGCAACGCGTTTGTCGATCTCGGGCTTTGGTACTTTCGCAACCTGAAGCCCGAACGACAGGTTCTTCTCGACCGTAATCTGCGGATAGAGCGCATAGGACTGGAACACCATGCCGATGCCGCGATCCTTCGGTTCTTCCCAGGTGACGTTCCGATCCTTAATGAAGATCTGGCCTTCGGTGGGCTCCAGCAATCCGGCAATACAGTTCAGAAGAGTGGATTTCCCACAACCGGATGAACCCAGAAGAACGATGAACTCGCCATCGCGAATATCGAGGTTCAGATCCTTGAGAACGGTCACGGCTCCGAAGGAAAGCGAAAGTTTACGAATTGAAACGCTATTGGCCATGAAAATCAGCCCTTTACTGCGCCGGCGGCAATGCCGCGGACAAACAAGCGCCCGGAGACGAAGTAAACGATCAATGGTACGGCACCAGTCAGCAGAGTGGCTGCCATGTTGACGTTGTACTCCTTCACGCCCTGGACGGAGTTGACGATATTGTTGAGCTGCACGGTCATCGGATAGCTATCCGGACGAGTGAAGACGACGCCGAACAGGAAGTCGTTCCAGATGCCGGTCACCTGCAAAATCATGGCTACGACAAAGATGGGCAGCGCCATGGGCAGCATGATGCGGAAATAGATCTGCCAGAACCCTGCGCCATCAATACGGGCAGCCTTGAACAATTCTTCCGGCAAAGACGTGAAGTAGTTACGGAAGAGAAGTGTCAGGATCGGCATACCGAAGATGGTATGAACAATCACAAGGCCGGTCAGCGTGCCGTAGATGCCCAGTTCACGCAAAATGATGACAATGGGGTAGATCATCACCTGATAGGGAATGAAGGCACCGATGATCAGAATCGAGAAGAACAGTTCCGAACCCTTGAAGCGCCAGTTCGCCAATGCGTATCCACTGACGGACGCCACAGCGATGGACACCAGAACCGAAGGCACCAGAATGCGGACTGAATTCCAGAAGCCGCGTGAAAGGCCATCGCAGTTCAGACCAGTGCAGGCGCTGGCCCAGGCCTTCGCCCAGGGCTCGAACGTAATTTCCATCGGTGGCGAGAAGATATTGCCCATGCGGATTTCGGGCATGCCCTTCATGGAGGTGACAATCATCACGTAAAGCGGCAGCAGATAATAAAGTGCTGCGACGATCAGCAGGCCGTAGAGAATGATGTTGCGCCGTGAGAGCACCTTGCGCGGTTTGCGTCCGCTGGGGCCAGCCACCTGCGGCGAGACTGCATCGAAACCGGCCGCCGTGCTGTTGAGGGTGGAGATGTTAGCCACGCTTCTTCCCTCCGAATTCGAGATAGGCCCAGGGGATGATGATGATGGCGACCGTGACCAGCATCATGGTGGATGCTGCAAAGCCTTGACCGAGGTTCTGCGCCTGGAACATGTAGTCGTAGACGTATTTCGCAGGAACTTCGGAGGCGATACCGGGGCCACCGCTGGTCTGCGCCACCACGAGATCGTAGACCTTGACGATACCGGATGCGATCAGCACCAGCGTGGTGATAAAGACGGGGCGCATCATCGGAATGATGATCAGAACGTAAGTCTTCCACATCGGAATGCCATCGACTCGCGATGCCTTCCAGATGTCCTCGTCTATACCGCGGAGACCAGCCAGCATCAGGCACATGACCAGTCCGGTTCCCTGCCAGAGACCGGCGATCAGGATGCCGTAGATGACGATATCGGAGTTATAGAGAGGGTCGAATTCGAAGGTGGACCAGCCGAGGCTGCGGACGATGGACTGGACGCCGAATTCAGGGTTAAGGATCCACTGCCAGACAAGCCCCGTTACGATGAAAGACAGCGCGAAGGGGTAGAGAAAGATGGTTCTGAACGTGTTCTCGAAACGGATCTTCTGGTCCATCAGCGCGGCAAGAACAAAGCCGATCACAAGGCTGAAGATCAGCGATAGAATACCGTAGATGGCCAGGTTCTGGATCGAGATGATCCAGCGCGGAGCGGCCCATAGGCGCTCATACTGATCAAGCCCGACGAAGCTGAGGCGTGGCAAAAGCCCGGAGCGCGTGAATGAGTAGACAACGGTCCAAACCGTCCCGCCCAGGAACACGACGAGCGCAACGAGCATCATCGGGATCAGGGCAATCTTCGAATTCAGATTTTTGAACAACTGACTGGGGCGGCCAGCCGAAGAGTGTGGCGCCATGAAGCAAGACCTCCGCATCGAAAACGGCCAGAGCAGGCGGATCGGGGCCGGACCCGCCGTCTCTTCATTCTCGTCCTGTGTGGGGCAGAGAGCCGACCGCTTCCGATGGAAAGAAACGATCGGCCCTCCCTGGGGTGATCAGTTCGCCGATGCGATGATGTCGGCGAAACGCTTCTGCGCCGCTTCCGGCGTGATCGATTCGTTTGCGAAGAACTGCGAGAACAGGTCTTCCTTCTGCTTCTGCGTGTCAGGCGAGAGAAGCTGGTCAGTACTGGATAGAATGTTACCCTTTGCCAGAACCTCGAGGCCCTTCTTCATGCAATCGTTGGCCGACGAAAGATCCACGTCGCCACGTACCGGCAGCGAGCCCTTCTTTAGGTTGAACGCCACCTGAACCTTCGGATCGACGATGGTTTCAGCCAGCTTGTCCTGCGCTTCGGATTTCGCCTTGTCCTTCAGAACAGGGAAATAGAAGGCATCGCCACCTGCTGTCAGGTACTGGTTCAGACCCAGGCCGGGCAAGCAGGTATAATCCGTACCGGCCTTCTTGCCTGCCAGCTGGAACTCACCCTGCGCCCAGTCACCCATGATCTGTCCACCGGCCTTGCCGGTGACAACCATATTGGTAGCCTGGTTCCAGTCCTGCACATTGGTGCCCTTGGCAAGTTTGCGGGCTTCATTGGCCGCCTTGAAGATGGCCGCCATTTCCGGACCTGCGGCAGCCTTGGCGTCCTTGTCTTTGAACACCTTCATGTAAAGGTCCTTGCCGCCCAGCGATATGATAAGCGTATCGAAGGCGCCGGTTGCCTGCCAGGGCTGACCACCAAGCGCCAGCGGCTGTATTCCGGCCTTCTGGAGTGCCGGGCCCGCTGCGACGAACTCGTTCCAGTTTTTCGGAACGTCAACGCCAGCCTTCTTGAATGCCTCGTTGGAAAGCCAGAGCCACTGCCAGGAATGGATATTGACCGGAGCGCAGTAGATCTTGCCGTTGATCGTGCAACTTTCCAGCAGGCTGGCGGGCTTGATGATGTCCTTCCACTTGCCCTTTTCCGCAACAGCCGTGAGATCGCGCATCAAACCGGCCTCCACCAGTTCCTGCGCTTGACGACCGTGGTTGAACTGGGTCGCGCCCATGGGGTCGCCGCCAGTGATACGGCTGATCATGATCGGACGCGCCGTACCGCCAGAGCCGGCGATGGCACCATCCACCCATTTGTTGCCAGTTGCGTCGAACCCTTTCGCGAGTTCCTTGACCGCGGCTGCTTCGCCGCCGGACGTCCACCAATGTGTGACTTCAAGGTCCGTTGCAGCAGCTTGAGCTGCCGGCAGCATGACACCCGCCACGAGAATTGCTTTCAATGCACGCAAATTCATGAGTCTCCTCCCTCACTGAAACGTTGCCGTAAAAAAAGCTATGCGAGTTTCGGGAGGAGCGCAACGGCCTAACGATCAAAAAATTATCAGATTCTGAATTTCTATTTTTGATTGTATAAAGGCAATCTGCATCAGTCGCTTTGATGAAAAAAATCCTTTTCAACGTCTGCATAAGTCAATTTTCCAGATATTCGTATTCGCAAACGCACAGAAAATTTGTGCGTCTGCGTTGTACAACTGAGAGCGGAAAACGAGGCCTAGTCACCGAAAATGGCGCTCGACAAATTGACTGTAACGTTTCAGTTTGATGGCCTGAAATTCTTTTCAGAGAAAGGGCCGCTGCCGTTTTCAGGCATCCGACAGATGTCTATAATCAGCCCCCTCGAAATGGTGGGAACGCATGGACGACAATCATCAGCTTAAATCTTCCGGGAAGGCTCTGGAGCCTGGTGCGCGTCCTACCTTGAAAACGATCGCCTTCATGACCGGCCTCGGCATCACCACTGTGTCTCGCGCGCTCAAAGATGCGCCGGACATTGGCATGGAGACGAAAGAAAGGGTGCGGCTGGTTGCAGCGCAACTCGGCTACCAGCCCAACCGTGCAGGCGTTCGTCTCAGAACAGGCAAGACCAATGTCATTGCGCTTGTTCTCAGTATCGATGAGGAACTGATGGGCTTCACAAGCCAGATGATGTTCGGCATCTCGGAAGTACTGGCCGGAACGCAGTATCATCTCGTCCTGACCCCGCATGTGCACCAGAAAGACCCTATGGTGCCTGTGCGCTACATCCTCGACACAGGGTCCGCTGACGGCATGATAATCTCGCGCACCCTGCCGGACGATCCGCGCGTGGCCCTGATGACGGAACGGAATTTTCCGTTCGCAACGCACGGCCGAACAGATATGGGCATCTGCCACCCGTTCCACGATTTCGACAATGAAGCCTATGCATTCGAGGCGGTGAAGAGGCTTGTTGCGAGTGGCCGGCGGCGTATCGCACTGCTCGCGCCACCGGCGAAGCTATCCTATTACATTCACACGCGCATCGGGTTCGAGCGCGGCCTTGCCGCCTTCGGAGCGACGGAAGTATCCATGGGGCGCATGACGAGCGAGGCGCCCTTGTCAGACCTGCGCAGCTATTGTGCCGATCTCATGCGGTCTGCCGATCCACCCGATGGCATTGTTTCCATCAGCGGCAGTTCAAGCATCGCGCTCATTGCGGGGATCGAGTCAGCAGGCAAGCGTGTCGGTCATGATGTCGACATCGTGTCGAAACAGTCGGCGGAATTCCTGAACTGGATCCGGCCAGAAATTCACACGGTGAACGAAAGCGTGCGCCTGGCCGGGCGCGAACTGGCAAAAGCCGTGATTGCCCGTATCGATGGCGTAGCGCCAGAATTGCTTCAAAGCGTCAGCAGTCCCGTATGGTCCTCCATGGCGCCGAGACACTAGAGTATTTCCAGTGAAAACGGGATCACCCGCAATACTCCATTTCTTTGTTTTTACGCAGTCCGGACGTAAAACCGCTGACGCACTTTTACTGGAACTGCTCTAAAACCGAATTCAGGCCTTGATCGCGAGGCGGATGCCACCCCAATGCCTGCCATTGACGGTGATCGGTGCAGATATATCCTTCATAAGGACAAAGACGCCACCGCCCATGTCTCGGCGATAGGTCTGCATCAGGAAGGGTTCCTTGCCTCGCCCAGCAGCCAAACCAACGCGATCATTGAAGATACGGCGATTACGGCAGTTCGCCGTGTTCCACGTCACATCTCCCGGCCTTTGAGGCTGGGCAAACTTGCGGTTATGGGTTGGCAAGTATCCGTTCTCATCGACGGCTGCGCAAAATGCGATGCGCTCATCGCTGGACGCCACGCGCTCCTGTATGGTCGGAAGCACAGCGTCGGTGAATTCCGTGAACCGCGTCATGTATTGCACTGGATCAGTGCCACGGATCGGCTGGTAGTTGCGGTCGAACAGCGCTCCCATATCGATGCGACCGGAACGCACCGCATCCTCGAATGCGCGGCTCACCTCCTGCGCCACGGACATGACGGTGCGGATGTAGGGCATGTCGGGCGTCTCGATACCGGTACTGGCAACGGCCTGGATCATGCGCTCCGAAATGTTAACCACGTCATTGACCCGAGCCGACGTCGCCTGGAGCTGGTCGTTAGACTTCAGTATCGCATTCGCAGCCACGGCAATCGTTGTCGCGAATTCGCTGCACTGACGGTCGACGGACTCGGTAGTATGGGCTAGAGAAGATGCGCTATCCAGAATACGCGCCATGACGGATTCCACCTCATGGAACGAACCCTGCACCTCCTTGGAGGTGGATCGTACCCCTTCGGCAGAGGTTCGCGCGCCTTCACCCGCTTTTATCAGCATCTCGATGCGCTCGCCGAGCTTCTGCAGGGTCTGCTGGATCGAGGACGTCGTTTGCGAGGTCTGGAGCGATAGCGCCCGAACTTCCGCTGCAACAACGGCGAACCCCTTGCCGGCGTCGCCCGCGCGTGCCGCCTCGATTGCTGCATTTAACGCTAGAAGATTGGTCTGGCGCGCGATTGTCCCGATGTCTTCGGCCAATCGTCCAACCTCGCTGAGCGCTGACGAAAAGGATCTGATTTCGGTTCCGATTTCCTGCGAGGCTGTGACCATGTCGTCAATGGCATGGATGGAGCCGTCCAATTGCTTTGCCTGCACGCCCAGTACTTCGCGCGCACTTGTTGCCAGACTGTCTGTCTCACCGAGCGAAGATGCGATCTGACGATTGGTCTGCGCCATCGCTTGGGCCGCATCCGTCATCCGCCTTAGCAGCGCGGCATGCTCGCCGGACTGGCCGGCAGTATCCTGTAGTGCACCTGCAATATCGACGAGGTGAACGCCGAGATCTGAGGCTTCTGCGGCGAGCCGTGACACAGCATGGCGAAGCGTATTGTCCGCCGCGACATTTTCTTCAAAGTTCGAAGCATGCTGTATAGATGCGACCACGCGATTCTCCCTGAGCTATCGGAAGTATCGGTTGCGATGGTTAAAGCTCAGTGTACCGATGGCCATAACATCGTAAATAATGAAGATATCTCGAAAAACAGAAAAGCCGCGACGGGCGCGGCTTGCATTCGTGAGCAACACTGAGACGGCCAGATATCAGCTGCGATCGAAAGCCTTGGGGTCGATACCCAGCGTTACAAGATCGCGCTTCAGCGGCTTGCGGCCAGCCTCAACGGCGGCGGAAGCGGAAGCGGCGGCACCAAAAACAGCAATCGCACGACCAATGAAACCACCGCGCATTCTGTTTGTGTTCGTAGACATTTTTCTCTCCTTTTGTCTAAACAAGATATCGGTACTGGAGGCTCTTTTTGCAAGGCACAAGAGAAGATGGGAGCCATGCGATTATCGCATGTCCGGTAAATAAGCTTTACCATTTGATCATTCCTGCGGCATTCTACGCACCAGAATCGCACCAGGAGAAAGGCAGCCATGATCACCATCTTCGGCATCAAAAACTGCGACACCATGAAGAAGGCGCGCAACTGGCTGGACAATCACGGTGTCGGCTATCGCTTCCACGACTACAAATCGGAAGGGATCGATGAGGCACATCTTGCCAAATGGATTGCATCCGAAGGTCTTGACGTTGTTTTGAACCGCGCAGGCACAACGTTCCGGAAGTTGACCGACGAAGACAAAGCCAACTTAAGCGAAGACAAGGCAATCGCATTGATGATTGCGCAGCCCTCCCTGATCAAGCGTCCTGTTCTGGAGGCCAACGGCGCCATCACCATCGGCTTCAAGCCAGAGCTCTACGAGGCTCTTTTCTCGTCCTCTCGTTGATCCCGAGGTTGCGATGTCCAAGAATACACGCGCGACGCAGACCCTTGAGAAGACTGGCATCACCTTTACCGTCCACACCTATGATTACGATCCCAATGCGGAGCGGGTCGGGCTTCAGGCGGCGGAAGCCATCGGTGAAGAGCCGCACCGGGTGCTCAAGACTCTGATGGCAGAGGTCGATGGGAAGCCGGTCTGCGTGGTCGTGCCGTCTGACCGCGAGGTTTCGATGAAAAAACTGGCGGCTGCGTTCGGTGGCAAATCCGCAGCCATGATGAAACCCGCCCTGGCGGAAAAGGCGACCGGCTACGTCGTTGGCGGCATAAGCCCCTTCGGACAGAAGAAGCAGGTTCCGACTGCAATCGAGGAGGCCGCGATGAACGAACCGCTGGTTTATATGAATGGCGGCCAGCGCGGGCTGCAGGTGCGCCTTGCGCCAACAGATGCACAGCGCGCACTCAACGCGATCATCGCCTCCGTCATTGCAGAGCGTTGAGGCCCGGCCTATCTCCTATGAATATCATCTTGAAAGCAGGCAGCACATGACCCTTCACACCGAGATCAAGAGCCCCGTCGACCCCATCAAATTGGAAAAGCTGGCAGAGGTCGCCGTCAAGGTCGGCCTTCAATTGCAGCAGGGGCAGGATCTGGTTATGACGGCGCCGCTGGCGGCCCTTCCCCTTGTCCGCCTCATCACAAAGCATGCCTACAGCGCGGGCGCCGGTATCGTATCCACGTTTTATTCGGATGAAGAAACGACGCTTGCGCGCTTCCGTTACGGACAGGATGCGAGCTTCGACAAGGCAGCCGACTGGCTCTACGAAGGTATGGCCAAAGCCTATGCGGGAGGCGCTGCGCGTCTCGCCATCTCCGGCGACAACCCCATGATGCTGGCCAACGAGGATCCGGAGAAGGTTGCTCGCGCCAACAAGGCAACATCCATTGCCTACAAACCAGCTTTGGAGAAGATTTCCAACTTCGACATCAACTGGCACATCTGCTCCTATCCGAACCCGGCCTGGGCACGACAGGTCTTCCCGGACCTTCCTGAAGAAGAAGCCGTCCACAAACTGGCGGAAGCGATTTTCGCGGCTTCGCGCATCAACACCCCTGATCCGATCGCTGCCTGGGCAGAGCACAATGCCAATCTGAAAAAGCGCTCCAGCTGGCTGAACACCGAACGTTTCTCGGCGCTGCACTTTTCCGGCCCTGGCACTGACCTGACCGTCGGTCTCGCAGATGGTCACGAGTGGCATGGCGGCGCGTCTAAGGCCAAGAACGGGGTCATCTGCAACCCGAACATACCGACCGAAGAAGTGTTTACGACACCACATGCCCTGAAGGTTGAAGGCACCGTTTCCTCCACCAAGCCTCTCTCGCATCAGGGTACGCTGATCGACAATATCCAGGTGCGTTTCGAGGCGGGTCGCATCGTTGAAGCCAAGGCTTCTAAGGGCGAAGGTGTTCTGAACAAGGTGCTGGATACGGATGAAGGTGCGCGCCGCTTAGGCGAAGTGGCGCTGGTACCGCATTCGTCGCCGATCTCGGCATCGGGTGTGCTGTTCTACAACACGCTGTTCGACGAAAACGCCTCCTGCCATATCGCACTTGGCCAATGCTACTCGAAATGCTTCCTCGACGGCGCATCTCTGTCACCGGAGCAGATCAAGGCTCAGGGCGGCAATTCCTCGCTCATCCATATCGACTGGATGATTGGCTCCGATCAGGTCGACATCGATGGCCTGCGCGAAGACGGCAGTCGCGTACCCGTCATGCGCAAGGGTGAATGGGCGTAAAGCAATCCGGCAAACGATGTGCGAGCGGCTCGGGCTGCTCGCGCTAAAACAGGAAACCCTGTTCCGGTCCTTTAGCGGAAGCCGATTTGGCTACTCGCTTGCGCGCTACCGGCGCTTCAGGCAATGGCGTAGATGTGGGGGGCTCACTTCCCTCCACCGCACTTGCGCTAATCCGTCCATCTGCAAATTCGACGGACAGCATTTGTCCGGCAGCGACATTGGCGGCCCGCGTCAATGGTCGATCATCCTCACCGCGAATGACAGCATAGCCGCGTTTCAGAACATTCTTGTAGGACAGAGATTGCAGCATCCGGTCATGGGCCAGCACAGCAGCAGTCCGCCTCGACAGCGCATGGACCAAGGCCGTATCTGCATGCCGGATCAAGGATTGAAGGTTCAGACGGTCGCGTTCGATCTGCCCGCTCAGCCTCTGCGGCAGGGAGAGAAGGCTGACCTCCGCCTTGGCCAGCCGGCTTCGCTCGCGCAGCAGATGCCGCTCCAGGCAGCGATCCTTGCGCAAGACCTGCTCTGCAATACGCCGGCGACCATCCGCAATGCGACCGGAAAGAAGTTCCAGCCGCAAGCCCGCCGTCGCCCGTTCCATAATCCGGCGCTTGGCAAGTGTGGTTCTCTCCAAACCTCGACCCAGTCCGGCAGACGCCTCATCAAAACGTCGGCGCGGCAAGGCCAGCAGTTGATCAAGAGAGGGTAGCGCCCGCACCAGAGCCCGCAGGTTCTGCCGACGGCTGTCCATCTGACGCGAAGAACTGCCACGAAGCCGTGCCGCAAGATTGGAAATCTGCGCATCGAGATCGGCCTTTACCGGAACCGCCATTTCGGCAGCCCCGGTCGGCGTTGGCGCTCGCACATCGGCGGCGTAATCGATCAACGTCCAGTCGGTTTCGTGACCCACAGCAGAAATGAGCGGAATCTCGCTGTCCGCCGCAGCGCGCACGACAGCCTCGTCGTTGAAGCTCCAGAGATCCTCAAGGCTGCCGCCACCGCGGGCAACGATCAGGACATCGGGCCTGCGAACCGCACCCAAGGGATCAAGGGCATTGAAGCCGCGGATCGCGTTGGCAACCTCGTCGCCGGATCCCTCCCCCTGCACTGTGACGGGCCAGACCACGACATGCACCGGAAAGCGGTCGGTGATGCGGTGAAGAATATCGCGAATGACGGCGCCGGTTGGTGACGTGACGACGCCGATCACCTTGGGCATGAAGGGGAGCCGCCGCTTGCGCGCCGGATCGAAAAGCCCTTCAGCGCCAAGTTTGCGCTTGCGCTCTTCCAGCAGCGCCATCAGCGCACCGGCCCCTGCGGGCTCCAGTGTCTCGATGACGATCTGATATTTTGACGAGCCGGGGAAGGTCGTGACCTTGCCGGTCGCGATCACCTCCATGCCCTCTTCCGGGCGAAACTTCAGCTTGGAGAAGGACCCTTTCCAGATCACTGCATCAATGCGCGCCTTGTCGTCCTTCAGGGCGAAATAGGCATGACCGGACGAATGGGGGCCACGATAGCCGGAAATCTCGCCGCGCACGCGCACATGATCGAACGCGGTTTCAACGGTACGCTTGATTGAGCCGGAGAGTTCCGACACCGAAATTTCGGCCAGGTTCGTCGGCTGATCAGAGAAAAGGGATCTGCTCATAGGCCCTATCTATCGTATCCGGATGTGATTTTCATCCGACCGCGATGGATTGTCCTGCACTTTTCTTATGGGCGAACGGTGTAAATGCGGAAATGTGACCCTTCCTTCGCGGGTTGAGGCTGAAGGAAATCGGGAACATTGCCCTTGGCAAGCTGCGCATAGAGGCCTTGCGGGTTCACCTTCATAAGGTTTCGGGTCTGCGGATCACCCGCACAGAAAGCAAGAACTGTTACCTTCGCGCCTTTCAGGAAAGCCTCCGCCTCGTCGGGCCTGGACAGTCCGATGTGAAGCTCGGTCAGCATGCCTGCCTGATTGCGATGGTATGGCGCACTCAAAACCCGGTGCGGCGTATAACGAAGAATGGTAGCGCCACTATCGGAGGGGGCAGCGACGACGCCCATGGGATAGCCCGCAAGCGCAAGGCCATCGGCGCTCGATCGGCAGTCGGCTTCACCCTCCATGCTGCTGTTGTCCTTGTATAAAATCGTTTTGAAACTGAACGCTTCCCTTACTCCATTCATCGCGACGGAACCGAACAAGGCCCAAACAACGGGAACGGAAAACAGAGCGGCGAGAATGTAGGCCAGGCCTGCATTCATGTTTTCAGGCTCGGCATTGGAATGGCGCTTCAGGTCGCTGATCAACAACGAAAGCGGAAGGATGGTCAAGGCATTGGTGATGGCGGCGCCACGGACCTGCACGAGAGAAATCAGCCATGCGGTTCCAATAAGCGCCAGAAGCAGCAGATGCGCCTCTGCTCTGTCCTTCTGGATGATCCTGAACACGCAAACGGCCACAGCAAACAGACCGACGAGATAAAAGGCTCCAAAAGTATCCGGCGATGTCGCCAGCAGTGTACGGGCCGACTGCGCTTCCGTCGTGTTATCGAGCCACAGCTCCACCAGCATAGGGTCGAGATTGGCAAGCGGATTTCCAAGACATTGCGGGGCGATCAACAACCCCGTCGCCAGAACGGCGACCCCGATGAGCGCCACGGCAACAATCCGCTGCCTGAGCGTCACCAGACCGGTCAGACGTCCGGCCAGGAAAAGCCCGGCGCCGCCAACGGCTGAAAGCGAATAGAAGCCAAGCGACAGGTTATCGCAGGTTACCGCGCCATAGGCACTGGGCGGCACTGTTGCGAAGAAGAAGGCCGAGATGGAAAGGGCAAAGGCAAGTCCGAAGCTGCGCGCCGCCGGAGCGAATTCCTTGCCGTGCCAGCACCATTGCAAGGTCACGACCATGCAGCCGACGGCGACCACCGGTATGGTTTCGGCCCCGATGGCAATGGCAAAGGCTGCCGCAATACCCGCACACAGATGGCTTGAACCACTCCATCGCCTGTCCAGCAACATCGCCGTCATCACCATGAGCGTCGCCAGTTGTACGTTATGATGATCGATGTTGCCGGGATAGAAGCGCTTCATCGTGAAGATGTAGAGGCAGGCCAAACCCAGCGAAATATGCATGGTGGGGATGCCGCCAAGCCGCCGACCGGCCAGACCGGCAGCCGCCAGGAGAACCACAGCGGTGGACAGTGGCCAGACAATGAGGGCGAGTGTCTCAGCTTCGATGGATGATCCCGTGAAGAGGGAAAAGAAACGGATCAGGGCTGCGATCGGCAGATCGACAAAGCGCGACCAGTGCATCAGCGTGCCGCCCTCCAGACCCAGACGATACTGATGCAGGTCGAACCATCCCTGACCGTTCAACAGATCACGAACCTGAACGAGCCGTACCACATCATCATTGTCACCACCGACGTAATCAGTGGCGGTTGAAAGATGAAAGAACAGGATCAGGCCGATCAGAACGACCGCATAGACGAGGACGCTTGGCAGAAGCCGACTGAAAGTACCTTTCAGTTTGTGACGTTCATCGCCATGAAGGCCGCTTTCGCTCGTCCAGATGGTCATAATCGGTCAATCTCCGGCAACGGCATGCCACGTGATGCGCGGTCGAAACCTAGCCTTAACCTTCTCAAGAAATAGTAAAGCGCGAGCACCCGGCCCTTCTTCCGGCGTCGCCTCCATTTGCAGTGTACCGAGTAGATCAGATCATGGATGATGCCGCATCGGGCGAACTGAAGATCGCCGTCCTTCTGCCTTGCTTCAACGAGGCTTCCACCATCGCATCCGTTGTCCAGGGTTTCAGGTCGGCTCTCCCCTCCGCCCGGATCTACGTCTACGACAACAATTCTACCGATGGCACGGCACTCGCGGCCATGCTGGCAGGCGCCGAGGTGCGTCGAGAGCGGCGTCAGGGCAAGGGGCATGTGGTGCGCCGCATGTTCGCCGACATCGAAGCCGATCTCTACATCATGGCAGATGGCGACGGCACCTACGCACCGGAAGATGCCGACGAACTGGTTCGAACGCTTCTGACCGAGCGCGTCGACATGGTTGTCGGAACCCGTCGCGGGGTGCATGCCGACGCAGGCCGCCAGGGACATGCGGCGGGCAACCGGTTGTTCAATCTTCTCTACCGGCAGATGTTTGGCTCGGATTTCACCGATATCTTTTCGGGCTACAGGATCTTCACGCGGCGTTTCGTCAAAAGCTTTCCGGCAGTTTCCGGCGGTTTCGAGATCGAAACGGAAATGTCCGTTCACGCCTCCCGCCTGAAGCTGCCGGTGACGGAGCTTGAACTGGATTACGGGCGGCGGCCGGAGGGGTCGTTTTCGAAGCTCTCCACATTTCGGGATGGCTTTCGCATTCTTAGAATGTTCGCCATGCTGATGAAGGAAACGCGCCCGTTTGCCTTCTTCGCCGTGATTGCGGCCCTCTTCTGCTGCGCGGGCCTGCTGTTCTCGGCGCCGGTCCTCATCGAATATTTCGAGACGGGTCTTGTTCCGCGCATGCCGACCTGGGTTTTCTCACTCAGCCTTTATGGTCTGGGCTTCGTCTCCTTCGCAGCGGGCGTGATCCTGGATTCGGTTGCGCGAGGCCGAAATGAAGTGCTTCGGCTGAACTACATTAATCTGCCTTCCTTGTTTTCCGAACGACAACGCTCCCCGGTTGCCGCCACTGAAGGGAAACGGGACGCCGCATGAAACGCGAGACGACCAACAAGATCCGCTTCGTCATCGAAGACATCCTGCCACCCATCCTGCGGGATTCCCGATTGTTTCTCTGGCTTGCGCAGAGTGCATGGGGTTCACACATCTCCCACCTTGCCAGATTTCGCGAACGTGCGCCTTTCCTGACAGCGGATGAATATGCCGAGCTTTACCGCAATCATCCGCGCGTACACGCTGGAACGGATAATTCCGATGCCTGCATCCGACGCATTGTCAGCGAAATAGCCGGATCGAGTGTCTGCGATGTCGGTTGCGGTACAGGCGCGCTGTTGACTCATATAAAAGCAGGCAACCCGGATCTTGCCCGCGTGACGGGTGTCGACTTCGTCATCGATGATGCGGCGGCCTTGCCGGGTGTCGAGTATGTGGCCGCCAAGATCGAAGAGCTGCCCTTTGCCGATGGCGAGTTCGATACGGTGGTGTGTACGCATGTTATCGAACATGTGCTGGAGTATCGGCAAGCCATTGCAGAGCTTCGCCGGATTGCGCGCAAGCGTCTGATCATCGTCGTGCCGCGCGAACGGGAATATCGCTACACCTTCAATCCGCACTTCAATTTCTTCCCCTATACGCACTCCTTCCTGCGCGCCGTCCACCCGGTGCCGTTACGCTATGTGTGCGAAGATATCGGGCGTGACATCTTCTACCTGGAAGACAGAGAAGGCTGAGCGTGATGGATTTTTCCAGCCTCACACCGGCACTCTGGCTCGGGCTGATCGGCACACCGCTGATGATCGCCATGGGCCAGGTGCTCTTCAAGATGACGAGCCAGACCGCGGGTTCCTTTTCGGTCAACGGCCTCCTGTCACTGGCGCTGAACCCTATCCTTATCGCAGCTCTTATTCTTTACGGGCTCGGTACAATCATCTGGATCTATGTACTGAAGTCCGTGCCGCTGACGATCGCCTATTCATTCATGGGCCTTACATTCTGCTTTGTGCCCGTGCTGGCGCAAATCTTCTTCGGCGAGCCCTTGAGCCTGCGATACGCGGTTGGAGCTTTCCTGATCATTGCGGGATTGCTGACCATCAATGTCTGAACGGCGCGAGAAAACAGACTGGCTGGTCATGGTCGGTGTTACAGTGCTTGCCGACCTGCTGCTCTTCATGGTCCTCGATACAAGCATGCAGGGACTGATCGTCTCGCGGCTCATGTCGCTCGTCCTGGCTTACGGGATTGCCCAGGCCATTCGCCTGCTCACCGGTTTCGGCAAGCCACCACGCGCCTTTGTCGAGCGGCCCGGTCTCTGGCCGCTCGTTGTCATCACCGTTGTCGTCAATACGGGGCTCTTCGCTGTCTTGAGCGAAAGAGCGCCAATCGTTCAGCCGGTCGTTCATCTCGCCTTGTCGTGGCTCGGCTCCCTTGCGTTTCTTGCCTTTGGCCTGAAACGAATTCGCCGTTTCCAGCGACCAGACAAGCGGGACTAGACCTTTTCCCAGCCGTCGTGTTCGCTTGCGCGATAGATGGCATCGATGAATTGCTGGTTGGCACGCGAGCTTTCCAGCGTGACCACCTCGGCCTGGTTGCCGGTTGCGGCGCGAGCGAAGGCCTCTGCCTGACGCTTGTACTGCCTGCTATCCTGGAATCGAAACACTTCTGAGCGTCCGTGACCCTGGTCGGTCAGTTCGACCTCCTCGGCCCCGTAGCGATCCGCATTGAACGGCGACTTGACCTCGATGAAGCCCTTGGTGCCGTGGAACACCATGACCTGCCGGGCAGCCATCTGGGTGGCGACATAGAAGGTCAGATCGAAATCGCCGAAATCGGCTTTTACGCTGGAATAGATGTCGGTTCCGAACTCCGGATCACGCTCCGTCGTGGCCTGAATCCGCAATGGCTCCTTGCCGGTAGCGAAACGGGTGGCCATGGTCGGATATACGCCGATGTCCGGCAAGCCACCGCCGCCCAACTCCGGAATGTTTCGCATGTTGGAAGGATCGCGGTTGAAATAGCTGAACGCACCCTGCACGTGGCGCAGACGCCCGATGGCCTCATTGCGCAGAAGTTCCCGCACCTTGTGCCACACGGGGGCATAGGTGATCATGAAGGCTTCCGAGATCAGCACCTTGTTGCGATCTCTTGCCTCGATAAGCCTGTCGATCTCACTGGCCTTCAACGAGATGGGCTTTTCGCACAGCACATGCTTGCCCGCTTCTGCCGCCTTGATCGTCCATTCGACATGCTGACTGGTGGGCAGCGGGATATAGACGGCATCGATTACATCGGATGCCAGCATTTCCTCATAGGAACCAAAGGCATGCGGCACTGAAAATCGATCCGCCATGGCACGGGCGCGGGTCATGTCGCGGCTGGCAATTGCACTGACGACCGCATTCTCCGCATCCTGAATGGAGGGAATGACAGCGTTCTGACCGATACGGGCGGTGGAAAGGATTCCGAAACGGAACATGGGGATCTCCTCACTATTTTCGGTCTACCTTACGAACCGCATGAGGCGGATGCAATTGCTGTTCGGAGGTCAATCCAATCGATTTATTTCCGTGATCCTCCATAACGCCTTTTGATTGGTGCATGACCTTCCATCAGGATAGCGTTGCTCCATATCCCCAACCTATCCATTGAAATTCCAGGAGCAGATTTCATGCAACACCGCGCCCTTGGCCGCACAGGTCTTTCGATCGCCCCTGTCGTATTCGGCGGCAATGTCTTTGGCTGGACCGCCGACGAAAAGACATCCTTCGACCTGCTCGATCGCTTCTTCGACGCGGGCTTCAACACCATTGATACCGCCGATGTCTATTCGGCCTGGGTCGATGGTCACAAGGGTGGCGAGAGCGAAGAGGTGATTGGCAGATGGCTGAAACGCGGAAGCGTCAGCCGTGACAAGGCCATCATCGTCACCAAGGTCGGCTTCGATAATCGCGGCCAGAAGACAGGGCTCTCCAAGGGCTGGATCGAACAGGCGATCGACGCCTCCCTGAAGCGGCTCGGAACCGACTATGTCGATCTCTATCTGGCCCACAAGCCGGATACCGAAGTTCCTGTCGAGGAGAGCCTGGAGGCCTTCGCAAAGCTGAAACAGGCCGGGAAGGTGCGTGCCATCGGGTGCTCGAACTATAATGCGACGCAGTTGCAGGCCTCGCTCGACGCTGCTGCCAGCAAGGGCCTGCCGCGCTACGACGTGCTTCAGCCAGAATACAATCTTTACACTCGCGAGAAATTCGAGGGGGCGCTTGCGGACCTCTGCCAGCGTGAGGAAATCGGCGTTATCAGCTACTATGCGCTGGCCGCAGGATTTCTGACCGGCAAATATCGCGAGTTAAAGGATACCGAGGGTGTCGCGCGCTCCTATCGCGTCGCCGATTATCTCAACGACAAGGGGATGCGTATCCTTGCGGCGCTGGACGAGATCTCGGTCGAAACCAATGCGTCTGCGGCCAGCATCGCGATCGCCTGGGTGGCTGCGCGGCCGGGAATCACCGCACCGATTGCCTCTGCAACATCCCTGCGACAGCTGGAATCGATCGTGGCCGTGGGCTCGCTTCAATTGTCTGCCGACCAGATGGCGCGCTTGAACGAGGCCGGTCTCTGATGGGCATCTTGATCCGCAATGCCACGGCTGGCGATGAGGCGCGCTTTCGCGAACTCTGGGCCAGCTATCTGGATTTCTATCAGGTCACGGTTTCGGACGAGATCTCGGCCTCGACCTTTTCCAAGGCGCTCAGCCCCGATAGCAGCATCTTCATGCGCGTTGCAGAAGTTGATGGGCGCGTTGAAGGCTTCGCGCTCTGCCTGACCCATGAAGGCACATGGATTCTCGGCAAGGATCTCTATCTCGAAGACCTGTTTGTCGATGCAAGCCAGCGCGGCAAAGGCGTGGGGCGCGCGCTGTTGCAGGATCTGGTCGATCTGTCGAAAGCCAATGGCTGGTCCCGGCTCTATTGGCACACGGCCGAGACGAACGCTACGGCGCGGAAACTTTATGACAGCTTCGTCCAGTCGGACGGGCATCTCAGATATCGCATCACGATCGGCTAAAGCCGATCCGTCAACCGGAAGGGTTAGACCATGCAAAAGAGAAAACTTGGATCCCTGGAAACCTCCGCTCTCGGGCTGGGCTGCATGGGGATGACCCATGCCTACACAGCCGTCATCGAAGAGCAGGCTTCCTTAAATACGCTGGCACGCGCTGTGGAACTGGGCGTGACGCTGTTTGACACGGCGGAAGTCTATGGACCGTTTACCAATGAGGAACTGGTGGGAAAGGGCCTCAAGCCCTACCGGGACAAGGTGCTGATCGCGACCAAATTCGGCTTTACCATCAGCGATGAGGCAAAGGCCGCGCGCCCGTCGGGCGTCGACAGCCGTCCGGACCATGTACGGGCTGTCGCGGAAGCTTCCCTCAGGCGGCTCGGCGTCGAGGTGATCGACCTATTTTATCAGCACCGCGTGGACCCGGACGTCCCGATCGAAGAAACCGTCGGCGCCATGGCGGAACTGGTGAAGGAAGGCAAGGTGCGGGCACTCGGACTTTCCGAGGCAAGCGCCGCAACGCTCAAGCGCGCGCACGCCGTCCATCCCATCGCCGCCATCCAGAGCGAGTATTCCCTGTGGACTCGTGACCCCGAGGAAAACGGTGTTCTGGATACCTGCCGGGAACTCGGTATCGGCTTCGTTCCATTTTCGCCACTCGGTCGCGGCGCGCTAACCGGCGCCCTGAAAAATCTTGATGGCCTTGCCGAAAACGATTTCCGGCGCAGCCTTCCCCGGTTCCAGGGCGAGAATTTCGATGCGAACCTTGCGCTGGTTCATCTACTTGAAGAGATGGCCGCGAAGAAAGGTGTTTCCGCAGGTCAACTGGCTTTGGCATGGGTGCTGGCACAGGGTGATTTCATCGTACCAATTCCCGGTACAACGAAGATTGCCAATCTGGAGAAGAATGTCGCCGCAGCAGATATCGATTTGTCTGCAAAGGAACTTGCCGAATTGGGTGACATGCTTGCTCCCTCGAAGGTCAAGGGCGAGCGCTATCCGGAGAGCATGGCGAAGATGGCCAACAAGTAGCACAACCGCTGCATCGTACTCCGGAAGGGTATAAATCTTGCGGAGTGCATCTCTTATCTTGCGCGATGTAGGAGAAGCCAAAACGCTGCACTCCATCAATGTTTTCTAACACAAACTCCTCTATTTTAATAAATTAGTAAAATCTTACTATTTATTGTCCACTAGCCAGGTTCTTTCCGCCTATGAGGCTTTCATGTCTATTTTTGATCTCGGCAGCGATGCGCGGTCTATACTCGCAGCACTTAACCGATCGCAGGCAATCATAGAGTTCGACCTTGGCGGTCGGATCCTGCACGCGAACGAGAACTTCCTCAAGGTCATGGGATATCAACTGTCGGAGATCGTTGGGCAGCATCATCGTATGTTCGTGTTGCCCGCCGAAGCGGCATCTATCGAATACAAGCAGTTCTGGTCCAGTCTCGCCGAGGGTCGTTTTGACCAGCGTCAATACAAACGCTTAGCGAAGGGAGGCCGGGAGATCTGGATCGAAGCCTCCTACAACCCGGTTTATCGAGGCGGAAAGCCGTTCAAAGTCGTGAAGTTCGCGACGGATATCACGGCGCAAAAGCTCCGAACGCTGGATGCAGAAGGCAAGCTCGCGGCACTGGATCGCGCGCAAGCCAGCATTGAATTTACGCCGACGGGTGAGATCATTGAGGCGAATTCCAACTTCCTTCAAACTATGGGCTATTCGCGCGAAGAGATCATCGGTCGACACCATTCAATGTTCTGCGATCAAGACTATGCTGCGTCTCGCGATTACCGCGAGTTCTGGTCAACACTGGGGGCCGGTGCCTTCATCGCGGATCAGTTCACCCGTTTTGGCAAAGGTGGAAAGCGCGTCGACATCCAGGCGTCCTATAACCCAATCGTCGACCGCGATGGCAAGGTGCTGAAAGTGGTCAAGTTTGCGACCGATGTTTCCGAACGGGTACGCGTTATCGAAGAACTCGGTGCCGGACTGCATCGCCTTGCCGAGTGCAATATACGCATGACCCTCGACAATACCTTCAGCGCCGAATTCGAACCCCTGCGACAGGATTTCAATAGTTCGATCGGCGCCTTCCAGCAGACCCTTTCCGGCGTACTCAATCAGGCCGAGTTCCTGATGGAGAACGGTGCGGCCATGAGCAAGTCAGCCGAAGAATTGTCCGCCCGCACGCGCCAGCAAGTTGCCGCTCTGGAAACCACGGCAACAGCACTTGCTCAAGCCACGTCGAATGTTCGTTCCGCAACCGAACGTACGCGGGAGACGCGAAAGCTTGCAAGCGATGCGCGTCTGGCTGCAGCCTCATCTGTCGAGGTCGTTCGCAATACGGTGAGCGCAATGGAGCGGATCGAGGCTGCGTCGAACGAGATCGGCAAGATCATTGGGGTGATTGACGAAATCGCCTTTCAGACAAACCTGCTGGCCCTTAACGCTGGGGTAGAAGCTGCACGCGCCGGTGAGGCCGGCAAGGGCTTTGCCGTCGTGGCGCAGGAGGTACGTGAGCTTGCACAACGTTCTGCGAGTGCTGCGAAGGATATCAAGAGGCTGGTCAGCACGTCAGCGGATGAAGTGAAGGATGGCGTCCGGCTGGTCGGCGAAACTGGCAAGGCCCTGCAGGAGATCGAAAGTTTCGTAGAGGCAATCGATCGCAATGTCGATGGCGTCGCCACATCCTCTGCCGAGGAAGCTCTTGCACTTGAGGAAATCAACCACTCCGTCATGGATGTCGATCGAATCACAAAGGCGAACGCCGAGATGGTTGCACAGTCCACGCAGATCAGCCAATCGCTTTCGGACGGCACTGCCGTTCTGACAGAGCTTGTCTCCCGGTTCAAGTTGAATAGACGCAGCACTCCCCGTGAAAACAAGCGCGAGATCTGGACACCGGAAGAACGCGCCCGAAGGATTGGTCGCATGCGCCAAGCCTACTAGGCGGTAGTGACGATTTAGCTATTTGAGCCAGATGGCGATGGCTGCGAGTTTGACGAATCCCATGAAGTTGGC